>DASXSC010000035.1:0-6401 GCA_036506215.1 Pyrinomonadaceae bacterium | reverse complement strand
CTCACCCGATACGCCTAATGAGGCTGGTTTGGCGCCGGCAGCGATGAGGATGAAGCGTCCCCTCAGAGTGTCGTCACCCACCTGGACTTTTGTCTGATCGAGAAAATGTGTGCGACCATGAAACATTGCGATACCTGCCTGGGCATACTTTTTCTCCCTGTCTTCAGGAACTGGATCAGTGAAGGTTCTCTTAAAACGCATGAGCGCTGGCCAATCGATCTTCGCATCCGTGGGCGAAACTCCCTTTCCTTCCATCCGGCGAAGCCAATCGGACAGGTCCGCGGCGCCCACCAGGACCTTCTTGGGATCGCAACCGCGTAGCGCACATGTTCCTCCGAAGGGCCTCGAATCAACAATGGCCACTTCCCAACCCGCGTCGCGACACTTGTACGCTGCCGTAGCGCCGGCCGCGCCAGTGCCGATAATGACGAGATCGAACTTCTTCTCCATTTTTATTCGCGACTGTATGAGTTGCAGTTTAGAGGCGAGGAAGTAGCTGAGCAAGATCTCGGGCCTGGTTAGCAAGTAATCGCAAGCGAAATTTCTATCTCATAAATTCTCTTGATTTCCAGATGGCATCCGAATAAGATTGCCGACGTTCCCCGACACTTTCGGCTTAGTCAGAACGCCTGACTGAAGATCTCCGGTTCCCGTATAGGCTGCATTGAAGAAAGGAGTTTGTTATGCATCTTATATCTAAATCTCTCTCGACGAACTTGTTGATAGCGTTTGGAAGTCTGTTAATTCTGATTTCAGGAAGCTCGGCGCAAGGTCAAGGTAACATAATGAAGGCGCCGACCACAGGCGGAGCCGTGATTTACCAACAAGGCGCCAGTTCAGGTAACCAAATACTTGGGCGCACGATGAGCAACCTGCCGGCAAACATGCCGCACATCACAATCACCAAAGATGTGCCCGATCTCTTTGCCATTGGTTACGGTAATGCCATTGTGCACATCAGTCTTCAAGGGTCGGTCCGCGCAGCCGCGGTATATACCGAGAGGAATTATAAGGGCGACTGTGAGACTGTCACCCCCTATCGTCCTAACCTTTGGAGTCCGAGCAACACCGTGGGCATGAATATCCAATCGATTCAGCTCAATAGCACTTGTCTTGGCCCAACCAACGCCCTGCCAGTCGCCACTGACTTGAAGATCATTAGCGGCTCGTCACGGGACATTAAATGCCCATCGGGATACACGCGTCGAAATCAGGATTTGAACGAAGGCGCTGGGGGTGACTTTACCTACATGTGCATCCAGTTCGGCCCGCGGACCACAACTACATTCGTACGCCAGTTTGGTATCGTATCCAGATCTGGTTCCACGACAAACGCATGCAATCCCGGTTACAAGTACATCGGGGACGCCAACGCCGGCACCAAAGGCCCTCACCTCTATGTGTGCATCCAGCAGTCAGACCTTGGCGGGCTGACTCAGCCGATCTTTGACGTGGATTTTGTCTCGCTTGAGCAGGCCACGGACGTTTTGGATAATTCCAAACTATGTGGCAACAAAATGGGCTTTCCCTATGCCGATACGAGCTTGAGGGCGGCACAATCGGGTGGGCGAGGCGGCCAAACGTACGACAACTTCAAGGTCGAGCAGGGCGGAGACGATTACAATCAGGGCGCGGGTGGGCGATACATCTTTTCGTGCACGGGGCGTTCAGGACAACCTTGAGTTGCCATTAGCTCGCAGCGTCTCCACGTACGTGCGCGTGGGTCGTTACTGGTCGTTGCGGACTTGGCGAATTAACATCGGCTGTTGGCGCTTGCTCCTGGCTTGGCCAAGGTTGAAAGCGCCACCGCAATCATTCGACTCCAACTGGCTACAACACCGTGAAATTCAATGCGTCAACCGACATCGCCACTCGCATCTCTCTAGTTGTGCCCATGACGTTCGGCGTCATAGTCTTTATTGCCAGGCCTTTGAAGCCTAATTGGAACAAAGTCGTCTTCAAATCCGGAGAAAGGTATTCCAGCGTCCCATCCTTCTTGGAACTTGTCTGTCGCCATTTCAGAAGCACCTGAGCTTGAGCTTCGGGTACCGAAATGACCAGGTCCGAGACGGTTTTGTCGAGCGCCTTAAGTCGCGGCCAACTTCCAACCAGCATTTGTTTCCAGGTTACTGGTTGAATGCTCTTCGGACGCAGGCCTTCGATTCCGTCAATCGTTAAACGAAAATTCGATGCCAGCCAGGGCTTCCTTTCTTCCGGCGTAAACCTGAAGAGTCCTCCCGATCTCGCGGCCGAATGCTCGATCTCAAATTTTACCTTAAGTATTCCTTCATCTTTGGAAGTCGCATCTACGCCGGGAAAGTCTATCTGGTCAATAAATGCACCGAAGAAAGAGAGGTGACTGATGACGCTACCTTCTCGGTCAGCATACAAGATGGCGCCGTCCTCGCCTTCCGACTGCTGCCCCGCAATCGTATTAGCTAGCCACTCATAAAAAGCCTTTCCTAAGCCGCCGCCGCAGGTGATAGTAATCGCTTCGTACTTTACGATCACCTTAGGCCTAGTCAGCCTGTCAGGGCCGATTTTCTCAGTAAGGACGTCACCAGAAGGGTGACCTCCTTCTATTTTTTTGATCCAACCCTCACTTTGGTCGCGAAGTGCAAGGCCATACTTGGCCACGGTTCGTGTTGCCGTCGCCGTCTTTTGCTGTTGTTGTGGAGCGATCGGTTCCTGAGCGATCGTGATCTTGTTTACGGCAGGCCAGGCGACCATTCCGACAACTGCTCCAACACTCGTCTTCAGAAAGTTCCTTCTTCCTTTTCCCATGGTTACCTCCCAGAGCGAAAATCAAATTGGGCGCTAGCTCGCGTTGAAGTTTGCTGATCCCATATACATCGATACAGCCACTTCAGTAAGAGTGTGCACGATCTTGAATATCCCTAGATTCCTAAAGTCTAATTGGAAGATGGTTGTCTTGAAGTCGGGTGCGAGATATTCAAGCATTCCGTTCTTTTCAACTGGCATTCCGTTCTTATCAGGTTTTTGCTGCTGCCACTTCAGAAAATCCTCGGCCTTGGTTTCCGGCAATGTTATAACGAGGTTGGGCATTTCCAGGTTAGCGGGCGCCTTTTCATCAATTCGCTGTTCCACACCATCGTCCACCGCCTTTTGCTTGAAAGAGAAATCTTGAATGTCTCTTACGGCGCAGGTTCCGTCGAATCCACGCCCGCAGTTGATTCCGTCGATCGTGAGACGAAAATTCGCACTTAGCCACCGCGTACCCGGCGGAAATCTACTCGAATCCAACTTGCCGCCGCCCGGCCCCATCGACGTCCATTCAGGCTCGACTTTAATGGTCAGCGAACGCTGATCTTTCGACCTCTCATTTACGGCCGGGAATCCAATCTCAGAAATTAGCGCCTGATGAAAGGTCAGGGTATTGAGAATTGTGCCCCTGTTGTTGTCGGCTATGTGGATCACACCATCCCGTCGCTCGGTCCTGCCTGAGATTGTTGCTGCCAACCACGAATAGAAACCCTTCGCGAGCCCGGTGCCGCACTTGAAGGTAATTGCTTCGAACTTCACGCCCGGAATATGTTTATGCTGTATGCGCTCGGCGCCCAGTTTCTGCTCAGCCACGTCGCTGGTGGCGTTTTCCCCTACCGCTGGACCAATCCAACCCACGGGTTCCTTGTCAAGTTCAAGCAAATATACTTGTACCGGGGCGAATTGTCTGTTTGCCACGTTTTCCTGTGTGGCAGGTGGCTCTTGAGCCATTGTAATTCTGTTGACGGCGGGCCAGGCCGCCAATCCAACAGCCGCTCCAGCACTCGTTTTTAGAAAATTTCTTCGTCCTTTTCGCATAGCTACCTCCGATGATTTCTCTAGTGTTATTTGGTCCGCAGACACTTCGCCAAATCCTAAATAACCGAAAAAGACTCTGATTGTTGACTTCTTATTCTACACTCGCTGTCAATGCTTAACGGGCGTGTTAGCGTGACCGATGCGGGCCGCGAGCTGAGGCTCGCGCGCGAACACAATTCGCTCTGGTAGTTTGTCCAGTTCCAGAAATTGATCGCTGGTAGTGAGATACTACTCACCCGATACGCCTAATGAGGCTGGCTTGGCGCCGGCAGCGATGAGGATGAAGCGTCCCGTCAGAGTGTCGTCACCCACCTGGACTTTCGTCTGATCGAGAAAATGTGTGCGACCATGGAACATTGCGATACCTGCCTGGGCATACTTTTTCTCCCTGTCTTCAGGAACTGGATCAGTGAAGGTTCTCTTAAAACGCATGAGCGCTGGCCAATCGATCTTCGCATCCGTGGACGAAACTCCCTTTCCTTCCATCCGGCGAAGCCAATCGATCACGTCCGCGGCGCCCACCAGGACTTTCTTGGGATCGCAACCGCGTAACGCGCATGTCCCTCCAAATGGTCTCGAATCAACAATGGCCACTTGCCAATCCGCCTCGCGACATTTGAACGCTGCCGTGGCGCCGGCCGAGCCCGTGCCGATAATGACGAGATCGAAGTTCTTCTCCATTTTTATTCGCGACTCTCAGCACGTTCGGGCAATAACTCAGTGCCGCGGATGAAATTTTGAATGTAAGGATCATCAGATTCGATTAGCTCTTTGCTGGTGCCGCTGAAAATCTCGCGACCATGACGCAACATTAAGATGTTCGTATTGGTAAGGCACAATTGCTGACCTTCATCCTTGAATTCGATCTTTCCTCTTTCACCGATTCTGGCATATTCCGAAGTCAAATATTTGACGACATCCATTTCGTGCGTCACGACAATCGACGCAACGTTTTCTAAGTCTCTAAGCTCAATAATCAGATCGCAGATTGTCCCGGAGGTGGGAGGATCAAGAGCAACCGTCGGCTCGTCAAACAAGACTATCTTTGGATTGCCAACAAGCGCGCGGGCCACACTCACTCGCTTCCGCATGCCGCCGGATAACTCGCTTGGCAATTTATCCATTTCTTTTTCGAGCTTCACGAATTTCAACAGTAAGCGTACTTCTTCTTCTATATCCTCTTCCGGCATACCGCGATCCTGAAGACGATAAGCAACGTTTTCGTAAACCGTCAGCGAATCGAATAGCGCTCCTTCCTGAAAAACCATTCCGATCTTGTCGCGAGTTCTCTGAAGCTCCGATTCATCGAGTTCAGTAACCTCTTCACCATCTATAAAAATCTTGCCGGCATCTGGCTTCAACAGACCCAAGACGAGTTTGAGGATCGTCGACTTGCCGCCACCCGAGCCGCTCAGAATGATCTTGATCTCGCCTTTCGCCAGTTTGAAGCTGAGATCGTCGAGGACTTTCTTGTCCTCGTAGGAAAAGTTGACATTGCGAAACTCGATTGCCGGAATCGCAACGTCAACATTGGGTTCGGCTAGATCTGCCGGCCGCCTACGTTCGAACGTACCAGTACTCGTTACCGCATCGGTCCGCTCGGCCGAAGCGTCGGGCAGCTTTTCGTGGACCGGCTGATCGCTATTCACCATCACACGTGCAGTTCAGCTCTCGTCTGCAGTAGCCGAAGTATGTGACCACGAGAAATAATTCCCTCGAGATGTCCATTGCTCATGACCGGGAGTTGATTAACATCTTCGCGACCCATGGTTTCCAGCGCCTCAGTCAAAGTGGTAGCAGGTTTTACTGCGTGCAATTTCTCCAGCGGAAGCATTACCTCGGCCACGGCCACTTGGGGCCATTTCTCTCGATCCACATCTTTCACTTCGTGTGGCGTCACGATTCCTACCACGTGACGATTTTCTTCTACGACGAAGCACCGCTTTGCTGACTTGAGCAAATGCTCGTGAACGAATGTTTGCAGGTTAGTCTTTGCATCGATAACCGGCCAGTCACCGGCCATGATGTCGCGGACGCGCACGCCGCGCAGACGTTCGATTGTTTCGAACTGAGCATAAGTCGAACGGGCGGCATCCAAAAGAAACCACCCAATGAATGTTAACCAAAGACCGGCGAAGCCCGCACCATTGAAGAAGCGGAAGAGGCCAATAATGATAAATGAAAACGCGATGAGTTGGCCGATCGCCGTCGCGACGCGCGTGGCGCGCGCGGCGCTGCCAGTGATCCACCAGATGACTGCCCGCAGCACCCGCCCACCATCAAGCGGGAATCCGGGAATCATATTAAAAACTGCCAGCAAGATATTAATTACGCCGAGCCAGCCTAACATCGCGGCCAGCGGTGACTGGTGAGAGCCTGAAGGCGTCCAACCAATTCCGGCCGCAATGCCCAGACAGATAATGCCAATTACTGCGCTGGTGATAGGGCCGGCTATGCCCATCCAAAATTCGGTTTTTGCATCCGAGGCTTCTTTCTCTATTTGCGCGACTCCGCCAAGAGCAAAGAGTGTGATCGATCTGACCGGAAGTCCGCGCATTTTGGCGACTGCGGCGTGTGAC
>DASXSC010000034.1:0-6191 GCA_036506215.1 Pyrinomonadaceae bacterium | reverse complement strand
GGAGCGGGAACCGGCGCCGCGATCGGGGCGGGTACTGGCTATGGCGCTAAGAAAGGCGCACTGATCGGTGGTGGAGCCGGCGCGGCTGCTGGGGCTGTTTACGACATTGTCCATTAGCCGGACTTTCTTAACTGGAGGGGTAAGGGACTCGAAAGATGAATAAAATCAAGCGTCATAGTTAAAAGGTCTCCACTACATGGGCTTTCACTTGCGTTAGTGCATCAGTTCACCTCGAGCGCTGATCCGGGGCGGAGGTTGTGGCGGCAGAGCGAGCTTGAGTTGCTCTAAGAGGATTTTTTGTTCGGTGTTCGGCTCGGTGTAACGGCAAAGGGTCAAAGTCCGGCCATCGGTGGTGGGAAACTTTACGTCGAGCATCTGGATGGCAGCGAACTTCTCCAGCACCCCACGAGCCGTCAGCCCAGAGGCTAGAGACTTAAGCCGCGCCCGCAGCGTGACCTGCAAGCAGTAGGCGATAAACGCCAAAAAGATGTGCGCTTCGATGCGATTTTCGAGCTGATGGTAAATCGGGCGCAGCTTAAGATCATCTTTGAGATTTTTAAATACGCCCTCGATCTCGACCAGTTGGATGTAGAACTGCCAGAGCTCGGCCGGCTCTCTGCCACACAGATTGCTGCGCAGTAAATAACGGCCTTCGCGCCGGCGCACGGTTCTCAGTTTCTGCCGATTAAGCCCAAAGGAGAAGTTGGGGCTTGTGGGTAGTGTCGCAAGCTTGGGCATGTCGATGTCGATGAGCCGCCAAGCTCTGGGGTATTCTCCTTTGGCTTGGCCCAGTTTGAGCAGCAAGTTCTCCACACTACTGAATTTCATTTGCTGAAGTTTTTTCAGGCGCTTGAGCAGTAATTTTAGCTGGCGCCGACGCATGGCGCGTTCTTTGTTGATCCGATCATGACTCTCGGCCAGCACATAGAGTTCTTTTTGTTGGGATAGGAGTTTCACCTGCACCCCCGGGCGCACTGTCTGCCAAGAAAGGCCGAGCAGTTTTTGTTCTAGCTCGCTGAGCCTTGCCCTGGGCGTGCCGACCAGGTAGTAAACGGGCGGATCGCTCTGGCGCATCTCACTTAAGACTTCCTCGGTGGGAATACCTCGGTCCATCACCCAGATGCGCTCGGCCTTGCCGTACTGTCTTTCGATCTTGTGTAAAAAGTCCTTAAGCGTGGTCTTATCTAAAGTATTGCCCGCCAGCACTTCGTAAGCGAGCGGAAAGCCCTCAGGGGTAACCACCAACGCGATCACCACCTGCACGCAGTCGCTGCGCTTGTCGCGGCTATAGCCAAAGCGGCGTTTGTCTTTTTTATCCTCAGGCGGATCGGACTCGAAATAGGTGCTGGTCAGATCGTATAAGAGCACGTCAAACTTGGCTGCAAACAGATCCCGCCAACGCTCGGTGAGATGATCGAACAGCGCGCTCTTGTGTTCCAAAAGCTTATCCAGGCAGCGATACAGCGCGTTTTTCTCCACCAGTGCATAATCCTCGCCGAGCAGATCCCCCATCGCGCTTTGGTCAAACCACAGCCGGTGAAGTCGCCACTCGCTGCCGGCATCGATCAGTCGGTAACAGACAAGCGTCTGTAAAATATGCTGCCAACTGGTGCCCTCTCGACTATTGACCAACCGAGCTTCCCAGAACTGATCGAGCTTAAGTTCCTCGTACAGATGACAGGCCAGCCAACAAGCACCCCACTGGCGCGGACGATGGAGTTCCATCGCCTCAAGCCGCACCTGCACTGCGTAACCTTGGGCATGTTTGGGTACCTTTGCTTTGGCGGGAAATAATGCCAGCTGCGCGGTCTGTTGGCTCTGTTCATCGAAGGCTTCGATCACCCGGCACCACCTCTCACGCTGGCTGTCGTTGATCTCGCCTAGATACAACACCTGGCGCTGCACGACTTTTCCCCCGGCGCAGCGCCGGCTCTCCACGATGTTCCAATAGTGATGTGGCTTGCCGTCTTTGAAGCGCCGGTTGCACTTGAGATACATGTTGGCCATGCATTGTACGGAAATCTCAGCGCTTGAAAAGATACTTGGTCTATACTACAGCCACTTTCAAATTCCACTCCTCGTATTTATGCACCCTTACGAACTCTTACTCCCCAAAAATTGCTATTTCTCGATGCGAGTTGAGAAAAGTAGGTTAGTAGGTAACCTACGATGCCCACTTTCAAAGCCTTTTCCCGCCATAGTTCCGACATCCAGGCCGTGAGCGCGACAACGGGAATCTGAGAGGTTTTGGGATTCTGTTTAAGTATTGCGGTTGTCTTGACTCCATCGACATCCGGCAGATCCATGTCCATGAAAATTAGGTCTGGCCGTTTGGCTTCCACGCATGCGATGGCTTCTTTGCTATTGCGAGCTTTTATAGCCTCATATCCAAACATTGTTACACGCAGGCCTAGGATCTCAAGAGAGTCATTGTTATCTTCCACAATAAGAATTTTTTTCTTCAATTGACTCAACCCGTTTCAGTTATTTTGTCCCGCCGCCCTTTTGCGCAAGTACTCTGCGATTTCTCGTTCCAGACGGCGGCTCTTTCGACGCCGGCCAATCCTGGCCATAACGATCTGGATGAGCAAAAAACCGGTGATGACGGACAGAATAAGGAGCAAATAAAAATCTTTTTCAGGCATTGTCCCTGCCTTTCAGTGAAAGAGACAGAGCAATGCCAGTGCCGTTATGACATGTAGAGAAAAACAGCGCAGATTAGGGGCAGCTTACTGAAAAGCCTCACGTTGGCGGGTATCGAGATGCCTTAGCTCTACCGACGAGATATGGCAACGGGCGAATTAGCCTGAGCGATTTAGTCAATTATTTCTCGCATTCCCAATGACTGCGCAAACCCGATCCATAGCTTTTATCATCTCACCGGACTGACGCAGCCGCTCAGGAGTAAGAATCTCATACAATTCAGGATCAACGGAAAATATCCTTCCGGGCGCTGCTTTTAGTTCCACATGCGTCCAGTCTGGATTCGTCCGCCGCATCACATCACAACGCAAAATAATTTTGTTTATTGTGTGCCGCCCCCCCGACTCCTCGGGCCAATCTATTCGACCTTTCTCCGGTATAATCCTATAGTCCAAGTTATATGATTGCGCGCTAACCGAGTGTATCACACCCGTTAACTGGGTTAATCCTGCTTCCGCAATTTCCGTCGGCAGTCGGTACATCGAAGCATCATCTCCCGGCACCGCGGGAATATCGTCCCTGGGCACGGCAACTGGCCCGTCACTCAACAGAACTACTGTTTTTCCGAAGCCGCAACTGTAAGCGAGATGACCGAAGTACGCTAGGTATTCGGCCGTGGGCAGAGCGGAATAATGAAATCCCTTGGTTACTCGCGCCTCTAGGAATGCTGTCCCATCTTTCTGCAGAAAACGATCATAGCCCGCGTATTTATCAATGAAAAAGTAGAAAGGCGCTCCAGGTTGATACATAGGTAGATGCTTATACCAGCTGTGAGCGTGAGATACGTATTCTACGAAATTCTCTTTTTGTTGTTGCGTAGGGAGTGGAATATCAGAAATGAGACTTAAATATTCGCGGAGGGTAAGGAGAGGCAATTTAGTAACGTCAATGTTTAACTCACTGAGTCCGAGTTCCTCCAACGTGACGACAGGCAGTCTACGCCGCCAAGACGGCTTAGACCTTTTTTTGCGAGCCACAGAAGAAACTCCCGTAGGTCAATAACCGCCGCTCTGTCTTAAAATCTTAACTGTTATTTGATTTGAAAATTTGAGGCAGCAAAAGTTGGGCCGCAAGCAAACGCTTCTATTTTCGGCGAGTCTCGGCTTTTGACCCTGGAGTTTCCGGCCAGTTCTGGCAGAACACGTCTACTATGACCGATTACCCGCGTCCGTTTATTGCCGTTACGAGCGCAACGCTGCAGTGCGGATGATTATTCAGATCTGCTTAAATGAAAGTTGCCTACGGGCCGACGATCGTCTGCCTGCTATCAGTATCCACGCAAGCCGGTAGCCCCATTCGAAGCAACGCTCCGTTGATCGCCTCCACGGGCAACTTGGCTTTTCGTTCGGCGACAATTCCCAAATAGCCGTTATACCTAGGGCAGGAGCGGGACACATACTTTGCCATTCAGTTCTCTCGCTGGGCCAGGCATTCGTCCACCCCGATCCGAGCAATCTCCAGCGCCAAAGAAGAATCAGTAACAGCAAGAGATTTCGAGAATCAATCCTCTCGGAAGAACGGCAAGAAGCTCGATGTGCCGGCCCTAGTACTTGGTAGCACTAGGCTGTTTATGGGGTACGAAAACGAGACATGTCTGAAAGTGAATCCAAAGAAGAGCCGCTTTCGTTGGATTCTGTAGCGAGGCTTCTGCTTGAAGAATGCCGCATGGTGCTTCCGGGCATCCAGGCGCTTTTTGGCTTCCAGCTAATCGCAGTCTTCAACGAAGGATTTAGTGATAAACTCACACCGGGGGAGCAAGAACTCCATTTGGCTGCGATAATTTCGACGGTAGTCGCCATAGCCGCTATAATGGCGCCGGCCGCCCTTCATCGACAACTTGAAGCTTTTTCGGTCAGCCACCGTTTTATACGTATGGCTACACGGCTACTCTTGCTCAGCATGTTGCCGTTGACAATAAGCCTTTCATTGGACGTCTATCTCATTGCCAAAATAATTCTCAAGTCATGGAACTCGGACTCCTTGTCGCAGTATTTATATGCGTGCTCTTGTTATTCTTCTGGTTCGGATTGTCCATCGTAGAGCGTCAGCGAAGGCGATCCACCTTCTAGGTATAGGCAAATCCACGAGTTCAAGAAATGCGCTGAGATCTCGAATAGAGAGGTCCCGGTCAGAGTTCGCGAGTCAGTTGGCGCGTCATGCGGAACTTCGCTTTGAAGTGCGACTCATGACTTTAAAAGTGAAGGTCGAAATTGAACGGCTGGCTAAGGAATATGGCAATAGCCGTGGGTGTCCGGTGAAGTAGAGGGGCCGGGTTCACTCTCGGGCGAAGTCGCACCGGACGGGGTCCGCGTTGAATGCAGGTTATGCGGCATGCTGCAATGCTTTAAGCTCGTTTCGACAGGCCTCGGCGAATGGCTTAAGCGGATCTTCATGAGTTCCGGAAAGAACGAGATCTCGAAGCTCTTCCCGGGTTATGTTAGGCCCGAAATAGTTCTTGAGGATATGCTTTATGGTCTGATCTGCGGCGGCAACCACCAAGTCGGACGATGTGAGCCTGATGCGATTTTGAAGCGCGTAAACGTGAAAAACCTTCGTGGTGTCATCGAGCGTGTGGTCCAAAGCGTCAATGGCCAGCTTCGAGCACTCGTCAATAAACTCGGTATAGAGTAGCTCTCGCTTTCGAATCTCGGCGCCGGCTAACTCACGCTTACTTTGCGTCTTCTGTGTAATCCAAGCAGTCGCAATGGTGGCGGAACCGCCAACCAGTGAACCCAAGACCGCCGATAATGCGCTGACAATTGACGGATCCATCGAGGGTATCCTGACCGCGCAAAATATCGCCTAGATCGCCAAAATCTGTCAAGGATATTATTTTGCGTCGCGCTACATCCTACGCCGTCTTGGAAAGTCTGATCGACTGTCGTTGTCCAGAACTTTTTTCCTCGCCCCTTGTTGATCGGATAGAGGCGGTCTGTTATTCGCTCAAAATTCATCGATGACGGGAAATTAAACTTACAGTCAGATCCCAGCACAAACCCGTTGCGCGGTGCTCCCGATATGTCAGTCTAAAACAAGGGGGGTTTTGGGGACGGTGCTGCGGAATGGAGCATCTCTACAACGGACATCTCATCCAGGTCTCAGTTTGGGAAGACTCCACCGGTTGGGTGGTTAACTTGTATATCTCCTATCAGGAAGGCGTTCAGAACATACTCATAACCTTCATGCTCAATCAGACATGGGCGACCTATAGTGAAGCGGTAGAAGCTGGGCTCGCAATCGCGAAGCGCTGGATCGATGACGGGAAACCATGACCCGCCAAGAGATAGCAAAACAAGAAGAGAGCCTGGCTCTACCAGAAGCGGGCGACGCATTGCCCCAAAGACCACGCCATGACGGCGAACACATAGGGGCGAGTACGCCCCCTTACTACCATAGCCGCCTACTGCGCGCAGCTCGGAATGTCAGCGGCGCAGCTGCGCACCTCTTCGAGTAAGGCTTCAGCTTGGGCGGTTAGCTGCGTGCCGCGG
>DASXSC010000033.1:0-10083 GCA_036506215.1 Pyrinomonadaceae bacterium | reverse complement strand
GCATTGAGAAACGAGTTGGATGGCACAAGTTTAGTCAGACATATTCGACGATGTTAGTGGCTAATGGCGAGAACGTGAAAGTCATACAGGAACTGATGCGTCACGCGAGCAGCGTTCCACCCTTGAAATTCATTCTCAGGCCCGTACTGCGGACAAGCGGGCCGCTGAACAACGCGTGGTACAAATGATCTTTCCCGAAGGTCTCAACCGCGAGCAGTCGATTCGCGATCCAGAAGAACAATCTGGTTTTGCATCGGAATGGATTAATTAGGAGTTTTAGAGTCGAGAATTAGAGCGTTTTGGAGCGGCGACGAAAGAGTATGGGAGGGCTAAGTCATTGAAAGGATTGGTAGGCGCGTGGGGATTTGAACCCCAGACCCCTACCGTGTCAAGGTATTGCTTTACGGCTGGCCAACTCTTTTGGAATCAACAAGCACAAGAATTCCTCAGTAAAATTCGCACTGCACTCACTGCATTCACTGCTTCAACTGCTCGTTCCGCACCTTTTTGTGTGCCAAACTGTGTGCCAACTTTATAGCACTTTCACGTGGATAATCGGAAAGATCATCCCGCAAAATCTTCGCGGCTAACGGAAGAGGCATCACTCTCTTCATGATGAGCGTAAGGACAATTGGTTCTCAAATTCATGTTTAGAACACGGAGCGGACTTTCCGGCCCACTCGATTCCTCGCCAATCTAAAGGGTTTTCCCAGACCTCTTCTTCGCGAATTGAACAGCAGCTTGCCCGCACTGTGTCAACTGTCGTTTTTCGGATCAAGGCTTTGCCGCGATGAGGTACAACCGGTTCGCGGTGGCCAGATAAAGAGCATCGCCGACCACAGCCGGACGCGAATAGAGCGGGGCATCCATCTCGATCTGCGCCAGCAATTCCTTACGCCGTCCGGCACGAAGAACGGTCATGAGGCCTTCAGCGTTCCCAACGTAAAGCCGGTCGCCGGCCAGCAGGAGGCATCCCCAGATCGCATCGTTCGTCTCGTGCTTCCATAGGTGGGCACCGGTTGCCGCGTCCAGACAATGAACGGTTCCGCCCAAGTCCCCAACGTACAGCAGACCGTCCTTCACGATGGGCGTTCCCACCACGCGGCCGACCTCGCGCGAAGTCCACAGTAGCCCGCTTTTAGTAACGTCTCCTCGGCCGTTGGGACTGATCGCATAAATAAGCGAAGGTGCGTTGCCGTGCCCAGGAGACTGCCCCATGGCAATGAAGACGCGGCCGTCGGCGAAGACCGGTGAAGCAATGATAGAACTGCGCGAAAGAACACCAGGGCGCGGAAGCCAGCGGGCGTCTTTCGGGTTGCCATCAAATCGCCAAACTTCGTCACCCGACGCTGCGTCGTACGCGCGCAGCCAGCCATCTCCTCCGCCGAAGAGCACCTGCATTCGCCCGTTGACGTTGGCCGCCACAGGGCTGGACCAAGCCCCGTGCAGCACCTGATCTCCTGGTCCGATGGCGCGCCAGACCAATTCGCCTGAGCGCTTGTTCACCGCGATCAAACTTGGAGCGCGCGGCGATGGGACGCGCGTATGGCCTTCATTCTGGCCGTTGGAGGTACTGACCAGCAGCAGATCACCCAGGGGCAACACTTCGCTATTGCAGGCTTCATGTGGAAAGACACCCAAGGCGGGCATGTCCAGCTGCCAGATGATGTCTGCGGCAGCGTTGTCTTTGAAGACCTCTTCCCGATATGGACCATTGTTCTCGCCATCGCCGAAACCCTTCGTGTCGAGGCAACGGAGTTGACACTCGGCGGTGACATAATACAACCGGTCGCCTTCAACATAAGGAACACTTGTCGTCGAAGGCAACAAGAACTCCCTTAGGCCGCGCTCCACTCGCGGGGCCACGTCCTGCCAAAGGAACGCGCCATCCGTCATCCGAAAGGCCATGAGCACGCCTGAATCTTCCTGAAAGGAGGGGTTCATTTGCCGGGTATTGTCGGTACCGACATAGACCGCATCGCCGACAACCACGGGACTGCCATACACTTCGTTTCCCAACTCGACGCTCCAGACGATGTTCCGCCCCGTGGTCGTATCCCAGTCAATGGGAGGATTGCCCGTTTGAGCCACAGTCGTCTGCGGTTGTAGCGGTACGGAAGGCTCTGGCACATGGGGTGAGACAACCGGCTTTCCAGACTCGACGCCAGCGATGCGATTCAACGCCCACTCAGCTTCGTTACGCAGTACGGGATCGTTTGCGGCCGCCCTGAGCGCCTCCCGGGCTGTCTGTGCCTTCGGCCCGATGCTTCCAAGCGCCTCGGCCGCGCAGATGCGAACATAGAGGAACTCATCCTTCAGAGCTTCGATCAACTGAGGCACAGCTGACTGCGCGGCCGGGCCGATGTTTGCGAGGGCCTCACCTGCCGCCCATCGGACGCCGGGAATCGGATCGCCCAAGCCTCTGGCGAGGTCCTCAGTCGCCGCTCCGGCCCTTGGACCGATGGACGCCAAGGCCTCCGCCGCGTAAATGCGGACGTATGGTTCCTCATGCGAGAGAGCCTTGACTAGAGCGCGTACCGAAGGACTGGCCCTCTTGCCCAAAGCGCCCAGGGCACGTGCGGCATCGGCCGCGACCATCGAATCCTCGTCTCTCAGCGCCCGTCTCAACGCCGGTTGAATCCATACTGTATCGGGCGCTAGGTCAATGAAGGCATCGGCGGCAAAGCGCCTGAAGGAGACCTGCTCATGCCGAAGCAGGTCCAGCAGCAGCGGAATGCCCGGCGGACCGATCCGGCGGAGGATTTCAAAAGTCTCCAGATGCAGATCTTCATTGTCACTGTTGAGGAATCGTCTTAGCAAAGGCAGCGAACGCCCGGCCTCATAGACAAGTGCGGCTTCGGAGGTTGCGCGGATCTTCGCGTCGTTGGACATCACGCGATTTGTCCAGTCACGGACAGAGCTCCTGGAAAGATCCGACTTGGCTTGACGTGGCTGAGGGACGGAACGCTTGGTTTGAGCGAGTACTGGTATCGGGAGAATAAAAAGCAGCGTGCAGATGAACAGGTGTCGCATGGTCGGAGCAAGACTGGCGCAAGAATCGAGACGCTTTGACGGTCGCCTGTTGGAGCGGCACTCCACGACTGCCGCGGTCATATTATACAACACCCGCATTGGCCGACATTCACCGTGTCAATTAGCTTTGTGGCCCGTAGTCTGACGTTCTATGAGGACGTCATCACTGGTTAGTGATCTGAGAAACTCCACAAGGGTCATTCATCTACCCTACCGGTTACATGAAGTGGAGGTATATCGAATAAGTTGTTCCAATACCGCCTGCTTTGATGCCTTGATATTGAGTGAGGAATTCTGGTGCGTCGGATTGAAGTGCTCAGCGACATGCAGCGAAATGGTCCCAGTCAGCACGATAAGCTATCTGTAAGTGGTCCATGACTAATGCGCGATGACTGTGCCATGCTGTCCGGGCACCGGACTCGAACGTAACCCTTCCACCGGTAGCGCGGGACGGGATCGTGCGCATCGGAAAGGGGCTCAATGCGCAGCGAGCCTATAAAGTTGCGGGCTGATGCCTGACTGGATTGTCGCGAGCCGCTTCGGGTGATGTTGAACCTCATGGCTTCGGTGTCGTCGCTGGGCCCTTGGCCTTCGCCAAGAAGCTGACCACCACCACGCTATCGAAGTAGAACATCTGGGCTCGGGCAAGTTTCCCCTCGCGGACCTGATAGACACCAATCACCTCGCCGTCAAATCGGTCTCCGGCCGGGCTGGCTCCCCTCTGGTGCCAGAGTACGACGACCTCCTCCTCACTAGCAGCCACGACCCTGGGATCCATCTTTCGCTCAGCCTCGGTTGGTTGCAGGGGACTCCACGTTTCGCTCCAAGTGGGATGGTCAACCTTCAGACCGCGTGAAGTTCCACCGTAGGGAAGCGATGGCGGCCAGTGAATCTCGAAATCGGGATGTAAAAGCTCAGTGAACCGTTGGTTATCACGTCGCTCGATGGCGCTGAAGACATCGAGCACCAACTTGGTATTCTTCTCCTTGGTATTCATGACTGGGTCCTTCTTTTTGTTTCCACTCATCTTCGTCTCTTGCACTTTTTTGTCGTCCTTCTCATCTTGGGCAGAGAGGACTCTAGCAGCACCGAACACCAAGGCCATGCCCAGCAACACGCTCATGATTTTTTTCATCCGTATTAGTCTCCTCTCCAATGGTTCATGTCGTTAAACTACCAGAGCGGCGGGAAGGCGACTTTCAAAATAACCCACTACCGCAATTTCGCTGGCCTTCATTTTGTTGTTGGCCGTCTTGCGCGTTCACGTTTGCGAAGCAGCATTATTCCCTCCTTCCTTTCGCATTCGGCTATAACGTGACTTACTCCTTCCAGGTAACTCGGGAATTGCGGGCGCCAATTGAGATCGCTCTTTGCTTTCCGGTTGCTCACTCGCAAACGAGTGGAGAAACATACAGCCACGTAGGGAACGAACAATCGCAAGAGCCAGAGCGGAATTGAGAGCGGTTGTTTCGCATGCATCTCGGTGGCGGCATAGCTAAACCAGTCGTTAAAGCTAACCGGGTGGTCATCCACTATGCTGTAGATTTCTCCAGGCTGTCCGCGCTCCATCGCTGCAATCGTCGCGCTTACCGCATCGTCAAGGTGAATCCACGAGTTGATACCTTTAGCGCCCGAGACCGTCGGCAAGAGCCGCTTCTTGAGCATTCGCAGCATGAACACGGTGGAAGCACTCTCCGCGCCATAGAACAATCCGTAGCGCAGAGGAATCGCTTCAATCAAACCGCTTTTGTCGGCTTCCAGAAGTTGATTCTCAAGGGACCGAGTGGCGTCCACCATTTTTTGCAGCCCAGTATTCCCCTCTCGGGGCTGCAACGCGTCATCTTCAGTCTTGGCGGCTTTGCCGTGATCGCCAAAGCCGTAGGCGAAGATCATTGACTCACCCACAATTCGTTTGGCACCGGCAGCGACGGCAGCTCTCACTAGATTCGCCGTGCCTCTGATGCGAAGCTCATTCGTTGCCTTCATGTGCGAGGTGCGGGTTGGCCCATTCTTAGGAATAGCCGTTAGCAAGTCTATGACGCAATCCGGCGAGCTGGAGCGAACGGCTTGAGCCAGGTCCTCCGCATTAAGCGCGTCGGCGATGACAGCTGTTGCGCCGGCTTGCCTTAACACCCTTTCTTTTTCACGGGAACGGGTAAGACCGATAACTTGATGATGCTTGGCAACTAGGGCGCGCGCCAAAGGTAGCCCGAGCGTGCCGGTCGCGCCTGAAATCGGCGATGGCGGAAGCGAAATCGGATTTCGCCATCAGAATGGTGCCACGTCCCTGATAGCCCCAAGCCAAGCGAGGATCGAGCTTGATCGCTTTATTGAAGTCAGCCAGGGCGCCACCGAGATCTCGTTTCTTGAACAAAGCAAAGCCTCGGTGACAGTAAGCATTGACATCGTGCGGATTCAAAGCGATCGCTTTATCAAGATCGGCCAACGCCCCCTCAAGATTGTCGAGCGCCAGCCGAACTGCGCCCCGGTTGCAGTACGCCTCTGCCAACTGTGGATTGATCTGAATTGCGTGATCCAAATCCGCGAGCGGGGCTCTGCTTCATTTGAAACCGCTGCCAGACCCAAAAATTAGCCAAGATTTCAGATTATCCAAATCGTTAACACCACCGTAATAACTATCGCTGCGTATCGCGCAAGGTTTGGCTCTGCTAAGTTGGTGATCGGTGACCGCAGAAAACTCCCACGCAAAATTAGTTAGTGAACTCTCCGCAACGAAGGTTTCGCATCCGCTGCATCCTTGGGGAATCGAAATATCGTTTACGTGTCATTGTCTAAAAGAGTTCCGCCGGAGCTTCGTCCTAGAATTGCTCATTAGTCTTACAGCTCACTCGTATTTGAGTACCAACAAGGGATTTACCCGCGTTGCGCGCCGTGCAGATATGTAACGGCAAATAGCGCCACACCGGCCAGCGGGAGCGCCACCGCTGTGAATGTCAACGGATCGAGCGCGCTCACGCCGAACAACAGCCCCCTTCATCAATCGCGTCAAGCCGAACGCCGCCACCAAACCGATTCCCACACCCGCCAGCGCCGCGCGATAGGCTTCGTCGGTAGTCTCGCCGCCTACCAGCAATTCCGCAGAGCAATCATCGAGATGCTGTGCGAGTTCTTCAACGATGGCGGCCTCGCGGGTTGGTGGGAGTTGCAAATTCGCCAGCCGCCGTCTGATTTCCGGTTTCCAGTCAGGCATCGTTGCGCTACTTTGGGCTTTCGAACTGCGTGAAAGTTTCATTTGGAGACGCGCAGATTGGAGAAATGCGCGACCGTTCCCGTTCCAACCCACAATGCAATCTGCCCTGCGCTTTGTCCGTGCTTGAGATCGTTGACTACCAGGACAGGCTGCGGCTCGTCATGCACGTACAAGCGCGCCTTGTCGCCGCGCACCTCGATCTTCACTTTCGTCCACTCGCCCGGCGCGAGGTCTACGTAACTTTCGTACTTTTCTGGGAACTCCTTGCGCAATCGCTGCCACGGGAAGTCAGGGTAAGAGATGTACTGCGTCGAATGGTTGCGCCGCACTTGATCGTCGGCGCGGCCATTCGTCGGGCGCAGGTAAAAGCATTCGTATTTCGCCGCGTCAGGCGAGACGCGGAAAGCTACGCCGACGAAGCCGCGTGCGCCTGCCCCCGCAGCGGCGCCAGGTTCACCCGTCAGTTCGATTTCGATCACACCGTCCTGAAATTCAGTCTTATTCAATATGACGAGCTGAATTCCGTCTGCGACGTTGGTCGGCGCAACATCAGTCGCGCGCAACGCTTTGCGCCCCTTGTAGGTCACTTGTTCCGTTTTTACATTGCGGGGCTGCAGCTCGTTGGGATTGTCCAGTGGAATGGTTGTGGTCTTGATCTGTGTGAACCCCGTACTCAACGCCAGCGTCCAAACAGCGATCAAGATAAACATGAGTTGTTTCATCAACCGGCGCGCACGGAAGCGCGGGTCTCGCCAAAGTCTTTGCATAATCCCCCTTGTTCAAATTATTGACTTCTTAAAGCGATCATCGGATCAACCTGCGTCGCCCGCCGCGCCGGACGCCAACAGGCCAGCAGCGCTACGGTGACCAGCAACAGCGCGATTCCTGCAAACGTCAAGGGGTCGTTTGTGCTGACGCGAAACAATAGACTGGACATCCAGCGCGTGAGGAAGAACGCCGCCGACAAGCCAATCACAATGCCGATCAGCGCAGGCGTCATGCCTTGTCGGATGACCAGCCTGGACACGTCACGGCGTCGCGCGCCGAGCGCCATCCGGATGCCCAGTTCGCGCGTGCGACGGCTGACCGAATAGGCCGTGACGCCGTAAATGCCAATGCAGGCTAGCAACAGCGCAATCACCGCAAAAAGCGCGAACAAGACGAGCGACAATTGCCGCCCGGCGTTCGCCTCCGTCATCACCGTTTCCATCGTCTTCACATCGGAAACCGGTTGCAGCGGGTCGAGCTCTTGCACCACGCCACGGACGGCGGCAGCGACGGCGGCTGTACCCAGCGACGAACGCACGGTGATCCGCAGCGTCGCCCAGGGGACTTGCAGATTTGAGGTATACAGGTGCGGCTGGGAATCAAGCTGCAATCCGTCGTGCTTCACATCGCCGACAATGCCGACGACTTCGGCCCAGGCGGGGCCTAAGCGGGCCAGCTTCATTCGTTTGCCGAGTGCGTCTTCACCCGGCCAGAGCGCCTTCGCCGCGCTTTCGTTGATGACCACAACCAGGGGCGCATTCTCGTCATCGCGCTCAGTAAATGCGCGCCCGCGTAACAACGGAATTTTCCATGCCTGAAAATACGCGGCGTTGACGGTATGTCTGCCGACCTGAATCCCTTCGCCCGGTTTGAAAAGCGGGCGGCCTTCGACGAGCGGAGTGGCCGACGCATCGCTGCCCCGTATTGGCAAGTCATTGCTGATGGCAACCCCTTCCGTGCCCGGTAATTTTTCCAGCCGTGCGTTCAACTCCCGGATGAACGCACGACTGGCAGCGACGTCAACATATTTCGCCTCCGTCGGCCAGACCAGCATCGTCGTCAACCGCGTGGCATCGAAGCCAGGATTGACCTGTTGCAGCCGCCAGAAGCTTTTGACGAGCAATCCCGCGCTCACCAGGACAACCAACGCCAGCGCGACTTCCGCCGCGACCAGTGCGCCGCGCGTGCGCTGGCTGGCGCCGGCAACAGCGTCGCGCCCGCCTTCTTTGAGCGTTTCATTCAAATTGACACGCGCGGACGTGAGCGCCGGAAGCACGCCGAAAACGATGCCCGTCAGCAAGGACGCGCCCAGCGCAAACATGAGTACGCGCCAGTCCAAGCGAATTTCCGCCAGGCGCGGCACAGCTTTCGGGCTGAGCGCCACCAGCAAGTTCAAGCCCCACGTCGCCAGCCCTACGCCGCCAATTCCGCCCGCGACCGCGAGCAACACGCTTTCGGTCAACAACTGCCGGATCAATCGCCCACGCCCCGCGCCCAGCGCCCCACGCAACGCGAATTCCTTGGTCCGGGTCGCGGCGCGCGCCATCGTCAAATTGGCGACGTTGGCGCAGACGATCAACAACACCAGCCCGACCGCGCCGAACAGCAACAGCAACGTAAGCTTCGTGTCTCCCACGACAAATTCGTGCAGTGCGACCAACCGCACGCCTTTACCGCCATAAAGGTCTGGATACTCCTGTCGCAGTCCCGCCGAGATCGCGTCCATGTCCGCTTGCGCCTGTGGCAACGTCACGCCGGGTTTGAGCCGCGCCAGCACGCTCAAATAAGGGTTGCGCCGCACGCTGGTCATGTCATCGCGCGAACTGGTGACGAAATCCGGCACGATTTGGCGCGGATTCGTCCAGAGATAAACGCCCGGTTCACGGAAGTCCGGCGGCATCACGCCCACAATGGTGGCAGGCTCGCCACTCAGCGTCAGCGACTGACCCACAACGTTGGCCTCGCCGCCAAACCGTTGTTGCCAATAGCTGTGACTCAGCAAGACCAGCCGCGCCGCGCCCGCCTGTCCGTCTTCCGGCGCGAAGCTTCTGCCCAGACGCGGCGCGACACCCAGCAACGCAAAATAATTTGCGGAGACGATGCGCCCATCCACACGTTCCGGTTGCCCCGTACTGCCCAGCGCAAAGCTCATATTGCGGTAGGCCGCCATTTGCGCGAACGACTGATTGCGCCGCTGGTAATCGAGAAAATCGGCAGGCGTATGCGGAGCCTGCTTCCGTGCCGCCTGCTCGCCCCAGACCCAAACCAATTGCTCCGGTTCGTGAAACGGCAGTGGCTTCAGCACAACGTGATAAACCACGCTGAAAATCGCCGTGTTCGCGCCGATGCCCAGCGCGAGGGTGATGACCGCAACCACAGTGAAACTGGGATGCTTGACGAGCATGCGCAAGCTGTAGCGCAGGTCCTGCCAGAGGTCTTCTAAGAATCTGACGCCACGCACGTCGCGACACTCTTCCTTGATCTGCTCGACGCCGCCAAACGAGACCATCGCCGTGCGCCGCGCCCCCTCCGGGCTCATCCCGCGACGGATGTTCTCTTCGACCTCCCGCTCAAGATGGAAACGTAATTCCTCGTCTAGCTCTCGGTTGAGTTCAGACCGGCGGAAAAGCGCCAGAAACGGTGAGACAAGTTTACCCAGCATCATTGACCTCAGGGGTTCTGTAGAATAAGGGAGATCGCGCCCGCGAAACGCTCCCAGGAATCGGTTTCTGTGGCCAGTTGCTTCCGCCCGGCAGGAGTGAGCTTATAGAACTTGGCGCGGCGGTTGTTTTCAGAATCTCCCCACTCGGAGGCAACCAGCCCTTGCGCCTCCAGGCGGTGCAGCGCCGGATACAGTGAACCCTGATTGACCTTGAGCACGTCTCGCGACACTTGTTGGATTCGCTGCGCGATGTCCCACCCGTGAGTCGTGCCGGACTGGAGGGTTTTCAGCACCAGCAGGTCGAGCGTCCCCTGCAACAGGTCGATCTTCTGTTTAGCCATCCCTTCTCCTCTCGACAATCTACAAGAGAGAAGTGTACAAGGGCTTCTTGTAGATTGTCAACAAGACG
>DASXSC010000032.1:0-4832 GCA_036506215.1 Pyrinomonadaceae bacterium | reverse complement strand
CTTGTATTCAGTAAGTAAGCGTTCCTTCGTAAGTCGTT
Source organism: Pyrinomonadaceae bacterium (assembly GCA_036506215.1). Taxonomy (GTDB): domain Bacteria; phylum Acidobacteriota; class Blastocatellia; order Pyrinomonadales; family Pyrinomonadaceae; genus PSRF01. The sequence goes on along the minus strand of DASXSC010000032.1, from coordinate 4,794 downwards.
CAAAATGATAATTGATTCCTTCAATCGAGATTGATCCGCCTTCCCTATCACCTTCGAACTCCAGCTCAACTTCAATTTTTGCGCCGAGACCGTTTGTGATTTCCACAACTCGTAAGCCGTCCATAGACTCGAATCCTTTCTTCTTTCTCTAGATATAAATGAGACTTCCCATCGCATGATTAGGGCATTCGGTTGCAATGCGCCAATAAATGCTCTTTCTTATCTGCACGTCAATGGGCGGGATAGCAATGACCACTGGGGTGACTAGCAAGAGCACCGGTATCTAGACTGCACCAAGCCTGCAACTAGAATACAGATTGACGCGTGGGTCGAGTCAGCACCCTCATGAAAGAGATCTTTCAAGCACAGCTACTTAGTAGTGCCACCGTTAATTTGCCGACTCAAACCCGCCTGGGTAGCATTCCAAACCATGACGACTACGTGCGGGATTCAGCACGCTTTGCGCAGGCTTTGAGTCTTGTCAACGTTGGACCTGCCCACGAAAGTTCGGCGAATTGTGCTTAATCGAACGAAAAGTCATTCAATTGCCTAAAGACAAAACCGTTCGAGCTGTGGAGCTGTTCTAATGATCCCGATACTTACTAACACCTACTTCTCTGGCGCCGGGCTCATGGACATCGGCCTCCAATCTGGCGGTCTGATATTGCAGCAAAGCTTTGAGATCGAGGCTCTCTGTTGCGACACCCTGCGTCAGAACTTCTGTCACGAAGTCGTCCAGTGCGACATCACAAAGAAGCTCGTTCAGTCTGAAAAGGAATGCCACGTGATGGTGGCGACCTATCCCTGCACCAAGTATTCCCCGATCGCTGACATTCACAGTGTGCGCACCGGAGACGATTTATTCCTGCATTTCTTCCGGCACGTTGCCATCCGAAGACCCGAGCTTTACGTGGTCGAGAATGTCCCGGGCATGAAGAAATTCCCTGTCGTCATGGAAGCAATGACGAAGCTGCCGGACTACTACGTACATGTTGCGTGTCCGGTCAAATCTTCGATCTGGCTGCCTCAAAAGAGAGATAGGCTAATCATTATTGGGAGCCGGCGAAACTTCGCCTGGCGCGAGCCTGCGGCTACGAGGGCCGTCACGCTAAAGGAGATACTTGAACCTGAGCCGGCGCCGCACATCCCTGACTATGTGGGTCGCCGCCTGGCCGGCAAGTATCGTGATCGCCCGATTGTCAGCGATCCGGAACGCGGGGACATCGCACCCACCTGCGTTGCGCATTACGCCAAAGATTTGAGCACGAGACTGGTTGCGGACGGGCGGTTTCCGCGCGGCGCGCGGCCCTACACGGTTCGAGAATACGCGCGGCTACAGGGAGTTCCTGACACATTCACTTTCGCGGGAGGCGACACGGACGCCTACCGAATGATCGGGAATGGCGTCTCCGTTCCGGTTGGGAAATGGATTGGCTCGGAGATTACGCGGTATTTCCAATGAATGGATTGCGAAACCAGAGGTAGATCTGGGTTGGGGTTGCGGCTTCGCCGCCGCACAGTGTGGTAAGGCTCTGCCTTACCCTTGAACCTCAAATTTTCCTGGAGGCTACGCCTCGGAATGGAGGCATAGCCTCCTAAGAGTTAAGGTAGAACCTGACGGAAAGGCGGAGCCTTTCCGCACTGTGCGGCGGCAGAGCCGCGTAGCCGTCGGAGGCGTGGTCTATGTCGCCCCTTCAGAGCAAGGATATTTTTGGTGGCGCTAATCTATATGACACCTCCAGCGTGAAGACGCCCGCCAACTAAGTCAAAAGCCGGTAGTGCTCCGCTAGAGAATCCCAGCGGAGCACTACCCAAAGGCAGTTACAACCCAATCTCGATCGCTTCCCAGCCAGCGCCATAATGGCCGCCGGTGTAGGTGTTATTGAGAATCGCTCGATCGTTGATCTCAACGTAAACGAGATAGCAACAAGGAACGATGTTCGGATCACTCCATGGATCCCAGTGAAACTCAGTGGGTACCACGTAGCCCTGATCGGCGATGTTGCCGTTGTAGGTTTTCGACAAGGGTGTTGCGGTGATGTCGACCACCGGCACCGAGAGACCGGAGTTACCGCGAGCCGTTACCGCGATCCCGCTCAGGTTTGGATCAAATGCGTGAATTGTTACCACGATAAGCCCATCGCCTTTGCGGACCTTGCCGCACTTCAGCGGTATCCGAGTGCCGTCCTTCTTCTCCAGCTGCAGCGTGATCGTCGGCCGCGGCAACGGGAATGGTCCGGTGTTGTCCAGGCGCACGATCTGCGGGCTGCTAACGCGCACGTTCATGGCCGCGTCTCGCACTCGCAGGCGCAGGTAATAAACCCCGTCCGGAAGTGGAGTTGGCCACGTCATTAGAACTTTCTCGCCAGTTGGCAATCTACCGCCGTCTGAGTCGCACAACTGGTTCAGTTGGAACCAGCCCGGGTCCGGGCCGACGGACTGACTGCGCGTGCGGAAGTGCTGGAATAGAATCCATCCCGGCCCTGGGAATGGAGGGTCCGGGGGGACCGGCGGAGGCGGCTGAAGGGGGAACTGGTTATATCCACCCTGGGGACCCACTATGATTGGGTTATATGGACCGCCCGGTCCCGTGGAGGATACTTCCACCAGGTACTCCGTGACCGTGGGCATGTTGAAGATGCCCCGCAGCTCCGCCACCCCCCCAAAAGGGTGGTCGCCAATACCTCCCGCCGGATTATCTGCTCCCACCAGGCCGGGTTGAATGCTGGGTCCGTGCCCGTACCCCAACCCATCGATTTGCGAAACGGGAATAGAGCCTACGCGGGTGATCAAGGGTAAGGGCGGGCAGACCTTGTAACACCTCTTTTTGCAGCGTAACGAACACAACATAATACAAAGTTGGTAGCAGAACAGATCCAGTTTGTAACGCTTGATCTCTTTGTTCCAACCCTCGACGTCTTCCTTTTCCATGATCTCAAGGAAGCGCGTGACGACTGCCTCATCGCGAAACAGCGGCGCGAACGCATTTGTGAAGGCCAGGATTTCCTTTTGGTCCACCTCGCCTTGCTGCGCGCGTGGGCAGAACCTTCGGCAAAGCCCAACGCAATGCTTCCTGCAGAAGAACCGACAAACGATGTGACAGTGCTCCACAATCCCGACTCTGCCGAGCGCTGCCTCAAACTTTATGGGGTCTTCAGCGATGAAGGCGGCATGCGCCTCGCTAAAGGCTTGCTCATTGCCGGCGAGTTTCTCAATAACTTCCGCCGTTTGTTGAAGCTCCTGAATATTAGGATCTTTTGTCTCATCGGATTCCATGATGTATCTCCTTATTTAACCAACGTATAGCATCCGTCCAGTGGGTCTGCTTGCGGCTTATGAGGTTCGGGCTCCTGCCACAAGAAGCGAAAGACGAATGCGGGAGCCGCCCTTCTTGTTGACTACGACTGTTTGGAAGTATTCCAAAACAGAGTTATGCCGGTGGAGATGACGACCATCCGTAGCATCGCTCCAGCTCTGATTTGATTGGGTGAAGATCTGGAGAGAGCGATGCCTGTTAACACACCGTGTTATTTCGAGGCTGGACTTAGCGAGTGTGCAAAACGAATCAGGATCGTGAGTCAGGCTCGTGAGAATTCAGCCCTTTTGAAATAGCGCCCGCACGATATTACCAATGAAAGCAAAAGTCAATGCGTGTTTGAAACTGGTGATGGAGCCCTCCCTAATGGTCGGGCTACTGCCCCGGCGCGCGTCGTGGCCCGGGGCAGTAGCCCGACTGTCAAGGAGGGCTCCGTTTAACCCAAGACTCAATCATCGAAGCTCGGCAGTTCATCTCCTTGACCGTTAACAACGTAATCTATCGCTCTCTCTACGTGTCGTTCTTTCCACAGGTAGGGTGTGCTGCCGTGCCGCGTCCAGGGTTTGACATCCTCAGGCAGCAACCCCGTCTGGCGTAACTTTCTGGTCGCATATGCCTGGAACGCCTGAAGGATCGGTTCGGGCTTAATCGCTGCCGAAACTACCGTGTGCACATGGTTAGTCCGGACGTTGATCGCGCGTAACCAATATCCGCGATTGGTAGACACCTCACGCACCGCTTGTTCAACTACTGGTCTCTGTCTGCTGTCGAGTTTGATTGGCGGATGTTGAAGTTGTTTGAGCTCTGCTCGCTGCAAGCGTCGATTGGGAGCGATACGAGGAGTGCCATACTTTTTTTGTTTACGACTTGTGGAGCCGCGGTTGTCACCATGCAGCCAAGTGCCATAGGTCCGAAACGAGATGAGATAGGCGAGCGGGAATTCGTTATCGTCAAAGTCTCTGACCATAAGTGTCTGCGAGTCGTCCCTAACGGTCGGGCTACTGCCCCGAGCCAGGTGATATTGGCAGACTCTCGCTGCCCCGCATAGACGTGACTGCGAAGGCGTTGCAACCTGGGCATGCGCACTCTCTTGCATTGTCCGAGAGTCTCCGACCTGGTGAGGAGCCCTCCCTGACGGTCGGGCTACTGCCCCGGCGAGCGTCGCGCGGTGCGTGCTTCAAGCTCGCGTCCCAATCATGCTCAGCGGCTCTGCCGCCGCACTGTGCGGCGGACAAAGCCGTAGGCGTTGGGCTATTGTCAGCCGTCCGCTAACGCGGACTGGGAGCCGAGAGCCGTTTCTGTCGTTCAGTGCCTATTTCGCCCTTCAGGGTTCGTAAGAAATCACGCTCGAGAAGTCAGAGGTCAGAGGGTCAGAAGAAAGTACAAGCCCATTTTTCTTTCAGCTCGAGGACAGACAGGAATGTCTGTCCTACTTCGGGATGACGTTTTGAATGCCGCGATCGCGCAGTAGCTTGTTG
>DASXSC010000031.1:0-4921 GCA_036506215.1 Pyrinomonadaceae bacterium | reverse complement strand
CCGCCACCACCACTGTGCCCGCCTCCGCCCCCGCCGTGCCCAGCTGCCCATCCTGCGTGAGCTAGGGCGATCGATGTGATGCCGACTAGACTAAGTAATCTTAACTTTTTCATACCCTAAACATCGTTACTCTTCCGTTCTGCGGCGATGGTGCATCCGCCGGATTTTGCGGTGCTACTTAAGAGTTGACCCTCACTCCCTCCTTCGAGATGAAAGAGGCAAGGCTTCGGGCATGGGATTTTTAAGGCTATGTGGAAAGATCAGTCCGTTGGCTTGTCGGCGCTAAGCTCTGAGTCTGCTCCCTTTTCGCGTCAAGGAATGGGGGTCGCGCCTAGCATTAATAGGCGTGTCATGTTGGGCCACTAGTCAATTGTGAGAGATAGAATTTTGTCGCCCTCAACCGTGACGTGGTAATCGAGCGTGATAGGGCCTCCGTCGAACGTTCCCGATACCTCAACAGCGACGATGACTTCTGCATCATCCTGTCTGACGCTGATGGGCTTGAACTGAAATTCATATTTCTCGATTGTCTGCGTAATCCAGTCCTCGATCATCTTCTTGCCTCGAAAATCCTTTCCTTCGTCATGCACAAGGGCATTGTCTGCAAAGCAGGCAACAACGGATTTCACATCGTGCGCATTACTCGCGTTGACATAATCGTTGATGATTCGAGGTAGTCTGATCGTCATGATATTTTTTCCTCCCGTTAGGAGCGGGCTACTATTCAGTGAAAGGTCCCGAAGAGAAATTCCGTGTCTGCATTCAAGCATTCGTGAGCTACAAAGCGATGCCGCCTATCGAGTCACGCCGTGGATAATCGACGACGATGGCTCGCACGTCGGTCAGCGCCTTGACTGAGTGAGCAGTATTTGGAGGAATCACCGCCGCACATCCGGGACGGGCCACCTCGGTCTCTTCGGCTATCGTGATCTCAAGCTGACCATCGATAATATTCCAGACCTCGTCGTTTGGATGGGAATGCTCATGAATCCAGGCGCCCGCCTTAACCGAGTAGTAGGCAAACGTCATATTTCGCGAATGGAAAAAACGCCCGATCCAGCCGTCGCGAGGCTCCTTCACGCTAAGTCGGCTTGTTTCGATGAGTGCCACAATCTCACTATCTAGTGTCGGCTGCGTGCGTCGACGTGTTTTGAATCAGCGGAAGCATTGAATGTTTTAGACCAAAATCCTGTCGCGCATCCCGCCGTAAACAAGGCCACGAACCATATCTCGCGTGTAAAATTCGTGTGGGAAACCAAGCTCAATCTTGCTGGCTTCATCCAGTGTCTTTAATTGCTTGGCAGAGAGCGAAACATCAGCACTCGCAAGGTTATCCTTGAGTTGTGACAGCTTCCGCGCACCGATGATAGGGATCACTGGCACCGGCCGATAACGTAGCCAGGCCAGGGCAACTTGTGCCATACTGCAACCGACCTCATCGGCTACGGCTTTAACGGCCGCAACGATGCGCCTGGCTCTTTCCTCCTCCGGCATGAACTCCTTCACCATATCGGAGCTCATACGTCCGCCTTCAGAAGAACCGTGACCGTGATATTTTCCCGTAAGCACGCCACTGGAGAGCGGCGACCATGCGGTTACTCCAAGATCCAGCGCTTTAGCCATCGGGATCAGTTCCCGCTCGACTGTTCGCTCGATCAGGCTGTATTCGATTTGCAGTCCAACGAATGGCGACCAGCCGCGAAGAGTAGCCAGCGTATTCGCCTGAGCGATCCACCAGGCCGGCGCATCGGAGATTCCGACATAAAGCACCTTTCCCTGACGAACGAGATCATCCAGGGCGCGCATTACTTCCTCGACAGGAGTGATCTGGTCCCAGATGTGAACCCAATAAAGGTCAATGTAGTCAGTCTGAAGCCGCTTCAAACTCGCTTCGACCGCCTGCACCATGTTCTTGCGGTGATTGCCCGCTGCGTTTGGGTCCGTGCCCGGAGCGGCGTTTGTAAACTTCGTCGCGAGGACCGTGCTCTCGCGATGTCCTTTAAGGAATTCGCCGAGAAAGGACTCACTCGTGCCATTCGTGTAGATGTTGGCGGTATCGATGAAGTTGCCGCCGGCTTCGCGAAAGGCGTCATAGATTTTCTTCGCCTCATCTTTGCTTGAGCCCCAGCCCCAATCTTCGCCAAAGGTCATGGTGCCAAGGCAGAATTCCGAAACACGCAATCCTGATTTTCCAAGTAGTCGATAGTTCATAATCGTGGTTGGTGTAGTCGTGTGTTACTCAGAGTCATTGCATAAATGGCGCTGTCATGTTGAGCGGACCGAAACATCCTTGCTCGTTCCTTCCGGATCGGCTCACAAGTGATCAGAGGTTCTTCGCTTTCGCTCAGAATGACATTTAAAGATGTTTGGTAGGATCAATTCGCGCGGCGCGTCGCCTCGAACAGGAACCACGCGCGGCGCTCGGTTTCATCGATCCAGACTTCGATCAGACTCGCGGTAGCAACGTCACGGTGCTCGTCGCACACGTTGTGCGCCTCGCGAAGTCGCGCGGCCAGCGTTCGGTTGTCGTCTGCTAACTCAGCCAGCATGTCCAATGGCTCGACATACTCTGCATCGTTATCAAGCACCCGCTGAGTACGGGAAATCTGACCAATCGATCTCAGGGTGAGTCCACCAGTCTTTCGAACTCGTTCCGCGATTGGGTCCGTCATCGCGAAAAGCTGATCGGCATGTTCATCGAGTAGCAAGTGGTAATCACGAAAGTGCGGCCCACTCATGTGCCAGTGGAAATTTTTCGTTTTCACGTACAGCGCGAACACATCAGCCAGAATGGCGTTCATGGCCGCGGTGATGTCTTTGGTCGCCGAAGCTGTGAGATCGGTTCGCGTCTCCAGCGGGGCGTCGCGTCTGCGAAGCAGTTCGGAAGTCTTTTTCGAATTAGGCTTGTTCATAGTTTCGTTTGTACTGGTTGATGTTCTACTTGCGCGATTAATTACGTTTTTCCTGTTACGGATTTCGGTGTTTTGCTGGGCCCGCCATTCACGAATGTCTAGTTGGTAATGGCTCATAAGAATCTTAGTTCATTTATTCTTGTTAGCCAGCGATCTTGTCGTTCATTCTGACTCGGCCATCGCTCATTCGAGAGATAAATTCAATTGTACCGGCTTCTTTCATGATTCTCACAGAGTCGCTCTCTTTCGTCGTGCCCGGTTCTCGACCAGCCGTTTGAAATTGCGCAGATATTGATGAACTCGATCTGAGAGATCGTCGCCAACTGTTGGGGAGCTTACCTTTAGGTTCACGCGCGTGCTTCGATCGGATTGCGAAGTGAAAGACGTGACACCAGTTGCGACATGGTCGCAACGTGATTTGCCGGCCACCAATCGCCAGGCCAGTCTGCGCTCCGGAACTCGCAGCATGATTTCAAGCACCCCTTCCATTCGCTTGCCGTTGCAGGTCACGGCCATGGAAAAATGGTTTGCGTCCAGCTTTTCTACTTCCTTGACTGCAGTCATGAATTGCGGGGAATCCTCAAATCGCAGGCATCGGCGGTAGACACTGCCAATCGGCGCTTTTACCAGAATCGATCCTTGGGCGGTACTCATCTTAGGTTCCCCTGACGTGCGCTCCCGTTCGCGCTTCTCACGAATCGCTTCGAGTGATTCGCTTCGTGTGCCTATGCCGGAAGATACTGCGCGATTTTCGCGTCAAATTTTGTTGCGTCATAGTTTTCGCTCGAGCACAGAATCATCCATTTGCCGGGAGTAAACGACAGAGAACACGCGGGATTTTTCAGTCCCTCTTTCGAGGGAGAAAACAAAAGTGGCGCGGGGATCGGAGAATATTACAGTTTCATCGGGCACGCGGCACAGGCTTGATAGTCTAACATGGACTTCTGCATGACGTGCAAAGGCGTATTATGTTGTTTCGAATCGGAGCCAAGAGAATGCCGAAGACGGATCACAACGTACCGTCGGCAACACCCGCCTTTCTAAGATACGGATTGTCCGTAATATTGGTCGGCATTTCCTTATCCGTGACCCTTTTGTTTCAGGGTTACACGTTCCGCACGCCGCTTTTTTTCCCGGCAGTCATTTTGAGTACGTGGTTTGGAGGCGCTGGTCCAGGCTTGCTTGCTGTCGTACTTTCAACCTTGTCTATCAACTTCTTCATCCTCGAGCCGAGATTCGCCTTTTCGTTCAGTTTTCACGATGTCGTCCATCTTGCTGTGTTTCTTTTTTCGGCATTGCTAATCAGCTCATGGAGCGCGGCGCGAAGACGTGCAGAGCATGCTTTGGAGCGAGCCCGTGTTGGACTCGAAGGCAAGGTTAAAGAACGAACAGCGGAGCTGATGCGTAGCAACGACCAATTCCGTAATCTTGTTAATACTGTTGGTGGCATTGTCTGGGAGGCTGACGCTGAAACATTCACGTTCTCGTTCGTCAGCGAGCAAGCTGAGCGCATCCTCGGTTACCCGATTGAGCAGTGGTTGCGTGAGCCGACCTTTTGGAGAGATCACGTTCACCCTGATGACCGTAACTGGGCTATTGAATTTTGCTTAAACGCGACTGCCCAAAAACAGGACCACGATTTTGAATATCGAATGATCGCAGCCGACGGCAGAACAGTCTGGTTAAGAGATCTCGTCACTGTGATGGTAGAGGACGATCGTCCGGCCAAATTGCGCGGTGTGATGGTCGACATTACCAAACGCAAGCTCGCGGAAGAGCAGCTAACAAAGACCGAGGAGCGTTTGCGTAGTGTCATCGGCAGCACTCCAGTCATTCTATTTGCTTTGGATCGTTCTGGTGTGGTTACTCTCTCTGAAGGCAAGGGGCTCGACACCTTTGGAGTCAAACCCGGGGAACTCGTCGGTCGATCAATCTTTGATCTCTATCACGACTCCCCGGATCTTCATGCCAACGCTCGGCGTGCCCTGGCGGGAGAGTCGGTTACCTTT
>DASXSC010000030.1:0-5208 GCA_036506215.1 Pyrinomonadaceae bacterium | reverse complement strand
TGACTGTAAGCGCGTTTGACGGCATCGACCTTGACAGAATTCTGGTCCCAAACGTTGATATGAACGTCGCCGTTGATGTTTGCGACACTGACGCGGCCCGTCGGCGACAACGGATAAGTCTGATGAAACTCTTCCGTCAGCTCGTCACCCTTCGGTTTCTGAACGGCATCGGAAAAAGATGATGGGATAATGGCGGCGGCATAGCCTTGCGCAATTTTCACTTCGTTAGCGGCAAGTGTAACTACCGCCAGAGGCAGGACGGCGATTAATAAGGCTGCTTTCTTCATAGGCTTTCCTTTCGTCAGATCTCTTTGTTGGCTTTCCAACTGACATAACACCGGGGCAGTTGCTTTTGTGGCATGTATTTCCCCAATCGGAGATCAAGGCATGAGAAAGCGACGTCTACGCCGGTAATGGTGACATTGAACTTGCGCATTGGTCTCGAGCCGTCTATTTCTCCGGCACGCGCGCATTTGCGATCTGATTCATCAGATCGACTTTGCTTTGATAAGCGGCGAGCACGAATTGCGCGGCCTGCGGATCCTTAGGGTTCTTACGCGCGGTGTCACGGCTCGTCGCGATCGCGTTGTCGATGAGCGCCATATTGTATTCATATTCAACCTGAAGCGAAGGCCGCATCGGAGGCTGAACTTTGATCGCTCCGTTCAGCTTGGCAATCGCATAGTCATACTGACGCTCTTGCCACGATAACGACATCGCGTCTGGTTCGTATGCTCGGCGTCGGTTCATAGCCTTAGATCCACGCACCTTTTCGATCTTCCGCGAAAGAAAAGGACGGGGGGTTGGCGGTTGTTCGGTAGGTTCCTTCGAAATTGCCGAAAGCATGCCAGGAGAATTATTTTGCGCCGTGCCAGGCGTGGCTCTCTCTTTCTTCAAGTAAACAAAACCGACAAATCCGGCGAGCAGAATCGCAGCCGCGATTGATGCGTATGCAAGCGGTCGAAATGAAGCGAAACTTTCGCGTACTGCACGCCAACGTGATTGGCTAACGGTCGGCACACTCGCATGGTGAAGTGCAGCGACGGCAGCATCGACACGTTGTCGCAATCGCTCGGTCGGAATCGCTGCGGCAAACTCAGTAGCCAATCCTTCGGATAGGATTAGGTTTTCAGCTTCGACCGCGCGCGCCGCTTCAGCACACTGAAGACATGCGTTCAAATGCGCGGCCACGTTCGCTGCTTCATCCGCGTCCAGTTCGCCGTCAAACCATGCCTGGAGGGCTCCTTCATTAATGCAGTTTTTCATCGCTTCAACCCAATCTTGCCGTACGTTCGCGCGAATTCTTTACGCGCGCGGGCAATCAAGCTGCCGACGTTGTTCTCTTTCAGCGAAAGCGTTTGTGCGATCTCGCGATATGAGAGTCCCTGGTGTCGTAGCAGCAAACAACTTCGCATCGGTTCTTTGATTTTATCCAGTGCGCACGTCGCGGCCTCGAGCTGCTGGGGACTTTCATGTTCGCACTGCGTCGCGAGGTCTTGACTCGTGGTTCTTTGGTAATTTGTATCGCGCGCCAGTGCACGATTTCGACTCCGAATTGTGTTGCGCGCTTCGTTCAACGTGACGCGTAATAACCACGCCCGAAGTAAGTCCGCGCGTGGCGCAGAATCCAGATGGCGATAAAGTTTGAGAAATACTTCCTGAGTAACTTCCTCTGCCAGAGCTGCATCGCGCACGACCGCCCGCGCCGTCGAAAAGACCACCCGGTGATGAAGCGTAAACGCCTCATCAAAACCTACGGCATTGTCGCGCCGTTCTGATTGGGCTGGGATTGAATCGATTGCGGCTCGGACTCCATTAACGCGCATTTATTTCTAAGTTGGTAACACCGCCAAAACCTGATTTGTGTCAAATTTCTTGGCCGTCATTAGACTGGTTAAGAAAATTTTATGCCGAGCCAGGCTACAACGGCTGAACCTCTCACCGGCTTGGGGATAATCGCAAAGTTCTTACTACTAGATTGAGCAAACTTAACAATTCCGCGCCAGCACATTAGCACTGTAGTAAAAATTGTAGTAAATACCTGCATACATGGAAGCACAAGGACGAACACGCGGAAAAACCAAGTTGTTGTCTTTACACCTACTTGTAGTTCCTTGACCTTCAGTGAAACGTCCTATTCGATTTCTGCAAACCTTTATTCATCGGTTCGGTTCCGATCGCCGCCTCCAATCCTATGAATAGCTTAAGTTGACTTGAATTCTATTAAGAGAGTTTGCCATAATGCATGTGGCAGATTGCCACTTAGAGTCAAGGAGCGGAGATAATGACAGTCGCAAAGGCAAAGAAGGTGAGCACGGCAGACAAAGACAGAATGCATTTTCGTCTAAGTCCCGACATTAAGGCACGGGTCGCTAGGGCTGCAGCCATCACTGGCCAGGGGCTAACCGATTTCGCCGTCTCTGCGCTCAGCGAAAGAGCCAACGAAATTCTGGAGCGACACGATACCGTGACGCTTGATGCCGACGACTATAGTTTCTTCCTTAAATCGCTGGGCCGCAGCAGGAAGCCGTCGAAGTCGTCTCGTGCTGCTGCCGCTCGCTACCGGCGAGGTCGACGGGAAGGTGTGAGACATCGCCTTGCTGGTTGAACCCATCTCCAGGAGTCACGCCCGGCAGCGTTTCGACTGTGGAGATAAAGAAGTCACACGCTTTCTTCAGGAGCAGGCTCTCCAGGACCAGGAGCGGGACCTCAGCCGCACGATGGTCCTCGTCGACGAGCAAGTCGAGCCCACCCGCATCGTTGGATATCACACTCTGTTGATGGCTCAAGTGAAACAGGAAGAAATACCCGGCGACCGCCCCCGCATCAAGCGCGCCATCCCTGTGATCCTTCTCGGGCAACTGGGCATCGATCGTGAATTTCAGGGTCGCAGTTATGGCGAGCTGATGCTGATGGACGCTCAGGCGCGGATTGATGAGATATCAAGAAAGACGGGAGTTCGCGCGATGATGCTCGATGCCCGAAATGAAAAGCTCGCTCGTTGGTATGAGAGATACGATTTCATTCGCTTTCCTCATCAGTTCCGCATGTTTAAGAGCATTGACGCCATCCGCGCACTGAAACTGATCGAAAATCGTTGATTAGGAAAGTTGATTTCGCTACGCCGTAGGTGAACGATGCGAAACAATCGAAAAAGACGACCGACACATCCCGGCGAGATTCTGCGCGAGGATGTCTTGCCGGCAGCGGGATTGAAGCAGGATAAGCTGGCGAAACTGCTTGGTGTCTCTCGACGAACTATTAGCGAGATCCTGCACGAGCGCAGGCCGGTTACTACCGACATGGCGCACCGCCTGGCACGCGCTTTCGGCACGTCCCCTGAGATGTGGTTAGGGTTACAACAGGACGTTGATCTTTGGGATACGCACCACGCTCGACGCAAGGAATATGAACGCATTAAACGGGTCGCAACGCCGAAGGCGGCATAACTCAATGTTGGTGCTCACTTACTCGCAACACACATGATGCTGAAGCACGAACTTTGGAAGGACATTGGAGGCGAACAATACTCTGAGTATACGTTTTGTCTTGCTGGCCCGCGTGGGAACGATTCTCGTAGGTCTCTTAGTCCCGACGCCAAGTTAATCTGGACCGTGGAAGCGGACAGTCACTTTGCCGCCATGACGGCTTATTACAAATTCATGGGTTGGGGCATCTATACCACCGATCAGGAATGGGACATGCAACCTTATCCCAAAGAATGGTCGCAACCGTAGATACGTTGTCGATTGATGATAGCTTGCCGCTCCTAGCCTTTCGACTCAGCCCAGGCATAGACAATTCCACCGAGCAAACCAATTCCAACGGCCAAGAGAAGCGAAGAAGAAGGCCGGGCTACAAGCCAGTAGGCGATGCCCGCTAGGAGCCCGGCAAGCCCGCCGAGTGCAATAACTTTCGACCTGTCCTTCGCGAACTTCGTGGCAAGAAGGCCGATTATTGCAAAGAAGGTCGCGCCGGATAGAATCGCGGCCACTAAGCGATTTATAGAGAATTCATAAAACCAAATTTCCAATGCGCCGAAGAAACCACCGGCGAGCGCGCCTATTAGAAGTCGCTTCCACCAAGAATGATGAGCTATTGGGCTTACGCCGTTATCTAGTTCCGTTTCTTGCATTGAAACGTACTCGGAAGCCCTCCCAAATTTGCTTTTGCCCCTGAGGCCGCAAGCGTAGCCGCCGAACGTTTGAGTTGACGCGGCGGCGTGAATCAAAGCACCCTCCGCCGCACCAAGTTATTCAAGAAGCACCCCCGCCGCTCGCGTCCAACGAAATTGTTCGGCGTGATTGAAGGGAAGAAGCTTTTAGCCCCTCCTACGGACTGCCAGGGTTAAACGGCTTACCGTCAACTAAGAACCTCTGCTCTCTGAGATTATCCACACGCTTGAGTTTCCAACCCTCTATCGTCCTGACCCAAATTTCCCGCTGAAGGACGCCGGTCACTACGTTATGAATGTTTCCGTCTCTTAGCCTTTGAGTTCGAGGAAACTTTTGTCGGGCATCGACGATGGCCTCATTCCCGTTGACCGTTAAGCTCTCGATGGTGATACTCAAATCGCCTACACTTACGATCTGCTCAGCGCCCCTTCTCATGTAAGCGACTATTTGCTCATAGTTCAGCGTTTGTCCATTAGGCTCAGTGGCGGAGTAATCAGGTGACACTTGTGCGACTTGAGCCTCCGCATCTTTGTTCTTTACGGCCTGTACCCGTTTGGCGAACACAGCTTCCAGCTCTTTAAGCGCTAAAACGCAACTCTTCGATTTATCGCGCAGCACGACCCTGCCGTTTTTCGCCTCGAACTTACACCGCTTGTTCTGAGCGTCTGCGGTCGAAACCACGAATGCCAGAATTGATAGAGCAATCAATAACAGGTTTTTCATCTTGTTTCTTCTCCCCCCGGGTGCGCCGAACCTACTCGACCAATACATGAACGCTGCACACGACAATTTCGTGGGCAGAAATTTCAAGTAGCGCCGAACGTTGCGCTTCAGCGGCTCGCCCACGCTACTTACAAAAGAAGCCCGCTCATGGCGAGTCCGCTGCAAGCGCTTCGATGGCGCGAAGTCACGTCAATCACTCTCCGCTGCTCGATAGAATGTTTTTTGCAATCTGGGGTATTGGTAATCTCGCGGCAGAATATCATTAACTTTCGTCCCGTAGATGAATTCCGACACAAACTGGAAGAAGTCT
>DASXSC010000029.1:0-15914 GCA_036506215.1 Pyrinomonadaceae bacterium | reverse complement strand
CCGCCTTGCCGTCCTCGAAGTGCCCATCGCCCCGCTCAGACAAAGGCGCGAAGATATCGCCCTGCTCGTCCACGATCGGCTCGTGTACGAACAGCAACTCGCGTCGCTTCCAACACCTTTTGAAATCGAAGACAAAGCTCTCACAGAACTCGCCGTCTATGACTGGCCCGGCAACATCAGACAACTCCACAACGTTCTCTCGCGACTCGCCACTCGCACCAACGAGGGGATGCCCATCACCGCCGCCGCCGCTCGTTCCGAGATCGCCCGATTTCAGCCGGAGACTTCAAACAACCATTGCGCCGTCGCAAGCGAAAGAGCAGTTCTCCTCCCGGCAGATTGCCGCATGCTGTTGCAGGGAGAATCAATGCAAGTTTTCATCAACCGCCTCAAGCGCACGGTGATCGAAAGCGTCCGCAATTCAACGGGCAGCATGACCCATGCTGCTAACCGCCTCCAATACGACCGCACTGCGCTCCAAAAACTTTTTGCGCGCCTGATCGCCAACGACAACGCGAGCGAGGAAGATACCGGTCGAGAAAGCGCGTTGGCGGCCTGAAAACAAAAGCGGAGAGCCGATTAACGAAGACCGGAAACTCTCAAAACCGCCATAAAGCGATGTCCGACACAACTCCGATCCCAGGGCAAGGCACAACCTACAGCTACGGCCGCGACGACTACGGTGAATACGGATCTGCGCTTCAACCCGAAACAGAGTTCCAGGTGCCAGAGCCGCTCGATTTCACACCGAACAGCAGCCTTGAACAGTCTGCCGCCAGCGCGTGAGCACGTAGTCAAAAAAACCAAGCGGCTGGTAGACCTGGCAACCTAGACCGAAACCAGCCCGCTCTGTTACGCGCTTTGGAAACCCGCCGAACGAAACGATGACTACCGCCGCGACTCAACACTCGCTCTTCACCGTCCCACGTTCGACTGCCGATACGTCGAGCAAGCCACTTCCTGAAAAGTCGTCCACGGAAGCACAAACGAGCGAAAAGCCTGCACCGCCGCCTGTCACACTAACCACTGAGGAACTAATCGAACACATCTTTCAGAGCATGTGCAAAGGCCGGCGTTGGGAGCGCGAACTACTGCTCGGCGCCAATGATCAGGAGCTTGGGAGATCATTTGGAAACTGTTGGTGCTCCGGACAAACAATCGAATTACAATTTCGCGCCGAGGACGAGCCGGCACTACGCGCCGTCGATGCTGTTTTCAAAACCGAAATCCTTACCCTCTCCGCGCCCGAAATTGCTACTCACATTCGCCGCATCGTCGGGGTACCTCAACTCAAGAGTGCCAAGGAACGAGAAGCCGCACTCGATGGTCGCTTCGATGCCCTCCGCCTCAACCTTCGCCGCGAAGTACTTCCCTACATACGAAGCCTGTTGGGAGAGAAAGCTCCTCGCAAGACCAAAAAGGCCGCTGTTGCAAAGACGGGCCTAAGCGAACAGGTCGCCAGTTTGCTCCTCACGTCCGACTGCCTCACTGAACGAGCCGTCCGCCGAACTCTAGCGCGAATCACCGTCCTCTTGATAAGGCAAGGCAATCACGACGCGCTCGCTGCTGCCAAGCACGCAGTCTCCATAGTCGAAGCCGCAACTGGCCGCTGGCGAAGCGCAATGGCTTACTGGCAAGACACTGACGAGCCTACAAGCTATCAAAATCCAATACGAGCAAGACACGAAACCACATCTCCCCCTGAGCGAGATAACTAAATCCAAAAACAGTACGCGTTAAAAAAGAAAAGACGGCCAACGAAAGACCGTCTCAATAAACGTCGCAAGGCTTTGATTGATTACCTACCTCATACCTCAACAAACATGGCCACACCGATTGCGCTTCCCACCTCCCGCATTCCTCGCGCCACCGCCCTTCACGAGGCAGTTACCGCGATCATCAAGCTGACTCCCGAGCGAGCCTTGGAATTACTAGAACTCATGCGCGAAATAACCGCTAGAGCCCGTTACTCTTCCAAAGCCTTCAAAATCTCGAGCTTTGAACCAAACGCGCTTTACGTGCCCTCCTACACTCTGATCAAACGTCCCGCACCAGGGGACTTCCTGATACTCGAAAACGACTTTCTCGTCACCAGTATCACTCCTGTAAAAGTCATCCACGCCGACGTCATGCCCTTTTACGTCACCTGGGAAGCCTACGACGTGAACGAAAGATTCAAACTCACCACGGCTGAACTCGACTGTGAAGTCTTAAAGGCGATCGCGCGCGGTCACAGCCTTCCTCCGGATTCAAACAGCCATACAATCAAAAACGCAACGCGGCTATCAAGCGGCATCTTTAACATGACCAAAGACTGGCCCACCATTCACTAAGACCCTCACTTTCTTCTCCCGCTTTCTAACTAAATCTCTCAAACACCAAACACTACAAACCAATGCTCGCTTTTTCTTACCAACACGGCACACCAATTGCCGATTACTGTGTTCAGGAAAGAGTCTTTTCCTGTCTTTGGGCCAGTGAGCCTCAGCAAAAGAACCTATGACCAAGCCGTTAACAAACCAGGATGATCAAGGCCAGGAGATCGGCGCCGCCGATTCTGAAATCACTGATCAGCTCTCACTCTTTCCAAATCATCGCCTCCATTCCGTTTCCAGCCGGCCGGTCGCGTCTAAACGAAGACCTATCAGACTCCCACGCTCCATCCTTGTAATTCTTCCAACCGAGCAGCTTCACCAATACCTCAGCCGCGTTGCCGCCGCAGCGATGAGCGCCGCCACCGATTCATACGGATCGGCCGCACTCGCAGCGCTTCGACTCGGGACTTCGGATAGTGAAGACCCCGAGCCCACGACAGCAGCTCAAACCGCTCGGCCAAGACTCACCCTGGCAGCCTCTGTGCAGCAAAATCAATAGGCCTCTGAGTCACACTTAAGGTGTGGTCATTCGGCAACACCAGAAGGAAGCAAACGCAGTTGTCAGATCAGGTGGCGAAGGATCTAGAGAGAAACGCGATCATAGTTTAGACAAAGTTGGCAGCGACGAAAATCTCAGGTCAGGATGAAATCTTATGTATACGGGTTACGATTTCCAGGAAACACTGCCACCGTGAACGCTGCTCGGCTGCTATTTTCGCTTCCTTCAATGCCTCGTCCCAACGCTCGTTAAGGATGTGGCCCAATGAATTGCGCGCATGCATTTCAGAAGTACCATCGAGCAAGACAGGCTCTTCCATCTCATGATGCGCATACTCGCTGCTTGCCTCCTCGATAAGTGTCTCCAGCGATTCCATCAGATTTCTCTACGCCGCGCCAAGCTAGTCGCTCAAACCAATCGCTTTAGGCATGCACCGCGCCACAGAAACAATGCAGCATCGTATTTCTGCAGGTCTGCAATGTAAAGGCAGCGTTCTCGCCGCGTCTTCTAATCCAGTACCCATTCCACTTTCAGCGTTGCCAAAAACAGAGCGGGTAGTAGACCAACGACCTGTGCTAAAGAACGGAGAGGCTGCGGGGCGCACGCGGCGCAACCCAACTCGGTACGAAATCCATTAGCTATGAGAAAAAGCCAGCGACCACAACGACTGCTCAAGCGCGGACTCGTCTCAACCGGAGCTCTTCCATCCCCCAACAGCGCAACGCAGCAGATTCAAGATGACCGAGTGTTTACTGCCTGCCCGGAATGCGGCGCCGAACTACAGGCCGCACTCAAGATCTATCTCTACGGAGTGGAAGTAAATAGCGCCGGACTCCTTATCAAATATGATGGCGGGCCGCAGCCAGAAAACGAGGATGACATTCTCGAGCTCTGCGATCTCCAGAACACAACCGTCTACTGCGCCAACGATCACGTCTTCAACTCTGACACCACCGTTCGCACTAAAGGCGCGTAGCCGCCTGACGCGCTCAAGGTTTTACGCCGCGTCGCCGCCTGGCATGTATGCGCCGGCATCGGCATGCCCGCCGCACTCCACTGAAACCTTGCCAGTTATCCAACTGGCCCGCCGTTTCCAGTCAACGAATTCAAAAAGATCAAGCGGTTATTACGCGTCGAACTAATCGACAATCCAGGAGACCGCTTGACCGTGAATCCAACATCACAGACCACGCCTCCAGAATTCAAAGAGCCTTGTTTCCACGTACCAGGCAGCCGCACGATCATTGATACCGCCGAACTCGACTCCGACGGTGTCTACCGATCGACAATCAAAAAAGAAACTCTCGCTCAGGTTCGTATCAGATACCCGGACGCAGAAATCGGCGAGTGGGAAAACATTTATCGCGCCGCTGAGAATTCCTGCAAGACAGAACCGCAGGAGATCACCGAAGCTCAATACATCTACGCACTCGAGGTATTGCCGCCTGTCTGTTGGAAGAACGCCAAAGGCGTCGAGTCTTTCAAAATGTCCGAGCGTTTCTATGGAAACGTTACAGCGATCTACGCCCGGCTCGGAGAGCGCTATTTCACCTTCAACGATCTAATCTCGCTCCAGCCGGACGAGATCGCCGATCGCATCGTTAACAGCCGCGCCTTCAACCGCCCTCGCACTCTGTCTATGACCCTGAAGGAATTCCGAGAGCTAAATCCCAACTTTCATCGCTCCGATAAAGACGTCGAACGAGACTTCGATATCCTCACTGCGCGCATTAAGAAACTGAATGAACGTCAGGGACGACCTCGCATCGGTGACTTTGTAATTTACCCTGACAACTCCGAGCGACGATTTACCTATGACTGGTCCGATGTCGGAGGAGGACTCCAAACTACGTGTCCCACCATCAAGGACGCCAGCTTCTACTTCACGAGGTCAGGCCACTGTGATTTCTCAGGCGCACTCGATGATCCATTGCCATTAAACGAGCTCGAGGAAACGGACGAGCAGCGCCTCGGCACGGTCTGGTTCTTTTCCAATGATCACGCAAAGGCCAATAACGGCGTTCGAGCCAAGGTTCCCTTCAGGGTCTATCGCTACAAACCCGCGTCCCAAGAGTCTTAGGAGTTGACCATGAGCACTGGAAAACAAGCCGCCTCCCCGATCGTGACCGCCTGTCCGCAGTGCGGCGCCGGACTTCTAAACGCGATCGTCAGACTCAGCCTCTTCGGAGTCTCGCTCGAAGATGGATTAGTTGTCGACTACGATGGCGGGCCGCAACCAGAATCAGAGGCCGATATCATCGAACTCTGCGCAGAGGACAACACAATCATCTTCTGTGAGGCGGGACACATTATCGGCAACGTTTCCGGTGCTCAACCAGACCCACTGCAAATCCTCGAACGAATTGCGCACTGGCCCGCTAACTCGAACAGCGATCCAGACGTCATGGGAGCAGCCCTTGATGAAATAACCGCCCTCGCCGGCGAGACGCTCCGGAGCCTTCTTCCCAAGCAAGCTCTTCGCTTCAAGCAAGGCCACGGCTACAACAGCACGCAGACCGGCGATTACTACGTCTTTGCCGGATACAGAAACGGGCTCTACACCTTCTATCGCCAGTTCAGCGGAAACGGCTATCGGCTGACCGAAGAAGAAGCCGCCGCTTGCTTTGACCCCAACCACAGCAAGGGCAAAGCAGACAAAGAGGAAGTACAGGAAGCGTCTGACTGGCACAACTCCGACGTCACTATCTGAATTCGCTGGCGCGCCCATGACCCACGAACACGAACATCGCGACTTTGTTTGCCGCGACTGCGGAGCTTTAATTACCTGTCTCTCTTGCATCGAGGTACGCGCCGGAACTCTTCCGCGCGGTCCAGCGTTCGTCAACTTACAACCGCCAGACTCAAAACCATCACCGACATTCGAAACGATCGGAGTAGACAACAACTTCGATCTGCAGGCCCGTGAGCCCGCAACTTTACTTCCACCAGAGCTACCGCAGCACCAACAATCGCTATTCGGATAACCACCCTCGCGGAAAACTGCGTTACCCGGCGATACGTGGCCACCGCAATGCATTAAGCGAGAAAGAAGGAAACAAGCTCCGATGTACTTTGAAACCACAATGCACACGTCCAAACCAGTGGAAACCGCTGCGATCGCTGCGCAGTTGATCAAGGAACATACTGTGCGCGACTTTGAGGCTCTGATTTGGACCGCTCCAAACGGGCGCCGACTCGCAGTGGTCGCAGACAATCATTGCAATAACCCGTGGCTCGAAGTGGCAGTCATCGACATGGATCGCTCAGTCCAGATTGAAAGCATCACGGCCGGATGGTGCGATAACGCCTATCAACTTAGTACCTACTTCGAGAACTGCGAAACCACTGACTTCCTCATGCGCTCTGATGTCTCTCTCCCCCTTGACGGCAAAGGTGGCGATACGCTCGCTGATTTCGAGTGCGGATGCTGCGGAGAAAGTTTCGAAAGCACTTACGAAAAACAACGCCGGTTCGATCAAGATAACGGCTACGGCATCTGCCCAAGTTGCCGCCCCGATGCTTACTGAATCAGCTAATAAAAGGCGGTCAGGACACCTCTGACACCAGCACCAAACTCAGCCATGAACACAACCTCCACAATGACTCTCAACGAATTCCGCGCCCTGAATCAATCCTTCTACAAACCAGAGACCGCCGAACAGCACTCCGAGCGCGACTACGCCTTGCTCGCCGAAAGAATCCACAAACTCAATCAACGCGAAGGCCCACGCGTTGGAGATTTCGTCATCATGCCAGACTGCTCAACCCGGAGATTCACACACGACTGGACCGACAGTCTCCAAACCACAATCCGCCAGAACAACGACAGCAGCTTCTACTTCAGCCCTAACGGATTCTGCGATTTCTCTGGAAGCCTCGACGATTCGCTGCCAATAGAACAGATTGAGGAAACAACCGAGACTCGCCTTGGCCGAGTCTGGTTCTTCTCAAACAACGTCGCCAGAATGCACCACGCAGTACACGCCCTGGCCCCCTTCAAAGTCTACCGATACCAGCCCGCCGTCAACGATCAGCGCGGCGCGACCAATAACTAACTACTAACCCATGACACCGCCGATCGAAATAGAACTCTCCCGAGACGGACGCACGACCGAGGCAGGGCAACAACGCATTCGCGCAGCACTGCACGGCAATACTCTCGCTCTCGAGCACATCAAACAGTTTCTCAACTACAGCAACACAGTGCTAAGGGCTTCCGAGAGCCGCTGCAGGAGCCCGCGAGATCAGGCGCGAGCAGAAGTCTCCTACGGAAAAGCTTTATTTCTCTTTACCAGAATGCAACCGGCCGGCTGCAGCAGCGAGAACAACCAATGAGCGACTCATCAAACCAACTCAACTTTTCTCAAGCTCTCGAAACTGCCGTACGAACGCCTGGCGCAATTATGGAGGCGTACTCCGCGTTTCATAACTATTCGATTGGAAATCAAATTCTCGCTTTGATCCAATGCCGTGCACGGGGCATTCAGAGCGGGCCCATCAAAACTTTCAAGGGTTGGCAAGCCCACGGACGGTTCGTCAAGAAAGGCGAACGCGCGCTTATCTTGTGCATGCCGATCACGTTCAAACATAAAGCGGCCGAGACAGAACCAGGCGGGTTAGACTCGGACGACGCTTTCACAACTGCCTTCGTCTACAAACCCCGCTGGTTTGTACTCTCACAAACGGACGGTCAGGAGTTTGAACTACCAACGCTTCCTACATGGAACGCCGAGACGGCACTGAAGAACCTCAACATAACGCAGGTCCCGTTCATCGACACAGATGGCAATTCACAAGGCTATGCCCGCGGCCGAGAGATCGCGATTAATCCTGTAGCTCAGATGCCGCACAAGACATTTTTCCATGAAACGGCCCATTGCGATCTTGGGCATACGACGGAAATGGATTTTAACGACACAGCGCGCACTCCCAGGAACCTCCGCGAAGTGGAAGCCGAGTCCGTTGCACTACTTTGCTGTGAAGCGTTGAATCTCGACGGAGCCACCTACTGCCGCGGATACATCCAGAACTGGCTCAACGGTGACTCCATTCCGGAAGCAAGCGCAAGAAAGATTTTCGGCTCCGCGGAGAGAATCCTAAAAGCCGGCCGCATTGAACCGGCCCGCCCCGGAAACCAATGAATAGGCTGGCTGCAGGAAACCAAATCATGGCCTACCAAAAACTCGCACTCAAAAGAGATCCGGACGCACCGATAGGACAACCCGCAGACATGCACGTCGATTGTCCCTGCGGCAAGGAAGTTATGATTCGTTCAGACGACAACCACTGCGACTGCGGAGCAGTGTACGACCGCGCCGGATGGGTAAAACGATCGTCGGTTGCAAGCCACACGGAAACCGCCCCTCGCTACATCCGACCTATCTCCAACCCGATTTGAATCCATGCCTCGACAGTCACCATTGATTAAGCGCTTTCTCGATTACCTCACAATCGAACGAGGACTCTCTGCGAATACCGTCCAAAGTTACGGCCGTGATCTGGCCCAACTGCAAAAGTGGTCCAGCGCAAACAACAATACAATCCGCGGTCTTAGCAATCGTGATATTGACCGGCATATCGGAGCCCTGTCCCGCAAATGCCTTAACGCATCTTCCATTGCGCGGGCCCTAAGCACGATCAGAACCTTTTACGAGTTCCTCGTAACTGAAGGCGAAGTTACGAGTAATCCCACAGACCACATTCCTTCGCCAAAGAAAGCCCAACCTCTTCCACGCGTCCTGACGCCAACGCAAGTATCCGAACTCCTGCACGCTGCCAAGGAATCTAACCACGAAGGTTTGCGCGACCGCGCTCTACTCGAACTTCTCTACGCCACCGGCCTTCGAATAACAGAAGCTATCACCCTCAGATACCGAGATATCAGCACCAGTCCGCGAGTAGTCACCTGTTACGGCAAAGGCAATCGAGAACGCCAGGTCCCGATCTCCGCGCAGGCCCTAAGTTGGATCGAGCGTTACTCGGCCACCAGAGCTTCGCGGGGAAAGAGTCCGGACAGTCCAATCTTTCTTAACCAACAAGGCCCTCTCACTCGCCAGCTTGCCTGGAGTATCATCAGCTCTACGGCAGCCAAAGCCGGATTGTCCGACGTCACGCCGCATACCCTGCGGCATTCCTTCGCCACCCACCTGCTCGAAAACGGCGCCAAGGTCCAGTTCGTACAACTACTGCTCGGTCATCAACGCCTATCCACGACCCAAATCTACACCTCCGTCAGTAACCTGCATTTGCGCAGATCATACGACGCGCACCACCCGCGCGCGCGCGCCCGCGTAAGCGCGCAATGACGATCACTTGCCAAATACAAGCGGCCAGTAACCAATGTTTTCACCCGCAGTTCGCAGTCTTAACCCAAACTATCAAACGCTCGTTTCGTCTTTCGACATTCGTACCATGACAAACAATCCACAATCATCCGTCCCTGACCACGCCTCCAATCTCAGTGTCCTGGTTAATCCTGATCGGATTCGCTCCAGCATCAAACGCCTTTTCCATAACCGCATTGATGAGGTCGTTGCAGAGCTTTTTCAAAACTCGCAGCGCAGTGGATCAACGACTGTCGACATAACCACAACCGAGAACGGCTTTACCATCCAGGATAACGGTCACGGTTTACTGAACGGCATTGACGGGTTCCACACCCTGCTAAAACTCGCTGAGTCTAACTTCGATAACGAGACAATCGAAGACCAGGACCCGATGGGCTTAGGCATCGTAAGCCTTTTAACCCACGATCAAATTACCGAAGTGACGTTCAGCTCCGGCTCCCTGGAACTCACTATCGATACGAAACTTTGGTGGACCGACCCTGGTTACTATTCAGTATGGTTCGAACGGATGGTTACTCTCGACCAGCCCGTAACAGGCCTCCGAATTTCCGTCTCATGTTCTCCTGAGCTCGTCAAAGCCCTTCACGATTCGCTCACGCCGAAAGATCAGATTTACAATTTCACCGACCAGATATACAAGAGCGCAAGCCCGGCCCAAGGCTATTACGGCATCCTCAAAATAACTCTCAACTCTCAAAAGGTCAGAACAACATTACCCGCATGGGCCCGACTGAACGACCGATTGATCTCAACGACCTACAAAGGAAACAAACTTGAAATTGGATACAATGAAACCGCGCTTCGCTCGAGTGTACTTTGGTACGGTCAGCTTATCCTGCAACGCGGACTTGGCAACTACTTCGATTTCCACCTGCAGGTGACGACCGGACGGCCGGTAAACCCGTTATCGCCGTCGCGCGCCGGCATCATCCAAGACGCCGCTTACAATGAGTTACTCGCCTTCATCAAGTCCGAAATCTTGGCCTTCGTCTTTGACCCGAAAAACCGCGCACGCATCAAGGCTGCACACGTTGAAGCCTGTTACAAACTCGACGCCTCGTATTCACTTGCAAACTGTCCTTACATCGTCGCCGAGTCAATCCAGACAAGCGAAAACCCGAACTCCCTCGAAGACTTTAATTCAACGTCAGACTACGACTTTAACAACCGGAGCATCAACGAGATCTTTGCATACGATGAACTGCCGCTTCTGTTAAACGAACAAGTGTCCGTTCATCTCAAGGGCGGCGCTGTCGACGCTGAATACGGACTGCGCTCATTCCTCTCCGAGACCGGGCCCGCTTATGTGCTTCGACAAGGCGACGAGAATCGACTTTCAATAGGAACGCTATGGTGGAAACCTGAAGGCGAGCCTCAACACGATTGGTTCTATCAACCAGGCCACTACGCAATCTCTTACGGCGATAACCCTCCAACAGAGTGGCTTCAAATTACAAAGGGGCCTGTTTTCACTTTCAACGACACGAGTAACTACGATGCCAACGACATCGATTTCATTGTCGGCACGGCCGCCAGCCCGATCGACTTCCTGCATAATCAGGTTTGGGCGGCATTCAGTCCGGACGACGAACGAGATTACGATCCACAACAGGAATCGTACCAAAACTCGATCCAAGACATCATTCGCGCGATCATAGGCAATTGCGTTCCGCGCGATTTCACTCTTTACCAGGTCAGCCGATTCTTCAAAGACCAGGCAGCCCCGATCGTCTCAATCACTTACCACTATAAAATCGGCAACCGATTCGTTAGCGCACGAAAGCTTTACCAACCAGACTCCAACCAAGCCGGCGCGCCGAGTCCCGCGGAAATTACCGTGAAATCCGCTGCCGGCGAGAAAGTCCGACTCAAACTCTATTAACGAGTCATGAATGCTTCGTTCCAACTCAGCTTCTACGACGTTGCCCCCGAAGTCTTACACCGCGTCCAACTAGACCCCAACAAACGCCCGTGGGAAATGTCCGAAGAAGAATACGAGGCCTGGGAAGAAACAATCCTCTATCACAAGCAGCCGAGCGTGTCTGGCCGAGACAATCCTTTTCAGGACTGGCTATCAGGCCAGGAAGCCGCCGTCTTCCTCGCACTCAAAGCCGGAGAAACCGTACCGCCCGATGTCCTTGCCCGTTTCGAAGAGTTGAAGGAATGGCACGAGACCGGATCATCGCCAACAATTCGCGAGCATGAGGAACGCGACCGAAGACGACAGGAAGAGATCGAAAGTCGCCCGCCGATCGGCACCGAAGAAATCCATCAAGAGGAGAACCGCGCCGATCGCAGAGTAATTTACGTAGAACCCGCTCGGATCGAGCATAACTACGAATCATGCCGCAAGAACGGAGACATCAATGCTTCCTATTCAGGAGATATGATCTCGAATCCAAGAAGCACTGTGCGCAGACCCTTTCAATTTGAAAAAGGCCGCTATGTTTCCACAGGCAGCGGCCCGCTTCCTGATAGCGTCTCCGCTTATCAATTAGTCGCTTCAGCTGATTTCGCCGGTGAAATACTCACTTACGCCGACAAAGTTATTAACAATCCAAAAGACACCGACTGCACCTACTCAGGAGACACCGCGCGCAATGACCCTCTTGGCTTCTATCACGGAATGCAAGTCATAAGCGCCGGCAAACCGCACGTGCTCGTTGGCCCACCAATCATATTCAGACCTGGAAAAGCAGGGACCTCTCCAGCCGGCGAACTCTTCAAATCGCAGACCAATTAAATACATGCAACGCGTCGTTCACTTGCCTGAGAACCGCACGGTGACTTTGGGCTCTTATGTCGCCGCCTGGAAGACAGTCCTTGCCGCGCCCGAAGACTCAACCTTTCAAAACGGCTTCAATTGGTATCCAGAATCACGAAAGGAAGTCCTGCGCGAATTTCGCCGCGGACTGCATGATCGCATCAACCGCCGAATTGACGGCTTTCCTGGGACACTAAAGCCCTGTGCAACTCACGGCCGTAAATTTGAACCCGAGTGGCAAATCGAAACGTATCGAGCTTCCCGCCAACTCAACCATCCTCGATTGATAATAGATTGGCTACCACCCTGGCTGCACTCTCGATTCAAACACCGGCTCCGATCAGCAATGGTTGACTGAGCTGGAAAGAAGCGGCCCGCACTATAAACACCATGGCCAAACCAACTCGCAAACGCCGCCAACCGACTCAGAAGCCTTTTATCGTCGGAGTTGCAAACGATCTCTCCGAATACGCTTCCGTCCGCGTATTCGCCGAAAGCGCAAGCGACGCCGAAGACGCTATCAGCGAGATGCTGCACCGAGGCGAGCTTACAATGCTCGAGTTTGAACGCGGAGACGATCGCGAAGGTCCCTACACCTGCGACGTGCGCGAAGAAGAGAGCGACGATCAAGTTGAGATCACAATCAGAGATGGTCAAATCATCCAACCGAAGCCACAAAACTTCAAACTCCAATGCCCATACTGCGGATACGATGGCAAAGAACCATCCGAACACGGCGGCACATTTCGACTTCTGAGCGACACGACCATCTGGCGCGAAATTGTACGAGTCCGGCCGGCAAAGAAAGGCCAGCCGCGAACGCTAATCGTGGAAGGACTCTCTGACAAATACGACGAAGATCCGGAAAAGAACGATCGGCTCGAATGCCGCGCTTGTCTCAAGGAATTCGACCTCCCCAAAACCCTTCCCGTTGACTACATCTAAAAAACAGAAACGCGCTGCATGGTTTCTCACCTGTGCAGCGCATGTTTATTTCCCTATCGAGGGAAAGCGGTCCTCGCTGGTCACACAAGCACCGCAGTCTTTCTATTCCGAAACTTCGGTTGGCGTGCAACCACGCCCCAAGGGAATCAAGCGGCCAATAATCAGTGCTATGTCACACAAAACGCTTTCGCTCACCTTTGCTCTAATTCTTCTCGCCCTCAGTCTGTCCCTTGCAACATCGAATACCGCAGCACAATCCCGTCCGAGGCAAGTCTACCCACAGCGATCAGACCCATCTGCCACCAGGCTCCGCAGAGCAAAGCCTGCCAAAACCGGGAAACCCCTTAAGCAAATCGTCGAACCTTACGTGGACCGCCTAGACAAACTTCTCACAGATTACCTACGCGCGATTCAAACCCCGAAATAGATTCAAACAGGTTCGCACCATGAATGTCTTTCCACGGTTTTCAACCACCAAGATCGGCCGTAACAAGGATGCCCCCCGAGTCTGGCTCGAAGGCCTCTACCTTCTGAGAGCAGGCTTCCTTCCGGCCCACCGAATCCAGGTTCACTTCTCCCAACAACGAGTTGAAATAACGCTCGCCCCTGAAGGCACTCGCGTAGTTTCAAGCAAGACCCGACACAACCAATCAATCCCTGTTCTTGATCTCAACACCTCAGCTCTTGCCGATAGTTTCGGGCCAATCACAACCCTCCAGGTTCAGATAAACAACGGCACCATCGTTCTGACTCCCACGCAGACCGAACGATTAAGAGCAACTCGCCGCCGCAACGGTAAAGAAGGAAGCCTCTTCGCCGGAGGCGGCCTGTTAACTGAAGCTGCACGACTCGCTGGTTACCAACCAGCATTCGCCGTCGAAATAAACGAACAGTACGCACAGGTCTTCGAAGAAAACCACCACGAGGCTAGAATGTTCAACCTCAGCATAGAAGACGTACCCGTCGAGATGCTGCCGGCCGTTGAACTTCTTTCCATCGGACTACCTTGCGAACCGTTCAGCATGGCAAGACGAGTTGAAAAAGGAACAGGAAAGAAACGCAACAAGACACTTCCTCCGGAGGCCCATCCCCTTGGAGATCTGACCGTGTGGGCAGCACTGGTTATTAGGGCTCTAAATCCAGCCACCGTCGTAATCGAAGAAGCACCAGGCTATCTTAACAGCGGCGCCGGCTTCATGATGAGACTCTTTCTCGAACGAGCCGGCTATACCGTCGAAGCACGCGTAATTGATCCTCGTGAGTATGGCGAACTAACCGCCCGAGCTCGGACAGTGATCGTCGCCCACTCAGGATCAGACTTTCGCTGGCCAGAGCCCACTCCAAACACCCGCACCTTCGCTGAAATCAGAGACGACGAATCACTTCTCGAAGATCGCTACTTCACGTCAGAAACAAAACCGTGGCTTACGAATCACTGGGCCAACCAGACCGCTAAAGGAAATGGGTTCACATCGACACAACTCGATAATCAAAGCACCTCGGTTCCTTGCGTGTCCAAAAGATATTTTTCGCAGCAAGGCACCGGCGCGGTCGTGAAACATCTTCAACGTCCAGAATGCTGGAGATGGATGACCCTTGCCGAAGTACGACGCCTCCATGGAGTCCCCGATTCCTATTATTTAGGTGAGGAGTCCAAGACCCGCGCCGGAGAAATCCTCGGCCAGGGAGTAATAGTTTCTTTCTTTCAAAAGATCATCGCCGCCACGCGAAATTTAGGGACAAGACAAATTCCCAAATCCAGCACGACGACCGAGGACAACACTGTGACCACTGATATCTCTCAATTAGGGCTCGCGTTTGTGTAACCAAATGATAGACAGGCTCTGGGGCACGCACCTGCGCCATTGGCTCGAACTTCCAAACACCTTCCGACTTTTAGACCGCCTTTCATCTGACGACGCAGAATTCACATCCTGGCACGCTGGCGGCTGCAGAGTCCTTGCCTGTGCTGTGAAAGCATCTCTAACGCGGCTTCGCTATCCCGGAGACCTCTCCCTAAAAATCCTCGCCTCAAACGAAAGCCCGGCCGATCACGTAATCCTCAAAGTCAAAACGCCATCCGCCACTATCTGGTGTATCGACGCAGACGGGACAACAAAAGAACGGACGTTAATCACGCGCTTCGCCAAACGCGAAGGCCGTACCGGAGTACGCATTATCGACTACGACGAGACCGTTCTGGACCACTATGGAATTGAATGCCCGCCTTACAAACTGTTTCAAGTCACCAAAGCGCTAAGCCTAGTTATCGACCGCTGGTAACGGCGACTCCGGCCGCATGGCCTCGCCGCCCCGGCATTCCACGAACTTCTGAAGAAATCCAACCCGAACTCCAACTATCGACAATTGCTAGTAACCGTCGCACGTTGTTCGACGGCTTAGAAGCTCAGCTTCAAACGCTTGCCACCTAACCGCAAGCGCGCGTGGTTTTAAGCAGACACAATCAAAGTACAAAGAGCGGCTAACAACAGAAGCACTGCGAGCGCACGCTGCGGAGGAAGAATATCACCAGTAAAAACATTGACCATTGCTTTCAACGCCTAACACGCTAGAGAAAAATCAATGCAAGGCCCACCACGATTTCTCGTCCAAACTGAAGACGGAGTTCTTCATGCCTATTATCGCGAGGATATTTTACGAATTGACATCGCAAAGAACCGGGAACACCCACCACAAGAAATCTTCCGGCTCCACGATCACTCCCTCACTCTTTCGTACCATCCAATCGGAACACAAGACCTTACTACCGCCACCATCGTCTCAACAGAACATGCTATTCCCGCAGCAGCATGAGAGGGCTTTGCCCTAAACGTAACGAAGACCCAATCGAACAATCGACCAGAAAGCATTGGCCATGACCACAAGACGAGTCACCATCGCTTCCCTGTCAATGACAGACGGCACGACATCGCGTTACGCGATTTACCGGGCCATCCTTCATTACAACCTCGCAAGAAGCGAAC
>DASXSC010000028.1:0-8138 GCA_036506215.1 Pyrinomonadaceae bacterium | reverse complement strand
TTGATGACACCCACACGGTTGCCTACCAGTTCCGCTATGCCCCGGAGAACGCAGAGCAGCGCTCCACCGCGCGGCCGTTGAGAAGCTCGCAGTCCCTCACTCGAACCTATGAAGACCGTCAACGCCAGCCGGGCGACTACGAGGCGCAAGAGAGCCAGCGTCCCATCGCGGTGCACGTGCTGGAACACCTGGGCGCCACGGATCGCGGCGTGACCCTGGTGCGCAGGCTGTTGCGGGAAGGAATTCGCGCGCTGCAAAGAGGCGAGGACCCAAGGCGGGCAGTCCCTTCCGTTGGCAATGCGATCCCGACCTATTGCCGAAACACGGTGCTGCGGATTCCGCTCGCGGAAACCCCCGCAGCCGATAGAGAGTTGCTGCGGAACACAGGCCGAAAGGTTGCCGCTGCCGTGCTCGCGGGACAACCTGTCTTCACTGCGAAGAAATAGCGCGAGGCAAATGAATATGAGACCGGCACCCAAAGGTTATTTGTACAAGCGGTAAGTCAGGGTTAAAGCAAGGAGGCATGAAATGAGCGAACGCCGGATGATTCGTACAAAATCCCAAGAGCCCGCGCCGAAGGAAACAGATTACGACCAAGTCGTTCGCGCTAAAGAAGTCCGCAACAAGCGGATGGCGGAAGGGACAGTGATCGTCAATGGTGAGGACTTGCCGTGGGAGCTTAACCGCCAGGGACGGATCAAGTATTTTCTCACAGATCGATCGGAAGATGTTGCGGCCCCCGGCTGGCTTGTCTTCCAACAGGAGATTCAAAAGCACTCGGGCATGCACCGGCATCAAGGCGGGACTTTTATCTTCGTCTTGGGCGGCAAGGGATATAGCATCGTAAACGGCGTGCGCCACGATTGGGAGGCTGGCGATTTAGCTATTTTGCCCATGGTGGCCGGAGGCGTTGCGCATCAACACTTCAATCTCGACCCCGGTGTTCCCGCTCTCTGGATGAGGGTGGCTTATACCCCGAACAAGAGACTCGTTGTTGCCAATTGGATTGAGCAACTCGAGGTCAATCCAGAGTGGGCGGATACGAAAGGATTACAGGATCGGAAAGTGGCTGCGGTAGTAAACCATGCGCGTACCACAAACCGAGATGACTCTCCGCGCGGGAATACCCTTTTCGACGCCCTGCTTCGGATCCGCGACGAGCAACGGGATCAGATGAAGCACGCTCGAATGGTCGTTCAGGGAAAGTCGTTACCGTTGGAGGTCAATCCAATGGGTTTGTTCCGCTGGTATGTCCATCCGGACATGAAAGATGTGGGATGTCGCGCCCAAATGTTCTACGTGCAGGAGGTTCCGGGTGGCAGTCGTTCCGGCAAACAGCTTCATCAAGGTGGCAGGTTTCACTATGTCCTCGAGGGAAAAGGCAGCACCGTCATAGACGGGGTCCGCCACGATTGGAAAGAAAACGAAATTATTTTGCTCCCTCTTAAATCTCATGGCGTTGTCCATCAGCATTACAATTCAGACCCGAATAAACCCGCCAGGTTGCTCGTGTCCGAACCCAACTGGGTTCACGTCTGGGGAGTGGACCTCGGTTCGGGATTAGAGATGTTAGAGCCGGCCCCGGAGTACAAAGGGCAGAGGTTGGACCGTGAAAAATAGTCCAGACGCATCAACAGGCTTTTTCTTAGTTTCTTTGCTTCTCGACTCAGTGAGCAAATTACGTCCTTTGCGGAGCTAAAGGAGCCGAAAGTTCCCCTTGCTCAATTTCTTTGTCGGCTTCTCCTTGCGATACTTTCATATTGTCTGCGAAATAGTTTTCTGCCGAATATTCTCTGGACACTCGCACGTAGGGTGTCGATGAACTCAAAAAGCTCATCCTATTAAACCCTCAATCGTGCTAAACAACTCGGACGGAGTGAAGCGATTGAACGTCTTGAACATTTTGAACAATCATGTTCTGACTGTTGCCTGTTGCCGGCAGCTGTCTGAGCAAGGTCGAATGGCCTCATGCCTTTTTGCTTGAACCGCCGCTTGCCGGCGAACGTCTTGAACGATATGTTCCGACTATTTGACTCGCGCCTCATGGTATTTTTATTGAACGCTTTCAACGGAGCTAAGCGGTTGAACGTTTTGAACTGGCTAAATATTTTAGCAATCTTTTACCTTGAACTTTGAACTGCCGGCGTGCCGGCGTGGAGGAGATTTCATGTTAGACGGCAAATTGAGAATTGCCCCGACTTGTTACCACGTGCTGCATCTACTGCCTGTGATGGCAGCGCACGAGATGAATTTTTTCTACGACGCAGGGCTCAAGACCAGTGACGGATCACTTGGATATCAGATCCTGCGCGACGCGATGGTTCCGTTCGGTCTGGAAAAACTGGGCATCTCACAGGCGATGAAGGAAAAGTCCGTTGATATCGCTTTGGATGTCCAGTCCCGCACCGTCTTCTTTCAACGATCGCGGGGCGCCGATGTATACATCATCGCCGGGTGGAGAAACCAGCACACCGTCGCCTGGGTCGGCCCGCCGCATATCAAGTCACTGCAGGATCTGAAGGGCAAGCGCGTCAGCATCAGCGATTTCAATAGCCTTCGTCACTGGGGGATACAGATCCAGCTGCGCAAGGCCGGGTTGGATATCGAGCGCGACGTGGAATGGGTGAGGACTGGCGTCTCGGAACATCTTCACGAGGAGGCCCTCAAGAACGGCAAAGTAGAGTGCGCGCCGGTGTCCATGCGGACGGCACAAGCGTTGAAGAAAGAGGGCTGTAATATTCTCGCCTTGCCGAGGGATCAATACCCGAACGGCTTCCCCCAGCGGATCATCGCGGCCACCGGTCGAATACTCGAGGAGCGCCCGGATCTGGTCAAGAACTTTCTTAAAGGCCTGATCCGCTCCTATTGGTTCGTCCGCGATATGCCGAAGAATTTCGAGTTTCTCTACAATCTGGACAAACGGCTTCGGCTGGAAACCGCCGACCCGGAAGAACGGATCCACAACCCGCGGCGCTATACAGTCTACTTCCTGGAATCGCAGCCGTTCCCTCTCGATGGACTGGCGACGGGATTCGAGGATATGCTGCGCGAGGAAAAGAACATCGGCGGATTGGAGTACGACGTGCCTGCCGTTGCCAGCGTGTGCGCTCAGGATCTAGTCACGGAGGCCTACAAGGAGCTCAGAGCACAGAACGAATTGCAGCCGGAGTACCAGCGCGTTCATGCTATCGCGGAGCGTTACGGCTACTGAAGCGAGTGGGTGAAATCAGCGCGTCGCGAACGATTTTTCAATCTGCCTGGTAAGGCGCGGATCGTCGGGCCACTAATCGTTCAAGGTTCCAAGTTCAATGTTCAAGGTTGGAATACGCGACGCGGAGCACTAGGCTAGTAGGGTGCTGAAAATGCCGTTCATCCTTCGACAAAGCTCAGGACGAACGGAGGATGGATTGAAATCATTGGAGAATTTCCGTTCGTGCTGAGGCTCTCGAAGCACGAGGTGGCTTTCTCAGCAACCTGCTAGCCTAGGAAATCGAAAAAGGTCTTCGTGTTTCGTTTAGACGCAAAGTTTCAGCGTCTGAGCACCCCAATGTACATGGGGTTTCGAGCAGCCACACAAGCATCCCTAAATCATAATTAAACCTTGCCGGATACCCACCGTGACAGCCTCGGTGCGACTGGAGGCGCCGAGTTTGGCAAAGATTGAACTGATGTGAAACTTAACGGTATGGTCCGAAATTCCGAGTTGAGAGGCGATCACCTTGTTCCCCAGTCCCTGTGACATCATCCGCAGGACTTCAATCTCGCGCGGCGTGAGAACGTGATCGAAAGGGTTGGGTTCTGGTTGTTCCCTAGAGGTGGTCGGGAACAGTATCGACAGCACATCAGGGTGTATGGCCACTAACCCCGCTGCGCTCGCTTCGATCGCAGCGATAATCTCTGCGGCTGTTGCCTCGCGCGGCAGTATCGCTCGCGTGCCCGAACGTAATGCCTCCACCGCCCACGAATTCTCACTATTGTCGGTCAATACGACGAGCGAGCTGATCCCCAATTCGATCGGCAGCGACATCGACTCATCTTCGGGCGACTCCAGGTCCAAAAGCACGACGTCCGGTTGTAGCTCCTCAACGTGAGCGGATGCGCTGCTAATAGAAAAACTTCCCACAACCTCAAAAGTAGCGATCGTGGCCAGCAAAGACTCCAGCCCCGCCCGTACTACTTCGGAACTTGCGCCTATTAGAACACGCGTGACGCGGCCCATACCTGTCTTTTCAATTTATCTAGGCACTTCTTTGTCTTCGTTCGCCGATGACGACTTTAATCTCAACGGGGTTGCCACCACGGATTATGGATATTGATAACGTCTTGCCAATGAGATCTGGTTCGAGAAAGCCTTGCAACTCACGAATGTTGCTCACGGCCTTACCTTCGAGAGCTACTATCACATCACCCAGAAGCACTCCTGCCTGACTACCTGGCCCCCCTGGCTCTACGCTGACAACAATTAATCCCGAATCAGCGGACAGATTCAGCGCACTCTTCAGGTCTTCCGGAAGTGGTATCGAGTACATGCCCATGCCGAGGTAGCCCCGCCCCATGTGTCCTTTCTCCAGCAGATGCGTGACTACACGATTCACTGTGGAAGCTGGAACAGCTAACGCCATATTACGCGACAGTCCTGAGGTGTTAATCCCCAAGACGCGGCCATGAGCATCTAGCAACGGGCCACCCGCGGCGCCCGGGTGGAGGACGAGATCCAACCCTATAAATTGATCGATTAGTCCGCCGCGCCAGCTGCGCCACTTACCGCTTAAAACGCCGACGATTCCGAGCGCGGCGTTGAGACCCCTCTGCGCACCCCGGCCCACAGCAAGAACCATATGACCCACTTTGAGCTCTGCTGTGTCGCCGAAACGTGGAGCAGAAAGATCTGCAGCGTTGACCTTAAGCACAGCGAGGTCCGTGCTTGGATCAGCGCCGGTGAATATCGTCGCGACTGTTTGGCCGTTACCCAGAATTACCGAAATGTCCTCGGTCCGTCGTAACGTGTGAGCGGCTGTGACGATGACACCTTCGCGCCAGTAAACTCCGGTCGAAGATAAATGACGCCTGGCGTTAACCGCGACTACGGCTGGGCCGACTTGCTCCACGATATCAGCCAGGTCACGCGACAAAGACGGTAAGGTTTTCTCGATTTCAGACGTGTTTGACATTGAAGCCTCCAAAATTTTTAAATTTAGTCGGAATGATGAGTTCCGCCTCGGAGTAAAGAATAAACATTCTTTAACACGGCCGGTATCGGCCAAATGGCTAGGTCGTTACCCGGAAAAAAGACTAGTGGCGGTCGGGGACTGACCTTACGAGAAGCTTAAGCGAGACGACCGACGACTATTTCGCTCTGTTTGGCTGGAAGAGCTAGATGTCTCAGCTCGAAGTGTCGCTCATGGCGCCGAGAGGCGTGCGATAATTGGAAGTTAACTGAGACTGCCCTGCGTCTCATGGACATAGCACCATATCCAAGCCGCGGGCGGGACAGCGCGCATGACGGGATGTCGCGTCTCATGGAAGTGCTTGGTCGCGTGCTTGCCCGTCGAGGAATCGCAACAGCCGACGTGGCCGCACGCTTGGCACTCGCGCAGAGCTACCCAAAACGTACCCTCAGCTAGGCACTCTTCACACGCGTTGGGAGTTTTCTGCGGGGGAAAGTCCCCTGAGGTTACCCCCTCCAAATGTTCACATAACTTTGCCATATGTTTCTCCTCATCGAATCATATACACGAGACGGCTTTCCGTTCAGTCGATCCTCGATTACCACTTCTCGGCTTCATAGATCAGTTGATAAAATCGGTGATCGCAGGAATCACTGTATTGCGTGCTTCTTCCATCAGCCAATGCCCTGAGCCCATGACAACTTGGCCTCGGACATCGGACGCCACTAACTTGGCCTGTTCAATCAGGAAGTTGCCGCTGGCCTTCTCGCCGGTGAGCACCAGCACCGGCATTGGGAGACGTGTTGCGCCCATCTGAGCGAAGTCCTGGGCGTCCCGTTCGAAGTTGCGGAAGTACTCGAAGCCGGCGCGCATGCCGTTCGCTCGGGCGTAGGCCGCGGCGTAGATTCGGCGGTCGGCTTCAGGCACCGACTTGGTCTTGTCGGCGGCAAAGTCGTTCCAGAAATGCTGGAAGTAAATCCGCTCGCGTCCCTTTACCAATGCCAGCGGCACGTCACCATAGAAATGAAAGTGCCAAAGGTCGCGCAATAGCCAGACGTCCTTCCAATTGCCGATGCCTGGCAAGAACGCATCCATCAACACGACCTTGGTGACCTCTTTGGGGTACTGGGCGGCGTACGCGTAAGCCACCATCAAGCCGATGTCATGCCCGACCAGTTGCACCTGTTCATAGCCGAGCTGGCGCACGAGACTTCGAATGTCTTTCGCCATTGTCTTTTTGTCGTAACCGTTCTTCGCGCGTTCCGAGCCGCCCGCGCCGCGCAAGTCGGGCGCAATCACAGTGTGGGAGGCTGCGAGCAAAGGCATCAGGGGTAGCCACATGTGGCTCGTCTGAGCGTAACCGTGGAGCAAGACGACCACCGGTCCCCGTCCGCCGATCTTGTGGTTGATCTTTACACCATCAACCTTAGCGATTTTCTCTGTGAACCCCTTGGGCAGCCGAGTGGTTGAGGTTGAGGTCATCATCTTCTCCAATCCCGCGGCAATACGCCGCGAAACCATTCATGTTTATTCGAAGGAATTTTTAGCTAGCGTCAACCAGGCATATTTTAGGTTCTGCGGCTCGCGCTTCCACGGATCTCGATCCAAAAGGCCTGATTAATTCATCGGCGGGAACCGAGCCGATGAGAGACAGCAGGCGCTCGAGTTTCAACCAGCCAAAGTACACGGCCCACGCCGACGGCGGAGGAGCTGTTGCCGCATTGAATGCCACGCAAGCAACCAGCAAGGGCGATCAGCACACCGTAGACTGAACTTTTGAACACCCCGCCAAAAACGTCCGTCAGGTCGATAGCGTTCGCGGTCTCGCGAAAATAGGTGGTCCAGGAAAGATCCAGCATACCCACACCAATCGCGGCGCCGCCAAGGA
Source organism: Pyrinomonadaceae bacterium (assembly GCA_036506215.1). Taxonomy (GTDB): domain Bacteria; phylum Acidobacteriota; class Blastocatellia; order Pyrinomonadales; family Pyrinomonadaceae; genus PSRF01. The sequence continues at coordinate 1,082 of DASXSC010000028.1, read as the reverse complement.
CGCCGACGAAATCGGCATAGAGACAAAGCAAAGGCATCATCAGCACGAGCGCGATCACCCGTGGCAGCACAAGAAATTCCAGCGGCGAAAAACCCATGGTTGTGAAGGCATCGATCTCCTGAGTCACCTTCATAGTGCCAAGCTGAGCTGCAAATGCGGCGCCGGTTCGGCCCGCCATGATGATACCCGTCATCATGGCGCCCATTTCACGAATCATGGCGATACCGACCAGATCTGCCACATAAATTTGCGCTCCGAACTGCTTGAGTTGCACCGCGCCGACGAACGCGAGAATCACGCCCACTAGAAAACTGATCAATGTGACGATCGGGAGCGCTTGAGCGCTGGACTGTTGGATCAAGAGAAAGAGATCCACGGCGCGGAATCGCACCTTCATACGGAAGAGCCGGACAAAGGTAATCGTCATGTCTCCGAGAAACGCCAGCATCTCTCCGAGAGACATGCCGGCACCAATGGCACTGTTGCCGATACGTTCAAGAAAATGCGTCTCAACCGCCTCTTGGCGCGCGCCTTTTTTTTCCGGCACCGCTTCGGCCAGATCGAGTAGCCTGCGCAAGCCGGAAGGCAAGCTCGTGCGATCCATATCGATGCCGCGAATGCGGCATAACTCGGAGACTTCAACGAGAAAAGCTAGAACGCTGCTGTCCCACGAAGTCAATGCGCGGGCTTCGAAACCGATGTGTCGCATACTCGGGGCTGATTCAAGCTCGCGTTTGACTAATGCCGCGGATGGAAGGCCGTCACGCAACCGCCAGGCTCCCGCGAGATGCACCTCAAGCGTGGCACCGCCCGTTTGCTTGAATGAGAGGGGGTCCTCGCTCCGCCATTTCTCAAAGGGCCGATTGCCGGCTTTTTCAAATCGCTTTTACTTTCGCCTTCTCAGATTTTGTTGTCACTTTGTATAGACGTAACTTCGTCCTTCGATTTTGATTCTGGCAGCATCGTTCAATCGTTCTTTCGGCAATTGCCTGCAGATCTCATTCCTGCCATCCGCCCCCAAGAGCCCTGAAGAGCTGTACCAGTGAAAGCAGTTCATCTCGTCTCGCTTGGGCCAAGCTCAA
>DASXSC010000027.1:0-14578 GCA_036506215.1 Pyrinomonadaceae bacterium | reverse complement strand
TTCTATGCTGAGGAAATTCGCGCGGTGGCCAATCTTCAATCAGAGGTGCTTGTCCAGGCATTCGCGAAGGTCCCGCGGGAATATTTTCTCGGACCCGGACCCTGGCAGATTGTCGTTCCTTCTGAACCCGGATCCTTCTCCTATCGGACCACAGACGATGCTGACCCGCGGCACCTCTATCACAACGTTCTCGTCGCCATCGATGCGGAACGCCGCTTGAATAACGGGCAACCGAGCGGCCTAGCCTTATGGTTTGATGCCTTGGACTTACAAAAAGGAGATCGTGTCGTCCACATCGGATGCGCGACCGGTTACTATACTGCAATCCTGGCTGAGGTCGTAGGTCCTACTGGCCGTGTCACTGCGATTGAGGTTGATCCGGGGCTTGCGTCCCGTGGCGGAAGCAACCTGAGCTATTTAGCTCACGTGCAGGTACTCGCCGGTGACGGTGAAGAAATAGACCTAGGACCGAGTGACGCGATCTTCATTAACGCCGGCGCAACTCATCCTCGGGCAATGTGGCTTGACGCTTTGCGACCTGGAGGGCGGCTTCTTGTGCCGCTTACCGTCACAAAGGATTCCGAGCACGGTGGAGGAGGGCTTGTTTTAAAAGTGACGCGTCAGCCGGGAGGCTTTACGGCTCGTTTCATTTCCGAAGTCGGGATCTTCTCCTGTTCCGGAGGGCGCGATCCTCAATTGAACCAGCAGTTAAAAAACGCGTTCGATAGTGGAGAATCGAAAGCGGTACAGTCACTCCGCCGCGACATGCATGATACGACGGACACCTGCTGGCTTCACCATGAGACTTTTTGTCTCTCCAAGTTGGCTGTGCCTGCGTGAGCTCGAAAAAACTGGAACGATCGTCTAACCCGCGGCTTAAGACTGATGTCGAAAACGCTCGCCTCAAAGGGCTCGCTTGTTCGCCACGGCTTGAGGCGCCACACAGAAAAACCATTCAGGTGCCCACCAGTGTTCTGGAACGATGGTTGCACATGTGGGCTGACCATTGAAGTAAGCAGGGTCTTTTTAAGCGAGGTGACTTAGCGTGGAAATCAAACAAGTTCTCTCAATTGTATTGCTGATTGCCGTAATCTCCGGCTGTTCATCCGTCATCAGCAACAGCGAAGATTTTTATAAGAATCGTCCACGCGAACCGATCTCTGACTCACTCTTGTTGCGTCTCCATTGCTGCGGTGACTGACTGATTGCTGCCTCAATATACGCGGTTTGGAGCCGGTGATGTGTCGTTATTTTAGCCGTCATTGGTGAGTGCTGCCGAAAGGCTGTTCGGTAGTTGGGAAAATACTCTTTATGTCGCTGGAATCGATCCAAACTTGCATTTTCCGCATCACACGGCGAAAGAAACCGAGAAAGATTTTGCCGCTGGCGGTACGCCGGAATCCTCAATTACTGGCGTCGAAAATACTCAGGCGTGCGATTGGTGGATAGGAAGAATGGCCCAACAAAAGGGAAGGGTCAGGTCTTGTATCTTGCTATTCTCCACTTATTGTTATAGTTTCGGCGAATCATGGCTCGTCCTCTCAGAGTGGAATTTGACGGTGCGATCTACCATGTGACCTCCCGGGGAAACGCCCGAGAAGACATCTTTGACGATGATGGGGATCGCAAAGCGTTCTTAGAGTGTCTGGGCAAGGTCGTTAACCGCTTTAACTGGCAGTGCCATGCCTACTGTCTGATGGACAACCACTATCACCTGGTGATCGAAACACCGGAGGCTAACCTCTCTAAGGGAATGCGCCAGCTCAACGGCGTGTACACCCAGGTGTATAATCGGCGCCACCGGACAGTGGGACATCTATTTCAGGGCCGCTACAAAGCCATCCTGATACAGAAACAGAGCCACCTTTTGGAAGTCTGTCGCTACGTGGTGCTCAACCCAGTCAGGGCCAAGGCGGTGCAGAGAGTAGAGCAATGGAAGTGGAGTAGCTACGGGGGTACAGCTGGGCTAGGAAAAAGCCCCTCTTGGCTGGCGGTTGATTGGGTGTTGAGCCAGTTTGGCAAGAGAAGATACCCAGCCGCTAGACACTACCGTCGATTTGTTAGGGAAGGCATCGATGGCCCCTCGATCTGGGAGGGAGTTCAAGCTCAGGTATTGTTGGGGGAAGAGAACTTTGTAGGGAAGCTCAAGGGTTATGTTAAAGGCTATGAGGAGATGGCGGAGATCCCTCGAAGCCAGAGGTATTTAAGCAGGCCTAAACTCAAGACCCTGTTTGAAGGGAAGCTAACCAAGACCAAGCGAGACGCGCTGATTGTCCGGGCGGTACATCGTTATGGGTACAGCCAGAGAGAAGTTGCAGATGTTTTGGACCTGCACTACGCTACGGTCAGCCGGTTGGCAAACATGCCTTGATACAAGAAACAAGACCTGACCCCTGACGCCTGACGTGACGTGCGCTGTCGGCCAACGGCAACGACTTCAACACGTCGTTTGGGCCAATCACCATGCACGTCAACAGGCAAAGCGCTCGTGGCAAGCCTCCAAGCAACGCACCGATGAAGTTCTTCATTGCTGTTATCGGCTACCTCGCCACACTCCTTACCGCTCGCGTCACGCGGAGGTACAAGATCAACCCATTCTTCAACGTTTCCACCGGCGCGCCACGGGTTGAGCCAGTGGTGCTCACCGCCGAACGGCATAGGGAGTTGATGAGTGCCGTCTAACCCTTCGTTCCACCTGACGTGCGCCAGCCTGCGGCTGTCGCCCGCAGGTGAACTCAAACGTTAGGTAGTGTGATGCCAGAAATCATGACGACTTTTAGAGTGATAATCGTCATAGGAGCACTCGTGGCTGTCACCGAAACTGTCGCGTCCGCTCTCTGGTTGCCGCTCTACTTCCGACACGGCATCCGGCTGTATAGTCGCCAACTCGCCGTGCGATTGCCGGGCACCGCGCCGGATCTAATGGATATTGTATCATGCTCAACGACTGGCTTGTGCTTTCACAGATTATCGCCCCAAGATATTGCGTTTCGCGAGCCGTTGATTACATTCACTCGCGTGCCACTGATGCATGGCCGAATGAACTACGATGGTTCTCGACTTCACGTCAGAGGTCTAGTCAACTGGACCATTGTGGTCATCGGCATTCTTTTCGTTGCACTCGGTATCGTGTTTGTTTTGCACGCGCCTATCTACGCAAGCTTGATGCTTGTGATCTTCGGAGGTCTGTTACTGTGGTCCTATGATGTTCAGCGGCAGAGGTTCAATGATCTTGTCGTTGAGGTCACAGCCCAGCTCAGCGCACGACCTAACGAACGCCTGGAGCGGACAATCTAGATGCTGTATCAACCTGTTGCTATTTTGATGGCCGCTCAGCCGAAACGTTAGACAGCGTAGTATCACACTCTTATGCCCTCGATGAAATGGGGAGAGAGTTTCCTGAAGAGCGGGCTTCCGCTTGAGCATTTGACGGTCACGACGTTGACTGCACTCGGGTGGTGGTGTGCGCCAAAATGGGAGTATCGTCGGGTTAACCGAGAACTCGAACTGAAATTTTTTGAGGTCGATCTTGTAGCGCACGCCCAGGATGACGATGATGGCAACCATCTAATGCTGCTGACAGAGTGTAAGTACCATGACGAGCAGCGGTTTTGGTTTTTTTTGCCGTGCTCCACTCTTGATCACCAGGCGCAGTATGAGGCGATGTCTGCTGGACAAGATCTCGAATCTGACGAGGAAGTGCTACACTACGGCCCGTACATTCCGCTGCGACATCCGCAGCGCCACACGCTTGCTGAGCTGGCGCCACTATCTGTTTGGGGAGTGACTGTTTCCCAATCGGGTCAACGGGAAGACAATGCGATTCACAACGCACTTGAGCAACTCGCATTTGCTTTCGTACCATTTTGCCTTGAGCACGTCTATCACTTTTGTGCGGATTCGCCAGCAGCCGTAGTCCCGGCAATCGTCACGACCGCAAAACTATTCAGGCTGAAACCGGAAATACAAAGCCTAGACAGCATTCGGCAGGCCAGCATGCCGCGTGATATTGCGGACGAACTCCCATGGACGTGGTGCTACTATGCGTCACGAGGCTCAGTTTTGGATCACAACCACTTTGAGATCGACCTTTGGAAGAAGGAGAACAAAGGCCTTCGATGGCCCGGTCTGGACGACCAACTCGCCAGCCTCTGGTGCGGCCTTCATTGGGTTCTGGTCGTGAATATCGATAACCTCGGTCAAGCAGCCGCGGAACTTCGCCAGGCCTTTATTGATCTGCCAAAGGACTTCTCCAGAAATCGTCAGCTTTTGGCTCTTATGAACAGTGAGTCTGCAAAGGCTCGCCGGAGACGAAGGGCGAAGAAAGCCGCGTCTAACAGATGAGTTGAGACGGACGCTATAAGCGCCGCTCACCCAGAACGTTAGGCAGCCTACTCGGCTCATGAAGCGTATCACTTTCGCTCTCATTGTCGGCCTTCTGGCTAGTGGAACTGTTTCTGCTGCCGGTCAGGATCTCATCGTAGTTGCGAAGGGTGTGTCAGTGGCTTCGCTGGACTCAAGTCTCCCGGCCGTCCCACTGGAACGCTGGTTGGGATATCTTCGTCCGCCGGCTGCCATCAAGTGGGAAGTGAACGACTGCGGTGAAGGTGGCGATGGCCGGCGAGCACCGACGTGTGTGGAAGCAATACTGGCTCTTGGGGGCGACACAACTGCCCACGCAAGCATTTCGCTGCTTGATGGGGAGGGCAAGCGTGTTACGCCCGGGGTCTGGGATCTGTCGATCGGTGCAGGCTACTCGTTCACGGGCTTCAAGACGCTTCACCAGTGGGCCGAGCAGATCCGGAAGTATGTTCGCTGAGCAGGCTGCTAACACGCGCTTGAAGCTGACGGCGTCACGTTTTCTGAGGTAATCTTCTGTTTGTGTACGTTATCGTTCGGTGCCGCAGCTCAGGCGTCACCCGTTGGGAGGCGTGGCTATCAGTGCCAAGCGAGGCTGGAGAGTCCAACGTGCTCAACGGGCAGGCCTGGGACCGCTGCCCGCGAGGTAACCAACTATGAGCCGATACGTGGATCCTACAGAGCAACTCGTGACGGAGATTGTCGTAAGGGACATAAGGCGCTCCGTCGACTTTTACCGACGTCTGGGATTTGAACTCCTCAGAGACGGCGGCGATTTTGTGGAACTGACTTGGGAAGATCACCGACTTTTTCTCGCCGAGCTCTCCGCATTCCGCGACGCCCGCGGCGCGGCGCTAACCACACCTCCACCGTTTCCCATCGCCAACGTCAGGGTGATGGTCCCGAACGTGGACGAATACTGGAAGCTGGCAAACGAAATCGGCGCACAGATCATCATTCCAGTTGCCGATCGCTATTACGGTTTACGGGATTTCACCATTGCTGATCCGGACGGCTTCGGCCTCCGGTTTGGCAGCGTGTTGCAAGGGAGGTGAGGTCCCGAGGTGCGCACGATCGGAATGTGTTGCGACCAAGAGGATTTCGAACTGGGAAACCGGCCAGTCTGGACGCCGCCCAACATCCGCATTAACCTGACCGCCGCAAGCGCGCTTCGCTCACTTTCGGTTCCCGGGTCGCGCCGCTCCTCAGCGGCAGGTTATGCGGGTCGTTAGACCGCGTAAGGGCTGAAGAGCGTGTCAGGGTCTACCTTGTATTTGACGCTACAGCGGATCGCTGATCACGGGGCGCAGAAACCGGTCAGGCATTCGCATTGATTACTGGATTACGTTTCACCTCATCGGGCCAGCTACCTGAATCAAATTCCTTCGATCGGGCAAATCACGTCCAAGAGTACCGGCTTGCGCGCAGCCAACGCGCGTTTCACGGCGGGCGTGAGAGCTGATGGCTCGGCCACTCTTTCTGCTTCGATGTTATAGGATGCGGCCAGCGCGCAAAGATCGGGTAAGTAAAGATCGGTTCCAATAACCCTACCCTCGTGATGTCTGATCTGGTCGCGTTTCATGTTTCCGTAGGCATCGTTGCGAACGACGATGATCGAAATGGGCAGCTTCAAGGCGGCCGCCGTCGCCAGTTCCTGGTTTTCAAGCATAAAAGAGCCATCGCCGCTCACGCACACCACTGGCCGCGAGGGGAGGGCGAGGCTCAAACCGATGGAGGTCGAGAGGCCGAAACCGATCGCGCGCATTTCCCCCGAATGATACGCATACGAGGGCGCGACAAAGCGCCTCATCAGCTCGGCTGTCCCGCCCGCGCCGACAACGACCTCATCTTCGCTTAAGGCTTCCTTTAGCGTCCGATAAACATGCCACTGATTGATCGGACCTTGGCCTTCGTCAGCGTAAGCAAAAATTTTCTCATGCCAGCTATTTTTCTCTTCCCCGAGCTTGCCGACACGAGAGAGATTTTTTTTCTCAACGCCAGTGTTTCTTAACCGCGCGATGAGCCCTCTCAGAACTGCTTTGGCATCACCAAGGATCGAAAGATGGGCCGGATAGATCTTGCCGAGCTCCCTGGGATCAGAGTCAACGTGAATGATCCGCGCTCCCGCTGGAATTACCTTGTCCCCATAGCCGAGCGTAAGGCCCTCGCTAAAGGTTAAACCCACGGCAATAATCAGGTTGGACTCGTGACAAAATCGGTTGGCGAACGGAAACGCGCCGAAGCCCAGCACTCCGAGAGATAGAGGATGATCCTCGGAGATCAAGCCCTTATGCGACGGTGAAGTGCCAAACGGTATTGAGAGAAGCTCGGCAAGCTCGCGCAGTTCCGCTTCTGCTTTCGACCAATAGACGCCGCCTCCGGCGATAATAATCGGCGCGGTTGCCTTTTGCAGTTCCGCCGCCGCTTGGTCCAAAGCGTCCTGATCCGGTTCAACGATCGGCCTAACCGTCTCCAACCACCCGGAGCCAGGAGCCTCGACTTCCTGCTCCTGAATGTCACGCGGGATGCCGATATAAACCGGGCCTTTTCTTGCCGTTGTCGCTTCGTTCAGCGCGTGGCGCAAAGTGTCGACGGCTTGCTCTGCGTTTTCAAGGGTGACGCTCATCTTGGTTATCGGCTCGAACATCTCCCGCTGGGGTATCTCGTGCCAAGAGGACGCGCCTTTTCCCGCATGACGTCGTGACACATCCGCGGCAAGAACAATCACAGGAATCGATTCCTTGTGTGCATAGGCGATCCCCGTCAGAAGATTGGTCACCCCGGCGCCGGCAGAGGCCGTGCAGACACCAAGCGTCCTCGTGCCCTTGGCGTAGGCCGCAGTCATGTAAGCGGCGGAAAGCTCGTGCATGACCGGAATGAAGCGCAGATCGGGCTCGGAATAAAGAGCGTCGGTGATAGGAAAAATCGAATGGCCGGACAGGCCAAAGAGATATGGGACGCCGGCCTCTTTAAGGAACTTAACGATCAGACGCGCGACCGAGATCTTCATGGAATCACTTTTTCTTCCAGATCTCGGTTACAAATCGCTGGACAGATTCGAGATCGCTATAGCCGATGTCATCGATGAGCGTATACTTGGCGCCCGGTTTGATGCGAGCATGGGATGGGAGATCATCTTTCGGAATGTCGATCCTAAGCGAGTTTCTTCCTCCCTGAACAAGTTTTTGGTAAGCGATTTGGCCTTCTCGCGAGAGGAACCAATTGATAAAGACCTTCGCAGCATTGCGGTGAGGCGCTCGATCGATCAGAGCGATGTTGCCGCCGCCCGACCCTACCAGACCTCCCTCCTTGAATTTGTCGGTTTCGAAAGCGTTTATTGGCAGGCCTTGCTTTTTCGCATCCCAAAGCCGGATTCGATCCGCGTTTTGCAAGGCCGACACGGCGTACTTGCTTTGCGCTACCCAGTCCAGAAGTTGCCGGATATCCCGGCTCACGCCGAGATCCATTTCGGTGAGAAAGCGTCGCAAAAACTCAGGGCCCAGCTCCTTGCTGTGATACATGAAAACCAAGGGCTCCTGCGTTCCACCGGTCATTGGCTCGGCAACGACAATCTTTCCCTTCCACTTGGGATTGAGAAGATCCCAGTAGGATTTGAACTCCTGAGGGTTTACCAGCGTGGGGTTATAGTGGAAATAATAAAGCGGCGCGCCGGCAAATGAGAAGATGTATTTATTTTCGTCATCGCCGTAGACATGCTTTCCCTGCCACCACTTCGACTCGTCTAAGACTTCGGGGAGAATAAGCGCGGGCTTGATGGGATCGAGAAGGCCGGTTTTGAGAAGCCCGGACTGGGCAGAGCCGACTCCGCCGATGAGTATATCCGCCAAGTACTTTCCGGCGCGCCTCTCAGATACGATTCTTGTCACGCGTTCCGATCCGCGTACGCTTACTTCGACCAGCTTGATGTCGGGAAAAGTTTTCTGGAACTCTTGGAATAGAAGTTCTTGACCGGGAAAGGTGTAAAGGACAACTCTACCTTCTTGTTTTCCCGCGCGCAGCGCTTTCTCCCATTCTTCACGGCCGTCGGACGCAGCCATGATCGGCAAGGGAAGTGCAAGAAGCAGAAAATTAACTAGGATACTTATGAACGGTTTCATCATACGCGAAGCTGAGGGTCATAATCTCAGCCTTTTCCGCTGATCCTTTTAAATACTCCCTCTCGTTCCAACTCGTCGAGCAGCCTTTCGTCGACATACTTGTCCACGTTCGTCTCAAACTTGGTTCCGGAGGTCCGCTGCGCCAACGATTCCAAGACGACGCGCAAACCATCGTGGGATACACGCGGCGGGAACGAAAAGATCGGTCCATAAAACTGATAGGCTTCCTCGACAAGCGCAGTATTTTTCAGCTTCAGCCTTTGATTGGAAATCGCCAGGGCTTTCTCTTTATTCGTGATGAACTGGTAGAGGCCCTCGCTGTATGCTTGCAAGAAGCGCTTGACCACTTCACGGTTCCTTTCCAGGAAGGAGCACCGGGTGGCAATGACATTGATCGGGAAAGCTGCCGTTTTGAGGTCGCTCAGGTTGGAGAAGATGTGCATCCCCATGCGGGAAGCCTCGCCGGCATCAGGGGGGGCGAGGAGAGTTGCGTCAAGAGCCCCCTTGGAGAGGGCGATAAGCCGATTGGTTGACGGACCGCCGGCGAGCAAAGTTACGGATTGCCTGGGGATGTTCCACTCTTTGAGAGCTAGTGCCATGGAAAGCTCGTGGGCGCCGCCGAACGCCACGATGCCAACCTTTTTTCCTATCAGGTCCGTCGGCTGGCGGATATTTTTTTGCGTTACCAGACTAAAGGGAAACTTATTGACGGCGGCGGCAATGAGCACGAGGTCCGCTCCCTGACTGATGGCCGCGATCAGCGCGGTGCCGTCTGTCTGAGCAAAGTGAGTGCTTCCGCCCAGCAAGGCCTGAGTTCCCGGAGCCGAGCCAGAGATCATGACAAGATCGGGATTCAAACCATATTTTTCAAAGAGACCGAAGTCCTTTGTAGCCCATAGAGGTGCCGCGCCTACGCCAAAACCATTATAGCTGGCCAAGTAGCGGTCTTGCGCAACCAGAGTCGCTGGACATGTGCTAAGGATTAGAAGGATGGCGAACCGCAATGCTTTTAACATCGTGACCCAGCCTTTCACTCTCGGATTTTATCCCGTACCCCGGATCGCCGCGCACTTGGTTGCAGTGATGAGTCCCGTACGATCAACTCGACCACACCGGTATCACGGTCTGGTCGAGAGTCTTTGCATTCCCAAAAATCGTTAGATTGCTCGAACTGGCGGCCTCCTCAATCAACTGAAGTCCGGCCGGGGAGGGCCGGTCCCATGATGTGAAATCAAAGGTGTGACGGGTTAGGAAACTCAGCCGAGAGTCGTGCGGAAATTAGCTGAGAACTCAGTTAGCTGTCAAGCTACCGGAGTTCCAACCATCGGCGAAAGGTATGCTGGGACGCGGCCACCCAATCGCGACCGATGCGAAAGGCAACCTCTACGTGGCGGCGACTGGCAATGGGATGCAGAAACTCACGTTCAAAGGGTTGTCTTCATTGGCAAGCCGATAAGAGAAATGCGGGTTATCCAACCGGAGGATTTCGTCGGAGGCTTCCATGCGTCGAGCGAAAGAGATTTTGTCTTATCCGCTCTTCGTGGCGTGTCTGTAATCGGCGGCGGGCTGCGTTTCCGGAATTCCGGAAATATGAGAGTTTTTTGCTGAAATTTCGTCGGACATCAACCAAATCTTAGTATATGGCGCTTGCTCTCACGTTTCCCCAGCGAGTTCAATCGTCGTGGTCAGGGCGCACGGCGGCTCGGAGAGATTTCTTTTCCGCCTGGTGGCGCTTATCGGCGAGCAACTTCAGCTTGGCGCGTCGCGAGCGCTTTCTTTTCTGGCGGCGGATCCTGGCGATCTCTTGCTGTTCCGCGGTACGAGCTCCTTGGAGCCTCGCCTCGACTTTATCCAGCAGAATTCTTCGAGCCAAAAAACGATTGAGTGCCTGCGAGCGCTCTCTTTGGCACTTCACCCGAATGCCCGTGGGCCGATGGTGCAGCACAACACAAGTGGCAACTTTGTTGACGTTCTGACCACCGGCTCCCGAAGACCGAACAAAGTGTTCCTCAATGTCCTGCTCCTGGATACCTAGGGCCCGCATCCGCTCTAGGAGGGATTTTTGTTTTTCAGGTGAGACGATGTTGAGAGCCATGGTCGAAGATCTAACATAGCAACACGTCCAGAGCGAGGAAGACCTACTCTTTTTGAGCACGGATACTCGGCACACGCCCCGATCCTCACTCAAATTGCGGTGGCTAAGTTCGACAATATTTGAAATAGTGAAACTATGGGAAACAGAATTGCTGATATCGGCAAAATGAAAAGCATCGTCGATAACGAGAATCGGTTAAGAACTACCGGTTTTAATAAGAGGGCGAAGCTTGGTACCGCGAACAATCCGGCAGTTGTTCATGTACGAACGGAAGAAAGATTCAAAGAGATCACGTCTCTGTTTAAAGAAAAGGGTTGGAAATGCAAGATCGAACTGGAACCGGGCAAGCCGGAGGATATCACCGATTTGGAGCGTTTATTGAATCCAATAAAGCCGCGGAGAGTCGAACACAAACCTGGACGTAATGAGCCCTGCTCATGTGGCAGCGGTAAAAAGTACAAAAACTGCTGTGCTCAGTAATGAAGGGGGCAAGCCGCGATCCTGAATTGTTTTTAGACTTCAGCCAAGTGTAGTTTGACTCGGGTTCTTGTCCCTTGGACCTAGGTCATCAAAGAAGCGCGCACCGCCCGTCGGTGGGGGAGTGACACAGTGAACGACGCGGTTCAGGAAATCTCTCAAGTGACGCGCGAATTCTGTGCGCGGATGGCGTCGGTGCAAGCTGGCGATCTGCCGCGCAAAGCGGTGCACGAAGGCAAGCGCGGCGTGCTCGACTGGTTGGGCTGCGCGCTGGCGGGGAGCCGGCATGCGACGCTCGATGCCGTGCTCGCGGTGTTGCAGGAGACGGGTGGAAAGTCGCAGGCCACGGTGTTCGGGCGCGGGTTGAAACTGGGATTCCTCGATGCGCCGATCGCCAACGGCCAGGCCGGGCATGTGCTCGACTACGACGATACCCACATGGGCGGCACGCTGCTGCACGCGAGTTCACCGACGCTTGCCGCGATGTTCTCGATGGCCGAACGAGGTCGCGTGAGCGGCGCTGAGTTTCTGCTGGCCTATGCTGTTGGATTTGAAGCAGGAGTCCGCACCGGCCGGACGGCGCCGGGACATCACAGAGGCGGATGGCACCTGACTGGTACGCTCGGCAGCATCGCGGCTGGCGTCGCGGCGGGGAAGCTCCTTGGGCTCGACGCCAAACGGCTGGCGCACGCGATGGCGATTGCCGCGACGCAGTCCGCGGGCATGCAACAGAATCGTGGCACGATGTGCAAGTCATTGCATGCCGGGAAGGCGGCATCGAGTGGCGTGCTGGCCGCGCTCCTCGCCGAGCGCGGCTTCGACGGCTCGCTGGAGATCATCGAAGGCAAGCGCGGCTACTGCCGCATCTACAGCGACGTGGCGGCACCCGAAGCGCTCATCGATGAGCTGGGCACTAGCTGGGAGATCACGCGCAACGGCCACAAGCCCTACGCTTGCGGCGTGGTGCTGCACCCGGTGATTGATGCGATGATCGCGATACGCTCTCAGGCAAACATCGATCCCGCACGGATCGAAGCCATCGATCTGCGCGTCAATCCTCTAGTACTCTCCGTCACCGGGGTCGAAGAGCCCGCGACGGGTCTTCAGTCCAAGTTCAGCGTCTATCACAGCGCCGCCGTTGCGGTGATCGACGGCGCGGCGCGCATCCCGCAGTACACCGATCAACGTGTGAGCGATCCGGCAGTGATCGCGTTGCGGCACAAGGTCAAGGCGACGATCGATGAGTCGCTCGGCAATGACCAGGCCGAGGCTGTCGTCATCACGGATGGAGCGCCGCATCGTGCTTTCATCGAGCACGCAAGCGGTACCGCGGACAATCCCATGAGCGAGGCTGCGCTCGAGGCGAAATTCATGGCGAATGCCGAGCCCGTTATCGGGCATGAGCGCGCGCAGCAGGTGCGCGAACTCGTTGGCGAGCTCGACCGCTTGACCGATGTCAGTGACCTGATCCGGTTGTGCGCGTAACGCTCACGCTGCGCGAACGACCGGATTGCGTCGGTCAGCTTGAACGATTGGAACTTTGAGCGAGAAGGTAATGATGGCGGAGGCGAAGGGCTATCGAATTGAAGTGGAGATTCTGACCAACACCTACAAGATCAGGGGGACGCTGTTCGTGCCGCTGGCGGGCGTGGGTGGCTACAGCGTACGGCTATCTGATTTCCTAAACAATCCTGACAAACACTTTCTCGCCCTGACGGACGCGAAAGTGGAAGCGCTGCCGGACCCAAACGAGAAATTGGAAGCGCCGTTTCTCGCCGTCAACAAAAGTGTGGTGACGATGGTGCGGGCAATTGAGGAAGAGTGAAGACTTGAGGGCGGCGCTATTTCTCCAAGAGATCGTAGTAAGCAGACCTAAGGCAAGGCAATAGTCCGAACCCGCCATCTGGGGTGTTCTTGACAGGAGTGACACATGACTCAAATGGTCTTCATTCATGGGCCTGGCGCCGGAGGATGTGCTGATTCGTTCGTCTATCAACTTGAATACTATCCGGGCGGCCTCGCGCCGACCTTGCCTGGTCATCTGGTCGGAACGGCCTGCCCCAATGTGGAACGATATACTGATTGGGTAAGAGGGTGGTTGTGGTCCCAAGGTAAGCAGAAAGACCTGGTGCTGGTTGGTTTCACGCTGGGTGGTTGTATCGCGCTCCAGTATGGCCTCGATTATCCAGATGAGGTTAAAGCGCTCGTCTTGATGACCACGGGCATGCGACCGAGGGAGCGACGGCCGGGCACTCTGGAGTTTCGCCTGAAGGCTGCCGCAGATCCTGAAACGTACCGGAAATGGCTGGAAACCATGCGCCACCAATTCTTGTTTATGAAGCCGGAACTGCGCGACCATCTCGTGGAATGTCATCGCAGGGTAGGGCCGTTATCGCAGCACGGTGATTTCGTGGCGATTGATCATTTCGATGTGCGCGAGCGAATTCATACTCTCAAGCTGCCACTCCTCCTGATCCGCGGCGTCGACGATCCGGCCGCGACTCCCGAGTACGAGCTAGAGATTCATCAGGCCGTTCCCAACTCGCAGTACCTGAAGCTCAAAAATGCCGGTCATTTCCCGTTCGCGGAGCAGCCCGAGGAAGTGAATCGAGCCATCGATGAGTTTGTCGCATCCCGGACGTGATGCGCGTGAGTTGGAATCTTGCGCAAACGAGAATCGTCTCAGTTGAAACGGAAGCATGAGCAAGGACCGCCTTGAACGTTTGAACCTAGAACCCGCTAAAAAACTACAAAAACTGCTGTAGTCAGTCATGAAGGGCGCGGGCTAAAAGACCCGTTTGTTTCATACCTCGGCAGAATTGGGGCAGTCTGACACTAGATGTGATTGGAGCACTTTCAGACTTTCGGGCCATTCTTGCGTAATTAATAAAGATTGTTTTTCGGCACTCGTGTTGCTCTACATCAGATAGATAGTTGGTGAAGCAATGTACGAGGCCATTTTAGAAAATTTCTCATCCTTTCCGACACTCGTGGCGACGAGTGGGAGTGCGCTTATGATCGCTGAAGGCTTAAATATCTTTCATTTTTCTGCAATAGCGTTAATCGTCGCTTTTCTCACGGCCAGAATAGCGAGCAAGAAAGACCGCGCCACCTTTGAAAGACAACAAGTCCTCACACTAAAGAAGTGTCCAAAATGTGCCGAACAACTACCGCTCTCGGCACTTCTTTGCGATGCATGCGATTACAATTTTCTTTCTGGGATGATTGGGCACGGACATAAACTGCTGCCATCACCCAGCGAACCGCTGGCTCATCACGAGAGTCCCGGACGGTCAGGTGTCGCAATCGCTCGTCGGTGAGTAATCGGGCTCTTCCTGCTGCTCATTAGGGAGCCAGTTCGAGTTAGGTCGAGAAACCAGGGCTCCGATCCTACGATTTTAGTTTCAGTCTTACCGCATCCCATCCTAATACAAACAGTGGGTAATTTAATCGGGACTCCTCGATGCGGGTTCCTTTATGTTAAGTTACCCGAGCGATGCGAAACCCGGATTTACCTATTTTAGAAATC
>DASXSC010000026.1:0-11373 GCA_036506215.1 Pyrinomonadaceae bacterium | reverse complement strand
GCCGCCGCGAGTTCTGCCCCGGCGTTGCTTAGGTTCGGAAATGGTGCGATGGTGTCGGACACGTAGGGCCAGTTAGTCGGCTGCTCAATTACTCAATCGCAAAAATAGCTGGGCTCAGCTTGGCTGTCAGAAAAGAATTCTTGCATCGAGTATAGCGTTAGAGGGCGGTTTGAGTGTATAAGACTACTACCACGTTCACCCTTGGAGAGGGCGGCGCCGGTCAGTAAGGCGGTGGCGCCCTTTCCGTTCTATTACATCTGATAAACCATAATCATTTACACGATGCAAGAATTTGATCGTGAAAAAGATGAGATTTTTGCTGTTAGATTGCGTCCCGCTGCACTCGAGGACAAACCATTTCTGCGGCAATTGTTCGCCACCACGCGCGCCGAGGAGTTGGCCCTCATGCCCTGGGATGACAATCAAAAAGAGACATTTATATCGATGCAGTTTAATGCGCAAGACCAGCAGTACGCCATGAGCTATCCACAAGCGGACCACAACATTATTTTATTAAAAGATGTGCCTATTGGCAGAATGATGGTGGCTAGAAACGACACTGCGATTTCGCTGGTAGACATCGCCCTGCTTCCGAAGTATCGAAATGCCGGCATCGGAACCGGCTTGATTCAAGATCTATTAAAGGAAGCTGAGATAGTTGGGAAATCAGTCCGGCTTAGTGTATTTGCATCAAGCGCCGCGATCCGACTTTACGAACGACTGGGATTCTCCAGAGTCGGTTTGGATACAGCATATTTGGAAATGATCTGGGCTCCTCCCGTTTTGCGATCCTGCTGAATTGCAACGACACTCTCGGCTGTCAGAGGATTTCCGATTTGAGTCTTTCTACTCCGTTAAGAGCGAATTCATGATTCCTTACAGGATCAGTCCTTATGTAAATTTCATCGAGAACCGCTTGTTTCCCGGCGTGATCCAACATGGTGTCAGTCACCGGTTGACGGGAGAGGTGCTTGAACCAGGTGACAGAGTCCGCTCTTTGCTGTTGGCTATGCAAACGGCAAATCGGATTTCCCTGAGTGAGGAAAATTTGAATAGTTTCGACGGAGACGGGGCTCAGCTAAAGCAACTGATTGAGAGAGAGTTTCTGATCCCGGATGGTTACGATCCTTTAACCCGTTTCGTGAATCACTATGTGGTCCGGCCTATCCAGAATCCTGCCTTGGTTTACCACTCCCAGGACGGATCGGTCTGGTTAGTGCGAACGTCTATGGCCCACCACGTGTTCTCGCCCAGAGCAGGCGAATTGCCTGAGATCATCGAAGAAGCAATTTCTCAAATGGCTGCGGCCATATTCAAAATCGCTGACGGCACTAAGACGCTGCTGGAAATTTTCGCATCGCTTGGCCGAAGCAAAGACGAGAGAATTCTAGACGATGCCGAGTTCAGGGAGGTCCTGGACTTCCTGACCAGTCAGGAACGGCAACTGATCAAATTTACCTCGCAACGTGAGGATTTGGACCATCCTTACAAGCCAGTCAATATCGTACCGCGAGATCTCTATCATTCTTCCAAATGGAATGTGCAACCTCTGAATCGCTCTTCCGAATCCATAATCGATTTTCATGTGAGCGGCATTGAAGATGCCTCGTGGGAATTTGATCTAATAGAACCAACAGTTAACCATTCTTTCCGCTTTCCGAACGAGGCACTCGGCGGGTTTGATTATGGATCCCGCTTTGCCATTTCGACGTTGCAACCTGAAGTCGTCCCTTTATTAAGTCATTCAGATCGGTTGGAGGTCCTGGAAGTAGGTGGCGGTACTGGAACCTTTGCTCGGTCATTTCTGGAGCAGTCAAAAAGTATGGCAGAGGGCGTGCTGAGCGGAATCGACTTGAACTATCACATCCTGGATTTGTCTCCGACCCTGATGGAGAGCCAGAGAAAACTTTTATCGCAAATGCTTCCGGCGAGCAGATATTTCCACCAGGATGCCACGAAATTTAGTATTCCCAGCCACAGGTTTGATTTGATTATTGCGAATGAAGTGATAGCGGACTTTCCCATGGCTCTCGTGCAGCGTCGTTTCTCGGATGAAGCAATCGCTGACAATCCTCCTGAGTGGCAAGGAACCGGGGCCCACTATCTTGGGAAATACGGCCTCGCTACCGACGATGCGCCGGACAGTTTTTGGGTGAGCGCCGGGGCTTTCGACTTTATCGAACGCTGCTTCGAACACCTTTCTCCAGGGGGAACATTGCTCGTGTCTGAGTATGGCGCGGCGCAACAATATCCGATTCAGGCTTATCATTTGAACCACGAAGAATTTTCCGTCCACTTTGGCCACCTGGCCACAAGCGCCACTAGCGTTGGCTTCAATTGCAGACTGCTGACATTGAAGGAATTTTTAGCCTTGGACGATCGTGTATTAGTCCTCAATGGACGAGAGGAACATTTACTAACTTTGAACCATGTCCTCAAAAAGCATGGGATGTCGCTTCCCTACGCTGTAATTTCGAAGAGGGAATTTGAAAAGCGATTCCAAACAATTGTTGAACAGATAGAATTAAAGGGATTCTCGTTTTCGCCGATTAGCAGTGGGTATCACTTCGGTCCCAAGATCGATGACTTTATGATATTGATAATGACCAAGCCCCTGGATTAGCGAAGACAATTCGAAGTGCACACCGTATCGACGGCAAATATTCCTAATCGGAGAAGAAGCAATTATGGATGATTCGTTAACTCACGAAGCGTTTGTTCAAAACGTCAACACAAAATTCCACGTTTCGTCAGACGACACTAACCAGGTCGAGCTTGAGCTTGCTGAAGTTTCTGAACTGAAAGAATTTAAAGCTCACGAGCAGTTTGCGGTTGTCTTTCGTGGCCCGCTTCACTTATTCATGGGCCAGGGTATGCGTTCTTTCGATCATGACCAGCTGGGGCGGTTTGAATTATTCATTGTTCCGATTCGGCAGGACGGGGAAGGATATTATTACGAAGCCGTATTTAGTCGGTTTCGTGGGTAAGCTAAACGCGCTTTGCAGGGCCGCACGATTTGCCGTGGGATTAACGCCTCTGTGCGCGCTAAAGTTGTCTAACCTCGCACCTTCAGGCGACGACCAGGATCAACTCAAGTGGACAGCCAGGCAACCGATCAATCTCCGGCAACTTCATCAATAACATACCGCGCCGTTGGGCCGGATGATTATGCGTTTCTACTCGAAGTCTATGCCAGCACAAGAGCTGACGAGATGGCTTTGGTGCCGTGGAACGCCGACCAGCGGCAGGCGTTTGTCAAAATGCAATTTGCGGGTCAGCAAGAGCATTATCAAAACACATTTCCAACAGCGAGCCACCAAATTATCTTGTCAAGTGGTCGACCAGTAGGAAGGCTGTATGTTGCCCGGCTGGAGCAGGAAATTCGAATTATCGACATCACTCTAGTGCCTCCGGAGCGAAATGCCGGAATTGGAAGTTTCTTGCTCAGTGGATTGGTGGACGAAGCAGGACGCATGGGCAAGGTTGTCAGAATCTACGTCGAGAACTATAACCCTTCGCTTCGTCTCTTCGAGCGCCTCAACTTCAAACCGGTCGAGCAGCATGGATTCCACCTGTTGCTCGAGTGGTCCCCCAATGCCGACTAGCTACAGGCAGAGCAGCATTGGACGATGCAGAGCAGCCCGCCGGGAGCAGACACGGGTTGCCGTTTAGTTTATGACGGAAACGGTGTTCGAAAACTGGATTGAACTTACGGATGCAGGCGATTAATGATTGCTTCGTAATGAAGTGCGCTCTTGTTCTTGCTCATAATTGGTACCACCAAAAATGAGAATAGTCCGAGTTTTTCGTGTTCAATAAGGTAGGTGTTTTGTTCGAGAGCCGTCGATTTATCGCCTTTGAAAAGAAGTGAAAAAGCCTCTTTCTGGGCATTTGCTCCCCGCCGAGGCAAGTCGGCGACGTCAACCAACCTGAGTGCGACTTTTGAAACCCCCGCATTGATTAGAAAAGTTGAATTCACTTGCGCTAAAAATGCCGCCTTGTTCAGGCCGAAGGCAATTGCAGGCACAGCAGTTTCACTGGCGGCAGTCCTTTCAGCCAGGCTCAGCGGCACTCCGGCAACTAGTGCCACCAGGGAGCCCTTCTTTATGAAATCTCGACGTGAAGTACCCATTGAACGTCCTCCTAGCAACTATTGAATTCGGGAAAAGACAGCCATGAAGGGCGTGCAGTCTATTTGTTCTTTCTCGAAGTTGCAACATAAAAATTATTATTTTGGGTGTCACATAAAAATCTCTTGTATTTCTGTTCCGGTTCAAGATATAGTCCGCGGCGCATCAGAGATTGGGATGTTCCTTACCAGCGCTCGCAATAGGGAACCAGACAAAAAAGCTGCACATGTGAACGGGCGTATGACGAGTTCTCAGGGCATTCGTATCCTCTGTTAACCAGGTTAATGAATCTGAAATTTTCCACACCTTAATTCTAAAGCCTTAAGAAGGAGAACTAGATTATGGGTGAACCATTTGTCGGTGAAATCAGGATGTTCGCAGGTAACTTCGCGCCCGCCGGCTGGATGTTTTGTGAGGGACAATTGCTGCCAATTTCCGAAAACGAAACGCTGTTCCAATTGATCGGAACAACCTATGGCGGTGATGGCGAAAGCACGTTTGCGTTGCCGGATCTGCGCGGCCGACTGCCGATGCATATGGGTGACGGCTTCATACTCGCAGAAACGGGTGGCAGTGAATCGGTCACGCTTACGACGAATCAAATACCAGCTCACACGCATCCATTGCTTTGCGCTGCCAGCGGCGGAACGCCTAATAGCAACCCCGCCGGCGGCTATTGGGGTCCGAGCGATCAAACCCAATACAGTACGGGTGCCGGCACGGTGCAGATGGGAAACCCGCCCATTACCGCCGGCGGCAGTGGCGGCTCGCAGCCGCATGATAACTTCATGCCTTATCTGTGTATTGATTTTATCATCGCGCTCTTTGGGGTTTTCCCAAGTCCAACCTAACAGAGCGGCGGTTGGCAGAAGCAATTGAGGACTATCCTGGAACCGATCTGAACTTGAAACGATAAGGAGCAAAAAACGTGTCACAGCCATTCTTATCCGAGATTAAAATCATGAGTTTTGGTTACGCACCCAAGGGCTGGGCGATGTGCAACGGCCAGTTCCTGCCCATCAATCAGAATCAAGCCCTCTTTTCACTGCTCGGCACCACCTACGGGGGCAACGGCCAAACCACCTTTGCGTTGCCAAACTTGCAGGGCTGCGTGCCGCTTCACGAGGGCAGCGGCCATACGTTGGGAGAAAAGGCCGGCCAGCAGGCGCACACATTGACCATAAGCGAGCTGCCGACGCATATCCACGATTTTTCGCAAAACACCGCGGTCGTAAGCGCGAACGCAAACGCCACTGCAGGTCCGCCCACGAACGCCTATTGGGCCAATAACGGTAGTACAGCCTACAGTACCGGTGGAGTAAATCTCGGTGCCATGTCACCTCAGACAGTAAGTACAGTGGGTGGCAGCCAGGCCCACCAGAACATGCAGCCGTTTTTGGTGTTGAATTTCTGCATAGCGCTCCAGGGAATCTTCCCTTCGCAAAACTAACGAGAAAGAGAGAAAACCATGGCCGATCCCTTTATTGCCGAGATCCGAATATTCCCATTCAACTTTCCACCGAAAGGCTGGGCTTTTTGCGACGGCCAGCTTATGCCGCTTAGCCAGAACACAGCACTGTTTTCACTTCTCGGCACGACCTATGGTGGCGATGGCAAGTCTACTTTTGCCTTGCCCGATTTGCAGGGTAGCGCGCCGATGCATCCTGGCCAGGGACCAGGGTTGTCTCTACATGACCTTGGGGAAACTGGCGGCAGCGAGAATGTTACGCTGTTGCTATCGGAAATCCCTTTGCATACCCATACCGTAGGCCGTTCGTTGGACGCCCTCGGCAATTCCTTGACGCCAGTCGGTAGTATTTGGGCGCAGGCAGGAAGCGTTCGCGCGGTAGTGAACACTTATAACCCAGGGCCACCCACCGGCGCGATGAAATCCGATGTGGTTCAGCCGGCGGGGGGTGGTCTGCCGCATAACAACATGCAGCCCTACCTGACGCTCAATTTCTGCATAGCGTTGCAGGGGGTCTTTCCGCCTCGTACGTAAAAAGGATTTGCCAGCTAGCCAGGGATTAAGACGCGTTCGCAAAGGTGCGGAATCGAAAACTTCGCTAACGGTTCCGCTCTTTTCCGCGTTTCTGGTCAGAACTCAAATTTTTGTTAGTCGTCACAGTTACTGCTGCTAAAGACAAGCCTCAGGAATTTATAACAGCCATTAGCAGAGAAGGAGCTCACATGCGTTACTCCTGGATACAACGAACCAATAATGGGACCGCCACTGCAACGCCCTCAAGATTCTTTTTCATTTTGGCTTTGCTGGCAGTAGCCGGGCTGGGGTTGGTGGCCCCGGTATCTAGCGCTGTTGGATCCAGATCGGTGTTGGGCCGAACGGAAGCAAATGATGCGACAGATCGAGTTCATTCTGGGAGAAACGCAATTGTGGCTCGGAGAGCGCCCGAGGCGCTGGCACTTGCAGCTCCGCTGTTGGCGACGATAACCGTGGACAGAACTGACGATAATGCATCTGCTTCGGCGTGTACCGCGGCGCCGAATGATTGCAGCCTGCGTGGCGCGATTACTTTCGCTAATATGTTTCCCGGAACGACTGTTAGTGTCCCGGCCGGAAGTTATAACCTCACTATCTCCGGTGCTGGTGAAGGCTTTAGCGGCAACAACTCAATCGGTGATCTGGACATCACCGGCAATAACACAAGCATCGTCGGCGCGGGTGCCGCTGTCACTATCATTACGCAAACCACCGCCGGCAGTCGTGTAATTGAAGTTAACCCGTTTATAGTCGCTAACCTCACTACCAGTATTTTGGGTGTCACGATCTCAGGCGGAACCGAGACGACTGGTGTCGGCGGTGGCGGTATACTCTCTGGCGCGCTCAATAATAATCTGACGGTTTCCAACTCTGTCATATCCGGTAACTCAGCCACGGGCGCCGGCACCTTCGGCGGTGGCGGTATTTGTCATACTGGAGGCAATCTAACGATCACCGGGTCCACCTTCAGTAATAATTCGACCAGCGCCAGCGGTGGCGCCGTAAGTTATTCAGCAGGTGACCCGGCGGGCAGTAATGGTGCAACCGGCACCTTGACCGTTTCCGGTTCCACCTTCACCGGCAATACAGCCAATTCCGCTGCGGCGGGCGGCGGCGCGTTGAATTTATTCGATTTCAACGTTTCGGCTAGCGTTTACAACATTGACACCTCGAGCTTTTCCAGCAATTCAGCGCCGAGCCGCAGCGGCGGTGCAATCATCGTTCAAAGTGGCGGGCCGCTCACCGTTACGACCAGCTCCTTCGCTACTAATTCTGCCGGCAACTCCGGCGGCGCGATTTTCTCCAGCGGCACGACGGCAAGCGTTACTTACTCTCGACTGTGGGGAAACTCTGCTCCGAGTGGGGGTGCCATCTTCCGCAGTTCAGGCATATTTACCGCAAACGATGACTGGTGGGGAATCAACACGGGCCCGGCTGCCGGAGATTTTACCAGCCCCTCCGGCGATATCCTGCCGGCGAGCTATCTGCAGCTCCAGGCGATCGCGAGTCCCAATACGATTTGCGCTGGAGCCACGTCGAGCATCGCGGCCGACATCAAGAAACGAAACGCCGGCGCAGATTTGACGACCGAACTCAACGGTCTGCCGCCCTTCCCGGCCGGGTTTATTAACACTACGCCGGCGGTAGGCAGTCTCTCCGCGGTGAGTGCCAATTTCGTAAACGGAGCGGCAACCGCGACGTTCACCGGCAGTACCACGGGCACCGCGAATATCGACGTCACGGCGGACAATCAAACAGTTACCGCGTCGATAATTGTTGAAGGGGACACGACAACTGACCCCGCGGATCAGACGGTCTGCGAAGGTGCTACGGCGACCTTCACTACTACAGCGTCCGGTCCCGGCTCTTTCACTTTTGTTTGGAAGAAGGGCGCCACTGTTTTGAATAACGGCGATCTTGGCGGACGAGTCACAATCACCAGCGGCAGTAACAGCAGTACGCTGAGTATCAGCAACGTTCAGGCGAGTGACGCGGACACCTATACTGTCGAGGCCACAGGCTCATGTAACACGGCTACGCAGACGGCGACGCTGAGCATAAATCCAGCGACCGCGACAACAGATCCGGCCGATGCGACAGTCTGCCAGGGTGCAACGGCAAGCTTCTCGACCACTGCGAGCGGCACCGGTCCCTTTAGCTATGCGTGGACTCTGGATGGCTCGCCTTTCAATGGTAACAGCCCAAGCATTAACGTGCCGACCGGCTCGTTAAGTGTTGGCGTGCACACTGTGACGGTAACAACAACCGGTGCCTGTGGCAGCGCCTTCCAGAGTGCCACGTTGACCGTGGGTGCGGCACCAGTAATCACACTCAGCACCACCAACATAAACTTGTGGCCACCCAATCACGATTACCATACATTCAACGTCAGCGACTTCGTTGCCAGCGCCACTTCTGCTTGCGATCCCAATGTGGACGTCAGCGATGTGGTTATCGTCAGCGTAAGCAGTGACGAACCAGAGGACAGTCTGACCGGCGCGGATGGCATCACGTTGAACGACATTGTGATTGCTGGTAACTGCAAGTCAGTAGACCTTCGCGCTGAGCGCGACGGTAATCTCAACGGCCGCGTTTATACGATTACGTTCAAGGTCACGGATTCGTTCGGCAACACTACCACGGCAACTGCCACGGTTTCGGTGCCCATCAACCAGAGTGGCGGCGCCGCCGTAAATGGGCCAGGACCCGGATACACAGTTACGAGCGCGTGTCCGTGAAACTTTAGAATCATTGAATTGTTTTTCCAGAAAGGTGACTAACATGAGGAGTTTGCTCGTCAGCTCAAAACCTCTCGCAATCCTGGTGATTCTCTTTGGCATCTTCGCATGCTTACCTCTGCTTTCGAACGCGCATGTTTCAACCACGGCAATCACAATTGTAAACAACTCCGGCCGCGAGATTCGACATGTGTATCTCTCACCGCCGGAGCAAGGCAATTGGGGACCCGACCAACTGGGCAGCTCAGTAATCGCCGCGGGCGGCGGGTCTGTTACCATCAGTGCTACTTGTAATGGAGCGAATATTAAAGTGATCGCGGAAGATCAGAATGGTTGCTTCCTGTATCAAGTAGTTGCCTGCAGTAATAGCGTGACCTGGACTATCACTAACGACGCGGTGCCCGATTGTGGTGATTGAATTAGTCAGACGACTCATCGCCGGTCACAATTTGCGGGGTGCAGAGAATTTTCTGCGCCCCGTTGTTGTCCTTAACCGCCAGAGTCTCGGAACAACTGGCTGCAGTCGCGATTTTGACTCCCAGCGCCTGACACGACTGCCACTCCCCGGCTGAATATTATTGACGTTGACGCTAAAGTCAACGTAAAGTATGCGCGAACCGATCTATGACTTCTTTGTGGGAGTGTTCACACCCGCCACTCTTCCAGCCGCACGATGGTTCACTTCGGACTGACAAACAAATCGCTCTAGAGAACAAGGAGATCCCTCGATGTACCTCGTTAAGAATCCTACTCGCCAAAAGTACTTCACGCTTCTTCCATTGACAGTCCGCGGAACTATTAAGCTGCTCGTCGGTTGTTTGGTGATGGCCGCCGTTCCCCTCGCTGTATATGTGCGCGTGGATTCCAAGGATTCCAAAGGAGCGGTAACGGCGCAGGCGGCAGGCCGGAGCGGGCTGTACCTTAACCTGCAAAGCAGACAGGAGCTGCGCGTGGATTATCGCGGCGACCAAAATGTGGTTCAGGCCATGCAGTCCGGCC
The DNA here is from genome assembly GCA_036506215.1 of Pyrinomonadaceae bacterium. Classification (GTDB taxonomy): domain Bacteria; phylum Acidobacteriota; class Blastocatellia; order Pyrinomonadales; family Pyrinomonadaceae; genus PSRF01. The sequence continues at coordinate 1,504 of DASXSC010000026.1, read as the reverse complement.
AAGCTAAGCCACGGGCGTTGGCTTCAGCGGACCTTGACGGTGATGCCTCTCCCGATCTGTTGGCGGGCTATACGTATGGCGGCGCCGGCATCGTAACAATTCAACGCGGCAACCGCGAGGCGTTTGCGCCCAAAGACGACTCTGTCTACTTGCGCATGCATGACGGCTACAACCCAAATTCCCTGCTGCCGACAGCGGAAACGTATCAGATTCCCGAGCCGGCGGATTTTCTGCAAGCGGGTGATTTCAATAACGATGGTCGTACAGACGTATTGGTGGGTGCGCAGGGCCGTGATCTTTTTCTCCTCGCTGGCGATGGTCAGGGGAACCTCGATGAACCTGCCCAAATTACTTTGTCTGGAGTCGTGACGGCAGTTGCAGCAGGCCAATTTCGAGCCCCAGATGGCCGGATCGATTTGGCGGTGGGCATCGATGGACCGTCCGGGCCCCAGGTGCTCATCTACGATGGCGCCGAAGGGGTGACGGGCGAACCGATGCGTTTGGCGTTAGCCAGTCCGGCCACAGCGCTGGAATTTGGCGAGATGGATGACAGTCCGTTCATGGGTCTGGCTATAGCCACTGGAAGTGAAATCGATCTCATCCATGGCTGGGGAAGAAAACAAACACCCCAACTGGAATCACGTGTCGAGAGAATCGACACCGGCATGAATGTTCGTGGCCTGGCTTCCGGCTTCTTCATGTGGAGTCGCGAAGGCAGCAATCAACTTGCCGCGCTCGGAGACGACTGCACCATCCGCATCTTTGGGCGTGGAGAATTGAACACTCAGCCGTTGACTGACCAGGAACTCACCGCGCGGGCGAGACTTCGTCTGCAACCAAAAGACACGACGAAAATTGATGTAGAAACTCTTCCCGGTTGGCAAGCAGCTAAGGGTGAACCGTGGACCAAGGCACGTGAGCTGGTAACCGGTAACTTCGTTGGAGCGGACGCGACCACCCAGAATTTGCTGCGAAGCGCGCACATCTCTTTCACGGGCACTGATGACTTAATAGTGTTGGGCGGTAGCAGTAAGGTCGACATCGTCCGTCAGATCGACACCAGAACGAGCGCCCCGGCGAGTGCCAACTTAATTGGAGGCGACTTCACTACCACCAGTTTGGAGTCGGCAGATGCGCCGGCGACGTTGGCGTTGCCGCAAAAGCTGAATGGCTGGCGGGATCTTTTAGTGATGGAGTCCGGCAGTGTGGCAGTGACAGTTGTTCCCCTCGCACCCACGGCCACGATTACAGTTGACCGCATTGATGATCCTTCAGGTGCGGCCCTGACAGCGGCCTCAGCGTGTACTGGCGCAGCGAATGATTGCAGCTTGCGCGGCGCCGTGCAGTTCGCAAACCTGCCCGCTAATGCCGGAAGTACGATCAATTTGGGAACGAATACTTACACTCTCAATATTAACGGCAATGGTGGTTGTGTAAGAGAGAGTGCGGCGACGGGTAATACAATCGGCGATCTCGAGGTCAACCAGACGACCACCATCATGGG
>DASXSC010000025.1:0-46199 GCA_036506215.1 Pyrinomonadaceae bacterium | reverse complement strand
ACGGGGGCGCGGTGGCGGTGTGGGCCTCGTCCGGATTCACCGAGGCGCAGCCGCAGTTTGTCATGGACCTGGAATTGTACCGGCAATTGTTTGGCACCCAGCCGCTGCGTTTGGGCGAGGCGACCCGGAACGCCAAAGCCGTCATCTCTGATCTCGACGTGCGCCGCACCTGGACACTGCTCGGCGATCCAACCATGCGGATGCGGTAAACACAAAGGGCCAGGAGCAAAGGGATAACAACTCAAGCTCTTCACTGGGACCGCGGGCGTCCCTCCCGCTAAAGTTCGCCAAGCGCCTCTATCGGCAGTTGACATTAATCGCTTGGCAAAAAGAGTAGCGGAACCCCGTCCGCGAAGCAGACCACTGAAAAGCGCTTGCGGCTTTGCCGCCGCACAGTGCAGAAAGGCTTTGCCTTTCGGGCGGGCGCAATTATTTCTTTCATGCGGCTGTGCCTCATGAATCTGTAATGGAATCGGAGGCGTAGCCTCCCTAAATATTAAAAGCTGTCTCCGGTAAGGCGGAGCCTTACCGCACTGTGCGGCGGCATAGCCGCGGAGCGATTGTTAATGCGTCCGCATCACACACTCGTTGTATGACATTTTGTGCACCGCCGAGATTAATGGATCTAGGGGGGCGGGCGGGACGCCCGCGGTCCCAGCGAAGAGCTTGAGTTGGATCGGCTGCTCTGTCACCTTTCCGGTGCATTCCGCGGCAGCGTTTCACCCAGTACCTAAGTTGTTTCGCCACAGCAATAACCAAAATTTTGAGGTCGCCGTCGCAGCTCCAAAAATCCCGCAAAATTAGTTAAACAATGCTTGACAGTGTTGGCCCAGTCGCGGTACTTTGCATTTGAGCGCAACTGGTCCATCAGCGCTGCTGCTACTTGAAAGATTTACCTGAAGCGATAAAGGCACACCTCGCGTAAGCGGGGGCCGCAAAGCCTACGGGGGTCAGGGAATTTTGAATTTCAAATTTCGAATTTCCTGAGAGGAATCAAGCTTGTCGGTTATGGGCGCGGGTTTTCAGATCTGCGATCCGCAATCCGAAATTCTTGAACGACCTGGCTGGGTTACCGAAAGCAGGAGAAGCGTCCGGCTCGGTTCACCCTTATCGCCTTCACGCTTCTCTTTCTCAATCTTTTCCCGCCACCATCCAATCCATTTCAATTAAGCATGCCTTTATCCGCGAGCCGGAGGAGGCTTTGCTCCGCCCGGCCTCTGCGAATTTTGCCCCGCTGAACCATGCGCGAGAAGCGGTCATGGCAAACAGGCCAGGCTCAGAAACAACCGCAGAGAACACAATTACGTGCGCGAGGTTTCGGCCGACCGCCATTCCTGCCCTATGTAGTGAATCTGACCTTACCGACTTCAAAACCCGACTGCCGGGGACAGCCCGTTGAAAGAGAGAGAAAGATGAAGACATTACTGGCTAGTAAACGAATTATGTCGCTGGGGGCGTTGATTGCCCTTTTGTACATCGCCTTTTGCTATCCCACAGGATTCTACCTCAACGGAATATCGGTCCAGGCACACACCGGCTCGAGCGCAGTCGTTCAAGCACAGAACCCGGCACTCCAGCAATTGCATCAACTCACAACTGAGATCCTGACAATCAGCAGGCAATTGCAAACAGCGAGTGTTGCAGATCGGTGGGCACTAATGAGTGTGCTTCGCGTTAAGTCATCTGCGCGCCAGGAGTTGTTAACCGCCATGATGAAAGATAATCCGGCACAAGTGGCAGAAGTGGCCTTACCTGATCAGATTCTTGCCATCCTGCCCGAGAGTGTGCGGTTCTATTTCGAGCAAGAGGTTTCCCTTGAAGGCGAGCTCGAAGTTATGTACCAGGAAAATGAAGTCGAGAGCGACTTGCTATACTTTTTAAAGATTGACGATAAACGGTACGAACTACATTTCGGCGGGAACGTCGGACCGAATCTTCAGAGCGGCACCCGCGTGCGCGTGCGCGGTTTGCGCGTAGGCGACGCTATTGCCATTAACGGAAATAGTTATGGGGACAGCACCAACTTGCAGGCGATGCAGTCCGCGACGGCAGTGGTCCCTAACACTTTCGGTGAACAGAAAGTGCTAGTGCTTCTCGTTAATTTCCAAGATAAGCAGACACAGCCGTGGACAACTACTCAGGCGCGCGATGTTATGTTCACTTCGGTGAATGATTTTTATCAGGAATCTTCTTATCAACAAACCTGGCTTACCGGTGATGTTTTTGGTTGGTACACGCTTCCCATCAGCAGCACCACTTGCGATCAGAACGCAATTGCAACCTACGCGAAGCAGGCCGCAATTGCAGCTGGTGTGAATCTATCGGCTTATAACAGATACGTCTATGCCTATCCGTCGTTGTCATGTGGCTGGATAGGATGGGGAACATACGGCGGTAATCCCTCGGAAGCTTGGATTAACGGCGTGTTCACATTAAAGAACGTAGGACACGAACTCGGACATAACTTCGGTATTTACCATGCCAGGGCGTTGGATTGTGGTGCAGATGTCGTGGGTAGCAATTGTTCCTACATTGAGTACGGAGACACTCTTGATATCATGGGAAGTACAAGCGTAACGGCACATTCTCACGCGGCTCAGAAAGAAAGGCTAGGTTGGCTCAACTACGGTGTTTCGCCAGCCATCACAACGGTTCAAACCAATGACACCTACTGGATCGATCCTTATGAAACTATGGGCTCGAATCCGAAGGCTTTGAAGATCCTGAAATCCACTGATCCTACAACCGGCAAGAAGACGTGGTATTACGTCGAGTTGCGACGGCCTATCGGATTCGACAGCTTCATCTCGGGCAACTCCAGTGTCCTCAACGGGGTGATCATCCATACCGGTACTGAAGCTTACAGCTTCGATGAATATCTTTTGGATATGACCCCGGCGACATCTTCATTTACTGACTCCGCTCTGGACGTCGGGCGCAGCTATAACGATCCAAGTACCAATGTAACGATCACCCCTATTTCAGTCAGTGATAGCGGCGCTAATGTGGCGGTAAGCTTTGGGCCACAGCCGTGCATTGCCGCCAACCCTTCGCTCATCCTATCGCCTTCCGTGACCCAGTGGGTGGCAGCAGGATCGAAAGTGAGCTACCAGGTTTCGGTCACTAACAATGACAGTGGCTGCAGCTCGGCGAACTTCTACCTGCAGGCGAGCCTCCCCGCTGGATGGAGCGCGACCTTTGACAATCCAACTTTGATTCTTCTTCCAGGCGCAAGCGGCAGTGTGAACATGACAATCACATCCCCCGCTACCGCCGCGGATGGCTTCTATAACATTGGCGTGACGGCTTGGAATAGTGCAGCTACCGGCTACTCGGCGTCCTGTTCCGTCATGTGGTCGATAACGTCTGGTCTTGACGTCTCGGTTGATAGCGATCGGGAGAGCTACGCGCGCAACCAGATAGCAACTGTCACTGCCGTAGTGAGCGGTGGGGGCTCGCCGGCTTCCGGAGCCAACGTCAGTTTTACGATGACGAAGCCGAACGGTACAAAAGTCATCGGAAGTGCAACGACTGGTACCAATGGCTCAGCAGTATTCAAGTACCGGTTCAACAAGCAGAAAGACCCAGTGGGAATCTACCAGGTTGCGGCGAGTGCAAATATGAATGGAGTAATAGGCACGGGCGTCACCAGTTTTAACGTTCAGTAACACGCCCTTTTCCCGAATCTTCGAATCGAAACGGCGGAGCCATAAGTTAGCTCAGATCAGGATGATTCGGAGCCGGCAGTAGACAACGGCGGGGCAAAGAAAAGCAGCAGGACGGAATATTTTCCGGCCTGCTGCTGCTTTTTTTGGTAGCTTGTTAGGCTATGGACAATGACCAGGGCCAGTGCCACCAGTATTGTAATTGTCCAGCGCGGTCGTCAGGGAACTTGTGCTTGATGGACTGAGGTAACCGCTACCAACAGGTGGAACTACTAATCCACCGATAAGGGCGTCGGCAGAAGCTATAGTTCCGGCAATTGCAGAGCTATCCGCGCCGTTCGCAATGTTAAGCTTGGCCGCAATTAGTTGGTGCGCCAGAGCGATCAAGCCATTGCCGCCAGACGGCGTCTGAAGAATACTGCACAGCTCAACATCAGTGTAGTTAACTGTTCCGAGTGTCAGTGAAGTAACTGGCCATTGGTCGGTGTTGTTGCCGGTGAAGCATGTGCTTGGACCATGTGTCTTCCAGTAACCCTGCGTGAAAGTGCAGCCTCCTTGATTCCCACCGCCACAAGGTAGCGTACTGCCAGAGACATTCGCCGACCAATCACTACGGTTAAGACTGGAGTTTGCGTGCCCAAAAGCACGGAAAACGTAAGCCGTGTCACAGACAAGCGGTCCGGGGCAATCGGTGGAGGCTCCATTGTCAAATAGCAGATCGCCGATCCTCACAGTAACACATTCTCCCGGAAGGAGGTCATACCGGGAATTAAAAGCGTTACCGGAGAATGATGCTTTGCAGAAGCTGTCCGGGTTAGACGGATCATCGGAATTAACAGGCCAGCCGCCGTTCGCATCGTAGTCAGCCTGTGTCATCCACTGGATGGAAAAGCCCGCAGGAAGACCCGTGGGGCTCTGACCAGCATCTGGTGCACAAACCTGGAGGTCGATTGAGGTTGGCGTGGCGCTGATAAATGTCAGAATCGGGGTATCAACTTTTTTCTTACCTGCAGCAGAGGAAGAATCTGTACTGAGGAACATAGCGCTTGCGGCAAGTCCCAAACACGCAAATAGAGCTATAGCGATGCTATAGCGTCTACCGTATTTCTTAATTGTCTTACTCATAATCGTTAATCTCCTTTGTCACCGGTATGTCCGGTTGGTTAACCCATTAACCACCGGGCTCACCGGAGGGGGCATGGGGTTCTGGGTGATACTGACTTTCTGTCCAAGGCTGGACAGACGTGAGACTCGTTGTTAGACGAGCGTCAGCAGCGGCATAAATCTCAACTAACAAATAGCTGCCAGCGGCAGCCAAATCAGATCGTCAAACTCTCTCTGGGAGTAGAAGCATGACTCAATGCTAAATCCCTATCCGTTCGGAATAGACTCTATCCAAAAAGATACTGCGCGTGACCAAAACAAGACTGCCGTTCACTACTGCCATAACGAACTCTGCTCTTAAAAGCCACATTTTCAAACGCATGCGGTTTGAAAACTATTAATAGCACCGTGAACCCAGGAAAGAAGAGCAAGCACTGGGCCACATCCGCGACCTCTCCATCGTTTCAAAGTAACCGGTGTTTGCTAATCGTGATTGCCAGCCCATGCCGTCCGTCCGCCTGCATTTCACTGCGGAGGATGCGACCTTGAACAGACACGGTCACACCTGATGTTGGCCCATTTAAAAGATGAACGATGAGCCTCACCTCGCTTCCGGCATCAACTGCTCTTGGGGATTTCAGGTACAAACCCGTCGAGCTTATATTGTCAATTACGCCATCGACATTGAACGGCAGGTCACCTGAATCAACACCCCAAATTCTCGCGGGAAATGGTTCCCTGATCCGCGCTTTGTGACGCCGCTCCTGGGTCCGTGCCCCGAAGTCAGTAGTCCCGCCATCAGCTATCAACCCATCTATATGCAGGTCGAGGGTGCTCTTAGTTTCGCTATTCTGCGTCATCCGGCGCTGCCCACTGGCAGACTCCCTACAACTCTATTGTTTTATTCGTGCGGGATGATAATTACATTGCAGAAATGTTGCAACGGTGCTGCCTGCCTTTTTTTAGGCAGGATTCTGCTACTTATTCGGAAGCTGCTAATACGTGGCGGCGCAGCAGCGACACTCTTGGCAGAACAGCAATTGCGGTAGAAGTCGGAGAATCCCCGCCAAAACCAAAAGGAACCAACAGGTTAGTTGGCTCCTTTTGATTTTTCCGACGGTTTTACTTCGTCTTGAAGAAGGCATCGATGTGCGAGCCATCAAGTGCCGTCATTCTTACCTGGTAGCACTTGTTCGGCGGTTTCGGCGCCTGCCAGTTCTGAATGAACTGACCGGCCGTCCCGTCATAGCGAAGGCTCGTGCCTCCAGTAGTCGTGAACTCAAGCGTCGAGTCAATCGACCCAAGAGCGGTCGAGCAATTGAACTCAGCGACTTGGAAACTCTGGACGTCAGACGTGCTCTTCCTCTCCGTAGTTGGCCCTGGAGTTCCAGCAAAGATGTTGAACTTCAGAGGAACAGTGGAACCACCTTTAATGGTATTGAGCACAATTGTTGGCAGGATGCTCATGTCGACAGGCTGATAAAAACCAGTCAACGTCCACGCCCCGATCGTCAATGTTCCGTTGACGAAGGTGATGTTGTAGTTAGTGCTCGTCAGACCACTTGGAATGATCGTGTAAGTACCCACCGGCGTGCTGGAAGTGACCGTCACCGTGACATTCAGGTTGTTCGTCACAGTGAAAATCAGCGTACCGCCCAGAGGCGCGGTCACTTCGTTCTCACCAGCGACGAAGCCGCTGTAACTGACCGTGTAAGGCGGCACAGAACCACCAAAGAGCATGCTCTTGTTGTCCGCGGTGATTGACAGCGCCTTCGGCGTGATGTGGCCCGCACCGCCGGCGCTTGTCGGCAAGTTGTAGTTATTCAAGTTGGTGCCCACGCCCGCCGTGAAGTCGCCACTCGTCAGCGTTGTACTGACTGTGTTTGCCGTCGCCACGTCTTTGGTGTTGTAAGTGCCGGTGGTCTTATTCACCGTGATGCTCTGACTTGCGACCACCGTGCTGAGCAAGTAGTTTGCTGAACTCAGTGTCGCATTGGTGTTCCCGTCGTAGGTCTTCGTCGGATCGCCGATGATCGCCGCTGACAGGGTGCGCCTGTCAATCGTGAAAGTCACCTGGGTGGCTGTGCTGTCGTTGTGATTGGTGTCACCTCCGAAGGTAGCGTCGGCCGTGGCCGTGCCGGCGTTGGTATTGTTGCCGTAGACCACCGTCACCGAAGCGCTCAGGCTGCCCGCACCCGTGGCCGTCGCGGAACACGGCGTCTGCGCCGAACCATTGTAGGTGACGTTGGTCGGACAAGTGATTGTCGTTGTTGATGATGCCTTGGCGATGTCGATCGCCACGTCGCCGCTCTGATCGTTGTAATTCGGATTGCTGAAGGTCCAATGCGCCGTGCCGCCGGTAACATCTGTGAACGTGCCACCGAGGTTGACGCTACCGCTCAGATCTGCCCCGCCAACGCCGGTGGCATGATCGAGACTCGCGCCATGTGCTGCCCCGTCATAGGTGCCGCTATAGCCATTGACCAACACGCTAGCCGTAGCCTTGTTGATGGTGATCGAGTTGGTCGCAGGTGTGCCGTTGTCGTAGTTCGGGTCACCCGACGTGAACGCTGCACTCACCTGATATGGTGTAGCTGATGCATTCGACGGCGCGGTGCCGTCGCCCGGAGGCGTATAGGTATAGCTGAAGCTGCCGAGAACATCGGTAGTGCCGTCGATCTCCTTGGCGGTGCCGGTAGAGGCGTGTGCGTTGCCATCATAAGTGAAGGTGCCCCCGCTGGTTGTCAGCGTCGGATGCGCCGCAGTGATATGTCCAGCGCCACCGGCTGTGGTTGGTAACGTGTAGTTGCTAGCCAAGGTGCCCGCGCCTGGCGTGAAATCTCCGGCCAACAAGCTGGTCGTCACGGTCGTTGCCGAGGCTACGTTCGGACTGTTATACGTGCCTGTGGTCTTGGTCACGGTGAAGCTTTCGCCGCTCGCTAAGCCAGACAGACTGAAGTTCGACGCCGCTACTATGGCGCTGGCGTTGCCGTCATATGTCTTCGTAGGATCGCCAATGATCGACGCCGTTACCGTAGCCGGCATAATGTCGGCACTCAAACTCGGCGCTGTCAGACTGTAATTACTAGCCGCTCCGCCAGCCAGCGACAACCCACTTACGCTGACGCTAATCCCGTTCGCCACGTTAATACTCGCAAAGGTACCGCTCGGCGTACCGGTTACACTCACGGCGTCGCCAGTGTAAGGTCTATTATCCGAGGTAGTGCCAGACCCTGCCGCCTCACTTGCCAGCAGCGCTGCGGTTCCACTTAACGTCGCTGTCGCGGTTGCGTCATACGGCTTATTGTTGGCCGTCAGCCCGGTCACTGTCACAGCCTTCGGTGTGATGTTGGCCGTCAGTCCGCTCTGCTGCGTTAGTGCGTAATTACCGGACTGGGCGCCGCTGATCGTATTCCCGGTAACCGTCACTGCAATGCCGTTGGCAACATCCTTGCTGGCAAACGCTCCAGTAGGCGTGCCACCTATGGTCAAGGTGTCGCCGGTGTAGGGCTTACCGTCAACCATCGTCCCGGCACCTGGGGCTTCTGCTGTTTGCAGCGCGGCGGTTCCAGTAAGGGTCGCCGCTGTCGTTGCGTCATATATCTTGCTGCTCGCACTCAGACCACTCACCGTCAAGGCTTTCGGCGTGATGTTAGCCGATAGCCCAGTTTGCTGCGTGAGTATGTAGTTGCCTACCTGCGCTCCGCTGATCGTATTACCGGTCACCGTCACCGCAATGCCGTTGGCAACATCCTTGCTGACAAATGTCCCATTCGGCGTGCCGCCTACGGTTACGACGTCGCCGGTGTATGGCTTACCGTCGGCGCTTGTGCCAGTCCCAGTTGCTTCGGCCGACTGCAGGGAAGCCGTGCCGCTCAGAGTCGCGGTTGTCGTCGCGTCATAGATCTTGTTGTTGGCTAAGAGACCTATAACCGTCAGCGCTTTCTGATTGACGGTCAGTGAATCTGTGTCACTACTTGTCTGGAAACCTGCATCGCCCGCGAATGAAGCGCCGACGCCGGCTGCAAACGCACCTGCACTGATGCGTGTTCCGCTGCTCAAGCCATCAATTGTTAAGAAGACGCCGCTAAGACTGGCGACGCCTGATGCACTGGTCAGGGCGGAGCCCACACTACCTCCATTGAGTGTGAAGTTGATGGTCTTTCCGCTCAGGGGTGAGCCGCCTGAAGTCTGAGTCAGCGTTGCGGAGATGTTGACTGTACCGCCGTAGGTGCCAGAGGCGGATGAAACCGCGAGGGTTGTGGGAACCGCCGCGTTGACAACTTGAGTAAGAGTGCCGCTGCTGACCCCATAAGTGGTACTACCACTGTAGGTGGCGGTGATTATATGGCTGCCTGCAGTCAACGTCGTTATGGATCCAGTGCTAGCGTTCCCTCCCGGATTCAACGAGATTCCACTTGCAAGAGTTGTACTGGTCGTTGTATCGACGAACGTAACTGTGCCAGTCGGTGTTCCTGCGCTACCCGTCAAATGTGCGGAAAAAGCTACACCCGCACCAACCGTTGACGGATTTAGTGAGCTCGAGAGAGCAGTTGTTGATGCGCTGAAAATTTTTAACGTGCCCGTCCCGGTGACGCCGGACGTGCTGTTGCTAACGGTAAAAGTTGTCGTTCCGGCCGGAGTTGCAGCAGTGGTAGTAATGGTTAATATGGAATTGAAAGGTCCACCGCCATTCATCGGAACAGGGTTTGGAGAGAACGAGCTCGTAGCTCCGCCTGGCAAACCGCCTATGGTCAGGGTTGCGTCAGGAGAGGCCCCACCAGTCATCTTAGTTAGTGTTATAGAATAAGTTGCCGAGCCCGCGGAGCCTGCCAGAAGAGTTCCTGTTTGAGTTCCGACAGTAACCCCGTTTACAACGCCATCATGGAACGCGGTCTGGGCTGTCCAACCGGAAGTCACACCCTTCGCACCGAGTATGTACGTGATACCGAGGTCGGCTTCTTCAGGCGAATACTGATCAAACGTAAAATTTCCACTTGCGTCAGCTTGCACAGTAAACGTGTGCAACTCATCGGTGTCGACATGCGGATCTTCGTGGAACGTCAGATCAACAATTTCGTTCGGCTGAAAACCGCGACCACTAATGATCACCGGAGTTCCCGGCGGGTAATCGAGCGCATCAGTAGTCACACTAGCACCGGAACTGGCATAAAGGGTCGTGGTGCTGGTCGCATTGCCATTGACATCAACACCGCCAGTCACTAGCGCCTGGTTTCGTCCAGTTAATTCCGTAACCGTTTGTCCGCTGGTCAGCAGTGCGGCGCGCGAAGGCGACGCCATGAGTTCGTTGATTAGATCGGCGTGAAGGTCGCCGTCAGGAGGAGTGTGAGCGTGGGCGCCAAAGATAGCCGCCGCCGGGTCATAGATCTCCAGCGAGCGATGATCGTTGCCACCGATGATTTGCACCTTGCCGTCAAAGAGTACGCGCAGCAGTGGACGCACGCGCGCGTCTTCCATTCCGCCTACCCCGATAAATGTTGCAGTGGAAGGATCGAATATTTCACCGGAAGAGAGGTCAACGCCGGCGTCACGTCCGCCAACAACCAGGACACGTCCATCCTGCATCAACACTGCTGAGTGCATTGAGCGCGCAATGTTCATCGAACCGACAGCGTTAGAACTGTCGGAAGAAAGATCGAGGACCTCGGCGCTGCCGTTTGCATCTCCCCCCGCGATCAGAACGCGCCCATCAGCAAAAAGCGTCGCGCTGTGCCCTGCACGCGCGACGCTCATTGCCGGACCGGATGCAAAAGCACCCGTCGTCGGGTCGAAGATTTCTGTAGTCGTCAGCGAGCCTTCCGCATTGCGGCCGCCGGCGATCAAAACGTTGCCATTCGCCAGCACTGTCGCGGAATGATCAGATCGCGCGGCACTCATGTTGCCCGACGCTAAGAATGTTGCTGTGGTTGGATCGTAGATCTCAGATTGATTGAGCGCCCCACTCGCGTTTTCACCACCGGCAATCAACACGCGACCGTCAGACAGTCTCGCGGCTGTGTGACCACGCCGTTCAATCGTCATTATCGAGCTCGGGCTCTGCGGCGCGACCGCCGGGAGGGCAGAACTCAAGACCATACTCACACGCGCGGCTTTGATAGCTGAAGGCGCCGGCGCCGTAGCGACACCGATAATTGCAGCTGCTTGGCTAAACAACAATTGCGCCGACGACGAAGTCGAGCCGAGAGCTGTCGCGGCCACGGCAATCAGGCAAACAAGCGCAAATGATCGCGCCGGTTTACTTTTTAGTTTGATTATGTTGGCCAGCATTAGACGACAGAAAGAGGGGACGTGGGAGGGGGCTTGCATTCGCATTTGGAACTCCTGAGATAAAAAGATGTTGACAGTTGATCAGCCCGGCAGGCGCAAAAAAGATTTAGCCATCTCTAGCGGTCTCCGCTTGGAGACCGGAAAGGCTGCAGTCAACATTCGCGCTTCCACGGCGACATGGCTATGAAAGTGTGAACCTGGGCGAAGGCTGGCTCTTTGAATATGACTTATCGCAGAAGCGCAATCTCGGGTTGACGAGAAGGATCCCCGCACGCGAAAAGAACTAAATAAGCCTAACTCGTAACCCAAGCCGACAGATTTCTCAACCGTCGGCTTAAACCCTCGGTTCGTAAATAAAGCACCTCAAAACAATGCGAAAGCAGGTGCCCTTCCACAAAGGTGGCGCGTTCCTTTCGCGAGAAAGGGAGCAGGTGACGCCAGGAGCGCGCGTTCATGTGTGCTTCGCGTTGAGCAAAGACCGAGCCAAAGAATTTCAAATTGAGGTGCTGGCTTGACGTTCGAGGATCTGCGGAGAGCAAATGCTTGGCGCGATTTGAGTTAAAAAACGTTTTGGCGCCTCAGTTAATGGTATTTGATTTTGGTTGGTGGTAATGAAGACGTCTACATCTGCTCACCTGCGAGCAGTTGTGGTAAGGAAAAGCGCAGAAGCCGGCAAGCAGGAGGCGGCATAGCGACAAAAGTACGACGCATTAAGAGCAGGGATCCAGACAACGGTGCGGCTGCGGATTCAACTCCTTGGAGTGCGCCGGCCCGGCGGCGCTTTGGCCAACCCCAGGCGTTTGCGAACTTTGTTAGTTGAATGGTCGTCAGCAAAGTGGCCGTGGACCGCCGCGGGCCAAAGCGGCGCCAGGCCGCCGCACTCCAAGGAGTTGACGCACTCCAGGGAGTTGACGCACTCCAGGGAGTTGACGCACTCCAGGGAGTTGACGCACTCCAGGGAGTTGACGCGGGAGCTCCAGAGGTTATCTTTTAGCAGGTCAATCAAAACTGAAATGAAGATTGCAGTTACTGAACTGCAAGTAGAGAGCTGCCGAACGCCGCAGCGTTATTCACCTGGGCAGGCGAGCGAGGTTGTGGCCAAAAGCGTAAATCACGAGTTCCAGACGGTCTGAAACCTCTAATTTCGAGAAGATGGAGCTGAGATGATGTGTAACCGTGGTTTCACTAATGAATAATCTTCCTGCGATCTGTTTATTCTTGAGGCCCTCAGCAATCAGGGCGATCACCTGGTGCTCTCGGCCGGTAAGACTGTTTATCCTCGCTTCATCCGGATCGCCGTTATCTGACCTTTTTCTGGTCATTTCATTAAGGAGATTGCCCATCGTCGCGCGGTCGAGCCAAACTTCCCCCGCATAAACTTTTTCGATTGCCTTAATTAGAATCTCGGCCGCCTGATCTTTCAAAACAACGCCCATCGCGCCGAGCTGAACAGCGCGTCGATGAGCCTCCGGATCCTTGCGCCCCGTCAAAATAAGTACTCGAGCATTTTTAGCCGCCTCCCGTAGTTCAGGAAGGAAGCTGAGTCCATCTTCGCGCCCGAGGTCCAGATCCAGCAGGATCATATCCGGCTCTTCGCGAGCCGCGAGATCAAGCGCTTCCCCTCGATTGCCGGCCATTGCGACCACTTCCATGCCGGCATCTTCTAAAAGCATGCGTAATCCGGCGCGCACCATCAGATGGTCATCGACGATCATTATTCGAAGCTGTCCGGCCCGGGGGTTTTTCATAAGGGAGTTCGATTTATTTGCCAAAGTACGATAGTTCCTATTTGTATGCACGAAGGTCAGATTTCAGTCTCGCTGGGAAAACTTGATCCGCGCGACCTCTCGTTTGATCTCTCTTCTATAATGACGCAAAGCAGCAATATCTTTCACCAGCAAACTCGCTCAAAGCTTTGACTCCAAGAAAGAAGGAATCAGGTCCGATCTTCATTCGTCAATAGACTCGATAAGGTGTCGCCTGCGATTGAGACCGGAAGTCATTGAGTGCCAGCCGCCATTAACTTCACGAAGAGTCACCAATTCATTGATGGGTTATGGATTAACTACAAGGACTTGCTTACATCGGTTCACTTTGAGTGCGCCGTGGGAGTTGCAAGCCACCCTCTCTGATCGCAAGGACGGGTAATGCTGAACAGGGCCCGCATTATATTTCAGTATCAATCAGGCGCAAAGTCCAAATGTCAGCATTCACCGAGACAGACCGATTCCATTGAGGGAAACCATACTCTCTCTGGCACGCGATACGCTAGGGAAATTCACCGGTAAGGTTCTAAACTGACCGGAAGGGTGAAAAAAAACAAGTTGCGATTATTGATTGTGGATGACGAGGAGGCGTCGCGCTACGGCATGCGGCGCGCTTTGACGACGTTTGGCTATAGTGTTTCGGAAGCAGACTCCGCTGAAGCAGCGCGGATACTAATTAAGCAGCAGGAACCTGATCTGATGCTGCTTGACGTGAATCTTCCGGGAATTAGCGGGCTGGATTTCCTGAAGGAGTTGAAGGAGTCGAAGGACCCAACAGACTTGGGAGACTCAGGCGACTCGAACGAAAGCGGCCCGCTTGTCATTATTATTACCGCCCACGGCTCGGAACGGATGGCCGTTGAGGCAGTCAAGTCTGGCGCTTACGACTACCTTTCGAAACCTTTCGAGCTCGACGATCTGCGTTTGGTCGTTAAGAATGCGGCGGAAACAGTTGCTCTCAGGCGCGAAAACATTTCGCTGCGGCGCCGGATAGAAGTAGAAGCCACGCAACGCGGCGCGCTTATCGGCAACTCCGCGAGTATGGAGCGCGTGCGCGCGATCATTGAGAAGGTGGCTGAGACAGATGCTACGGTGCTCGTCCGTGGTGAATCCGGCACCGGCAAGGAGTTGGTCGCGCGCGAAGTTCACGAAAAGAATAGCGTGCGGAGCAAAGGTCCGTTCGTTGCAGTTAACTGCGCGGCGCTTCCTTCCGAGCTGATCGAATCGGAGCTGTTTGGCCACGAGAAGGGCGCTTTTACAGGGGCCGCGGCACGGCGCCAGGGGAAATTCGAGCAGGCAAACGGCGGCACTCTCTTTCTTGACGAGATTGGCGACATGAGTTCCAACGTGCAGGCGAAACTGCTGCGCGCTTTGGAAGAAAGGCGAATCGAAAGGCTGGGCGGCAACGAGTCAATCCCTGTTGACGTGCGCATTGTAAGCGCGACGCATCGTCCGCTCGAACAGGAGATTGCTTCTGGAAATTTTCGCGCTGACCTCTTCTATCGCCTGCGAGTTGTGACGATCGACATCCCGCCGCTGCGCGAGAGACGCGAAGATATCCCACAACTTGCCGAAACTTTTACGCGTGCGGCGGCAGAGCGCTACGGCTTGCCGCTGCGGCAGATTGGCCAAAGCGCACTGCGTCGATTGGTTGATTACGACTGGCCGGGGAATGTTCGTGAACTGAAGAACACGATTGATCGGGCGGCGATTATGGCTGAAGGCGAAGAGCTGCGTTCGCAGGATTTGCCTGACGAAATTACTTCTGGGCAGGAAAAAGAGCTGCTGTCCAGTAAAGGCGACGCTGAAGGTGGACTAGCGGTTCCATTCACGGCCGACTTTCGCGAGGATCGTCGCGAGTTTGAGCGCCGCTACATCTCGCGTTGTCTGGAGCATACCCAGGGAAATGTGACTAAGGCGGCGGAGATTCTAGGCATGCACCGCCAGTCGCTGCAACACAAATTACGCCAGCTCGGTCTTGGCCGCCGCTACGTTTCTGTCGCTACCGACATGCCGGAAATTTCGGACGAGTGATGAAGATCATAGACAGGATTTACATGATTAACAGAATGGCGCAACAACGCTGTTGAGCTGTCATCTTGTCAATCTTGTTAATCCTGCCCGCCGTTTTGGTAAATATGGGGAGAATATGAAAGCACGTATCGACGCAATCATTCAGCGTGATCAAGCCGAGTATCTTGACCAGTTAATCCCGCAGACTGATCCACTGCTGCGCGAAATGGAAGAGTATGGATCTCAACATGGCGTCCCGAGCGCTGATCGTGAAGTCGCGTTGTTTGTCGAGATTACCGCTCGCGCCATGAATGCGAAGCGGGCCCTCGAGATTGGAATGGCGATCGGATACACAACGATTCATCTTGCTCGCGCGGTGGGCGAGGCCAGTCAGGGCGCCCTAATTGTTACCATTGATCCCAGTGACGAGATGATTCAAGCGGCTGAGGGTTATCTTACGCGGGCGGGCTTGCGCGATCGCGTGCGCATCGAGCGCGGGAAAGGTCTGGAAGTTATTCCGCAACTAAAGGAGACTTTTGACCTGCTCTTCATCGATGCGGTCAAGGAAGAATATGCAGACTATCTCAGATTGTCCTTGCCGCGGCTGCGTCGCGGTGGTGTGGTGATTGTTGACAATCTTCTTTGGGGCGGCCAGATCGCAGGTGAGATCCGTTCACCAGATCAGGAAAGCTCCACGAACGCACTCAGGGAGTTTAATAAATACTTCGTTAACCATCCCAAATTGCGCGCCGAGATTCTTTCGGTCGGTGATGGACTAGGCTACGCGGTCAAGACTGGTGAGGATGGTCAGCACAGAGGGCAGAGCGGACCACAGAGCAAAGCTTAAGCGAGAGTCTTTGCGCCTTTGCCGCCTGATGTGCGGAAAGTCTTTGACCTCCGACTCAACTCGCTGCCGTTGGGGCTACGCCCACAACCGGAGAGCAACAGAAATCCAAGTAGTTCAGAGTTCAACCTTTAGGTTGCTGATCGGTAACGCGCAAGCTAAAGCTTCTACTCTATACTGCAGGCAAGCTAATGATTCTCAAAGACAACGAAGAGACGCGAATCGAAGCGGCTCGAATCATTGCTGACGGTGGCCTTATCGCGTTTCGGACGGACACGTTTTATGGTCTCGGCGCGGATCCACTTAATCGAGCGGCCGTCGCCCGGATAAGAACGTTAAAGGGCAGGGAAGACAAAAAGCCCATACTGCTTTTGATTTCAGACGCGGACGAGGTCGATCATTTCGTCGAGCAATCCAGCTTTTTCAAATTGATCGCCATGGGTAAGTGGCCTGCTCCGCTTACGTTAATTGGTGTCTCACGCCCGGAAGTGCCCATCCAGTTAACTGCCGGTACGAATAGTCTCGGCGTTCGCTTGCCGGATGACGAAGAGGTGCGCTCGTTGGTGCGTGTTTGTGGCGGTGCGTTGACCGCTACCAGCGCGAACGTATCCGGACAGCCTCCTGCGCGCACTGCAAAAGAAGTGGAGAATTATTTCCCGACGGGAATTGATTTGATCATCGACGGTGGAGAGGTGACTGCGAGTCAGCCTTCGACTGTTCTGGACTTAAGCGGAGTAGAAGCACGTGTGATCCGCGAAGGTGCGGTTACACGTGAGGAGCTGGAAGAATTTGGAGTGCGTTGACTTACAACCACCCTGTTTTCACAGCGGAAGAGCGGGGCAAGCCCGCCTTCCTGACCCTGAGACTTCTTAGCTGGTTCGATTGATTTACGCTTGAAAGCCCTACAGGATGGATTCGAAATTCGACTGTAATGATCTCAAGGTCAGGAAGGCGGGCTTGCCCCGCTCTTCGGCTCAGAACTTCCAAAAGGATTTCAGCGCTTCCAGGCTGCCTACTTCTCAACCGTCACATTCTTGATGAAGCCCCAGTCGCCGCTGGCATCGACCTTAATGTTCCCTACATTCTTCTGGGCAATGACGATGTTAGCCTGGTACCACAAAGGAAATACCGGCACGTCCCTGGTGACGATGTCCTGGATACGCTGGTACAACAGCTTCGCCCTCTCACGATCAAATGTGTTCACGGCTTCGTCGATCAGGGCGTCGAGTTCTTTATTGCTGTAGCGACTGCGATTCCGTGAAGCGCGCGTCTCGGTCGGTATCTCCGAAGTAGCGAAGAGGTCCTTAAAGAAAATCGGATCCTGATTACCACCCACCCACTGCCCGTAAAAAATCTGAAAGTTACCGCGGCGCAGTTCGTCAAAGAGCGTGTTTAGTTCGGCAGTTTCAATAGTAACGGGAACGCCCACATTCTTCAGATAGTTTTGAATTACGCCCGCATAGTTTTTCGCGGCGACGCTACTGCCCGACACTTTGAAAACTACCGGTTTCGCAAACCTCATCTGCGGTCCATCGCCGTCCGGGTCTCTCAAGCCGGCTTCGTCCAACAATTTTCTGGCCATCGCCGGATCGAATGTATATTTTTGCCCGGCGTGATAGGCCCAGGACTCTTCCGGCAGGATCGAATGCGCCAGTTTCCCCTGACCCAACAAGAGGTCGCGAATCATTCCTTCCCGATCGACAGCGTAAGCAATCGCCTGCCTGACGCGCACTTCATTGAGCGGCGGCTGGCTGCAATTGAATGTAAGCAGATTGAGATTTGAGCCATTAAACTCGAGCACTTGTAACTTAGGATCCTGACCGAGCAGCTTGATGGCATCGGGCGACAGGCTCGTGGGCAGCGGCGCAAGCTCCACGCGCCCGGAACGAAGCTCGGCCTGCAACGCGTTCGTGTCGGCGATTACCCGGACCCGCAGCGAAGGAATATGCGGCGCGCCGTCCCAGTAATCGGTGTTTGCCTGAAGGTCAACTACCTGTTGGGAGCTGTCATAACTAACAAACTTGAATGGGCCCGTACCAAGCGGAGAATCTTTCTGCGTTGCGTAACTACCTTGCGGAATAATCGCCACCGGAACCAGGTTGGGCAGCAGGCCGGTCCATGGTTTGGTAGTAGTCACTACAAGCGTCCGCGCGTCGGGCGCCTCGACGCTTTTTATGTAACTCCTGCGTTCAGCGCCGGTGCCTTCGTAGAAACTGGCCGACTTCGCAAAGGTGCTGGAGAAAACCAGATCCAGCGTGTACTTCGCATCCGCCGAAGTTAACGGCCGGCCGTCGTGAAACTTCACCCCATCCCGCAGAGTAAATGTGAAAGTCAGGTTATCGTCGGACCGCTTGATGTCTGAAGCCAACTCGCCCACGTAGTCAAACTTTTCATCTTTCTTCACCAGCGAATTAAACATCAGAGTACGCACTCGCTCGCTGGCTGCGTCCACCGACGGCGAGCCGATGGGATCAATGGTGCGGATGTTGTCGCCCAAAGCAATTACGAAGGGGCCGCCGCTGCGGTTACGCCGGCAAGCAGTCGGTATTAACACCGCGATCAGAATGGCCTGAAGCAGGCAAGCTATTTTGCGCGTGCTCATCCGATTGTTCCTCCGTACTTGTAATTCAGTGTGGCGTTGAGTGCGGTCGTTTCTTCAGATAACGCCTTAAACTTTTGCTCATCGAAAGGCGGTGGTGATTTCGTGATCGCCTTCAACGCTGCAATCCGCTTGAGCGATCCGCGCAGTCGGTCCTTGGGAAGTTTACCCTTGCTTGCCACCCCAAGCAGCGATTGATAGCCGCGTCGGATAGTCTCAGGGTGGGCGCATATCAGCATCATGTCGTTTCCGGCCAGGAAGGCACGCACTACAGCCGCTTCAATCTCACAGTGCTTGGCAATCGCCCCCATTTCGAGATCGTCAGTCAGTACGAGATGTTGATAGCCAAGCTCAACGCGCAGAAGGTTAGTAACGATGTTATGGCTGAGCGACGCCGGCTCCAACAGGCCGCCGGTAAGGCCCCTGCTGATGTCGATATTGGGAAAGCCGCCATGACTTACCATCACACAGCGGACGCGATCGTCCTTGCGTTGAAAAAGTTCTATGTAGGGAGCAAGGTCCTGGGCCATCAGGTCGTCGTGCGTAAGACTGACCATGGGCATCTCCTCATGAGAATCGACTTCGCCGGCGCCGATGCCGGGAAAGTGCTTGAGACAACCCACTATTCCAGTCTCCTGCAAACCTCGGAGGTAGACCGTTGTATACCCCAGCACTTCGCCCGGCGAGCGACCGAAAGAACGCGAGTAAAGTCCATTTGAAAGCAGATCACGCTCGTCAGTCATAATTGACATAACGGGTGCGAAATTCATGTTAAAGCCCAGCAGGCGCAGCGCTTCGCCTGATATTCGGCCGAGCGCGCGCGACCCGGCCAGATCGCCGTGCTGCCGAATTGTTCTCGCTGAAGGCATTGGCGTAAAAATCTTGCGCAGCCGATCGACCAATCCGCCTTCCTGATCAACCCCGAACAGCGGATCCGTCGGCAACATTTCACGCACGCCATCGAGCAATTCACGCAACTGCGGCGCGCTACGGACGTTGCGCCCGAAGATGATCACACCGCCGGGCTGAACTTCCTGAATAAGCGCGCGCGTTTCGGCATCGAGCTCAGTGCCGGTCAGGCCGATATAAAAGAATTGTCCTATTTGCTTTTCGAGAGGGAGTGATAGAAGTGATTCCAATGACATGTTCAAACGAAGCAGAGACCCCTTGGTCTTCGGCGTAAGTGCCTGCTTATATGATTTCCGAAATAAGACGAAACATCGGTTTAACTATAAGACAAAACAAAGGCAGCGGCCAACGAAAACAGAGCTTCTCATAGTGGCTCGACGAATACAGAAACCACTTTGCGAGCCTTGGTTACGACAGGAATAAAAATCTTCGCGTGGTGGGTCGACGAATACAGAACCGGGAGCCGTAGCGACCGGGTTATGGCGGCCCGGCCACTCGTGCTCGAATCAACCACTTCGCGAGGCTTGGCTAAGGAGCTCACACCCGGTCTGAGAAAAACCAACTCAATCTCCGGTACTCTCAAGACCAAACCCAGAAGCTGGGACAAGCCCGCCTTCCCGACCTTGAGGTTATTGTAGTTGAGCTTTGATTCTTGACTGAAGGGCCTTCATGACAGAATTAAGTGAGCTGATCGACCAGCTCTCAGGTCGGGAAGGTGGGCCTGCCCCCGCTTCAAGTTGTGATAGTAAGTATGCTGACCGGTTGCGGGATACTTATTTATCTTTAACCTCTTATCTAGTATAAATCGGACATGCCACGCGAAATCACCGACAAGGAAGCAATTCTATCCGGCTTGAAATCTCTGGAACTCACCTCCGAACTATTCATCGAACAAAACGGCAAACTGAAGAACGCCAACGATCTGGAAGTGATTGTTGAAGGGAAACAAAACGCCAGTGGCAAGCGCGTCGGACCGTATGTGCGCTTACTCGCGTATGACAGTGGCGAGACGATCATGCGGCAGGGCGAATGGGGCGGAAACACGTTTTACCTGTCTGTAGAGGGCGCGCTCGACGTTTACATTGGCGAGACAGGAGGCGAGCAGCGCAAGATCAGCCGGTTGCCGCCGGGCACGTGCTTTGGCGAAATGGCCGTGCTTGCCGGAGTAGAGCGAAATGCGACGGTAATAGTGCCCAAACACGAGACCGCGATCGTGCTCGAGGTGACGCGCCCCGCGCTTCGTTTGCTAAGAAAACTCCCAAAATTTGGCCAGGTGCTTGATGAAACGTATCGGGCCCATGGACTTGGGCGCGTACTGGAGGATTTGACTGAGGAAGGTCGTGCGGCGAATGAAGCAATAGTTCGAAAGCTGCGAGAGATTGGCAAGTTCATGGTCTACGGAAAGCATCACGTGCTTTGCCAGGAGAGTACAGCTATCGAGCATATTGTTTTGATTAAGAGCGGCTGGATCAGAAGAGTGCGCGGCGTCCCGCTGGATCCGGCATCGACAGGCGTTGCGGTCGGCATGGGCCAAACGATTGGCGTGGACTTTCTGGGAGCCGGAAATTGTCTTGGACTTGAAGGCTCAAGTGGAAATGTGACGTGGAACTATAGCGCCTCGGCAATGGCGCGAACCGAGGTGTTGGAGATTCCCTTGGCGCCTTTGGCGGCAGATCCCAGGCTGCGCGACCAAATTGTGGCGGCCTTCGCCGCGTTTTCCACCGTAGACGACAACCCGCCTTCTATTGAAGCCGTCGAGGATCTGCGCGCGATGGCTTCCGCGGAAGCAGAGATAACGACGGGCATCATCGATGGTGCGAACCTGCTGATCATGGATATGGACCTCTGCGTCAGATGCGGCAATTGTTCGCTTGCCTGTCACAAGGTTCATGGACAGTCGCGTCTGTTGCGTCGCGGCATAAGTATTACGCGACCGGTGTCGATTCGCAGTGAAGCGATGCAGCACGTGCTTTCGCCTCAGGTGTGCATGCATTGCAAAGATCCGGAGTGTCTTACGGGTTGTCCTACCGGGGCGATATTCAGAGATCCCCGTGGATACGTGGATATTGAACCCGCGACCTGTATCGGTTGTTTCGATTGCGCCACGCAATGTCCCTACGATGCAATCTCGATGGTGCCAAGGGACGGGAAACCGGTTGTGACTTTCGATCTGGTTGGCACACTCCGGAAGATGTTTGCGTTGACAACACCTCCAGCGGCAACGCATGAGCTAACGCCCGCGGATGATGTGGTTGCAATTAAATGCAATCTTTGCGAACACACCCCACTCAATCCTCAAGGGGCACAGCGACAGGCATATTCATGTGAAGAAAACTGTCCAACCGGCGCTCTGTTGCGTGTCGATCCCGTCAAATACTTTACTGAGGTTGAAAAAACGCAAGGGTTAATCTTTCGCGACCACACTCAGGCTTTCGGGCGCAACATTCACAAGAGTGATTCGGCGGCCAAAGCGCTTCACCTAGCCGGCGCCGCGCTGATATTCATAGCGGCTATCGCGACGATTTGGGGCTTGGTGGCGCGCGGATTTGATGGGCTCCTGACTGGCACATGGTTAACCATGAGATGGGTGACGGGCATCACCGGGCTATTCGGTATTGCCGTGGTGATGACCTACCCGCTGCGCAAGCAGGTCTATCGGCGGCGCGCGGGCGCACTACGCTATTGGATGCTGGTCCACGTTTACATCGGCGCGCTTGCCGGTCTGATACTGATGCTGCACGCCGGCAGCCACACGGGTGGTCTTTTAACTACTTCCCTTTATTTTGCCTTCGAGGTCGTGATTTTGTCGGGTTTGTTTGGCATCGCGGCCTACATCATCGCGCCGAGAATCTTGACGAGCATCGAAGGAGAGCCGTTGCTGGTCGAGGATCTGGTCGCGCGGCGCGAAGAGTTGCAGCAAGAGCTCGACGAGATAGTGAAAGACAGCGAAGGTTGGCTAAAGGAAGAGATCGAGGAGAGAGTAGTCAAGCGATTTCGCACGTTTCCCTTTCTGATGCGACAGTTCACGCGCCGCGAGGCACTCACCGCTTTGCTGGCCGATGCGCGCAAGCCATTCAAAGAACGTTTGACACGGCTGGCTACCAACGAGGAACGAACGTTGTTGCAACGCGCAGTCGAAACAGCGGTCACGTTGCGGCGCGTGGACGCATTGATTTACCTGCACAAGATTTTGAAGATCTGGATTGCACCGCACGTAATCTCGACGTCAGTGATGCTGGCGCTCATGATTGTGCACGTTATTCAGGTTGTCTATTTCGCGGTGAAATGAATACAGAAAACCTGAGGTGTTTTCGAACAGTCTTATTTCGGAGTTGACTGGTTTAATGAGCCAGCGGGAGCAAGGCGGGGATTAATTGGAATAGATGGCCCAGGAAAACAAATACGTAATCATTCGCGAGGATCTCGTTCAGGATCCTGTGACTATCATCACCGACGGCCTCCTGATCGGGCGGCTGCAGGAATGCGAGCTCCTGCTTAACCATCCGTCTGTGTCGCGAGCGCAGGCGGGAATCAAGTTGATCGAGGAAAGTTATTTTCTATTCGGCCTGCGCCCTTCCAATCCCGTCAAGCTAAATGGAAAAGCCGTCGAAGAAAATGAAGCACTCGCCCCGGGCGACGTTTTGGAAGTCGGACCATTTCTGCTGGAAATAGATTTTACTGACGATGCGCTGGTCATCAAAGTTTCACTCCAAATCGGCACGGTGGTGGAGACTACGAGCTCGAGTAGTCCCAATCTTGGTACCGCCCAACTGGCGGACGTTCCTATTCCAGGTGGGAAGAAGGCCCACGCGAAAACGCGCGCGGCCCCACTCCCCGGCGATAAAGCCCTCGAC
This sequence comes from Pyrinomonadaceae bacterium, assembly GCA_036506215.1. Taxonomy (GTDB): domain Bacteria; phylum Acidobacteriota; class Blastocatellia; order Pyrinomonadales; family Pyrinomonadaceae; genus PSRF01. The sequence goes on along the minus strand of DASXSC010000025.1, from coordinate 23,157 downwards.
ATTTTTTGGGATAAGCGAATTCGCGAAGCCGGCAAGATGGTGCGGCCTTCGCCATTGTTTCCGAGAAGTCAGCGACGTGCCGGCAAGGCACAGTTTAACTGGACACCAACTACCGATTTGAAGACGCGTTGGCGCGTCTCGTTTTTTCTTTGGGGCGCGATCGTGGTGGGCCTGCTTTCCGTCGCTGCCGCTTTCTGGTACGCAAGCGCCTACTCGCCTGCGCCGGTGTCACGCGCGCATTCAAGATCGGAGCTCAGTCTCTTTCCGCCGATTGCCGTAAAGGCTAATGCCAACTCCTGCACTAACTGTCATTCCTTCTCCGGAAACATGGAAGCGAATTGTTCACAGTGTCACAACGCGGAGGCTTTTGTCGCAACCATAATTGAGCCCCACGTGGTCGCCGGTATCAGCTGTGTTTCCTGCCACGCTGAGCATCGCGGAGCAGCATTCAAACCGGCTGAGGCTGCGCTGTCCACTTGCACTGACTGTCACAATGATGCCAACAGGAATTCGTATAACGGTCGCAAAGTCGGCACACCACATGGAGGAACGTTCGGCTATCCCGTTGTCAATGCAAAATGGAAGTGGAAAGGCTTGAACGATAATGAGTGGGCCCTGAAACAGACAGTCGTGGCCCGGATATCAGGCGACACTGAGGAAGCATGGCGCAGCAAACAGTTTCATGCTCTTCATGTACAACGCGTGCGCGCAAACGGCTTGCAGGGAAATCCCGAGGGCGAATTGTCTTGTTCGAGCTGCCACAAAACCTTTAATCCGATAGATCGCGAAACACCACGCACTACCTGCAGCAACTGTCACAACGGCCAACTCGAGTTGGGAACAAATCGAGTCATCATTGCCAAAGACAAGCCAAACTGTATTTCCTGCCACGTTCAGCATGTTAAAGATAAGCGACACTGGAATGCGTCACTGATGGCGCGTGTGTCTGAGGCAAAATAGCTGGACGAGTTAGATACAGGAGCAGGCGGCAGGTGGTGATCTTAGATGACAGATGAAAATTTATGAAAATTGAGAAATGGTGGATTCAAGTTTCAAGTGCAACTCAACTATCAGACCCGAAGTGACAGCGACGCCGCGTGAAACAGCCCGAATCAGAACCGGAAGCGGTAGCGACCGGCCAGGGACTCAACCGTAGTTGTTAGTAGTTAATTGACCGCGCTCAGCGATGAAATATTCCCCGGTAAAGTTGACTTCCCGGCCGGTCGCTACCGCTTCCGGTTCTGATTCGGAATATTACACGTGCCGTCGCTGTCGCTTCGGGCCTGATAGCTGAGTTGCACTTCAAACTTGAATCTACCATTTGAGATTTTTCATTTGTCATTTAAGCGCACGATCCCGCTGCCACCTGCTCCTGCCACCTGCCGTCTGCTCCTGCCTCCTGCTCCTGCCTCCTGCCTAGCTGACAGGTTTGTGGCAGGGGAGGCAATCGTTTGATCCCGCGACCTTGCCTTTGAGTGTGGGTCGCGCGACGATCGCTTTATCGTGACAGATGTTGCAGTTTGTGTGGTAAGCCACTTCGTTTGTAAGTTTGGTAGGTGTGGTCTTGCCCGCGTAAGTGACAACCGGAATGGTCGCGCTATCGTCACCGGCCTGTAGATGACATGCCCGGCACATCTTCACCGGTTTCGCGTCAGCAGCTTCCAGCAATTTAGCAGTTAGGGCAACATCCCTCTCGGAAGTCTTCAGCGGCGCCTGGAGTGCTTTCGCGGGCTGATCCGTATGATGACATTCGACACAGGCGATTACGGTCTTACCATCGATGCTGTAATTTTTCGTCGCGTGGTTCTCATGATTAAAGGGCACCTCACCATATTTGTCTGACTGACTGTCTTTGCCCAGCACCACCTCCTTGGGCTGAGTCTTGCTCTCCTTCGGAATTTCCTGCACCGGCGCGAAGCCCGAACCGTTACCAGCAACAATTACCGCGAGACAGCCCAGAGCCAGAATCACAATCAATAGTTTTTTCATCAACCTACCTCAAAATGGAAATTTTAGGAAGCAGTGCCATGGAACCAGCAGGGGAGGGCAAGGGATTTTAATTAGCGATTTGAAACGTGTCAATGTAAATGGTCAGAGGGTACTGATGCAGTTTCAAGCCGGAAGTTCAGAGTTCAGCCCGGGGTCCCCATGCGGGCAGCCCGCGTGGGGTGGTAGCCTTTAGGCTGCCCCTTCGGCACGCAAGCTAAAGCTTGAACTCTAAACTGCACCAGTGCCGGCCAGAGACTGCTGATCCAGTCTTCCGCTTGAAGTTGGATCTGCGCGCCAAGTATCTGCGTTGCGGAGATGTTTGCATCGGTCTCTGACCACCGATGCGCGGCAAGTCTTTGACTTGCCGGAAGATTTGCCCTACCTCTCTTCAAGGTCTATGACCTTGAAGAGGCGGTCAGAGACCATGCGAAATTAAAAGGCACTGCGGCAAGTCAGAGACTTGCTGCGCATCGGCGGTCAGAGACCGTCCGCAGATTTGCGCGGATTAAACGCAGATAGGAAAGGAAAACCAGAACGCGAAGACAACAATGCAGAATTTCAGATCCTTTAGACGCAACCGAATCAAATTTCCTCATCTCGATTATATTCCTCGGATCCGCGTTCATCTGCGTAAATCCGCGGCTAACCTTTCTGCGGCCAATTCTCATCATTGACATCACAACGGCATTTTGAAACTAGCCGACGTGTGGCAGCGGCGGCAGTCTTTGAACGCCAAATCGCCGCCGAAGGAGCGTCTACTATTGTGGCAGGTGAGACACGTCTGGCCTCTTGTCAAGGGAAAGTGTTCGGTAGCGGCAGGTGAACTAACTTGTCGAGATTGCGGCGCGCCGGCAGTTAGCAGATGGCAATCAGCGCAAGCTAGCCGTTGCCCGGGGCCGTGTTTCGCGTGACTAAATGCAAAGCGAAAGGCCCGCGCATTGGTGGCGGTCCGAGAATATCGTTTCTGATCGTGGCAGACTCCGCACGAAGCAATTTCTTGACCTGATTGAGATTTGCTCGCTGGCGTGTGGCAGACATAACACTGGTTATGCGCCGCGATGCCTGTGGGAATCGCGAGCGCTGCCGCGCGGCCGCCCGAACGGCCGTGGCAGGCGGAGCATCCGTTCTGAGGCCGTGCGGAGCCGCTCATGTGTTGAGCGTGATCGAATTTCACGTTGAAGCTTTCGTTAAATCTCGTCGGAAAACTCTTCAGTGGCGGGTTTGAGCTGTTGACGTCTGTATGGCAAATGACGCACATCGGCACATTGGGAGTAACAAACTGCGCGAGATGACAACCAGTGCACGCCTTATGTCCCGGGAACCGCGGCGTCGCGGAATTATCGCTACGCTGGTGACATGAGGTGCATTGCAGCGATGCGTGGCGCTGACTCGTGTGCTTGAAGTTTGAATAGTCAAGTTCGGGACCCTGCAGCGACGCGGCAAACAAGTCTCTATGCAGACTTAGTGTCCTCGTTCTATCTGTGTTGAGAGTAGTCAGGCCCCCCTTCACCACCGAGACACAGAGGACACTGAGGACGCACAGAGATATAACGAACCATCGGCGGTTGCGTTTTCGGACCGCGGAATTCTTAACGGCAATGGAACCCCCTTTGTTCATTTGATGTCCTTGCGTCTAATCGGCTCCCGACCGGCAATCAAATAGTGACTACCCGGCGGATCACGCCGCCCAATATCTGACGTGTGACAATAGCCGCAAACAAAGTCACGGTTCTTATCGATTGCTTCCAGCTCCTTATTAACATCCAACCGCAGTCCATCCTTGTTATGGCACTCGCTGCAGGACGTGATAGGCACGTCTGGTTGTAAGCCGCGCAGCGTAGTCGCTTTGGTGATGTTGATATGACAGGTGGTGCATTCCTGCACATGCTGTTCGCGCGCGTGCCGAAACTTCAACGAGAACCGCTTGGGCACATCGGCCGCGCTGTAAAGTTGGGAGGGTTTGTCGCTGAGCTTATGGCAACCGGCGCAGTTCTCGTTTGTCGGCTGCTGCGACTTCCAGTGGCAGTTGAAGCACGATGCATGGCTCGTTGGCGCGGCCTTGAAAGTTGCTGCATCAGGAACAAGTGCGTCGGGCCAACCTGATGCTGGTGCCGGGGGAGCAGCAGTGCGAGGGCCATGACAGATTTCGCAGTTGTTGTAGTGCTTTGATTCAACAACCGCGGAGCGCGGGGAAAGAATGTTGTAACGCGAACTGTTAGTTTCGAATGTTGGGGTAGCGACAAATGTCGAGTGCGCCCAGGACCGCAAACTCTTGGCTTGTGTCGTTTCGGCAGCGATGGAACTTGACTGTGCCCCAGCCCGCAAACTAACAGTTTGTGTTACAGGCCTCGGCCGCCTCAGACGCGCGATCACGTCCTGATGCTTGTCGTGTGGAAACTCGATCAGGAACTGGCGAGGAGCGGCCGGATTGCGAAATGCGAAGCGCACGTCATCTCGCGGTGAGACTTTGGAGTGGCAAATAGAACAGATTACCGGCTTGGCTCCTTTAAAAAACTGTGGGCGATGACAACCAACACACGCGTCATGACCGGGATAATCGGCAACGTCGGGAAAGTCCCTCACTTTTTTCCAGTTGTCAGTGGGAACCTTGTGGCAGATATTGCACGCTCCCTGATGTTTCCTGGTGGCGTGTGAGAATCTTGAATAATCGATCAGCGGCGGACGAGTTCTGGTCCGACGCTTCACAGACGGTCTGCGCTTCTGTTTCTGGGCTGAAACGTCGGCACCGACGAAGCAGATCACGCCAAAGAAGAAAATACCTGGCAATAGGATGACAATTGCCGCTTGGACAATACGTCTCATCATCCGTTAAGCAATCCCTTCTCTGTGAAACAAGATCCTGAGTTATTGTTTTTTGAGCAGTTTCTGACCATATCCGGCAGTCCCTGAGGGACGAAATGTTTATAGACCTCCAGGGCTATAAGATTTTCCCGCTCCGGAGGACGGAATGTTTCCGATTCGACCTACTCCGCGATCGAAACATTGCGCACCTCTGGAGCTTCAAACTCGGATTGGCTGCGAAGTCTATAAACATTCGGCTCCTCCGGAGCTAACAGCCAAAGTTGGGTTGCGGCTGAAAACCGCGCATGCATCCTCCGTGTTCTCGGTGTCGTGCCAGGCAGATCTGGAAATAATCCGAGGCTAACTAGTTTTCAATCCGGAAGTCGAAACTCGCGTCGTCACACAAAGTCAGAACCGGGAGCAGTAGCGACCGGGTAGTGCCTACCAAAGAGAGTTTCATTTAGGAGTCGGCTCACAAACAGGAAGCGGCTTTTCGATTGCCACGCACTTCACGTTCTTGTCTTTTCGATTCGATATTAGGAACGGTTTCTCAAACGCCCGGTCGTCCTGCTTCACCTGAACCTCGCAATTCCAGATTAGGCTGGTCAGCCCGAGTTCGAACGGCAGTATGTTTGAGAGTGTGTAAGTGCCGGGCTCGACATCAGTGAAGTAGGCGGTGCCGTTTCGATCGGTCATCACAGAAAGTACCTTCGCGCCGGAAACCGCTTCGGCTTGTTTGATTCTTAACTGCAAATCACTCTGGCGCGTCTTGTAGAAGCCATCACGAAGTTTCTCTGAAAGATTAACCGTTAGCCACTTACGCGCCAGCTCACGATTGCCAAACTCCTTTTCGGCAATGGACGCCGCGTTTACAAACTCAGGCACGGCGCCAGCGCCCTCGATGTCATCCGGCTGAATTTCTCGGCAGTAAACTGATTCGCAGTCATTTTCTTTCAACCATTTAATCAACGCCTCACTAGCGCCCACGCTGCGGTAATAACAGTCGCGCGAAGTGATCGGCTGCCGCTCGAGCGTTTCGCCGACGCTCCTGGTTTGTTCGAGTGAACCCTTGATGAGAAAGAACCGTTTACGCGACAGTCCTCTTGTCGAATCGCCGACCTTCACTCTTACTCTTAAGCGGAGCACAGCGCGCGCGTCTTGAGCAGTGGACGGAGTTTGCGCGACGCAAAAAAAAGCCAGCAAGCACGCGATCAGAATGAGATAAAGGGTGCGCATCATGGCGAAACTAAAGAGACAGATATTTCTTGTTTAATTGGGTCAAGAAAAACCTTCAAGACAAAGCCGTGCGGAGTACGCATAGCGACCAGCTAAAGATTCGGACTGCGGGGAAACTTCAGGAAGGGCAGCCGCACGCCGCGGACAAAGACCTGGTCAGAACGAATGGCCGGCGCAGGCGAATAACCATTGCCGCCCCCGGCGCTGATCAGGTCGTCCTGGTCCACACCGTCGCCGCTGATTCCAATTGCTCCCACGAGCACGCCGTTTTTATAGAGCGGAACGCTGCCGGGAAAAATCTGAATACCGTTAAGCAGGCTTGGAATACTGCTGCAGGGAACCATCGCGCCGCCGATGGCCGCCACCAGATTCGTTTTGATCAGATCCAATTGCAGACCCACATTGAAGGGACTCCATTCGCTCAGCGGTGTACTAAACGGGCCGGCATTCGTGTCGTTAATGCCGTCGGGGAAAAACGGGCGATGCAGGAAACCGCTGGCGCGGTCGGTAAAGGCCACTGAACCGTCCAGCTTCAGCCCGTCGGCTAAGGCGCGATCCGCGTAAGCAGAAAACCCGGCGCCACGCAGTAGCGTTCCGGCCGTAGCGCTGGAGAAAAATGCTGCGGTCCGTGCTTTCTGGACTGACACGTCGAAACCAAAAACCGGCGCGTCAAGTTGGCGAAAAACGCCCAGTACGGTTCCGGCGGCGTCTACGACCGCGATCGATACGCGCGCATTGCTGCCAAGCGGTTGGCGAATCGCCGCGCGTGTGATGTTTGCCTGCTGAGCCGCATGCGCAATTATCGTTTGCACGTCGGCGTCAGTGAGCCCGTTTGGACCAGCCGGAGATGCGCCGGGCACAAACGGAAAGAAACGCGTATCGACTTCGCCAGCCACGCCGCCGACGTTAGCCGGAACGAACGCCGAAGTTTGCGCACTGCGGATCGGAAACGCCCCGGGCACTACGCCGGGCAAGCTACCAAAGGGAAGAGTGGCCGGAGCGGGCGGATTCGCGACGTTCGCATAAGGTAACCGGATGCCATCAACGAGGATATTGTCGCCGCGTATCAGCGTGGGTGCTTCGAAACCGCGTACAGCGGAGGCGGCAATCAGTTCTTCCACTGGCTGATCGAAATCAGTGGGATCGCGATCGACTGTGTAGATGCCGTCCCCTTCGATTCCCACTCCGCCTGCTGCCACGCCGTCTTTGTAGACAGGTAACCCACCGGGGTCGGCTGATAGTCCGAGCGGCAGCGCGGGCTTCTTGATGTCGGAGCAGGGAAGTGATGAAAACTGAACGCCGTACAAGGGGCCACCGGAACGAAACTGGATTCCGGGCGGAAAGTGTTCCTGGATAATGAATCCAGCTGTGCGCGTCGTAAACGCATTACCGGTAGTGCTGAAAAGCGAAGCGGTACCCGCCTTGGAGATTGCGGCCAACGACGCCGGCACAACGGCGCCTTCAAGGCCGCTTCCCGGAGTTCCGACACTGCGAATCGTCGTACTCGCAGGCGCGCCAGTCATCACAAATACCCCGAGAACATTGGCTTCGCGATCCGTGACCGAGACCGTGACCGCGCGATTCAGCGACACAGCAGCGGAGACTGCCTGGCTGATGATGGTTTGTACGTCGCTGGTAGTCAGGTTGCCGGCGGTCGCGCTGGGAGCATTGAGAATATGCGACCCTGGTGTCGGCACTGCCCCTTCATCATCCGGTAGACCTCCACCGATGTGGCCCATAGCAACTCGAACTCTATTGCTGGAAAGTCCGCGATAAGTGAGGCGCACCAGGACGTCGCCGAGCTCGCCCATGCCGTCGCTCAGCCGCACGACCAGTGACGTGGCCCATGGTTGATTGGGAACGCTGCCAACGTATTCGACCGGTAATTGGTAGATGCGGTGCGCGAAATCTTCAGCGGAAACGCTGACAGAATCTGGCGTGTCGCCAATCTGCAGGCTCAGGTTCATCGCAAACAACATGATTCGCGTCTGCCTGTCGGTGCCAAACTTCACCGACGCGCTCGTGGAAAAAGGTTCGCGTTGTTGCGTAACCGATTCAAAGGAAATCGCGCGGGTAGAGTCTTCGTGGCTGATCAGAACTGGGGCAACTGACTGCGCTGAGGCCTTCGGAAACTGGATTAAGGTCGCGCCAACGAAAAGTGTGGCCACGCAGATTGCGAGTAACTTTTGGAAGCGGGAATGTGAACCTGAAACCATCGCGAAGATTCGTCGAATGATATGCGAAAAACCGGCGCACAATGTATCACAAAGCCTAGGCTCGCTGTAGATTCGTCCAAAACAGTATTGACGCATGGCGTTGCACAAAGAGTCATACAACCAGTGCGTGAAGCGCACGCAAAGCCGCAGGCGCTTGTTAGTGGGTACTGGCGACCAGATACACATCAGAACCGCGAGCGGTAGCGACCGGCCAAATACTCTATTCACTCTTGACTGCCAGTGGGATGCGCTGTTGAGTCGGGGGGCCGGTCGCTACCGCTCGCGGTTCTGATGGAAAGTGCCCACCGTATTTGTGATCGTCAATTTCAATTTCGATAAGGTAGACCAATAGGCCCACGGCAATTTTCGTTGCCTCGCTGTCACTCGTATGTTACAAGGCAAACGCGCGTTCCCAGATTCTCTGACATGACAAAGTCTCTAATTCTGATTGGCTGTGCTGCCTTGCTAATACACGCGTTTGGTTTTGCGGTACTGGGCCAGGGGCAGGGGAGTGTCAAAGGTACTGTTCGCGCGGCTTCCGGAGCGCCGGTTGCGGGTGTGGTAGTCATCGCGACAAATCAGGTTACCGGCAAGTGGAAACGCGCGCGCAGCAGCGTCGATGGAATGTATTCACTCCGGTTGAGTGCCGGCGCTTATCGCCTCAAAGTGGCGCCACCGCATGTGGCCAAATTTGATAAGGACAAAAACTATGGCGAGTTTGCTATCGCCCGCGGCGACGCGCTCGAGAATGTGATTGTCGAGGCCGGAAAAGACACAAACGTAGACATTCCGGTCGACCAGCTTGAAGTAAAAGAGATCGCCGGACCGGCGCGCGACAAACCACCGGGTAACGCGGGAAGGGAAACAGTTTCATCAGCGCCGCAAACTGAAGTGGATCGCAGGGAAGTTCGCGATCGCTGGCGCATAGGCTTTCCGGAATACGACCGCTACGGAGACCGGGCCGCGCGCGGTCGCGACATTCCGTTCAAGCGCGGGCGCTGGTGGGATCCTTACAATCAGAGCGTCCTGAAAGGCGACTACCCAATTAAGGGCAACAAGCTTTTCATGATTCTTTCCGCGGTGAGCACCACCGGCGTCGAACAAAGACGCGCGCCAACACCTTCCGGTGTCAGCAGCGACGAGCCCGGCAGCGCTGAGTTCTTTGGCCAGCCGGAACAGTTCGCCGCCAGCGAAACTCTTCAACTCAGCTTTGAGCTCTTCCACGGCGACTCAACATTCAAACCACGCGATTGGGCGATCAAGATTTCACCAACCTTCAGTATTCCCAATTACCTGAATGCCCGCGAGAATGGGGTCGTAAATATTGACGTTAGACGCGGCGCCAACCGCACCGATACACATGTTTCGCTGGAAGACGCATTTGGCGAAGTGAAACTGTGGGACGTGAACGAAAACTACGATTTCGTTTCTGTCCGCGCCGGTATCCAGCCATTTGTGTCCGACTTTCGCGGATTCATTTTTTCCGATAACAATCTTGGCTTACGCTTTTTCGGCTCCGCGGACAACAATCGCGTTCAATATAACGCCGCCTACTTCTCGATGCTGGAGAAGGACACCAACAGCGGTCTCAATCGCTTCGACACGCGGCATCAAAATGTCTACATCGCTAACGTCTTCCGTCAGGACTTCATCCGCAAGGGTTACACAATTCAGGGCAGCCTGCATTACAACGACGACCGGCGCAGCGTGAAGTATGACCGCAATGGTTTTCTGGTTCGTCCGGCTTTGATTGGTGATGTTCGGCCGCACGCGATCAAGGTGGGCTACCTGGGACTGAGCGGCGATGGCCACCTGGGCAAGCTTAATCTGACCAACGCTTACTATTTCGCGTTTGGCACCGACGATCGCAACCCGATTGCAGGCCGTAAAGTGAAGGTCAGATCAAACATGGCCGCAGTCGAGGCGTCTGTCGATCATGACTACCTGCGGTTCAAGGGTTCATTCTTCTGGTCGCAAGGCGACGCAAATCCAACGGATGATAAGGCAACTGGTTTTGACGCCATCTTCGACGATCTAAATTTCGTGGGCGGGCAATTCTCCTACTGGAATCGTAATGGCATTCGGCTAACGCAGACAGGAGTTGGTTTGGTGCAACCCAACAGTGTGTTGCCGAGTTTGCGCAGCAGCAAGACGCAGGGCCAGGCGAATTTTGTCAATCCCGGCATCTTCATCTACAACACCGGCGTCGACATAGAACTTACCCAGCGAATCAAGACCGTTTTCAATGTTAACTATCTTCGCTTTCATCGTACGGAGCCGCTGGAGTATGTGCTCTTTCAAAATCACATTCGACACGACATCGGATTTGATTACAGTGTTGGTGTTGCCTACCGGCCGTTCTTAATAAATAACGTGACGGTGACTTTTGGCGCCGCGACGCTCCAGACAGGTCGGGGCTTTCGAGACATTTTCACTGACCGCTCGCGCAACTGTCCGCCCAACGTCGGAGATTTCTGTGAGCCCGATGTCATCAATCCGCGCAAGCCGTTGTACTCGTTGTTTGCGCAGTTGAAGCTGGTGTTCTGAGGACGCAAGATTTTAGGCATTTTGTTGAGGGACGTGTCAGGAGCGCGCTTCTTGTAACTTGAGTTTGGCTGACCTTAGGCTCACCACAGAGACACAGAGAACACGGAGGTGGCACAGAGAAGAACCGTCCGGAATCGAAGTTATGAATACTCCCATCAATGAGTTGACGCGTGAAGTGATTGGAGCGGCGATAGAGGTTCACAGAAAGCTCGGACCAGGATTGCTCGAATCAGCGTACCGCAAGTGTTTGTGTCGGGAGTTACTCTTAAGAGGTATTCCGTATGAGAAGGAGCAACCTCTGCCACTAGAGTACAAAGGAATTCGCTTGGAGTGCGGATATCGAGTGGATATTGTGGTAAGGGGTGTTGTGGCTGTGGAAGTGAAATCGGTTGCGGCTCTTGCGCCGATTCACGAGGCGCAACTTCTGACCTATTTGCGACGTGGTGGTTGGCGAATCGGGCTGCTGATGAACTTTAACGTAGTTGTGTTGAAAGATGGTATCCATCGAAAAATCATGGGCTACGACAACTGATCTCTGTGCAACCTCCGTGCTCTCTGTGTCTCTGTGGTGTACGCCTTTTTGGACTCACTAAAAATGAGTAGATCGCGCTTTGTTGAAACAGTAATTGTTGCGTGGTGCAGCGTGATGCTGGGCTTCGCCGCAGTGTCCACCCAAAAGGATGCGCGGGAGCCAACCCAATCTCAATCAAAAGCTGTCGTCTCTGCCACATCTCTCCAAAGCCCATCACAGGACCAGGCTACTCCGGACGCGAAACTCGAAGGTTGTGTCACCTGCCACGGTGAGATTGAGCCGATGCACAAATATGGCACGACGGAAACGCTCGATAAACTGAATAACGGCAAGGATGCAGTTGGGCTTACCTGCACCGGCTGCCACGGCGGCAACCCCGTGCCGCGCAAAACCAGCGACGATCCAAAGTCGATCCAGCAGATCAAGGACGCCGCACATGTACGCGCGCGCTTTCCCGGCCAGTGGCAACGCGATGGAAAGTTTACCGGCGCGAATCCGGAACGTACCAACACTCTACTAGCTCGCGAGAGTTGGGAGTTTGTCCGCTTCATTAATCCGGGCGATTTGCGGGTTGCCGCGCAGACCTGCGGTGGCAGCGCCTGCCACGATGTAGAAGCAAAGAACGTCGCCCGCAGCATGATGACCCACGGCTCGATGTTGTGGGGCGCCGCGCTCTACAACAACGGCGGCTTTCCTTTAAAGGATGCGCGATTCGGCGAGAGCTACGGCGAAGACGGCGCGCCGCAGAGTTTGATCCAAACACCGAAACCCACGCTTGAAGAGCGACGCACCAAGGGACTACTCGAGTTTCTTGATCCCATCCCACGCTGGGAGATTTCGCAGCCCGGCAATGTGCTGCGCGTTTTCGAACGCGGAGGCAAGCGCCGATTGGAAGTAGGTTTACCGGACAAGGAGGAAGATCCGGGCAAGCCGGACAAGGGACTGAGCGCCCGTGGTTTTGGTAGTGCGCAGCGCACCGATCCGGTCTTCCTCGGATTGCAAAAGACCCGGCTCCACGATCCCAACCTAAACTTTCTGGGCACCAACGATCATCCGGGCGACTTTCGCTCGTCGGGATGTTCTGCCTGCCACGTTATCTATGCAAACGACCGCGACCCCTCCCATTCGGCCGCGTATCACAACGCGGGAAACTCGGGCCGGTCGCAAACAGGCGACGTTAACATTCCGAAAAACGAATCGGGCCATCCGATCAAACACCAGCTCACCAGCCAGATTCCTACCTCGCAGTGCATGGTCTGTCATATGCACCCAGGCACAAATATGGTGGCCACTTATCTGGGCATGACCTGGTGGGACAACGAGAGCGATGGCGACAAGATGTACCCAAAGCAGCAACACAATCCGTCCCAGGAGGAGGAACGAGAAAAGCTGAACCGCAACCCGGAGGGCGCCAGCGTGCGCGGTTTGTGGTCCGAGCTGGAGTTCCTGGCGGGCACCGGCACTCCCGAGTTTAATTCCCAGTTGAAGAACACACAGTTTGGCGACTTCCATAGTCACGGTTGGTTGTTTCGCAAAGTTTTCAAACGCGATCGGAAAGGCAACCTGCTGGACGCGCAAGGCAATCTCGTCTCGTCAGATGATCCGGAGAAGTTTAAGAAGGCGGTTCATCTAAACGATATTCATCTCGAGAAGGGAATGCATTGCGTTGACTGCCATTTCCGTCAGGACGCGCATGGCGACGGTAATCTCTACAACGAGCCGCGCGCCGCGATCGAGATCAGTTGCGAAGACTGTCATGGCTCGATCCGCAGTCGCGCCAACTTGTTTAGTTCCGGCCCCGCCGCCGCGCCGGCCACCGGACAGGCAGCCGAGCGCCGCAAATCACAAAACCAGCCGCTGGCTGGACAGGAGCTGACGCGATTTCGCGTGCGTGATGAAACAGGCACGAAAATCCCGCTCTTCCAAAAAATAACGCGCGACCGGAAGAGGAAGGATGAAAGCGGGAAAGACATCGAGCTGAAAACGGGCGACATCATCCAGAATTCGATGGTTGTGCCCGGGCGCTGGTGGCGCGTAATTCAAACGCTCGACACGATCACTCCAGGCAGTCGTGACTACAGCGAGAAGTCGCGTTATTCGAAAACAATTCGCAAGGACAATGCGAGTTGGGGTGATGTGCCTGCAAACAATCAGGAGCTAGCGCACCGCGACACGGAGATGACGTGTGTCGCCTGCCATTCGTCCTGGGTGACGAGTTGTTTCGGGTGTCACCTATCGATGCAGGCGAATCGGAAGATGCCTAACCGGCACAACGAGGGGGGCGATTCGCGCAACTTCACGCAATACAATTTCCAGGTTTTGCGTGACGATATTTTTATGCTGGGACGCGACGGTACAGTGACTGGTAATCGCGTTGCTCCGGTGCGTTCTTCTTCCGCAGTGCTGGTCAGCTCACAGAATCAAAACCGCGAATGGATCTATTCGCAGCAACAGACCACGTCCGCGGAAGGATTTGCCGGGCAGGCTTTCAATACGCACGTTCCCCACACCGTTCGCGCAACTGAAACGAAGGCCTGCACCGACTGCCATGTGTCGACAAAGAACGACAACAACGCATGGCTCGCGCAACTGCTTTTGCAGGGTACAAACTTTGTTAACTTCATGGGTCGCTACGTGTACGTGGCCGCAGACGACGCGCTGGAGGCTGTCGTAGCAACCGAACACAGCGAACCGCAAGCGGTCTTTGGCAGCTCGCTTCATAAGATTGCTTATCCTGACAACTACGAAAGGTTTGTTAAGGACGGGAGTGAAATAAAGACCGCGTACGAACACACTGGCAATCCGCGCGTGTTGCAAGTGCAATTGCGCGGCGAGTATGCCTACGTTGCCGCGGGTGAGGGAGGCTTGCGTGTTTACGACGTGGCGCAGATCGATCAGAAGGGATTTTCCGAACGGATAACTACCGCACCGGTCTCGCGTTTTGGCCAAAAGTTCTGGGTTAAAACAAAATATGCAACTGCGCTTGCGGCGCCCACGACGTTGGCTGTCGATCCGGCTCGCTGGCGGCTAAAGAGCGATGGCGGCATGATCGATCCCGCCAGCGCCAGTAAGTTGAGCCATGCCCGCAAAGAACTATTGAATGAAGAGCAACCCATCCATCCGCTTTATGCCTATCTCTACGTCGTTGACAAGTATGAAGGGCTGATTCTGGTTAATGCGGCTACGCTGCTCGACGGCGATCCGCTGAACAATTATCTGAAGCGCTCGCTGGATCCGGCAAAGTATCCCGACGGCGCCTTCAATCCCGGTGGCGCGCTTACTGACGCGAACAACATCACGATTGCCGGCCACTATGCATACGTCACCACCGCGCATGGACTGGTAGTCGTTGACATCGACGACCCGCTGAACCCGCGAATCGCCCGGCAGATTAGCGCCCCGGAGCTCCGCAACCCGCGCTCGATAGCAATTCAGTTTCGCTATGGCTTTATTGTGGACGATGAAGGAATGAAGGTATTGGATCTTACATCGCCTGAGCGGGTTCGTGTGATTCCAGCCGCATTCGTTGCGCTGGCCGATGCCCACGATGTCTACGTGGCTCGAACTTACGCCTATGTTGCAAACGGCAAAGAGGGAATCGCGATCATCGATGTGGAGCAACCGGAAAAACCGCGGCTCGAGCAAATGTATAACGCGGACGGCAAACTCAACGATGCGCATCAGGTGAAGGTTGCGATGACCAACGCAAGTCTGTTTGGTTACGTGGCTGACGGCAGGAACGGTCTTCGCATACTGCAACTGACATCGCCGGAGACTATGCCGGAATACGCCGGATTTAGTCCGCAACCGAAGCCGGTATTGATTGCAACGTTCAAGACCAAAGGCGAAGCGCTGGCGATTTCGAAACCCCTTGATCGGGATCGTGCGGCGGATGAAAGTGGAAATCAGATTTCGGTGTTTGGACGTCGCGGCGCCCGGCCCTTCAACTTTGATGAGATCATGCGCATGCTGCGCACGAACGATGGCCAAGGTGATTGGTTTACGGTGACTGACGCACCGCAAACTCCGCCAAAAAACTAGCCAGAAAAATTAGCCACAGATCCACACGGATAAAAGCGGATAAGCCGAAGAGGCCTGAGCAATCCTTCAGGGAGTTAAGAGTTCAAGCTTCAGCTTGCTGCTTGTCAAGCACAACCTCAAGGTTGAACTCTAAACTGCTTGAGCGGCGCCGCCACGATTTAGTTAAGAGTTCAAGCTTTAGCTTGCTGCTTGTCAAGCACAACCTCAAGGTTGGACTCTAAACTGCTTGAAGCGCTGATCCGTGTTCATCCGTGTAAAATCTGTGGCCGCTTTTCTTTCACCGCGGTAGCCGCCTTCGCTATACTTCACAACATGACTGGCAGCCCACTCGCCCGCCTCAACAAAGCCGTCGTTGAGTTCACGACGGGCCGACGTGATCCCGACGCACACTTGCCACAAGCGCGTCCCGCAGAAGGCTACCGTATCCTGTCGCAATTTCTGCCGCCGGAGGAGACCGCGGGTTGGCTGGATCTGATCGAGTCAAGAGGCGATCTCTTCAAACCGGTGGCCGCCAAGGCAGGCATGAGCCTGCCTTACAACGTCCTGGACGGCTTCAAGATCGACGAGTATTTCCCTGAGCTTCGCGAATTCGCAGCGGGACCGCTATTGAGAGTTACGGAAGGTACATTTGGCGTCCAGCTCGAACTCATGGCAGATCCCAAGCGAGCATTCCGTATTCAGTGTTATCGCGCCAGGCATGAGGGTTTCAAGTGGCATCTGGACGGCGGGCTCTACAGTGCGCTCCTCACCCTTGTGAACACCAACGAAGGCGCGACTGAAGTTCTCTCGCCGGAATGGAGCCGAGTGCTGTTCCCGGTGCCGTATCTGCTTTTCCCGTTCGCGCGACTCCTGGAGTTCGCGAAGCCGAAACCGATCATCGCCGGCCCCGGCGATCTGCTGGTGATCAAGGGTGGCGAAGTTCTACATCGGGGAGTTACTACAAAGGAGAACGGAGAACGGCTCGTGTTCGTCGCTACCTACAACCCCATCGGCACCAAGCCTACTCCGATGTGGGACTGGTTCGCGCGCAAGCTGAACTACTAGCACAAGATAATTAGCCACAGATGGACACGGATAAACGCGGATCGGAAGCATAGGGCTTGGGTCTTCGGTCTTTGTTATTGGTTATTATCTTAGATTACATGGCTCACAAAACTGGTGGATTCAAGTTTCAAATCCAACTCAACTATCAAACCCTAAGTGACAGCGGGGACGTGAAACTGCCCGAATCAGAACTGGAAGCGGTAGCGACCGGCTAGGGACTCAACCGTAGTTGTTAGTTAGTACTTGAGTGACTGCGATCAGCGATTGAAATTCGACTGGTAAAGTTTACTCCTTGGCCGGTCGCTACCGCTCCCGGTTCTGATTAGGATAAACGCCAATGTTGGTCGACTGTTACTCTGTAGCGTATCAATTATGGTGACGAGTCCGCCAGCGGTTGCTTTTCAAACCTGAATTCGCGACTGACAAAAAACCAAAGACCAAAGACCAAAGGCCAATTTTTATATCCGCATTTATCCGTGTCCATCTGTGGCTGATTTTTCCCCGTTTCACATCATTCGCTCGCTGAGTTTTCGCAGCAGTTCTTTTGCCTCTTCGGGCGACAACTTCTCCGGATCGACATTGCGGATTTCTTCAACCACCTTTTGATTCGCTAAATCGAAGAGGGAAGCCTGGGCTACCGCTTTTCTGCGTCCGGCGCGTCGCGCGGCTGCCTCCAGGGCCTCGGGCATTCCGCCTTGTTCGACAAACTCAACTTTGTCTGACTGGCTTGCGCCGGCGCTTTGCGCCGCGGCCCGCACCTCCGCAGTTCTAACAGCGGCCTGCGCGGCAATCGCATCTTCTTCGGCAAACACATCCAATTCATAACGCTCCAGTCGCGCCAACACCTCACGTGCATTTGCGAGCACGGCGGGAGGCAATCCCGCCAGGCGGGCGACCTGAATTCCGTAAGACTTCGAAGCGCGGCCACGCTCGAGTCGGTGCAGAAAAACGACTTCGCCTTCTCGTTCGGCTGCGGTGATTTGGTAATTTTGCGCGCCGGGTAATCGCTCCGCCAGTTCCGTAAGTTCGTGATAGTGGGTGGCGAACAGCGTCTTTGCCGCATGTTCCGGCGAATCGTGAAGATATTCGGCAACGGCCCAAGCGATGGAAAGCCCGTCAAAGGTTGCCGTGCCGCGTCCAATTTCATCGAGCAACACGAGCGACCGCGGCGTCGAGCTGTGGAGAATCGCGGCAGTTTCGGTCATCTCCACCATGAAGGTGCTGCGCCCGCGCGTCAGGTCGTCTGAAGCGCCCACGCGGGTCCAAACACGATCGAGCAGCGGTAGACGCGCCTTGTCCGCCGGAACGAAGCTACCCATCTGGGCCAGGATACAAATGATCGCTGTTTGCCGCAGCACCGTGCTCTTACCGCCCATGTTAGGGCCGGTTATGATCAATAACCGGTCAGTCGAGTTGTTGAGATAGACGCTGTTGGGAACAAAAGGATCTTCATTGAAGACTTCAATCACCGGATGCCTGCCCTGAACTATCTCGATTTCATCACCATCGTGGATAGAGGGTTTGACAAAACGTCGCCGCGCTGCGGTTTCCCCGAGCGAGGCCAGGGCGTCGAGGGTTGCTAACGCGCGAGCAGTCGCCTGAATGCGTTTTGCTTCCGCGGCAACCTGACGGCATATGTCAGCGAAGAGTGCATTTTCAAGTTCGATGATGCGTTCTTCGGCGCCTAATACTTTCTTCTCCCAATCGCGCAATTCCGGCGTGGTGAAACGTTCGGCGCTGGTAAGGGTTTGTCTTCGCTCATATTCGGCAGGTACCCGCGTCGCGTTTCCCTTCGAGACCTCGATGAAATAGCCGAAGACGTTGTTGAATTTGATGCGCAGGTTGTTGATCCCGCTGCGCGTTCGTTCCGTGGCTTCCAGCGTGGCGATTATCTGTTTGGCATTGCGGCTAATGGAGCGCAGCTCATCCAGCTCCGTTGAATAACCCGCGCGAATCGTGTCGCCCTCGCTGATTTTTGCCGGGGGATCGTCGCTGATAGCCTTGACCAGCAACGCACAAATCTCCGGCACCTCATCAGAGCTCTCAGACAAGACCTGTAACAGCGACGACCGCATCGTTGTCAGATTTTCGCGAATCGCCGGTACCTGATACAGCGAGCGCAGGATTGCATTCAAATCTCGTGGCGTCGCCGATCCGAAACTGATGCGGCCGATTAAACGCTCAAGATCGGAAACTTCCTTGAGCAAAGAACGCAGCTTATCTCTGGTTATTTGCGAAGCCACCAAATCCTGGACTGCCCCGAGCCTTGCTTCAACTTCGCCTCGCTTCACGCAGGGCCTCAGCAACCACGACCGCAGCAAGCGCGCGCCCATCCCCGTTACAGTCTCATCGATAACACTCAAAAGCGTGCGCCCACTGGCGCCACTCAGTGATTCAACCAACTCGAGGTTGCGGACGGTTACGTTGTCGAGCACAAGGTGATCCTGCGGTTCAAAATAAGTCAGACTGGTTATGTGAGCCGCTGCCGCTCGCTGTGTCTCCTGCGCATAACGCAGGCAGGCACCGGCTGCGCGCACCGCTTCGTCCTTGCGTTCAATGCCATAGCCTTCGAGCGACCGCGTCCCAAAGTGATTGAGTAAGAGCTCGGCACAGTCTTTTTTCTGCCAGAGCCAATCTTCAAGCGGCGTGAAGGCGGCGTCGATAAACTGATTGAGGCGAGAGTCGCCTGGAGAGTGGTAACGCAAACTGTTAGTTTGCGACGCGTCGCTATCAGTCAAGCCGGCAGCCTCCTGGTCGTGCCGCAAACTATCAAGCACCCCAGCCGGGCTGCCCGGCCGGGGAAAACCGGTTTGCGTTACCTCACCGAGCGGCAGCGGAGCTGTTTGTGGTTTTGGCGAAAGTCCGGCCTTTATTAAGGGCGCCAGCGAAACGGGGAACAGCAACTCGCGCGGCGCATACGACTCGAGGTCGGCGCGAATCTTTTCCCACGCATCCGGGCCGCTTTCCTGCGTGGCGCGAAACTCTCCCGTGGAAATATCGAGAAACGCCGCGCCAATCGTCTCTCCTGAGCTGCACACAGCGGCCAGGAAAACCGCTTCACGGGCGTCGAGCAGCTGCGGATCGATGGGTGTGCCGGGAGTTACAATTCTGACTACTTCGCGCCGGACAAGCTTCTTCGTCTTTGACGCTTCTTCAGTCTGCTCGCAGATGGCAACACGGTAACCCTTGCGCACCAATCGCGCGATGTAGTTTGCCGCCGAGTGATGCGGGACACCGCACATCGGTACGGGGTCGCCACGCTCTTTATGGCGCGCTGTTAATGTTATCTGTAGTTCACGTGAGCCGATTACAGCATCGTCAAAGAAGAGCTCATAAAAATCGCCGAGACGAAAAAATAACAGTGTTCCGGGATGTTGCTGCTTCAGTTCCTGATACTGGCGCAGCATGGGTGTTGGCGTGGAAATCATCATAAGGCGGCTACTAATTAAGAGGGCAGATGAGGTTCGTCCGTCGACGACAACGCCCGAATAAAAGTGAAGCGAAGCCTACATCGGAGAATGATAATTGTGCAAGGCGCTATGAGATTTACCTGATCGCAAGGGTTCGCAAAGAAACCGGCAAGGGAATTGTTTTAAGTTGCAGATTGACCTGCGCGGCAAGTCAGGAAAGGTCTGTGACCGCCGATGCGCGGCAAGTCTCCGACTTGCCGAAGGCCACTTTGAGATTCTTAAGGTCTCCGACCTTGAGTTCCGGTCATAGACCGGAAAAGTTTTGTTGGACACTGCCGCGGTAAGTCACAGACTTACCGCGCATCGGAGGTCAAAGACCCATCGCCGCTTGAGGGACACTTCTTAGAGTTTGCCTACCGATCAGTGCGGCGGCAGAGCCGCAGGCGCTGATTGAATGACCCTTCTTAGAGTTTGCCTACCGATCAATGCGGCGGCAGAGCCGCAGGCAACAGATTGACCTGCGCGACAAGTCAGGAAAGGTCTGTGACCGCCGATGCGCGACAAGTCAGGTAAGGTCTGTGACCGCCGATGCGCGGCAAGTCTCCGACTTGCCGAAGGCCACTTTGGGATTCTTAAGGTCTCCGACCTTGAGTTCCGGTCATAGACCGGAAAAGTTTTGTTGGACACTGCCGCGGTAAGTCACAGACTTACCGCGCATCGGAGGTCAGAGACCTAGCGCCGCTTGAGCAACACTTCTTAGAGTTTGCCTACCGATTAGTGCGGCGGCGGAGCCGCAGGCACAGATTGACCTGCATTTTTTCGAATGCCTAGCGGAACTCGAAACCCAAAACCCGAAACTCGAAACCCCGAAACTCGGAACTCGAAACCCAAAACGCGAAACTCGGAACGCGAAACTCGGAACGCGAAACTCGGAACGCGAAACTCGAAACCCCGAAACTCGAAACCCCGAAACTCGAAACGCGAAACTCGGAACGCGAAACTCGGAACTCGAAACCCAAAACGCGAAACTCGAAACGCGAAACCCGAAACCTGTATGCCGCCGATCTTTTGGCGGCTACTGGAAACTGTGGTAAGTTCCAGCGAGTTTTTCAGACCCAGGATTAGAACTTCAAAGCAAGAAGGCAATCCCCTGACTCCGGAAAATCCAACCACAACCTTGCTGGCTCGCTCTCTCCAGGAACATCTGGCAGCGATACAGGCATTGCTCGACTCCAGACTCCCTGAAATTGAAGCGGGCGGCAGTCTTATCTGCGAGGCGCTCCGGGCCGGCAACCGGATCTTGCTTTGCGGAAATGGCGGCAGCGCCGCGGATGCACAGCACATTGCGGCCGAATTGGTGGGGCGATTTGAACAACAAAGACAGGCTTTCCCCGCCATCTCCCTAACCACTGATACCTCGGCGCTGACTGCGATAAGCAATGATTACGGCTATGAGGACATCTTCGCGCGACAGGTAGAGGCTTTGGCGTCTGCAGGAGACGTCCTGATTGCAATCAGTACCAGCGGGAAATCGCCAAACGTGCTCAGAGCAGCGGAAAAGGCCAAGGCGATTGGCTGTAAGACGATAGCGTTAACGGGCTGTGCCGGCGAACCATTGGCTTCGCATTGCGATCTCGCGCTGGTAGTTCCTTCCGAGCGAACGTCCAGAGTCCAGGAGGCACACATCACCATCGGCCATCTGTGGTGTGAAATGGTTGACGCTAACCTCGCGAAACACGTCTAGCAAATGGGCGGAGGGCATGCAGAACCGAGCGCGGTAGCGCCGGATGCTAGAGTCAACTTCAAACATTTGCGCAGTGACAGCATCCGCACAAGCGAAGGCTGGAAATTAATAGGTGCTGCCTGTAACAAGTCTCTTCCGCCAATCCTCGCATAATCACTACGCCAAAGTTGACTTTAGCATCCGGCGCTACCGCGCACGGTTCTGCATCACTACGCCAAAGTTGACTTTAGCATCCGGCGCTACCGCGCACGGTTCTGCATCACTACGCCAAAGTTGACTTTAGCATCCGGCGCTACCGCGCACGGTTCTGCATCATTACGCCAAAGTTGACTTTAGCATCCGGCGCTACCGCGCACGGTTCTCCAAAGAATCCGACTTCCCCACGCTAAATTGACCTACTACCGACAGGAAAACTACTTGACATAAATTATCGATGCCTTTAGGCTCTGGGGCGCATTTAATCGGTTAATTCTGTACGGCTTCGGTGACTTCCCCAGAAGTTACTCCACTTCACAAATTGTGTTGAAAACCCGGGAGTTGAATCGGCGCCCCTGCACGTCCAGTTTTGTTTGCAGGATTCAGTAAACTAAGTTTGCGGCCCCGCTACGATTAGAGCTTCGAGATTGATCCTGCCGCAATATCTCTCTGAACAATTCATGTTTCCCCAAAAAAGCCAAATCATCGCGGAGGTCGATCCAAAAACCTACCCTTTAGGTGAGAAGATCGATCACTCCCTGGATGGTCCAACAATGGCGCTGGTGGCCCTGAGCCATACGCCTGTTGAGCACCGCCTATATGCAGCGATGTTAGTGGCGCGGAATCACCGGACCATGCAGCCGGAAGCTCCCCAGGAAGTTTTCACTGTTCGAGCGCTGATGGCGCTCACCGGAATCGTGAGTCTGAGCACAATCAGACGAGGCCTCGAAGGGCTGGTAGCGAAGTTTAGTGTTGAGCGCGAAGTCAAACCCAACGGCAATGGAGCGCGCGATCACGCTGCCACCTATCGGGTCTTCAAGCCTGATGAAGTCATTGCCCGGCGTGAAGAGCGCGGGATGAAATCGTATGCGAAGGGAATTGAGAGTAGTTCGAGCAATCGTTCCTTTGAGCGAGTTATCCAGAGAGTTGTCGACAACAAAAACTTGAGCCGGCGCGAGGCGCAGGTGGCGTTGTGTTGCGTCGAGGGATTGACGAATGCGGAGATTGGGTCGCGCCTGCTGGTGACTGAGCAGACGGTGAAATTTCATCTGCGTCATATCTTCATCAAGTTTGGCGTAAAGAGACGAGCGGAATTGATATCGCGGTTGTTGTTGTAACGTGTTCAGTTAACGGTAACAGGTCTTTGACCTCCGATGCGCGGTAAGTCTTTGACTTACCGCGGACCGTAAACTCAATTTCCCGGTCTATGACCGGAGTCCCAAAGGTCGGAGACCTTAAAGAATTTCAGAGAGGTCGACGGCAAGTCAGAGACTTGCCGCGCATCGGAGGTCAAAGACCTTACGAGACTTGCCGCGCATCGGAGGTCTAGACCTACGAGACTTGCCGCGCATCGGAGGTCACAGACATTACGGGACTTGCCGCGCATTGGAGGTCAAAGAC
>DASXSC010000024.1:0-10642 GCA_036506215.1 Pyrinomonadaceae bacterium | reverse complement strand
GTTGAGGATGGGGTTGGCGCCCAAACGTCAGTCCAGTTGAAAAGACGACATCCGATTCAAAATTGAAAGTGCCCGCCAGTGCCAGCTCGGCCGCCGATCGCGCCCCCCGCAGTCGCTACCTTCGAGCTGGCACAGCCTTTTTTAGGGCCACTTTTAATTTCACTTCCGGCCTGCACGCTCGTTAGTTCCCAACGGTTTTATCCATCTATTCCAGCTCGTTTAATCAACTCAACAGCCTCTCGGTTGGCATTCTGAACGACAGAGCTCTCGTCCAGAGTAAGCAACTCCCGATCTTTCATGACCACCCGCCCATCAATTACAACACTCCGAACATCCGACGTCTGACCAGAGTAAACCAAAGTCGATGTCGGGTCACTTGAGTTCGGTGTTGAATGTAAAGAGTCGAGGTTAACTACGATTACGTCGGCCAGCTTACCAAGCTCCAGGGTTCCGATCTGCTTTTCCAAACCAAGCGCCCTGGCGCCACCGATGGTCGCGATATGCAGAGCCTGCCTGGCAGAGATGACCTCGGGACCGTGCATGGCCTTTTGCAACAATGCCATGCTGCGCATCTCGGTAAACATATCGAGCCGGTTGTTGCAAGCAGCTCCGTCCGCTCCAAGCGAAACGGAGATCCCGCTATCGAGCATCCGGGTAATCTCGGCAATGCCGGATCCAAGCTTCAAATTCGACGATGGACAGTGCGAGACGTTAGTAGACGTGTTTGCGATTGTTTCGAATTCCGCCGCATCAAGATGTACGCAATGGGCCAACACGACGTGACGGCCGCTCAACCCAATCGAATCGAGATAAGCAACGTTTCGCAGGCCGGTTTCGCTTTCAACCAGGGCGCACTCATTCCTGTTTTCCGACGCATGCGTGTGCACCATGACGTTTCGTTCTCTGGCTAGTTGAGCAACACGAGTAAGGAGCTCGGCCGTACAACTAAGCGCGAAACGCGGCGCGAAGCAATAACGTATTCGTCCCTCTGCTTCTCCATGCCATGCTTCAAGCAACGCCAATGACTCCTTGATGGAGGCCTCAGTATCTTCGTGCAACGCATCAGGCACATCGTCGCCTTTGTCCATCATGCACTTGCCAACCGTGGCTCGGAAACCCGAGTCTTTAACGACTTTAAAGACCTCTTCCGTGTAGTTCACGGTTTCCATTGTCAAGGCGGACGTGGTCCCCCCTTTTATCAACTCGGCAATGCCAAGGTTGGCAGAGGCTTTGATTGATGCCCCTGTGTGAACTGCTTCCATGGGCCACACGCGTTCCTTAAGCCATGCAAGCAGCGGCAAGTCATCGGCAGCACCTCGAAATAGAGTTTGGCAAAGGTGAATGTGGGTTTGAACGAAGCCTGGTAGAACTGCACAACCAACAGCATCGATGACAATATCCGCCGTTGGACCGGTTTCGCCGATGCTGGCTATGACACCGTCGCGAATAAGCAGATCTCCCCGAACGATGGCATCCTGTTTGTCCATCGTCAGAAGCGTTCCGCCTTTAATCAGAATCGATTGTTTCATAGCAGGGCAGGTCTTCCTGTTAGGCGGTGATAGCGACGAGTATCTGTCTTACGAACATTCGCGTCTTCAGTGGTCAACAAAAACACGGACAGACAGGAATGTCTGTCCTACGTGCTACCGCGGCGGATTATCCGTTTAGACTGTCGGCCTGTAAAGCACTAAAAGCAAGACAATAAAAGCGCCCGGCTGCGGATGTTATAATCCGCAACCGAGCGCGTTTGTGATTCAAGTAAACTCTATTTCTTATCAGCCGTAGCAGCTTTCGCGCTCGGCTCCGCTACTTCAGCTTTTTCCTCGCGTACAGGCATTCCGAGTTTTACTTTTACTTCCCTCTCGATTCGTTTGAGAAGTTCCGGATTTTCTTTCAACGACTGTTTCGAATTCTCGCGTCCCTGGCCAAGTCGATCTCCCTTGTAGGAAAACCAAGCGCCACTCTTGTCGATAACACCCTGCGCGACGGCGAGGTCGAGCACATCACCCTGGCGTGAGATGCCCTCGCCATACATGATGTCAAACTCACACTCGCGGAAAGGCGGCGCCACTTTGTTTTTCGCCACCTTGACTCTGGTGCGGTTGCCCACCACCCGGTCCCCGTCTTTAATGGCCCCGATGCGCCTGATGTCCAGTCGCATAGAAGCATAAAACTTCAGCGCACGGCCGCCCGTCGTTGTTTCCGGATTACCAAACATCACCCCAATTTTCTCGCGAATCTGATTGATAAAGATGAAGCAGGTATTCGACTGTGAAACTATCGCTGTGAGTTTACGAAGCGCCTGGGACATCAAGCGCGCCTGGAGGCCCGGCAAAGAGTCGCCCATTTCGCCATCGAGCTCCGCCCGTGGAACCAATGCCGCAACCGAGTCAACTACAATCACGTCAACTCCATTTGAACGCACCAGCGCCTCCGCTATCTCCAGGGCCTGCTCACCGGAATCAGGCTGGGAAATGAGAAGTTGATCGATTTCCACACCGAGTTTGCCGGCGTAATCCGCATCCATTGCATGTTCCGCGTCGATGTAGGCAGCAACCCCGCCAGCCTTTTGCGCTTCCGCGACGATGTGAAGAGCAAGCGTGGTTTTCCCGGAACTCTCAGGACCGTAGATCTCGATAATACGTCCGCGCGGAACGCCGCCAACGCCAACTGCCACATCGAGGCTTAGGGACGTGGTGGAAATCGCCGGAATATCCGAGACTTCGCGCTCACCCAAACGCATGATTGATCCTTTTCCAAATTTCTTCTCAATGTTTGCGAGCGCCGCTTCGACTGCCTTGCCGCGATCTATGCTCATTCGGTCTTCAGCCATGACATACATCTCTTTCTTCCGCTCCTTTTCTCAGAAGTCCCCGGCGAATGCCCTTCTCTTCACCGTCGGCTTGCGCCGAGCATAGCACACTCAACGCGAGAATGGAACAGTGTTTCATACTTGCAACAGAAATTATTTCCGGAGGGTTTGGTCTTCCAGGTTTCGCCCTGGAGCGCAACGGCAGCCCTCTCTGCAAAATTCCCGTGAGGTTGCGCCCGTAGAACATAATTAGCGAATCAGGCTGACTTGCTGTTGTCAGCTCGCAACAGCTCATCAATCGTATGCCCGGTGCGGCCTTCGACCTGTTCGCAAAGCGAAGGAACTCCGCCCGCGGTTTCATCCCTCGAGATACGTTCGACGCGCCACATGGGAAAGAACAGATCACCAAACCCGATAAAAGGCTCCCCGTGCACTAATGCGCTTACCCAATCATCAAATGCATTCAGGTCCAGGCCGCGCAAGAATACTCCAGCCTGATTGATCCCGTCGAGCAGGCCCCAACATTTCTCGCGTGGGCTGTGGAGAACGATTACGACCGCTGAGCCACGTCCAAATCCAGGGCCGGTATCTGGCGTTTCCTTCATATTGTCTTCGCCCTCGCAGGAATCAGCTTGCGCACGAATTCACCAATTTCCTGCACCAGATTCGGTTCTGCCGAGACCTTCTCAATTTCCGCGACGATCGCTGAGCCCACCACTGCGGCATCAGCATAGGCAAGAGTTTTGTCTACCTGTTCAGCGCTGGAGATCCCAAATCCTACCGCGACAGGCAAATTGGAAAACTTGCGCACGCGCGTAACGAGTAATTCTGCCTCGCGGCTCACATTCTCGCGAGCCCCAGTCACACCAGCACGCGAGACGGCATATACAAAACCACTTGCATGCGCAGCAATCATCTGCAAACGGGCGTCCGTGGAAGTGGGCGCAACCAGAAAAATCATGTCGAGATCATTCAGCTTTAGGGTCGCAGCAAACTGCCCTGACTCCTCGGGCGTGAGATCAGTTACCAGAATTCCATCCACACCCGCCTGCCTGGCATCGCCGGCAAGATTATCAACGCCGTATTGCAATAACGGATTGAAATAACTGAAAAGGACTATCGGAGTCTCAACCTTGCCGCGTGCTTTGGCTATGGTTTCAAATATCTGCGCCAGCCCGAAGCCATGTTTGAGAGCGCGTTCGGAAGCGCGTTGGATAACTGGACCATCCGCCATCGGGTCGCTGAACGGTACTCCGAGTTCGATCACGGTAGCCCCGGAGTTTGCTAGTTCAACCAGCAACGCCTCAGTCGCATCGAGGTTCGGATCACCGGCCGTGATGAAAGGGATGAAGCCCTTCTTCCCGTCTCGTTTTGACCGCCTAAACGCATCCTCGATTCGTCCCAATTAGCCAAGACTCCTGACTCTAGACTTGTGACTTCAGACTCTCTTGCACCGTATTCACATCCTTATCCCCGCGCCCCGAGAGATTCACAATCACGATTTGATTGCGGTCCATCTCTCGCGCCACCTTGATTGCATGTGCGATCGCGTGCGCTGACTCAAGCGCCGGAATTATCCCCTCGAGCTTTGAAAGTCTCTGAAAGGCATCGAGGGCTTCCATGTCTGATACCGAAGTGTATTCAACGCGGCCCGAGTCATGGAGTAAGGCGTGCTCGGGACCAATCGAGGGATAGTCGAGTCCCGCCGAAATTGAGTGGGTAGTGGCAATCTGCCCATTCGAATCTTGCAAGACGTAACTCATCGTGCCCTGCAACACGCCCGGACGGCCGCCGCCGCGCTGGTTGAAGCGCGCTGCATGTTGACCCAATTCGTCGCTTCGGCCACCGGCCTCGACACCGATCATACGTACAGATTCATCTCCCAGAAACGGGTGAAACATCCCGATAGAATTCGAGCCGCCGCCGACGCAGGCGATCAGCGTATCCGGTAAGCGGTGGTCCTTTTCCAGGATCTGCTCGCGCGTTTCACGGCCAATAACAGTTTGAAAATCGCGAACCATCAGCGGATAGGGATGTGGGCCCAGAGCGCTTCCCAGAAGGTAATATGTATCCGCAACGTTGGTTACCCAGTCGCGCAGTGCTTCGTTGATCGCATCCTTAAGTGTGCGCGAACCGGCGTTAACTTCGCGAACCTCCGCGCCAAGTAGTTCCATTCGAAAAACATTCAACGCCTGCCGCCGCATGTCTTCCGCTCCCATGTAGACGACACAGTCCAGACCAAAGAGCGCGCAAACTGTTGCCGTCGCCACGCCATGCTGACCAGCACCGGTCTCGGCTATTATCCGGCGTTTGCCCATCAGGCGGGCCAGCAACACCTGGCCCAGGGTGTTGTTGATTTTGTGGGCCCCGGTGTGCAGCAAGTCTTCACGTTTGAGATAAATCTTTGCGCCGCCGGCGTGCTCGGTTAAGCGTGCAGCGTGAAACAAAGGCGTCGGTCTGCCGGCAAAGTCTTTCAGTAGCGTTCCCAACTCAAACTTAAACGCGGGGTCGTCGCGCGCGCCGAAGTAGGCTGAGGTCAACTCTTCCAATGGAGCCATTAGAGTTTCCGGAACATAACGACCGCCATAGGTGCCCCAGTGGCCCCGTTCATCAGGTTGTGTTTCAACTTCTGCCATGCAGCTCGCTTGAATGTTAGACAAACTTTAAGAAGCTTTGATCAATTACTTCTGGCCCCTCAGCTCCTCGCCTCGTAGATTTTCACGCAGCTGCGGCGCGTACGGCCGCCACGAAAGCGCGCATTCGCGTGTGGTCTTTTCGGCCGGGCATCCGCTCGATCAAGCTGCAGGCATCAACGGCGTATGGATTCACCCGCTCAATCGCCTCACCAACGTTCTCCGCGGACAAACCGCCGGCGAGAAACAGCATCGGAAAAAGGTCTCTCGTCTTTCGCGCAATGTCCCAGTTGCTGAGCTTGCCAGTGCCACCAAATGTCCCTTTGTCAAAGGCGTCCAACATGATCGCCTGAACCTCGTAGTCAAGCACCGTCTCAGGTTTAAACTCGCTACTGGTTGCGAACACCTTGATTAGATAAAGACCCTCCAGTGCCTTACAGTATTCTGGCGACTCTGTCCCGTGCAACTGTAAGGCCGAAACCCCAGTCTCCGAAACAATTCTCTTAACAACGTCGAGTGCTTCATTCACGAAGACCCCAACTGTTAACACGTCGGTCAACCCTTCTGCCGGCAAACCCGCGATGATCGCCTGCGCCGCCTCCGGAGTGATATAGCGCGGGCTGGGTGGGTAGAAGTTGAACCCCAGCGCGTCGGCGCCGGCATCAAGCGCGGCCAGCGCATCATCCAGATTCGTAATGCCACAAATCTTAACGAGCGACATCCGCTTAGTTTTCTCCTCTGAACCTGCGCAGTTGCCGCTCGGTATCCGGGGCTCGCATCAGGGCCTCGCCTACCAAAAAGCCCTTGTAGCCGTAACGTCGTAACTTGCCGATTTCAAGCGGGTCAAGCCCGCTTTCACTTACAAGAACTGCATCCAACGGCGCAAACTGTGCCAGCTCGGCGGAGGTCTCAGTCGACACATTGAACGTTCGCAAGTCGCGATTGTTAACTCCGATCAGCTTCGCTCCGTTTGCGACCGCTCTTTCCAGTTCCTCCCTGGTGTGCACTTCGACCAGCGCATCCATCCCCAATTCGTCTTCCGTCAACCGCCGCAGTCGCGTAAGCGTATCATCGTCGAGCGCGGCAACAATTAATAATAGTGCGTCAGCGCCCGCCTCTGCCGACTCATACACCTGATATTCATCGAAGATAAAATCCTTGCGCAGGATTGGAATCGAAACTACTTCTCGAACTGCCCGCAGATCATTTAATGAGCCGTGGAAATAGTTCTCTTCAGTCAAAACAGAAATAGCTGCGGCCCCCGCCGACTTATAGCTACGCGCTATTATCGCTGCATCGGCATTTTCGCGGATCATGCCTTTCGAAGGTGAACGACGCTTGAATTCGGCGATGATATTGATGGCGTCATTTCCGTTGAGCACCTCGCGAAGCGCGTGCAACTTCGCATTAGTTCGCACATCGAGACCTTTTGCCCGCAGCTGCTCAAGTGGCAACGTGCGCTTCGCGGTTTCGACCTCCAGCCTTTTCTTCGCAATGATCTGAGAAAGTAAGTCCATTCAGGGTTACAGCGCAAAAGGCGCGAGATGTAAAAGCCTGGGTCAACGTTTTTACTGGGACCGCGGGCGTCTCGCCCGCTGCGATACATCAAAGATTGATTAAAGCCAACCGTTACTCGCGCTAACCCGCTCGTTGCGGGCGAGACGCCCGCGGTCCCAGGGAAAAGGTTGATCTTGAAAACCTAACAGCCCTGGTACCGGGCATATTGTCTTTTCAAGCGCTATTGTGCGCTTTCACCGCTTGAGACGGAATTCGTCGCCTTAATCAACTGCTCAAGCTTCTCCAGCGCCGAACCACTGTCGATGCTATCTTCGGCCAGTTTGGTCGCTTCGTTTAGAGCGTTCGCCTTCCCACCGATGAATAATGCCGCCGCAGCATTTGCGACAACCAAGGCCCGCGCTTCATCACGCCGCGCGCTTGAAAACACCTCGCGAATGAGGTGCGCATTTGTTTCCGCATTGCCACCGCGGAGGTGATCAAGTACACCGACGAATAATCCAAAATCCTGCGGCCAAATCTCGAACGTTTTCACTTTTCCTCTTTGAGCCTCAGCCACGAACGTCTTGCCGGCGATCGTCACTTCATCGAGGCCATCCTCACCATGAACCACCCAGGCGCGCTCGGTTCCCAACGCCGCGAGCACATTGGCTACGAGCTCAACTAGGTCTTTGCGCCAAACGCCTATGATTTGCCTCGGCGCGCCGGCCGGATTGCTCAAGGGCCCAAGCAAGTTAAAGGTCGTTTGAATGCCCAGCTCGCGACGAATGGCCGCGACGCGCGCCGTGGCGCCGTGATAGAGCGGCGCAAACATGAAACAAATTCCGATTTCGTTCAGACAACCTTCGGTAACTTTGGTGAGGGCTGATACGTTAACGCCCAGCGCAGTCAGCACATCTGCACTTCCTGACTTGCTGCTGGCGGCACGATTCCCATGTTTGGCAACTGCGAGTCCTGCTCCGGCAGTCACAAATGCCGCCGCGGTTGAGACGTTAAAGGTTTTCGCTCGGCTCGACCCAGTTCCGGCGGTATCAATGAATGCTTCATGGCAAGAATTAACCCGGACGGCGCGCTTGCGCAGCACGCCAGCCATTCCGGCAAGCTCCGCGACCGTTTCGCCCTTTGCGGACAATGCGACCAACGCTGCGGCAATCTGCGCATCGGTCGCATCGTCCGCGAGCATTGCCTCCAAAAGTTCTCCGGCTTCCCGTTCAGTGAGGTTCTCGCGATTCAGCAGGCGAGTTAAGAGTTGGCGCATAATACTGTTGACCATTGGAAGTAATCATTGCCGGGGATCATTAGCGCTTTTTCTCGGCATCGCGCAGCAACCGGGCCAGATCTTCCTGGTTGTTTTTCGCGGCCCATGCAGAAGCAGTCATGCCATCCTCATCTTTCAGCGCGGCGTCGGCGCCATGATCGATGAGCACGCGAGCCACTTCTTCATGGCCGTAAACGCCTGCCCACATCAAAGCCGTCCCGCCAAGTTTGTTTTTGGCATTAGGGTTTGCCCCGGCGGCAAGCAGCATCTTCAGAACATTCACGTTGCCGCGTTGTGCCGCGCCATGCAGGGCCGTATCGCCATCCTCATCACTGAGATTCGGGTCGGCGCCGCGTTCAAGCAGTTTCTTCACCGTGCCTTCCTGCTCACGGCGAACGTAGCTCATTAGGACCGTCCCGTTTAAACCTTTTGCGTTCAAGTCGAGGTTAGGCCGCGACAACAACGCATCTGCGATCTCATCGTGTTTGTTCTGGAGGGCGCGCAGGATCGCCGGGTAACCGGCATTGTCTTTCAAGTTGACGTCAGCGCCGCCCTGCAAAAGCACGTTGACGATTTCCTCGTTACCATGCCAAGCCGCCGAAATGAGCGCCGTCGCGCCGCTGCTATCATCTTTAACATTGGGACTCATGCCCCCGGCCAGGAATCCATTAACGGCAATCACGTCATTCGCACCCGCTGCCGCCAGGAATGATTTTTCATCGAACTCATAGCCGCGCAACTTCAGGAACTGTTTGGCTGCTTCCGGCGTCGGCTTCTTGCCGCCGGACTGCCCGCATGCCGGAAGACTCAACAAGATAGTGACGAGCAGAATCGTGGCACTATCTCTTCTCGCCCTCGAGAAAGTTTTTACTACGCGATTCATTTTTTGCATGACGCCACAACAGCTCGACTGATGCGTACAGGCTTCGTCGGCTTCTCTCCTTCCGCAGGCGCTTGGTTGATGGCGTCAGCGACCTCGATGCCCTTAGTTACTCGACCAAACGCAGCAAATTTTCCATCCAGATGGTGGCCATCGCCCACGAGAATGAAGAAATGCGTCGACGCACTATTTGCTTCTTCCGGGCGCGCCATCGAGACAATGCCGCGCACATGCTTAATCAAACCTGGTTCGTCGGGAAGCTTGCGCGCCATTCTTCTTGCCAGATCGAAGCCCCACTTTTCACTGGTCGAAAGATTGCCACCCTGGATAACGAAGTCTTTCACAACCCGGCTGAAGGTTGTTGTGTCCAGCGCGCCGGTCGCAGAGAGGTTAAGAAAGTTGCGCACGCTCTCCGGCGCAGCTTCCGGAATCATTTCGACCTCAATCGCACCTATCTCCGTCTCGAGGGTCACACATTGCTCACGCATCTTCTCCACGGAAGCGCCGTCAAAGGGCTCAGGCAAACTGGCAGGCGTCTCCGCCGGTCGCTCGTTGGTCTTCTTTGGAGTGCCGGCTTGATTGTCAGACTGCTTCGGCAACTCTTGCGCGCTCACGACACAGCCCCAGACGAGCATGCAAACGCAGACAAAAAACAGGGGTGCTATTTTTACAACGCTCATAGCAGCACTCTAACGCAACTGGGTCGAGTAATCCACAGCACCGTAGTAATAAACTTCTGGTGCGCTGTTGAGAACTCATCTAGAATGGCTCGCACAGTTTCCGCCGCAATCTGGCCAGATCTCTAACGCAACTCGGTGTCCGATGCCGCTTCCCCCAGGTACGCACCTTGGCCGTTATCGAATTCACTCGCAAATCGGCGCGGGTGGCATGGGTGAAGTTTACCTTGCTGAGGATACGCAACTTCATCGCAAGGTTGCTTTGAAAATTCTCCCCGCGTCGCTTGCCGCAAATGTTGATCGCATGCGGCGCTTCGCTCAGGAAGCACAAGCCGCGGCGGCTCTAAACCATCCGAACATCGCTCACATATACGAAACCGGGGAAGCGGAAGCGACAAAGTTCATCGCCATGGAATTCGTGGAAGGGATGACTCTACGTGATGTTTTTCGCACCGAACAAACCGATCTTCGAAGAATGCTGAAATATTTGCAGCAAGTTGCCGAAGGCCTGGCGAAGGCGCATGGCGCCGGCATCGTACACCGCGATCTGAAACCTGAAAACATCATGATTGCGTTGGACGGTTACGCAAAAGTACTGGATTTTGGTCTCTCAAAATTGCTTGAGCCACAAAGCGCGCTGGCTTCGGGCGATCAAAGCTTTAGCGAAAACGAAACCGCTATCATTCCTCAGCACTCCCTGCCAGGTACACTAATGGGCACCCCTGCCTACATGTCGCCTGAACAAGCGCAAGGCAGGATAAGCCAGGTCGACCACCGTTCTGACATCTTCTCTTTTGGCTGCATCCTCTTTGAGGCCGTCTCCGGGCGGCGTGCGTTTCCGGGGAAAGACGCGATTGATTCTTTGCA
>DASXSC010000023.1:0-5366 GCA_036506215.1 Pyrinomonadaceae bacterium | reverse complement strand
GAAATACGCTTGGTTACAAATGGCCGGGATTGATGGGTTCAGAATCTCGGTCAATGGCAAGCAGGCAACTCTCGGGCAAGCCGCTCAACCCGGGGTAGAGAGCGAAGTTCTTAGCTTAACCTCAGGCGGAAACGAATCGGTAATTTGCGATATCACCCACTATCTCCTCCAGGGGACAAACACTATTGCCGTGAATGTCACTCGGGGCAGTTTTCCGGGTAGAGCCAAGCTGGTCTGTCGGGGGGGCGTAATCGACCAATCTGGGAAGCTCACTGAGTTCTCCTCCGATAAGAGTTGGAGAGTCGCTTTGACGCCTGGAACGATTCCCTCCCTGATCCCATGGACCGATCGGGAAATGGACGATGCGGGCTGGTCTCACGCCGAAGTGGCACCGTCAGAACGGACGGCGCTCACTCAGCCTGTGACTCTGCCGCCAGTTCTTCTCCAACAACCGGTGAAAGGAAAGTGGATAATAGACGAACGCCCGGGCCCTGTCCGCAATACGATATTCCAAAGACATTTCGATGCGCCAAGCGGAAATACTGATGCGTGGCTTCAGATCGCAGCTAATGGCAATTTCTCCGTAATTTTTAACGGGCACTTTCTCGGAGACTTTACCGATTCGTCTCCGACGATTCACTTCCTGCATCTCAAGCGATGGATGAGAGCCTGGGGAAATGATCTATCTGTCCAGGTGCAAGGACTGGATGCTCTACCAACTCTAATCGCGGAGGTATGTTTCCTTTCCGGCGGTGCCGAGGCGGCTTCGATCGTCTCAGATCATGACTGGGTGCTGCCAAATTCGCGCCTCGCGACGACCATTGGTTCCTACAATTACGCAGGCGACCACTGGGGGCTTCCGTCGAAAACGGCCTCACCGGCAGGGTTATCGAGCGTCGAGGCAACGCGCCAGACGATTGCCGGCATTATTCTCATGCTGATAATTGCCGCGGCGGTTTTCTTAGGCTGGATCTGGTCCGGTAGGCTGCTGGCCAAAAGGCACAACTGGGAGATAGGGCGAGCTCTAGGCATAGATGCCACATTGCATTTGCCCGCGCTCGTCGCCACCGCGACACTACTGTTGCTGCGCTACGATATTCGCCTTCGGCCGGACTCGCCGGTGAAAGTTGAGTTTTTCCTCGGGCTAGTCGCCATGCTTATTCTCCCGCGTCTGCTAGCGTGGGCGAGTCGAAAGGAGCCAGGCCCATCTCTGTTTTGGGCCTGGGAGAGATGGCGTGGATGGGCCAGCAGCCAAAACGGTTTTTGGCTTGCGCTCGGCCTCATCGTTCTCGCCTCGTTAGCCATGCGGTTGCATGGTCTAACCACTTTCTCCCTTGATCAGGACGATATTTTGATCCGCAACTATACCATGGGAATTTTCGATCGAGGCTACCCATCACTCAACTTTTACAATCACGCAACAGCACTTACGACGTATGAGTTAGTGCCTTATCCAATTGCACTTTCATGCTTCATTTTTGGCTGGAGCGACTGGGCCTTCCTCTTGCCGTCAGTACTATTTGGAACGCTCACCACGTTGCTGCTGGGACTGATGGGTCGCAACTTATTCGACTGGCGGACGGGCTTGTTGGCGGCGCTGATTCACGCCTTTAATCCATTAAACGTTTTCTGGGCGCAACACTGCTTTCATCCGTCGCAGGATCAGTTTTTTGCGATACTAACAATCTGGTTGTTCTACCTGGCAATTCGTCAGCCGGGCAAACTGGACGGAAAATATTTCTCTGCCGTTTGCCTATGTTTCTGCCTGACCTACCTCTCGTGGGAAGGCCAGGGTTTTTTACTTCCAGTGCTGGCCGTGACACTGCTCTTGATGTACCCCGGACGCTGGGGCTGGCTTCGGGAACCGCATCTATGGTTCGGGCTGATCGTTGTAGGTTCGGTTGTTCTCATCCAACTTTCGTTGCGAAAGATGGTGGCACCCGGCTACCTCTTCCTAGGCTATGGATTGAACCTGCTGACTCCGTCACTGTATTTCCTCAACCCGGAATCGGACCCTTTCTACTACGTTTCCTCGGTTCTCGTAACAGAGCCGCATCTGCTTCTTACTATTCTGTGCATCGCCGGTGCCCTGTTTGTATGGCGTAATTTGGCGATGCGTTATTGCCTTCTCGTGTTCGTCGGGCTTTTACTTTGCTATTCTCTTTTCTTGCCGGTTTACTCCATTCGTTACTTTTATTTTTACCAGGCGCTTCTGATCCTCACAGCATGTGGAGCTTTTTTCCTTCTCTGGCACCGCGCGCGGGAGCTGACATTGGAATGGCGGGTGCCCCGTTTGCTCGCATGGGGAAGCGGGATAGCGGCTCTTCTGCTGGTTTTGGGAACAGCGACGGAGACAGGTTTCAAAGTCTTTCGGCTTTCGGAGCAGACACCCCAAGGACGCGCGCACATCGATCCGAGCCTGCGCTACGGCATTGTCAGACAGGATACCCGGAGCGCAGCGGAGTTTGTCGCCTCGCGGTTACGCCCAGGCGATATTGTGCTGGCAAATCTTACGCAAGCCTTCTACTTGTATGGCAGACGCATGCCGGATTACGCGCTAAACACATTCTTGGCTGCACGCATGATTTACCTGGACGAGTACCAGTCTTATCGTCATAAGTTCGTTGGCATCCCGAACGTGCGCAATCTGCGCGATATGCAGAGTGTTTTCGGCCAGGGCCGCCGAATCTGGTATATCGGCGGCGGGCCGGTAATTGAGGGGCAAAACGAGTTAAAGAATGCAATCGATTTTGTCACTGAGCGCGCGAAGATCGTTTACAGCACTTACCACGAGAAGGTTTACCTTTGGGACGGCACTGCTTTTCCTGCGCAACAGACGGTTGCTAATCCTGCATTGCCGCCTCAACCAGATATCCCGCCTGAGAAACCGGCCCCGGAGGATCGCGTGCTGGAAGAGCTCGATTGGGCACAAAATGGAAAGCCGTTGTCATATCCGCGGGTCACCAAATCGAATCTCTATCCCGAATGGACCCATCAGAAAGTTTCACAACCAGATCCGGCACGCGTGAATGCGAAGCTAAAAGTGCAGCCAGTTCAACCCTCCCGCGAGCCCGAGAAGCCCGAGTCGGATGAAAAGGCGTCTGAGTAGTCCCAGATTTGGAGCGATCTGGTCGCCTGTGCGACTTGCACTGGTCGCTTGTTTCGTATTGCTGCCTATTCCTCGCCAGCTCTGCGCCGGGCAAACCGCCGCCGTTCGGAGTCGTGAACGCGGTTCAACCGTTAAGGTCAAGCCGGTTGTTTTCCTAAACTTGCGGGAATACCTCGCGACAATTACCGCCGTAAATCCAAAGATTCTAGCCTCGCGCTTGGACGAGGCCGCTGCTGACTACGAAGCTCGATCCACCTACGCCGCCTATCTGCCGCACCTTATCGGCGAGGCGGGAGTCGCCTACATTCACGGCAGGAGCCTAAGAGGATTCTTCAATCCTTTCGGCGGTCTGCCGTCATCAACGACCGGTAACCGCTGGTTCACACAAGAGGGCCCAGGGCTGACCGTACCAATTTACAGAGATGGCAGTTTTCTCGGCATCAATGTTCCCCCGGAAGTGGCGCATAAGCGCGCTGAGAGGCAGATTATTAAATTCAAAGGATCACTGACAGAGCAAAGTGTCATTCTTACGGCGACCGACGCTTACCTCCAGGCGATCAAGGCCACACACTTGCTGGAGCTTCGCACACGGCATTTCACTCTGGCGCAAGAAGAAGACGCGCGAGTCGAGAACAGAGCGGCGAGTAGCCTGGCAACCGCAGAAGAACTCGGAGTGGCGAGGCTTCTGCTGGAAAGCAGCCGAGCCTCCTTTGAGGCGGCGAAAGGGGAGGCGATTTATTCCTTTCTAGCCGTTGCGGCGCTCCTTGGACGCGACGCCGGCACGGTCCGGATCCAGGACAGCTATCCTGAAGCGGCTCCCTTACCAGACTTTGAAAGAATTGCGGGAATTAGCTCTGTACAACATCCAAAAGTTCGCATGCAAGAGGCTACCATTCGAGGGGCACAAGCTAATGTAGAGTTCCAGCGAAGCCGGCTTTTGCCAAGCGTGACGGCCGACAGCTACGACTTTCAGTACGGGGACTTTCATGGGGACGCAGCGAATCAGTGGGTATCTCTCCTAGCGGTACACGTCCCCATTTTTGATTTTGGAGAAGCTTACCTGGCGACCAAGTCAGCCCGCTTAAAACTGCAAGCGGAGACCGAACGCCGTGTGGCCGTGGAGCAGGATTTGCTGAAGGAGTTGGTGGATGCCGTCCTGCAAATCAAGCAGTCTGCCGGGAATCTCGCTAAGGCGCGCGGTGAAGTTGTCGAAGCGCAGCGCGTGGCCACCCGTGTTGAAGAACAGGCCAAGCTTGACCAGGCGCTTTTGGGGGAACTAAACATGGCCAAACTAAAACTGCTTGAGAAGAAACAAGAACTTGAGCAGACGCAGTATGAGCTTCTCCATCGCTATGCGCTTTATCAAGAAGCCACCGGTGGCCAGTGGAAGTGGATTGCACGTTAACTGTCAGACAGGTTCGTCGATCACTTCTATTTTTCGGCACCAGCGTTATCGCGCAACCTGCACAATAGATTCTGCGAATAGTGCACCGCTCGCTGTCAACCTTCGTCATTGTGATGGGGCTATGTGTGGCGCACGGCAACGCGCAGGTCCTTACGCAAGCGGCCGACAAACTAAAGCAAGTCGTCCAGCAAGCTAACGCTTCCAGCGAGACGCGGTGACAGAAAACAGGTCTTAACGGGAAAGCGTCCTCTCGGCGCCGTCGCCACATTAAGTTCGACTGTTAGGCCTCGGCAACCTGCTATCTTATGCGGCGAGCTTGTGCTCTTGCTCTTCTGCCTCACGATGGTCTTTGAGGAACTCGTTGAGCAAACATCGGCGTTCACTCTCTCATAGCGGTGATTCACATCCGGGCTTACGGCTACGGACCAAAACCCAGGTCCCAAGGCCCCGACCCTACATCAGTAATTGTGGCAGAGACGGTCAGCGACGCAACATCGATAACCGATATCCTCGTGTCGTGGCCGCCGCACACGTACAGTTTCGTATTGTCTGGGCTGAGCTTAATAGTCCAAGGTTTGTGTACGACGTGGATGGTTGCGATGACCTCATGCGTGGCGGTGTTAATGACCGAAACAGTGTCGGAAAATCCATTTGCTACGAAAACCTTCGTTCCATCAGGCGTAATTACCAGTAGCTGACTAAGGATTCCGGTAGGGATGGTCGCGATCACAGTCAATGTGGTGGTATCGATGACAGAAACTGTCATATCACCCTGGTTGGTCACGTAAACCTCATTGTTATTGGGGGTAACGCCAACATCAAACGGTGCTGCTCCAACAGGAATGGTCGCGA
>DASXSC010000022.1:0-6305 GCA_036506215.1 Pyrinomonadaceae bacterium | reverse complement strand
ATACGAGCCGGGCAGTTCCGCGACGAATCCGCCATCCGGATCGATGGTCGCTGCGGGACCGCTTACGGTCCAACGGACCGAGTTGTTGTCCGCCTGGCCGCTTTTTGCATGAACGTTGAAACGCACGACGTCGCCGGTACGGGTATTGGTCGAACGCGGTTCGATTGAAAGGCCCTGAAGGCTATTTTTAATGACGTAGACACGGAAAGGATTACTCATGACCTTGTCCGCGGTAGCCATTATGGTTGAATTTCCGGGAGCCAGCGCCGTCAAGACTCCGGCTTGATCCACGCTTGTCGCCTCGCTCTTCACTATCCAATTTATTTGAACGTCACTCCTCGGATTTCCCTGTGCATCTCGTGCAACGGCTACTAACCTCGTTGTCGCGCCGACCATCAGGGGTCCCGGTGGGCTTTCAACGTCAATGCGCGTAACTGGGCCGGGTTTGACCATCACATGGGTGAGCACAGTCTTCCCACCGACAATTGCACCTACCAGCACTTCTCCCGGATTGAAGAACGAAACCGTCCCGGACTCATCGACGCCGGCCAGATCAAAGGGCGCGGCAAACCAGGCTGACGCAGGCGTGCTGGTCTTGTTCCCCGATGCGTCTTTGACAACGGCCGTAAACTTCACCTTTTGGCCCACGGAGATGTCCCGCGTTGCGGGCGTTAGTTCAGCCACCTTTGCAGCAGAAGGAGGGGAACTCTGAGCGGTAGAAATGACAGTCGCCATGGCAAAAAGCAGAGTAAAACACAGGACGGCAAGCAAGCTGCGGAAAGTAGGCATTAATGATTCTCCTGTCAAGCTATTCGCAGCAAGTAAGGACATGGGATTGCGACACGAACAAAGGGGATCTTAGTCAGGGAGCGAGTGGGAAGCAAGCGCGTGCCCAGCTTTCCACCAATTCCAGCGATCTGGCTGACCACGCAACTTGAACGCAATCGGAGCTTCGGCGACTATTTACTCAAGGAGTTTTACAAATGGCCAACATTCAGAGGCGCCTGCCGGAAAATGTGCCGGGAGATTTCTTCGTCGACGAAACGTGTATTGACTGTGACACCTGCAGTCAACTCGCGCCGGCCGTTTTTCACGACCACGGCGAGCAATGCAGCGTTTATCGTCAACCCGAAAGCGAAGGCGATACGCGCCTCGCGTTGATGGCCCTGGTCGCTTGCCCGACTGGCTCAATCGGAACAACACAAAAACACGATGCGCACATCGGCATAGATGCCTTTCCTGCGCTGGTGGCCGACAACGTTTACTTTTGTGGTTTTACCTCGGAATCGAGTTTCGGCGGCTGGAGTTATTTGATCACCCGACCGGAAAGCGAGGGTGGTAATCTACTGATCGATTCGCCGCGTTTCGCTACGCAATTGGTAAAGCGTTTCGAGGCGATGGGGGGCATCAGACAGATGCTCTTAACACACCGCGACGATATCGCCGACCATGAACTGTTCAGAAAGAGATTTGGTTGTGAGCGAGTGATGCATGCGGACGACGGGGCGCGAAGAATTGGCGTCGAACGGATCATTGAAGGACAGGATCCAAACCAGCTTGATGACGATCTTCTCGTGATACCGACTCCGGGCCACACGCGCGGGCATATGGTTTTTCTCTACCAAAAGAAGTTTCTTTTCACCGGTGACCATCTGGCGTGGTCGCCCACTCGTCAGACCCTAACGGCCTTTCCAAGCGTAGCCTGGTATTCGTGGGCCAGGCAGACGGAGTCGATGGCCAGGCTTGCAAACTACGATTTCGAGTGGGTTCTGCCCGGTCATGGTTCGTTACATCACGACACAAAGCAAAACATGCGCTATCATCTCCAGTCCTGCATTGCCTGGATGAAGACTCGTCGCTGATCCACTGTTACGTAAGCTTGCGGCGCAAACAATAGTTCACATTACGAATCCTGATTCAAAGAATGAGGAGACAATGAACAAAAATCAAAAAATTGCTATCGGCTGCGGGGTTGCTGGTTGTCTGGGTTTGATTCTGCTGGTGATTATCATTGTGGTGCTTGGAGTACTGGGCTATGTGGCGCTGCCTGGCATCTCCAACTCCAATCGAAATTCCAACTTCAATTCCAATGGAAATTCCAATGACAACTCAAACGCCAATGATAACCTGAACTCGAACTCAAACTCATCGGACTCTTCCTCGTCAATGGCCGATGACGACAAGCACAAACTTTTTCAGGCTGCAGCGGCAACGCAGGATCACGCACTTACTCGAAGGGTCTGGGAGAAACTTGGGTTACTGAAAACAAACGGCTCACCCAACGATAATTACGAAGTGTTTATAAAAGAGCACATTGGCTGGATCTTTAGAAACGCCAGCTTTGTTCAATCCATTAGTGATCCGGTGAAAGCCCGCGCCTACGTGGACGAGCATATCGACGACTGACACTTAGGTTCTAATAACCCGCATATTCATGTATTAAAGGGGGCGCGTGCAGTTTTGCGCGCCTTGCCTCTCGGCTTTCTAAGGAAAATGAACCCTTGCCTACAGGCTGCGTTAAATGTACTCTCAAACGCGTCCAACTCATTGCCGAAAGGGAATCTCAAATCCCAACGGTAGCTTCTAAACCTCGAACCTGAAAGGAGCTCTCCATGTTCAAACGCTTTATCAACGTAAGGTATGTTCTCGTGATCTGTTCATTAGCTGTATTCGTAGCCTTTCCGGCACAAACCTCTAAAGCCGACGCTGCCTCCTGTGCACAGGCGGTGGCGGAAGCTGCACAAGCTCTAGCTGAGATGCAAGCAGCTTGCTCCAGTAACCCGCAGGGCGGCGCTTGTGTTATGGCGACGATAACAGCTTGCGAGACGGCGGCAGCGGCGGCTGAAGCGTGTCCGGTGAATTGAACTTAGAAGTCGCAATCAAAAAGGCGCGCGTGCGGTTTCGCGCGCCTTTTGTTATGTTAAGGCACCGTCCAATGTCCAACGTCCAAAGTCCAACGTCGGGCCGAATGACTTTGGACATTGGACTTTAGACTTTGGACTTCGTTCTATGAACCCCGCTCAAATCCGCAACTTTTCCATCATCGCCCACATCGATCACGGCAAGTCCACATTGGCGGATCGCCTGCTCGAACTCACCGGCGCTGTGACCGGACGAGAGATGTCTGCCCAGGTGCTTGACGATATGGATCTTGAGCGCGAACGCGGGATCACGATCAAGGCGCACGCAGTCAGGCTCGACTACAAAGCTCGGGATGGCCAGTCGTACATTTTGAATCTGATCGACACGCCGGGGCACGTCGACTTCTCTTACGAAGTGTCTCGTTCCTTATCCGCATGCGAGGGCGCCTTGCTCATCGTCGATGCTTCGCAAGGCGTGGAAGCGCAAACGCTGGCCAATACTTACCTCGCAATTGAAAACAATCTCGAACTAATCCCGGTTATCAACAAGATCGATCTGCCCGGCGCCGAGCCGGAAAAAGCGATCGAACAAATTGAACACTTCATCGGGCTGGAAACTCATAATGCCATTCTCACCAGCGCTAAGACTGGCGAAGGCGTCGCGGAAGTTTTGGAAGCAATCGTGCGCGAAGTGCCCGCGCCAAAAGGTGATCCAGACGCACCACTGAAGGCGTTGATCTTTGACTCCTGGTACGACTCGTATCGCGGCGTGATCGTTCTCATTCGGGTGATCGATGGCACGATACGGCCCGGGATGAAGATTCGCTTTTTTAATGCCGGCCGGGATTATCAGGTGGAAACGCTGGGAGTCAATCGCCCCAGGCCAACCCCGATTGATCAACTGAGTGTTGGTGAGGTTGGCTTTCTTACCGCTTCGATCAAGGCTGTGGCGGACGTGCAAATCGGCGACACCGTAACCGAGGCAGCCCGACCCACCAGGGAACCATTCCCGGGCTATCAGGAAATCAAACCGATGGTCTTCGCGGGACTATATCCCGTCGATACAAACCAATACGAAGAGTTGCGCGATGCGATGGACAAACTTCGTTTGAATGACGCTTCGTTCTTTTACGAACCTGAGTCTTCGACCGCGTTGGGTTTTGGATTTCGTTGCGGCTTTCTGGGTCTTCTGCATATGGAGATTGTGCAGGAGCGTTTGGAGCGGGAATTCAATCTTGATCTGATTACAACCGCACCCGGCGTGCGTTATATCGTGACCACCACCGACGGTAAAGTTACGGCGATCGACTCGCCGGCAAAAATGCCTGACCCTGGTCGCATTGCAAAAATTGAAGAGCCGGCGATCCGCGCTACGATATTGACCCCTGAAGAACACCTGGGTGGAATATTGGCTTTGCTTGAGGAAAAGCGTGGCGTGCAAAAAGGCTTCGAATACATTACTTCCAATCGGGTGATGCTTACCTATGAGCTGCCGCTAAACGAGATCGTGCTCGACTTTTATGATCGGTTGAAATCAACTTCGCGCGGTTACGCTTCGCTCGACTACCACCTCGCCGGTTATTGGGAAAGCGATCTCGTCAAGCTTGATGTGCTGGTTGCCGGTGAACCTGTCGACGCGCTCTCGCTGGTGCTGCATCGCGACACGGCAGCCGCGAAAGGTCGGGCTCTCGCGACAAAAATGAAGGAGTTGATTCCGCGCCAACTTTTTGAGGTACCGATTCAGGCGGCCATCGGCGCCAAAGTCATCGCGCGCGAAACGGTGAAGGCCATGGGCAAAAACGTCATTGCCAAATGCTACGGCGGCGACATCACGCGCAAACGCAAATTGCTGGAAAAACAGAAGGAAGGCAAAAAGCGAATGAAGAAAGTCGGCCGCGTGGAGATTCCGCAGGACGCGTTTCTCGCGGTGCTGAAAGTGAATGAATAGGTAGGACAGACATTCCTGTCTGTCGTTGTATATGAAAACAGGCACGGTAGTGACCGATTGCCACACTCAACTTTAGCCGCGCCGCTCAACTACAGAACCGTGAGCGGTAGCGACCGGATGCTACACTCAACCGGCCGACTCGCTCGAAGAAGTTATGACTGAACAGGACTTAATCAAAGCCGTTGCCTATGTTTGTATGGCGAACCTTGACCTTGGCTAAAGCGCTGAGGTTGAGCGTAGCATCCGGTCGATACCGCTCACGGTTCTGTAGTTGAGCGACGTCTTGCGAAGTGAAGTGGCAGCGTGCGGTGCTGACAGTTCGTGGTTAGAAGCCAGTCCCGAACGGATCCGGGCGACGATAGGCCTACACATTCACATCAGTACCAATTGTGATTAATTGTCAAGGTCAGCGGTTTTCCGCTTTACACCAGTAATCATCCAAACTCCAGGCGGCGTCGTCACCAAATGCCTGATCCTGTTCGACTAACGTTGGGACAGCACTAATGAAAAATTAGAAATGGAAAATCTTCGGATTGTTGTTCGAATGGTTTAAGCCAGGAGCAGAGGACAGGCAGGAATGCCTGTTCTACTAGTTGCCGACCCAAACCTGAAATGTCATGCCTTTTCTGCCAGTAGTTTTAAATGAACTAACGTCGC
The DNA here is from genome assembly GCA_036506215.1 of Pyrinomonadaceae bacterium. Taxonomy (GTDB): domain Bacteria; phylum Acidobacteriota; class Blastocatellia; order Pyrinomonadales; family Pyrinomonadaceae; genus PSRF01. The sequence continues at coordinate 839 of DASXSC010000022.1, read as the reverse complement.
GTGTCGAAGACGAACTCGTTCTGCTTTGCGCGCGCACGAAGGTGGATGCAGAGACGAGTGCACGCATTAAGGCCATCACCGGCTCCGCTGACGAGGTTGATTGGGATTATGTTTACGACCTTGCTCGACGCCACTCAGTCATCCCGTTAGTCTACTCACAACTGAGCACAACTGCGGCAGCAAACGTTCCACCTGATCAACTGGCCCGGCTCAAATCAGACTATCAGGACAATGTCGCACGCAATCTCCTATTGACTGCTGAACTATGCAGCATTCTTCAGATATTCGAAGCAGCTGGGGTTGAGGCAGTTCCCTACAAAGGCCCGGCCCTGGCCGTTTATGCATATAGAAATCTGGCGTTGCGGCGATTTGTGGACCTGGACATCCTTGTGCGCAAGGCCGACATTCTACGGGCCAAAGAACTCCTGACAGCTCGAGATTTTGTTTGCCGCACGCCCTGGACCAAAACTCAGGAGGCGCTTTTGCTGCGCACCCAACACAACCTATCGCTCAGTCGTGAAGAGGGTCGGATGGTCGTCGAGCTGCATTGGGAGGTGGCGTCCAGTTTATTTGCGTCATCGTTGCAGGCCGAAACTTTTTGGTTACGTTTGGAAACAATCCGTCTGAACAATGTGGCGGTGAAGAGTTTGTCGACTGAGGATCTGTTGCTGTCGCTTTGTGTGCACGGTTCCAAGCACCTTTGGGAACGACTGGCCTGGATCTGCGATGCGGCTGAATTGGCAAAAACCCGGACAGATCTGGACTGGAGCGTTGTGCTCGAGCGTGCCGCGTCCTCGGGAAATCAGCGAATGTTATTCCTCGGACTTTACCTGGCAAGT
>DASXSC010000021.1:0-16143 GCA_036506215.1 Pyrinomonadaceae bacterium | reverse complement strand
AGGCCTTGCTCACCGCATTGAGATAGTCTAGGCAGCAGCCCGAGACCGGCCTCCAGCCTCGCGCGCAATCCACCAACGTTTCGACCCTCAATAGCCGGGTTACCGAGTCAGCGTTCTTAATGGATAGGTTTCCAGCCTGTTCTAGAGTTGGGACCGTGGGAGTTTTGATCCCACGGTCAATTATTGGTTTGCGCAAACCCTTCAATCTATTGCAATCTACCCCGTGTTCGAACCTTCGACCGTGGGATGGCAACTTTGGCTCTCAATTGGCTAGCCGTCTGCTCCCTCGAGGTAAGTATTGATTTTGCTGGTGATTACGGGCTGATGATCTCAAACAGTTGACTCAATTCTGCACCATAGGCGGAAATTTCCTGTCCCATCTTTCCCCCCGCACGCCCCGAGGGCCAACTCGCCATTTGATATTAAGTAGTTGATTCGGTGAGAGTTACTGGTAGCGGGGGGCGGGATCGAACCGCCGACCTTGGGGTTATGAATGCAGACCATCCCGTTGATCCAATTACCTCCAATCTGTAACTAATAAATTCTATTACGGGTTGCGGCTGCAAGGAGTGAACCTGATTGATCATACTTCGCCGTGTTAGCGCATAGTCCTGTCCCATCTTTCCCCGGTAGCGACCATGGTAGTCTCGACTGCATGCACTCCCTTGTTCGATGCCTCACGCCTTCTAGATCGAAAGACTGCAGGACTTTGACATCTCGCGCCGCGGCTAGCGGGTTTCGCCTCGGCATTGCGAACGGCGCTCCGCTCTTTTTATTAACTGACTGACGTGATAGAGGTTGCAGCCACGGCGATTTTTCGAGGCTTTTATATGTTTCTATACGGAGCTTAATGCCACCTGCGCGAATCTATCTGTGGCTACGTCACAACGGCGTCGCAAAAAGAAGCTTTGTCCGTCCCCAAGAAAAGTTCAGAATAGATCGTGCGATTTGATCCTCATAACCAAACGGGCATTTAGGGCAGTTGAACGGTAAACATATGCTCGCGTCAATCGAGGCAATGCGTTTGGCGTGTTCTGCGGGAAACCGGTCGTCGTACCTACCGGTCAGAATCAGTGCCGGTATATCGCTGCGGACTGGTTCACACTCAGATGCATCGGCAAACCGCTTTTGCCAAAGCTTGCACTCTCCCATAGATCTCGTCGAAACGGCGGCCGAACCTGAGCGTTAAGGGCTTTCCGTGTAGCTCTGAGTTGCTCGCCATAAATAACAGTTGACTAGAGTTACAAGTCCCTTTCGATGGTCGGAAGTCGGCGAATACTCATTAATATGATGACCTTCAGATGCTCACGGCCGGAGTCCCATGCGACGCAGCAGGTCAATGTAGCGCGGATCGCTCCTTAGGGACTCGAAGGGTGGGTGCCATCTGATTTTCGCTAACAGCCCACTGCGAACCTGAAAATCCTTTTCCAGCCAGGCAAAGGCTTGATCCTTTCCACCGAGAGCCGCGTATACCGCTGCAAGGTCTTGGCCAAGGGCTTCGTGATTCTCATACTTCCGTTCGAGTTCTTTGAGGACGGCCAGCGTCTCGGGACGCCTCCCCGAAATCGCATAGCCGTATCCGAGATCGCGGAGAGGCCACCTCTCTCTTTCAGACAAATCGACTGCCTTCTGAAGCTCGATGATTGCTTCTGAGTGACGTCCCTGTTTTAGATAAGCCAAACCTAGATTTTCATGTGCCCTCGGAAAATTTGGATCGAGCTCGATGACTCTCTTGCATTGTGCAATTGTGAAACTCGCGTCGCCTTCCGCGAGAGAGGCCTGCGTAAGAACAGTACCAATAATAGGCGAAAGAGGATCCAACTCCTGGGCACGTTTAATCTCAGCCTTCGCCTCGTCATTTCGGGCCACATCAAGCAGGTGAAGGCCGTACCACTGATGTGCTGTTGGATAATTAGAATTTAGCTTTATCGCAAGCTTGAATTCTTGTTCAGCTTGTTCCCATTGCCACAGACTATTAAAGATGTATCCCAATGAGGCGTGTGCTTCTGCCAGCGAATTATCAAGCTGGAGAGCGCGTTCGGCGAAGGCTTTGGCTTTCGGATAGATCTCGCTGCCCGGAGTGCCGCCGTAAGGTTCCTGTAAAGCGTAACAGTCGGCGAGCCCAACATAAGCTAGAGCGTAATTCGAATCTTTATCAGCGGCTTGCTGGAACTGCTCGCAGGCTTTCTTAAGATTCTCTGCAGTCCGCTTGTTCCAGTAATAACGACCTTTCAAATAGAACCCGTAGGCCTCCGGCTTGCTGGTGTCGCGCCGAGTTAACTGTTTCTGCTCTTCGCCACTGAGTTTCACGCGCAGCCGCTCGGATATTTCGCGCGAAATTTCCTGCTGGACCGACAGCGCGTCGGCGACTCTGCGGTTGTACTGCTCACCCCAAATCTGCTTGTTATCCCGGACGTCAAGTAGCTCTGCACTTACCAACAAATTATCACCGCGTTGTAGCAGCCGGCCGGTTAAAACGGCGCGCACATCTAATTCCTCACCAACCTTGAGCGGGTCTGTATTCTTTCCTTTATAGCGAAAGACTGAGCTGCGCGGGCTGACGCGCAAACTTGGTAGCTGTGTCAGGCTGTTGATGATGCTTTCCGTCAGACCGTCGGAAAGATACTCGGACTCCGGATCGCCATTCTGATTTTCAAATGGCAATACTGCGATAGATTCGATTGCGACTTCGGTATTGCGCGCGTGAAAATACCAGCGCAGGCCAATAATTCCGATCACAAGCATGAGAACCACCAAACCCGCCGCGAGTTTGTGGCGCTTGATTCCAGTTACGATGTATTCGGCGCTCGAAGCCGGCGCGGTCGAAACAGGTGCACCGGAGCCCGTCGCCATGCCGCTCGCGGCTGAGGCAGAAGCCGAACTAACAGAGCTTGGCGGCACGGTTGTCTCAAACTCTTCCGCGCCCTCAAGCTCGCGCCGTACGTCTCGCAGTTCGATGGCTGCTTCCCTGATCGATTGATAACGGTCATCAGGATCCTTCGCCAGGCAGCGGCGAACGATGCGCGTCAAGTCAGCAGGCGCAGAAGGGTTCAAATCCTTAACCAAAGACACTGGTGCGTGAACGATCTTGTGCAACGTATCGATGGTCGACTCACTTTCAAAGGCGCGTTGGCCCGTGGCGGCTTCGTAAAGCAGGCAGCCAAACGAGAAGATATCTGAACGGTGATCAACTGGCTTGCCTTGGGCCTGTTCAGGCGACATGTATCCCACAGTACCCATCACCAGACCCGGCGTTGACAGCGGCTGCCGCAACACAGCGGTTGACGCCTCCGGGGAGATCTGTTGGGGCTTCACTGGTTCAGTTAGTTTGGCCAATCCAAAGTCGAGAATCTTCGCGTATCCGTCGCGAGTAATCATCACGTTGTCGGGTTTCAGATCGCGGTGCACGATTCCCGAGGCGTGCGCCTTCGCCAAACCTTCAGCTACCTGCTGTAAATAGCGGAGCAATTTTCTCAGTTCAGTTTTGTCGCGATGGATCGCTTCGCGCAGTGTCGCGCCGTCGACAAACTCCATGGCGATGAAATGCGTGTCACCTTCCTCGCCGACCTCATATATGTGTGCGATGTTCGGATGATTCAACGCCGCGGTGGCTTGTGCCTCTTGCTCGAAACGCCGCATGCGATTTTTGTTCGTGGCGAGCTCCGCGGGCAGAACCTTCAACGCGGCTTTGCGATGTAGACGTGTCTCTTCGGCCAGGTACACTTCACCCATCCCGCCCTCGCCAATCCTTGAGCGAATTTCATAACGACCGAGACTTGTGCCGGCCTTAATCGTCATTTCGGAACTCACGTCAGAATATCCACGACTTCAATGGCGTCACAAGCAAGAAAGCGAGACGTTTAATCGCAGCTGTAAAGTATTTGAAATTGGCAGGTTTATTCACGCGTAGAAACCCGCCCCGCGGAAGCCTTTCCAAATGCCGTCCGGCAGCTTCTTGTGCACCCCGAGCACCATGCCACGAACATGCACCGGCGCGCTACCCGGCGATGTGACGAACGAGACGGTGAACTGACGCCACTCGACTTCCCAGCCACCATCCAGAAAAGTCATTTCCTTGGGTTCCGGGACGTAGCTCAGGACCTTGAAAATGTTAGCCTTGTAGCGTTCGTTGTTCTCTCGGATAGTTTTTTTTCCGACTTCTGCCGGCGGGACCGGGCCAAGACGCACGGCGTCATCGGTCCACAAATCCGACAGGGCAACAGGATCTAGCGACAGAGTAGCGTCGATGTCCTGCTGGCGGAGCTTCTGGATGGCGGCGCGGTCCGCAGCGCTGCCCCCCGTGACGCTTTCAGCCGACGCGGCCGGTGCCTGAAGCACTTGCCCTGGCAACGGCGCGGTGAACGTCGGACCTCCCATCCCGCGGAAACATTTCCAGCTGCCGTCCGGCATCTTCTTCAGGACCATCAGCCTCGTGCCGCGAATCTGCTTTACCTCACCACCCGGCGCCTCAACATACGAACCAGTGATGTAGCCCCACTCCACTGCCCAGCCTTTGAGTATCGTCAAGTCCTTGGTTTCTGGAACGTAACTCAGCACCTTGACCCCAGTGACAGCGAACCAGCGTTCGTTGCTCTCTCGGATAGCTTTTTTGCCAACCTCCGCCGGCCGGCCCGAGCCGAGGCGCACAGCGTCATCGGTATACAAATCCGTTAGCGCAACAGGATCTCTCGACAGAGTTGCGGCTATATCCCGCTGGTGGAACTTCTCGATGCCGGCCAAGTCGGCCTGACGCCTGGCGTTGCTTCCAGCCGACGCACCAGATCCTTGGCCCACATGACTCGCCAAGACAGTCAACAGGCAGAACACGACGACAGCCAAACGGAATGTCATACTCCCTCCAATCACTCACACCCGGCCTTTTATCTAGCAAGCGCATGATAACGCTTAAATTTTTGCGCGCTGCGATAACTCGTATAGAATTCCTCCGCGTCAACCGATGACCCTTTCCGCAGGTACACATCTGGGCCGCTACGAAATCCGTTCTAAGCTTGGGGCGGGCGGAATGGGTGAAGTGTATCTCGCAGAAGATACTGAGCTTCATCGCAACGTCGCATTAAAAGTTTTGCCTTCTGACGTTTCGTCAAATCGAGATCGGATGCGTCGATTCAAACAGGAAGCGACGGCCGCAGCTGCACTCAATCATCCGAACATCGCGCATATATATGAGATTGGCGAGAGTGAGGGAACGAACTTCATCGCCATGGAGTTCGTTGACGGCCTCACTTTGCGACAACTCATTCACGAGAGACAGACAGAGCTACCCAAGCTCTTACGTTATCTGCAGCACGTCGCTGAAGGCTTGGCGAAAGCGCACGCTGGCGGAATCGTGCATCGCGATCTAAAGCCCGACAACATTATGGTGACGCGCGAAGGTCACGCGAAGATCCTGGATTTTGGGCTAGCTAAATTGATCGAGCAGCGAACGTCACAACCAACCACTCAAGGCATGAGCGAGCTGGCCACAGCATTAATGCAACCGCACTCAATGCCTGGCGCAGTAGTTGGAACCGTTGGCTACATGTCACCGGAACAAGCGCAGGGCCGTGTGCAGGAAATCGATCACCGCTCAGACATTTTTTCCTTCGGCTGCATTCTTTATGAGGCCATCACGCGGCGCAAAGCCTTCGAAGGAAAGGACGCAATTGATTCGCTCAATAAGATCATTCGCGAGCAACCAACGCCGATCGCTAATCTCAATCCTGAAGTGCCGTACGATCTGCAAAAGATCGTGCGGCGCTGTCTCGCAAAAGATCCCGATGAAAGGCATCAATCGATCAAAGACGTAGCGATTGAGTTAAAGGAGGTACGGCGCGAGTTACAAGCGGGCGTAGCAATCGACACTACAGTTCAACCACCATCAAGGGCAGGTTCCACAGTTGAAGCGATTGACTCTGATGGTTCGCGCTCTGCTGCTGCGTCGACGAGTCTTTCGCCGTCCGCGCCTTCAACGCATCCATCGAGCGCTCAATACATCGTCAGTGGAATCAAACAGCATAAGCGTGCAGCCGCAATTGTTGCTGGCGTGCTGCTGGTCGCGATAGCTGCGATTGGAATTGGGGTATACAAATTTTCGACTAGCAAGAGATCTGCCACTTCGCTGCCCACGCCTAAGCCTCAGCGGCTGACGACTTCGGGCAGGGCGTCGGACGCGGCGATCTCGCCCGACGGGAAATACGTCGCGCACGTCAAGAGCGACGCCGGACACCAGAGCCTCTGGCTCAGGCAGGTGATGACCACCGCCGACACGCAGATCGTTCCGCCCTCGACACAGAACTATTACGGGATTACCTTCTCGAAAGACGGCAATTACATCTATTACGCTCTGGGGGAACTTAATAATCCCGCGCACACACTCTACCAAGTGTCGACGCTCGGCGGCGCCTCGCGGAAAATAATTGAAAACGTCGCCTCTGCCATTACTCTTTCGCCGGACGGGACGCGCCTGGCGTTCATACGCAATGTAGCGAGCGAAGAGACCGCGCTGGTCGTGGCGAACGCCGACGGGACGGGCGAGAGGGAAGTCGCCGTGCGGGAGGCGGGCGAAGGGTTCAGCCGCGGCGGGCCGTCGTGGTCGCCTGACGGGAAACTGATCGCGTCAGGCGTTATTAATCGTGGTGGGAGCACCGGCAGGGGATATTCGACGGTAATCGCCGTGGAGGTCGAAAGCGGGGCGGAAAGGCCAATCAATTCTCAGAAGTGGTGCGTGAACTGCGTGGGGCAAGTCGCCTGGCTTGCGGATGGAAGCGGCCTCCTCTTACTTGTGCTCGACCCGGGATTGTCATCTTCCGTCCAAATCTGGCAAATCTCTTACCCCGGCGACGAGAAACACAAAATCACCATCGACCTCAATAACTATAGGCGACTGAGCCTGACTGCGGATTCGAGTGCCATTGTCACAGTTCAGACGGAGGGGGCTTCAACTATCTGGGTCGCGCCGGAAGGGGACGCGAGCCGCGCCAGACAGATTTCTTCGGGCAGGTATGACGGGCAGCGTGGTCTGTCATGGATGCCCGGCGGCAAAATAGCTTACACCTCAGAAGAGAGCGGGTTGGTTGACATCTGGAGTACGGGCCAGGACGGAAAGGATCAGAAGCAGTTGACGGCAAACGCGGGCAGGAACTTTGACCCGTGGGCGACGCCCGACGGTCGCTACATCATCTTCACGTCCACACGAAGAGGCGCCTCAAGAACCCTATGGAGCATCTGGCGCATGGACACAGACGGCGGCAATCTCAAACTACTGACCGGAGGAGCTGGCGCCAGGTTCCCGCAATCTTCGCCAGACGGCCGTTGGGTGGTTTTCCATTCGACGCCCGGCTCATTGAGGGCCTGGAAGGTCTCGATCGACGGCGGGGAGCCCGTGCCGTTGACCGATAAATGGACATCAAATCCGACCGTCTCGCCCGACGGCAGCCTCGTCGCCTGCTGGTACCGCGACGACGATCAACAACCGAACACGCCCACCAAGGTCGCCATAATCCCCTTCGCGGGCGGCGATCCCGTCAAGGTGCTCGACCTCCCGCGGCAAAGCTTCACCAGCGACGCTGGCCTGCGTTGGACGCCGGACGGGCGCGCCCTGACCTACATAGACACGATTAACGGCGTCTCTAACATCTGGTCACTGCCCCTGGACGGCGGGCCGCCGAAACAGTTCACCGACTTCAAGACCGACCAGATCTTCTGGTTCGACTTCTCGCGCGACGGCAAGCAACTCGCGCTTTCGCGCGGAACGCAGACGAGCGACGTGATTTTGATCCGCGATTTCCGCTAGAACGCCGTGACTATTGCGACAGGCACACGACTGGGCCGCTACGAAATCCGCTCGCAGCTTGGAGCGGGCGGAATGGGTGAAGTATATCTCGCGCGCGACGTCGAAATCGGTCGTGATGTTGCCCTCAAAGTTCTACCTTCAACCTTCTCATCCGATAAAGATCGACTGCAGCGGTTCCAGCAGGAAGCGTGTGCCGCCGGAGCATTGAATCACCCAAATATTCTCTCCATCTATGACGTTGGCAAGCACGACGGTTCACCTTACGTCGTCTCCGAACTATTGCAAGGCGAGACACTACGCACAAGAATCTCGGGAACTCCACTCAGTTCACGGCGGGCCATCGATTACGCTTTGCAAATCACTCATGGGCTCGCTGCAGCACATGCGAAGGGAATAATTCATCGCGATCTGAAACCTGACAACATCTTTATCACTAACGACGGCCGGGTGAAGATTCTGGACTTCGGTCTGGCGAAGCTCGTCGAGTCGTCCGATGTTCGCGAACTCGAGACCGACGTCGCAACCAAACCTCTTAATACAAAGCCGGGAACCATAGTAGGAACAACGGGCTACATGTCACCGGAACAGGTGCGGGGCCAGCGTGTCGATCACCGCTCGGACATCTTCGCGTTCGGTGCGGTGCTCTACGAGATGCTGAGCGGAAGGCGTGCGTTCAAGGGCGAGACCGCTGTTGAGACGCTCAACGCCATCCTTAAAGAAGATCCTTCAGACCTCAGCATGGTTAATGCAGAGATCGACCCTGCGTTAGAACGAATCGTCAGACATTGTTTGGAGAAGAGCCCGGACGAGCGGTTTCATTCGGCGCGAGACCTCGCGTTCGCGCTTGAATCGCTGTCCGGTTCGTCGACGTCCGTCCAAACCGGGCTGACGAAGGGGAGATCGAGACTCCGCCAGCACCTCCCGTGGATCGCGGCTGGCCTGCTATTGCTGACGACGGTTGTGTTCGCTGTCTTATTTGTACGACGGGGCACTACCCAAGCGAATGCGGTTCGTTTCCTCGTGTACCCGCCGAATAGAGGAATGTTTCCCTGGCAATTGGGGATGCCTTCCGCTATCTCACCAGACGGGCAATGGCTTGCCCTGACTGTTTTGACTGAAGGAAGAACACAGTTGTTTGTACGTTCGCTCGACTCTTCCGTACCACAACTACTTGCCGGGACGGAAGATGCGCAAAACCCTTTCTGGTCTCCGGACAGTCGATCCATCGGGTTCTTCGCCGCGGGTGCCCTAAAGAGGGTTGAGGTCACGGGCGGCTTCCCACAGACAATCTGTGTGGCGGCGGTCCCAAAGGACGTTGCCACTGGCACTTGGGGGCGCGACGGCACGATTCTCTTCACAGGTGCGGGCGATAAGACCGATCAGTTAAGTCTCTTGCGTGTACCAGCGGCGGGAGGGGAACCCGCGCTAGTGACAGAACCAAATTCGAACCAGATCTATTACTTCTGGCCTCACTTCCTCCCGGACGGGCGCCACTTCCTGTTGTTTTCGTTCGTCGTGGGAACGCCGAATGAAAAACTTGCGTCCAAAGACAGGGAAACTGAAATTCTAATCGGATCCCTCGACTCGAAAGAGACTAAGTCCTTACTGCAGACCGATTCACGGGCGGTGTACGCGCCGCCGGGTTACCTGCTGTACGTGCGTGAGGGGATTCTGTTGGCCCACCCCTTCGATGCTGACAAGCTCACTTTAACTGGTGAGCCGTTCAAGGTGGCGGAGAGTCTGCTTTATTTCAAGCCCATCGGGCTCGCTGACTTCTCGGTCTCAGCTAACGGAGTGTTAGCCTACGAGGCGGCGACGAGTTCCTCGACGCTTGTCTGGTACAACCGCGATGGGGCGCAGGTTGGTACGGTAGGCGCCGCGGCCGATTACAACTTCCCGCGGCTGTCGCCGGACGGACGCCAGCTGGCAGTCAACATCAGGGAACAACGGACAGGAACGACAGACGTGTGGGTCTTCGACCTCGCCACCGGCATACAATCTCGCTTTACCTTTGACCCTGGCGTCGAGGATTCCCCCGTGTGGTCAAAAGACGGCCGGCAGATCGCGTTCGCGGCGGACAAGGGGGCGCCTCCATACGTACACGTGAAAGCCTTAGGTGACGCCGGTAGTGGCGAGCCGATCACTGAACCGGGATCGGTGCAGGTTCCCTTGGATTGGACCCAGACTGAGGAGGGCCAGTTCATTATGTTCCGGGAGGGGGGAAGTGCTAAAGCGGGTGAAGACCTGATGCTGCTTCCGTTGTTCGGTGATCGTAAGCCACAACCGTTCTTAAACACGCAGTTCAACGAGAGCGACGCGCGGTTTTCGCCCAATGGAAAATGGGTTGCATACGTCTCGAATGAGTCGGGAAGAAACGAAGTGTATGTGCGCGCCTTAAAGGGGTCGGGCGAGAAGTGGCAGATCTCCACGGGCGGCGGATCGAGCCCCAGATGGAGGCAAGAGAAAGAACTGTTCTACATGGCCGCTGATGGCAGCTTGATGGTAGTACCGCTAAAGACGGGTACTAGTTTTGCGAGGGGAACTCCGACGGCGCTTTTTCACACCGACTCGCCCTTCGTTGAGTACGACGTGGCAGCTGATGGCAGGCGGTTACTAGTCAACACAGGTAGTGCCAATCAGAGCGTACCAGTGACAGTGGTGATGAACTGGTTGGCAGCGTTGAATCGTCATGGTCCTTAAGAAGCGCAATGAAAGCTCTTAAAACTCTTGGGTAATACACTCGGTTTAGTTACTAGTGTGGATGACATTGTCGGAGAGAATATCCGCGCCAAAAAACCATCCGCTCTTGCGGGGGTATTTTATTTTTCCTTTAAGAAGTTCAATATTGCGTTGTTAAATTCATTCGGCCTTTCCACGGGCGGGTGGTGGCTCACGCCCGGGATAACGACTTTGCGCGCGCCGGGAATCCCACCCGCGAGCGTGTCGGCGACGTTCTTTAGAGATTGCGCGTCCTCGCCGCCAATGACGACAAGCGTTGGGGCGCGGATGCTCTCGAGTCGCTCGATTGTCGGCGGCTCGGGGTACTTGAGGAAGCCCGGCCGAAAGGTCGGGACCGCCTTGAAATTCTCAAGCATCATCTGTCGCAGGCGCGCGTAGGCCGGGGTACCTTCGCGGACTGCGGCGTATAACTTCGACTTCATAATCACGTCCACGAACTCTTCGGCAACGCCTTTGCTCGCCGCTTCGTAAGCCTTTTCGTTCTTATCCGGCGGCTGTTTGTCACCGCGCAGGCCCGACCCAACCAGCACGAGACGCTCAACCCTCTCGGGGTATTCGAGGGCGAAATCGGCGGCGACGATCCCACCCAGGGAAAGGCCGACGATCGTGGCTCGATCGATCTTCAGGAAGTCCATTAGCCCGCGCAGGTCTTCGATGTGCGAGAACGGTTCAGGGGCCGCAGCGGACCTGCCGAAGCCGCGCAGATCGTAGCGCAAGACGCGTTGATGTTTCGCAAATGCTTTTATCTGGTCGTCCCAGAGACGGCTGTCAACCAGCCCGCCGTGGACGAGGACGATTGTTGGCCCTTTACCCGCCGTCTCGTAGTACAGTCTTGTGCCGTTAACTTCTGCCATTCCTGTTTGGGGATTTTCTTTAGCCAACGCTTGACCACCTCCACACAAAAGGCACAAGGCAGTTAAGGCCCAACCTGCCAAGTTAGCTCGCTTGGTTACTCGCTCTGTTCGTTTCATCGGTTCACCTTGTCGGCAGTTTGCAAACTATCTTCATCCACACCGACCTACACTCGCTGGTCTGGCGGTCAGCAGGAGGGTCAATATTAAACCCTCACGACCTTCTTTCGGAATATTAAGTTTATCACCTCATGTTGTGCCGCTTTCTTCTGCGCGCGGCTCGCACCTGTGCGATCTGCCGCCGCAGCGGTCCATGGCAAACGAGAGGAAGCCGTGGCCCAATTTGCGCATGCTAGAGAGGTTGATCCATTGTCGATGTCAGCCGACCAAGCCGCTTGGTACCACTAGCAATCTTTCGTCAGAATGATCAGGGACTCGAGGTGGTCAAGAAGATAGTCGAAAAGAATCCCGAGCGTGCGGGCGCGCATTTCCGCGTTGGCGAATCCTACGGTTAGGGCGCCATCGGGAAGCCGTGGATCTATACTTTGCTAAGGTAAACAGACGGTCCACGAAATCACACGAACTAATACAAACTTCCTATCTAATGTCAGCACATCCGCATCTGAAACTATTCACCTAATTCCAAAACTGTGTTAATGAAGGCGCAGTTCTTCGGATCCTTCCGTGCTCGCTCTAACAGTTATTAAATTCAGTCAGGATAGGCAGCTACGAATTCAAGTTGATTGGTTCAACGTCACAAATGCGCAGCGTGCGATTCGACAAGACGAAACGTTGAGGACTAACAGTGGGATACCCGATGCGCAGTTTATTCAGTTTCCGAATCCGTTCTTCGGACAAGGCACGGTGTTTTAGTATCCGTCATCATTACGGATCGGATTAAAGCTTCAGTTCTAGGCTGTTGCGGTGTGAACATGACGGGTTGGTCCGTTCAAATTAGGTGACATGAAATGAGGGAGGGGCGGCCACGGATAGCCGCCCCGACGGTTATTACTATGGAATAAACGCCAAGTCTTCCGGGAGTGGGCCGGCTATCGGGACTTCAAATAGTGGACCTAGACCATCAGGATCGATAGTCAAAGCCCCATTACTCGCAAAGAAGACCGCAATTTGAGTTTGGGCTCCTATCGCTACTGCCGCAACGGCTGGGGTGCCTGCAATATTTGTCAGGAACGTGTGCGGATTCTTCGGAAATCCCAGATTGCTTAAGAACGCAAGATCGTTTCGGAAGAACGTGGCACGATCGGCGAGATCGCCTGCGCGAATTATCGCGGTAGTACTTGGGTTCGGATTTGTCTTATCACCTCGTGCAAACTGGATGATAACTGCCTTCGCCGCCTGACCTGGCAGTGGAGACTTACGTATGAACGGTGCCCATGCGGTCGACTCGCCTGCTTGTGATATCCAGTTGAATACGTCTGCTATTCTTTGAATCTCCATCGCACCGGGCACTACATTGATCACCGGCGCTTGGTTTCGAAGCGGCGTGTTGTCGGTAAAACCACCGACACCACCGTTGAGTAACGAAGGCAACCGCGATGCTAAGAAGAACGTTAACAACGGACGATTACTCTCACTGAACAGCGCAGCATCCACGGAAGGTCCGCCGGGAACGACTGGAACACCAGCCTTGATATCGGGCTCAATACCCATGAAAACAGTTCCGATGATTCCACCCGACGATTGTCCAAACATGTAAATGCGATTTGCATCAAGAGATGCAGAACCCGTGTTGTCGACATCAACCCCACCTTGGATCATTCGAACCACTTGCATCAGATCAGCCACGGTTTGTTGAACGCCATCACGTCCTGCGATGTCAATCTGGGCTCCTGTCGCGAGTAAGCCTTCGAATGAATCGATGGTTCCACTGGCGTTCAGATCGACACCGCGTCCACCCGCAGACAGCACTACAGAGCCACTGCCCTGGATAACCGTCAGTATGCCTGCTGGGCCGAAGCCATGCCCTACCGAGTTGATTGATAAAGTAGCAATACCGTTGTGGGCGAGCGTAGAAGCGACAGCGAACGGGCTGCTGTTCTTGTTGTTACCTAAGCCGTGCGCAAAGATCGCTACCGGCCATCCATTTGCCGGGCGTGTGCCAGCAGGAATAAACAAGTTGAAGTAGATATCTCCTATACTTTGAACCGCAGGGACTCCGGTCTGCGTTGGAACAGCAGGGATAAATCCGCCCGGAGTTTCGAAGTTCTTCGCACTGAATTTGCCGAAAGCAACTGTATGAACCGCACCGGGAAAAACCTGGAGAGCAGGCGTGGGAACTGGAACAGTGTTTAAAGGACCAACTACATTTTGCTGCTGACCAAATAAGATCCCAATGATGGACGCGACGGGAAAAACAGTTCTCTCACCATGAGTACCAAGGTTGAAGTCTGCTGTTGGAGCTGATGCGGCTTTGACTTGATCGCGGATCTTTTCAAGGGTTGAAGTGACGCTTCCTGTCGTGAAAGCACTGGCTACTGCAATGTCGCTCGGAAGGAGACCGGGCGCTAATGTCGCAAGTACATCGTCGTCCAATAGATCGATCAATGTCTTTCGATAACTCTTCAGTTCAGGATCTTTGGTCTGGCCAAAATTTAAATTATGCCTGAAGTGTACAAACGAATCGTCTGCCTCAATTGGATCACCAGCCGAGTCATGCACACCTTTCGTCACGATCAGCAGATAGCTGGTATGTTGGTCCAGCTGTTGATCTGACTTCACAAAGAGTGTGTTGGTAAGCGTGTCCCACACGACCTGGTTGATGCCAACGATTTGAGGATTGAAAGTGGTCGGATTAGAAGTGTCTGCTATTCGAATCAGAAACACAGTGTTGTTGTTCACCGTTGAAGGGTCAATCGCGCCATCGAAAGGAATTGAAATCCTTGGTTGAATATTGAATCCATCAAGCTGGTTCAGCAGAGCGACATCACCACAATTGGAGGGGCTGGCCGCACAATTCGGCATTGGCAGATTAACGCGCCGGTCCGTATTTTGTGCTGAATCTGTCAGAGTGAATCGATCAGTTGGAAACGGCGAACCAGTTGTGGATTGCAAGTCGAATAGGGGGTGCACTCCGCTGGCGACTGTTAAAGTGGGAGCCAATAAACAAAGGGACATCAGGCAAAATGCTTTGGTTAGTCTGGACATGATTGACCTCGCGTTTTATTTGGCAAGAACTTATGAGGTTAAGTTGAGTTGACGAATTAAGAATGGATTCCGCTGATATCAAGACGCACCTCATACTGGCCGTCATTTTGAATCCGCACTTGATTTGAGGGCACACCTTATATCTGGCCGTTCAGTATGATGTCAATCCAACCGAGGTCTTCAGGAGCGACTTCCTCAATGCTCCGTAGGTGGACTGAACGATCCGCACACTGTCGTGTGAGGTATTCCCAAGATAGTAAGCGGGTAGTGTTCTCCAGCGATTATGCGCAGGGCTACGGCGTCCACCTGTTGCCGACTCTCAGTTGAAGATCCCCGCCCCGCGGAAGCATTTCCAGCTGCCGTCCGGTAGTTTCTTGAGGACGATGAGCACCATGCCACGAGCGTGTACCGGCGCGCCACCTGGCGATGTGATGAACGAGCCGGTGTACGGACGCCACTCGACTGCCCACGCACCATTTAGAAAAAACAACTCCTTTTATTCCGGGACGTAGCTCAGCACCTTGACGCCTGGACGAGTGGACCAGCGTTCGTTGCTCTCTCGGACAGCTTTTTTGCCAACCTCCGCCGACCGGCCCGGGCCGAGGCGCACGGCGTCATCGGTCCACAAATCTGTCAGGGCAACAGGATCTCGCGACAGAGTAGCGGCTATATCCTGCTTGTGGAGCTTCTCGATGCTGGCCAAGTCGGCCTGACGCCCGGCGCTTTCCGCCGACGCACCCGGTCGTTGGACCACGTGACTCGCTAAGACAGTCAACGCGCTGAACACGACGACAGCGAAACGCAATGTCATACTCCCTCCAATTCACTCACACCACACCTATTATCTAGCAAGCGCATGATAACACTTAAATTTTTTTGCGCGCTGCGATAACTCGTATAGAATTCCTCCGCGTCCACCGATGACCCTTGCCGCAGGTACAAATCTGGGCCGCTACGAAATCCGTTCGAAGCTTGGAGCGGGCGGAATGGGTGAGGTCTATCTCGCAGAAGACAGTGAGCTTCATCGCAACGTCGCATTAAAAGTTTTGCCTTCTGACGTTTCCTCAAATCGAGATCGGATGCGGCGATTCAAACAGGAAGCGACCGCAGCAGCCGCACTTAATCATCCGAACATTGCGCATATATATGAGATTGGCGAGCGCGAGGGAACGAACTTCATTGCGATGGAGTTCGTTGACGGCCTCACTTTGCGACAACTCATTCACGAGAGACAGACAGAGCTACCCAAGCTCTTACGTTATCTGCAGCACGTCGCTGAAGGCTTGGCAAAAGCGCACGCTGGCGGAATCGTGCATCGCGATCTAAAGCCCGACAACATTATGGTGACGCGCGAAGGTCACGCGAAGATCCTGGATTTTGGGCTAGCTAAATTGATCGAGCCTCAAACGTCACAAACAACCACCCAGGGCATGAGCGAACTGGCCACAGCATTATTACAACCACACTCGATGCCTGGCGCAGTAGTTGGAACCGTTGGCTACATGTCACCGGAACAAGCGCAGGGCCGTGTGCAGGAAATCGATCACCGCTCAGACATTTTTTCCTTCGGCTGCATTCTTTATGAGGCCATCACGC
>DASXSC010000020.1:0-46816 GCA_036506215.1 Pyrinomonadaceae bacterium | reverse complement strand
AGCCAACGCGACACGCAAGATGAGGGAATCGGGTTGCTGGTTCAGTGAGCGTAGCCCGTGGGTGCGTCGCGGTAGTAAGAGATATCTTTGGACAGAACAGGATCTACGCAACGCAATAGCCTACGTCTTGTACGAACAAGGTGAGACCTTACCTTGATGATTGAAGACCTCCCAGTGGCTAGTATCGGATCCCTACCGCTCGCGGTTCTGCACCTCGGCACATTAACCGTATGACTTCGTTCGGATTATTGAAGTGACAGGTTGATCGTAGCATGCGGTCGTTACCGCCCACTATTCTGCACCTCGGCACACTCAACCTATTACGTTGTTGGCATTAATTGTAGTGACAAGTTGACCGTAGCATCCGGTCGCTACCGCTCACGGTTCTGCAAAACTCGGCCATGCGATGTTAGGGCATTGCCGGCACGATCGAAAAATCGTGGGTTGAGCGTAGCATCCGGTCGCTACCGCTCGCGGTTCTGCAACTCGGCATACTCTTGGGATTATTGAAGTGACAAGTTGACCGTAGCATCCGGTCGCTACCGCTCGCGGTTCCGTATTGCCAGTGTTTTTCAGCGTGCAGTTCTTCTTTTGCTTTTAGGCGCGAGGAAAAAAATTGTGATACTCCAGATTTGCCTCGGAACAAACCCCTTGAAGCGACTGATTATCAGTAGTTTAGGACTTCAGGTCATCTCTCAATTAATACACTATAATGCAGTAAGAAAAAAGATGACCACAACATATTGACATTGGGTTTTCAAAGGAGTATATTCCGCTGCGCTTGAGACGAGGCGAGTAAAACTGGAGCAGCGGCAGGCCCCCTGAGTTGCTCTCCAGGTAGGTTTTTTCGCTTCGGAAGAAGCCATCCGAAGTATCCGCTACACATGCTAAGAGATGGTGCGTCTACTATAATGTAGTCGTAGAACTGTCTTTAGGTCTCCCGGTTTTGCCTCGTGCCCCCGGCGCACGAGAAAGGCAGATAACATGAGCACAACCATCGGCAAAAACACCCCCGCAGCAGGCGGATCTTTCCCTACAGCTACCGCCGCCACAACACCCCAGGTGCGTCGTAAGACCCAGCCGCTGGGGCTGAATGCCAAACGTGTAATCAGCAAACGATACTCTTTGAAAGACGCGAAAGGCCGGCCGCTGGAGGAGTGGCCGGATATCGTTCGCCGGGTGGTGGGTCATGTTTCGGCCGCGGAAAAGGACGCTCAGAAGCGGGACTTATTTTTTAACGCCATGAGCGATGTAATGCTGGCGCGAGAGTTTGTTCCCAACACGCCCTGCCTGGTCAATGCCGGCAAAACCAATGGCCAGTTGGCGGCGTGCTTTGTGCTGGATGTCCCTGACTCGATAACCGGGATCATGGATCATGCCAAGGCTGCGGCGACGATTCATCAGACCGGTGGCGGCACGGGCATGACCTATGAATTCCTACGCCCGTCCGGCGCTTTGGTTGGTTCAACTCGTGGAGTGGCTTCCGGTCCCGTCTCGTTCATGAACATCGTCAACCAGGTGACTGATGTTGTGAAGCAGGGCGGCGTGCGCCGCGGCGCAAATATGGGCATGATGCGAGTTACGCATCCTGACATCCTGCGTTTCATTCATGCGAAAAACGATCAGCACTCGCTGACCAACTTCAATATCTCAGTCAACGTTACCGACAAGTTTTTGAAGGCAGTCGACGATAACGAATGGTTCCAACTCGAGTTTGATGGAGAACCCTGGACCGACCCAATCTTCGATCCTCTGCGCGAAGGTGACTACGTCGTCTACCGACGCCCCGATGGGACAACCGTTAGTTTTCCGGACAAGCAGGCATTCCAGGCCGCGGATCTTTCCGGCTGCACCATTGAAGAGCCGCCGCGCCCCGGCATGGTTTACGCGCCTGACATCTGGAACCGCATCGTAGCCAGCGCGCACAAGTATGCGGAGCCGGGAATTGCTTTCATCGATGAAGTGAATCGTCACAACCACATGATGAAGTCGATGGGGCCGATTTATTCGTGTAACCCCTGCGGCGAACAGTTTCTCCACTTCTCAAACTCATGCAATCTCGGTTCGATCGATTTGAACAAGTTCTACGATCCCGAGAATCGTGTTGACTGGGATCGCCTGCGCGAAGTCACGCATCTTTGCACTCGCTTCCTCGATAACGTGATTGACACCTGCGCCTGGCCGCTGCCGGAGATTAACGATGTCGTCACCCGCACGCGTCCCGTGGGCCTGGGCATCATGGGCTTTGCCGATCTTTGTGTGAATCTGAACGTCATTTATGGCTCGACTGCGTCAATCGATCTTATGGACGAGATGATGGGGTTCATTCGTCGCGAGGCCTGGAATGCCAGCATCAAGATTGGCGCCGAGAAGGGTGTGTTCCCGGAGTTTGAACCGAATCGCGAAGCTTACGAAGACTTTCTCTACAACCAGATTGGCATTTCGCGCGATGTGCCTTTAACACCGCGCAATTATGAAGTGACGACTATTGCCCCGACGGGCACGATATCGCTTGTCGCCGAAACGTCATCGGGTATCGAGCCGAATTTCTCCTGGGCCTATGTGCGCCGGGATACGCTGGGCACGCGAACGTATGTGCACACACTGGCGGCGCAAGCTTTGGGAATTGAAGTCGATCAAACCGATCAGGAATCGATCGACAAAGCCTCCGAATATGTTTGTGAACATGAAAAGGAACTGCCACCACAATTCATTTCAGCGATGAACATCAGCGCCGAGCAACACGTGCACGTTTTGGCGGCAGCCCAGCGCAACGTCGATAACAGCGTTTCCAAGACTTGCAACGGCGCCGTCAACGACACGGTTGAATCGGTTGATAGTCTCTACCGCCTTGGCCGCGAGCTTGGTTGCAAGGCAGTCAGTTACTACCGCGACGGCTCGCGCGACAATCAGGTGCTCACGTCGATGAAAGCGGCGGAGTCGCCCGAGTCAGAAGCAAAAGGCGAAACGGCGTGCAATCCCGAGGCGCAGATTGAAGTGCTTGATGCGCCGCCCGCCAGCCACGCTGATGCGGCGATCATTGCCCCCATCGGCGCAGACGCCGAGGTCGCCGCGAGACAACAGATACAAGCGGACACGGTAGCATCCAACCAGGCAGAAGCCAGCGCGGCACCGTCTGTGAGAGCGAAAACTCAAGCGCAAATTGAAGCAATTCGCATCGAACGGCCGCGTGAGCTGAGCGGCGCCACCTGGCAGATTCCATTTGATGGTCAGAACCTTTACGTCACCGTCAACCACGATGGCAAGATGATTCAGGAAGTATTTGCCACCGGCCCAATCAGCGGCGGCGTGGGGTTGCTGGCTTCGAAGATGCTGCGCGGCGGTTTCGACGCTGCCGAAGTTGCGTACAGTCTTAACAAGGTGACAGGCACACACGCGGTCTGGTTCAACGAGCGCTTGTTGACTTCGCCCGAACAGGCAGTTGCCGAATGCATCATGATCACCAACCGCCGCGTGCAGAACCTTCCCGATTCCGCGCGCGCTGTCGGCAAGCAAGCACAGCACTCAGCACTCAACACTCAGCACTCTGATGGCGCAGCCAAGATTACCGGCGCCATCATGTCGACGATGATCGGCATCTGTCCCGAATGCCACGGCCAACTCGAACACGCTAGTGGCTGTGATTTTTGTCGGGATTGTGGTTATAGCAAGTGTAAATAAGCTTTGCTAGTTTCACTCGTCCGCTAAACGGGGACGAGCGCGCCCGCCTCACGATCAGGCTACCGACCCGTTTGTTGTAACACCGCAGCGGATGTCAGCATCAAACTTGAATTGAGAAATCACGAAGATAGACTGCCGGCGTTGTGTTGAATGCCGGCATCCGCTCGCTACCGCTCGCAGTTCTGCAATGACTCACCGTTCGTTGCTAACTTGAATCAAACCTCGTGACGCGTGTCTGCGGCTGTGCCGCCTGATGTGCGGAAAGGCTATGCCTTTCCGATAGTGACTTCCTAATTCATTCGGGGCTCTGCCCCGGATTGGGGCGTAGCCCCGGAAATAAAGACAATCTGCCGGAAGGCCGGAGGCCTTCCACACCATCGGGCGGCACAGCCGCAAGACGGTAAGTTCCAAGTCGTAAGTAGATCAATCCGAGGCTATCTTGCAGTCACTATGTCGATGAGCCGAGGATCGTGAGAATTTCCTGGCGCCGTTTCATGTTGACTGTATATCCAGCACTGAAGTCTCACTGGGGTAATCTCAGTCGTCCGAAATATTGTCAAAATATAACTTGTAGCGGCTTGTCGTCAGAGGTAAGATTCCGCCGCCAAATCCTCCAGCAAGTTACGCATACCGAAAAGTAAAACGGATGGTGGTCGCTGACTACTGTCTAACCGGGCAAAAGGAGCTTAAAAATGAAGCGCATTGTCTTTTTATTCGTAGTCGTGGTCGCTTTAATTGTCGGGTCTCTAATCACTTCGCGTCGAGTGAAAGCCATTACTTATGGCTTCGTCGACTCGAACAATACTTACAGCAATGTTGGAGCGTTCATTGTTAAATCAGCGACCACTGGCAACATCTACCCGATTTGTTCAGGCACGATGATTACCTCGAACGTTTTTCTCACTGCCAGTCATTGCACGGCTTATTACCAACAGGAACTCGCGCCCAGGGGCTTCACCGCATACGTCAGTCTCGACGCCTCCATTCCCTTTGGTGATTTGACCAGCCCGAGAACGAAATTATTTCCTGTTTCATATGTTGTGACTAATCCTAACTACAACCAGTCGCAAAGCGACTCAGGCGACATCGCGGTCTTGATTCTGCAATCGAGTGTGCGCGGTGTCACGCCTGCCGCACTGCCAGGTTGCGGCCTGCTCGATCAACTTGTGGCGCAAAATGGACTGAAGAATGCTGTGTTTACTGCGGTAGGATATGGGGTGCAGAATCGCGTAGTTGGTGGCGGCGTTCCTTACTTTCAGGACCTGAATCCTATACCGCGCATGTATGCGTTCTCGAGCTTCAACTCGCTCAACGGAGGCTACATTCGCCTTTCGCAAAATCCTTCTACCGGAGATGGCGGAACATGTTTCGGTGACTCTGGCGGTCCGAACTTCCTGGATGTGGGTGGCCAACAAGTTCTGGCAGCAATCACGATTACAGGCGATTCTGTATGTCGATCAACTAACGTCGACTATCGTCTCGACACTACTTCAGCGCAGGGATTCCTGGCTTATGTGAATGCTGCGTTTGGAACAACGATTCCGATTAACTGCTAATTGTAGCTGCACGCTCAATGCGGGCGGATCCACGGACTTCCAAAAGAACCCCCGCTGATTATCTCGGGGTGCAGATCCGCGCCTCGAATTGGGGCGTAGCCCCAGAAAGAAAGACGATCTGCCGGAAGGCCCGAGGCCTTCCGCACATCGGGCGGCAGAGCCGCGAAAAGTCATCGCGTGTTTGTTGCGGAACCGCGAGCGGTAGCGAGCGGATGCTACACGCAACAGTCAATTAGAAAAATCTCTTAATAACTGAATCAAACAATCCTTGCCAGGAAGGCTGGCGTTGTTCCGCATTTCGGGCACAAGAGTCATGGGGCAGATTCCCGCTTTCGTCGGGCTGGGGTCCGTATTTGGGTTGAACAAGTCGCGCCGCCGGCTCGTATTTCAGTTGGCTTCCTGAGCTAGCAAACTGCAAGATAATGCGCGAAGATCGAGTAACGGCCAACTACAGCGACCGGCGTGCACAGACTAAGAACTGGCGACTAATAACGAGCGACTGAGGAACCATGTACTGTCCGCAATGTGGAACTGAATCATCCTCCGGTGTGCAATATTGCCGGTCATGCGGAGCCAATCTGAAGGTGATTGGCAAGGCGGTTTCGCTGAGCGAGGCAATCGCGCGTACCGATCGTGGCCCATTGCCGAAGATCAAAGAGATGATGAAGAGCCTGAAGATGGAGCACGTGTCTGATGAGATCTCCAGCGCGTTGGACCAGATGAACCAGGAGATTGTGAGAAATTCTGGTTCTCTTCTCATGACAAAACTATCGCGGCTCAGGAAAAAAGAGAAGACGGCACGAGAGCGAAGAGAGAAGCATATCGTTCAAGGTCTGATCTCGCTTTTTAGCGGCATTGGCCTGATGATCTTTCTCTATTATCTTTCGGGCGCGCTGATTTTGAAACTACCCGAACAGATCGTTGCCCAGGCTCCTTTTGAAATTGAACCGGTCGTTCGCATTATCTGGCTGGTGGGTTTGATTCCAGCGCTAACAGGGTTGGGCCGTATCCTTGCAGGACTCACTATCCGGCCTGAGCCGGCGCCTTTGGTTGGGCTTCGTGAGCAATCGACTGAAGCAAACGATATTTCTCCCAGATACGAACCAGCGAGCGTCACCGAGCGGACGACGAACATCCTGAATCGGAAGCGATGATCCGCATTGTTACTCGGTTCGCTCGCGGTTCTGTAATGACCCCTCTTCCGCCTTGTTACGCCGGCTGGTTTAACAAAGGGCTTCGGTGTCCAAACCAACCACATTGCCTCGAAAAGCGTCTAAGAATTACCTATTCAAGGAGGTTCTAGGAGGTTTTGGAATGCCAGGAAAATACCTAAAAAGGATTGGCGGATTTATTCTTGCGGCGCTGATGCTTTCGGGAATTGCGTTCGTGTCTGCGAGCACGGCCGAGGCGCAGACGCGTCGGAGAGTCGTGATTGTCCGTCCTTACCCGTATCGCATCTATCGTCCGTTTGGTTTTGGATACCGAAGCGGTTGGTACGACCCGTTCGGTTACAACCGGTGGGGCTATGATCCCTGGTCGCCATATGGCAGCTACTATCGTCAGTATGTTTTTCGTGATAGCGAGGCAGCTGTAACTCAGGCGTACAAGAATGGTTTCAAGACTGGAAAAGCAGACGGCAAGAAAGCGAAGAGCTTTAATCCCGAGCGCTCTCACTACTACCATGATGCAGGCTTCGGCAACTTCGCTGAAGTTTACCGTTCCGGTTTCTCAAGAGGTTACCAGGAAGGTTACCGGGTAGGTAGCAATGAGCGAATTAGTTAAGTCGCAGAATACGTCAGATGCGCAATGCCGCGATGGAAACGTCGCGGCATTTTTGCGTGAGGGATCTCGCTTCTGAATAATTGTTGGGCTTATCGTTACGGCGATTCTCGGTTGGCAGTTAATGCGATATGTAAATCCAACGCCAGAACCTGATCCGGATTGATGCAAGCGGTAGGAACGTTGAGAATTTTCCTGGATTTTCTCTTTAACAGACAGTTAACGCTCCAACCAAATCCGATCGGGCTGGTTCTGCCGTAATTACATCGGCTAGACTGATATATAAGATACGACTGGATTGACTGAGTAATCATCATGAATAGACGCTACTTCTTAACCTCGACGGCGGCTATCGGCGCAATTGCCGCGCTTTCAAGATTTTCGTTTGTTCCCGCCGGGACGCAGGAGCGCAACAATCAACACAATCCGGCTGGCGACAAAAACTCAACAGGCGCTAAAGGAATCAAAAAAGTGACTAAGACAAATGAAGAGTGGAAACAGATACTGACGCCCGAGCAGTATCAGGTAACGCGGGAAAAGGGCACTGAAGCACCATTCTCAAGTCCGCTGAATGAGATCCACGAGCAAGGAATTTTTGAATGTGTTGCCTGCGGGCTGCCGTTGTTTAGTTCCAAAGCGAAGTTTGATTCAGGCACCGGATGGCCCAGTTTCTACCAGCCGATCGCGAAGGAGAATGTGCGGGAGGAAATAGACAACAGCTTGTCGGAGACTCGTACTGAAGTCTTATGCGCGAGGTGCGATTCTCACTTGGGTCATGTATTCCATGATGGTCCGCGACCAACAGGCCTGCGGTATTGCATGAATGGTCTAGCGCTGAAATTTGTGAAGAAATAGTTTCTGGTTCCGTTAGGAGACGATTGTTCATAGGGACCACCTCACCGTCGGGAAAGCGCCGTTCGCAGCGCCGCGCACCGTTGGAACAATCCCGTACGTTAATGCCTCTTAAGAGTACGCCAGCTCATTTGCTTCAAATCAGTTTCTCTCAGGAAATCAACTATAGGGCCAGATCATTGCTATTGGTCTCTTCTTTCGGACGGCATACTCCTTGCGAACATTGAGGCAACAATTGAGTTCGAAAGGGGAAAATTATGGACACGTCCTTGGCAGTCCAGAAACTGAAGAGGTTTGTGGCGGTCGCCTTAATACTGTTGACGCTGGTTTTTGCGGTTGGGCCGGTAAGCTCGGTCACTTCGGCCCAAACGAGACGATATCGACGTCATCGCACTTTTTGGCAAAAGCATCGAGATAAGCTCACTGTGGCTGGTACCGCGTTGGGCGGCGCCGCTATTGGAGGCGTGGCCGGCGGAAAGAAAGGTGCAGCGATTGGTTCACTCGTCGGTGCGGGCGGCGGAGCGCTTTATACCTACAAGATTCGCAAGCGGCATCGGCATCGCCGGTATTAATCGGCAGGAAAATGTGAAAGCGGCCCAAACAGTAATGCAAAACGATTGATAGTTTGGGCAAGCGTCAAAAGGCGCGAGACGACTTGAGCATCAAGTTCTTTCGCGCCTTGGTTTTTTGTCTTGGGGTGTGTCCTGGAAGCAGCCCTGATTTTCTACATTGCGCCGGTTGCCTCACTAACAAAACTCCGGGCGATTCTCGTCAACAACGGTTTCGACGTCCGCCAGATTAGCAATGGCTGCGACTAGTTCCTCAAGCTGCACCGGCTTCCCGCTAAACTCAAAATGAACTTCGCCTGCCCATTCTATCGATCTTCATCTCGCGAACCCTGGAAGCTCCCAGCTGCGAATCATGGTATTTGTGTGTCCCGCCGGCCTCTTTGTCAGCCGGCCCCGCAATTCTTACGTAACTATTACTTACGGATCTCCAATTCGGGACTAGGATTTATTCTAAATACTCCCACTGTGCTTTAGTTTCAATCGCACCGATTGCAAAGCCTTGTTATCGGCGAAGGAGCATGTGATGAAGGTTCTATTAATCAATCCGGAGTTTCCCGATACCTATTGGAGTTTTCGTCATGCACTGCCGTTTGAGCGTAAGCGGTGCGCGTTTCCGCCACTCGGCCTATTGACGGTTTCGGCGCTGTTGCCAAAGTCCTGGGAGCGACGATTGGTGGATTTGAACGTGCGCTCGTTGAAATCTGCCAACATCGAGTGGGCCGACATTGTTTTTGTCACCGGAATGCTGGTGCAGAAAGACTCTGTGCATGAGGTTGTCAGACGATGTAAGCAGCGTGGTAAGCGGGTTGTCCTGGGCGGCCCATATGTCACCACCACGATTGAAGATTTGCCGGAGGTAGATCATATTTTTCTCGGCGAAGCTGAGACCACGCTGCCGCAGTTTATTGAAGACCTGGAGCGTGGCGACGCCAAGCGCACGTATCAGGCTGCTCAACGGCCACCTCTGGCAACGACGCCGCTAGCCGATTTCTACCTGGCAGACAGGAAGCGTTACAGCGCCATGTCAGTGCAGTACTCGCGTGGGTGTCCTTTCAACTGCGAGTTCTGCGACATCATCGAAATCTACGGGCGGATTCCTCGTACAAAAAGCAACCAACAGATGTTGGCCGAATTTGACGCGCTGCTACGACTCGGATGGCGTGGCACCGTTTTCATTGTTGACGATAATTTCATAGGCAACAAAAAGAATGTCAGGCGACTACTGCCGGCACTGACAGAATGGCAGGAAAGGAATGGCCATCCGTTTTCGCTTCTGACTGAGGCCAGCGTGAATCTGGCTGACGACGAGGAGCTGTTGCGCGAGATGCAGCGCGCAGGCTTTCGCCGGGTCTTTCTGGGAATTGAAACTCCAGTTGAAGAGAGTCTCAAAGAGGCTCAGAAGTCGCAGAATCGCGGAGACCTGCTCCAGTCAGTTAAGAAGATTCAGAGTTACGGTATGGAAGTGATGGCCGGTTTCATCGTTGGTTTTGACAACGATCCGGAAGACATCTTCGAGCGGCAGATCAGTTTCATTCGCGAGAGCGCAATACCGCTGGCAATGGTTGGTTTGCTTACCGCCTTGCCGGATACTCAACTGTGGCGACGGCTGGAAAAGGAAGGACGCCTGCTGGGCGAAAGTTCGGGAAACAACACAAACTGCGCTCTGAATTTTGTGCCCAAGATGGACGCGGCGCGCCTCGTTGAAGGATATAAATCAATCATGTGCACGATCTATAAGCCCAGCGAATACTATCAACGTGCACTCGATTCGCTTAAACGAACAACCCAGGAATTTCCCGAGCCGGTGCGCGTGAAGATCATTAGCGGTGTGGCAGCCTTCATTCGCCTGGTACTCAAGTTGGGCGTGCTGGATCGCGAGCGCAAGGAATTCTGGCGCTTCCTGGCGCGCACAGCTGCGTTACATCACGACCAGTTTCCGCAGTCAATGCGCCTGGCGGCTATGGGTTATCACTTTCGCAAGCTGAACGAAGCTTATGGAGAGTAAGTTGGGCAGGCTGTTGTAATGGCGATGCTCGAAATTACGTCGACGTCGAATGGAAATGATTAAGCCGTAAATCCCCTGGAATTTACAGCCTGACGAGGTGATTGTTCTGTGATTATCAGGCGCAGCCCGCGTGGCGCCACGCCTGTTTTATGAGACTGCGCGCTTGACGGCTTTCTTCGTTCCACGACCAAAGTGTTTACCGGCTCGCCCCATATGTTTTCCAAAGTATTTGCCGCCCCTCAGTATGCGGCCATGCCTGACGTTGTGGCCCATGCTTCTGCCGGCTCGGCCCACCTCGGAACCGCTTTGCTTCATCTGCCCGGTGGAGGTGTTGTTATTCCGTTGAGCGAGCCCAGAGAGAGGCATCAAAGCTAAAGACAGAGTTACCGCGGCAATCATCAAAAATTTCATTGCTTTTTCTTTCCCATCGCTCTTTTTCAGTATGCACTGCCAGTGTAACAAAAGTCTGTACGCCGGTACGCATATTCGTAGTGAGCAGAGGGCCAATTTAGTGAAGCAATTACACGCGGATGCCTTGTTCTCGTGCAGCCATCAGCTTGATCTTCTTTAGCTCTGGCCCTTTGATGCCAAAGAAGGTGGCCATCTGAATGATCTGTTTGGGGTCGACGAAATCTTTGGGATCAGCGCAAAACTTTTCCAGGGTGGGGCCAAACTCACGACAAGTCATGCTCTTCGGAATTTTCAGGCCGAGTTCACATTCACCACTTTGCTTATACTGGAAACAGAATTCACAAACTATCATTTTGTTCTTCTCTCAGGAGTCTCATAATCAAACTAGCAGGACTCGGCGCCTGGACCTCAGTGTCCGACGGGTATTCGTTGAAAACGTGTCTTGCCTTCGGGATCTTCCCACGAAATATCCAACACATAAGGTTTGACTTCGCCTGCTATCACTTTCAGGCGTGCCAATAAATCGGCGCTGGAGTCGGCAATCTTCCCATTAACCCACGTCTTATGAGAGAGCACCACATTCTCTTTTGGTCGAATGGTACCAACCGCATCGAATCTGATGTGGGCCTGTGAAGGACCACCGCCCGGAGTTTCCAGGTCTTTCAGGAAAACAGTCAGAATCTCCACGGACTTGAGAGCATGGTCGGCGTCGTTACTTAGTTCCAGACGAACATTGGCTTCGACATCGATAAATCTAAACGTCAAAGGCTTCGCAGGATTCGTGTTCATCTTTGTTTCTTTCTGCGGCGTTCGCCGGGTGCGCTTTTCTTCCCGTTGTTCTTCGCGAGTGCCAGCGCGAGAACGTCACCCGGTTGGCATTCGAGTGCCTGGCACATCTTCTCCAACGTTTCGAAGTTGATGCCAAGTGCCTTGCCCTTCTTCAGCCGCCAAAGCGTCGTATGACTAATACCGGTCTCTTTAGCTAACCAGTAGAAGGTGCGCCCGTACTCTGCCAGTAACTGATCTACTCGAATCTCAATCATAAATGTTTCCACATGCACTTACACTATTTACCACATACGGTAAATATTGTCCATCTGCAATATATGCTGTATTTGACATACACAGCCAATTAACGTAGTGTCAAGCTGTGGATTAATCTCTACATCAATGAGCGCCGACCTAAGGCAAGCTAACACCGGTCAGCTTAACTGCAACTCGGCAGCCGCTGATTCGTAGTCATGTGTGCTATATTGATGAGCGTGTAGTTGTTCTTCGAAAATTTACTCTCGACATCAGGATTTGCGCGTTGCGTCCTTCTCCTTGTGCCGTCTGTTTGTTTTTCAAACTCGACCAGTACCCAGGAAATCCTGATGTCTATCTTCTCGATCAAATCCAGAATAAAAACAATAGCGCTTGCGCCTTCTGTTGAGGGCGGTTGTGTATTGGGGCGAAGTGTGCACGCCATCAGGCAAGACTCAAAGCGCAGCGAACAGAACAAATCAGATCTAGTTAAGAATTGAGGAATAAATCATGAGCTATGCGACAAAGAATATGAAGAACGTGTGGGGAGCGATTGCCGGCGTGGTGGTTCTGGCCGCGATTGCAATCTGGCAGTTTTATTTGTTCGCCACCTTTACCGGTACAAACGTCGGCGATACGCAGGGCGGCACGAGCCACTTGTGGTTTGCGGTGATAATGACAGTTTTCGCCTGTGGCGCAGCATTCCTGGTGTTTTCGGTTTTCGTGCGCCACGACTCTGACGACGACTTGCATATCACTTCAACGCGGCGGGCGTAAACCTTGTTAGCTTGATAGAGGCTATATCGATGAAGACTTTGTTTGCCATGCGACGCGCCAATGGCGATTGGTTTGCTCTCGATGACCACGGCGGTTTTCGTGTTCCGGTGTTTCACAGTAGCGGCGAGGCGATGTTGGCGCGTTCGCTCGACACGGGAATGGAATGCTTCAGGCCGGTCGCGCTCGACGCTGCGGCGTTCAAAGATCTTACGACTACGGATGAAGGCAAGGCCTGCTTCTGGTTAGTCGCGGATCCTCTGACGAAGTTGAGTCGCGGGCGTCCGCTTGACCACCGTGAGCTTGAGCAATTCATGAGTAACGGCAAAGGAAAACCAGCGAAGGGTGGGGTAAGGCGATGATTTCTTCATGCGATCACTGTGGCAGGATACTACCGTTCTGGAGGTTACGTTGCCCAAACTGCAAAAAGTCGGCGATGAATTGGCTGCAACTTCTGGCCCTCGCAGTTTTAGCGTTGCCTGCGCTCTTTATCCTCGTGAAGTTTCTATAGCTGGCGTAGAAGACGCGTCTGAAGATCTGAAGCTCTTGCAAACTCAAAAGATTGAGAAAGAACAACTGATGATCAATGCAGAAAAACTAAATGGCAACAGCGCGCTGGGCGTGGCTAATGAAGGAACCTGGCCGGGGATAGATTCCCGGTTTCGTCTGATTATTGTTGCCGGCTTAAGAACGAAACAACTCCTCCATGGGTCTAATCCTCGTATCGAGGCGGACAAGGCCAGGCGCAGGAATACCAGCATAGCGCTCGAAGAAGTGAAGCGCGGGCTGGTGAATTTCACAAAAGTCGAAAAAGAAGAAGTGCCTCGTGGACACGGCGGCGGACTCGACTGAAGAAACGAAAATGACGACAACGATGAGCGGACTGCGAGTCTACGTTAATTCCCCGAGCGCAGGCCAGGCGGGCAGTATCGGCGTAGAGGACGACGCCTCGCTGCCCCGAGTCTTCTACAGCCGTCGCGCCAACGGACCGATCTATCGTTGGCTTTACGAAGAAAGACTTGCTCACTGGCACGTCTTGCGCATGCACACATCAGACTTCGATTCTCATAAGCTCTGCAATGCTAGTTGGAAGTCGCTGCCGGAGACCTTGCAAGTGCAACTGAGTGCGCACTACCTCGAGTAGATTTGAGTTCCTGCCTGACAAACAGATAACGTATCTTTGTCCACAACAACTAGCTTGGAGCTTTGCGTGACAAACGCCTGGACGCCGAAAGATACCACCACCCATCAAGATCACGTCATCGCCCACATACTGGGTGCATCCTTCCTCGGCTATTTTGTTTTTCAGGAAGCGTTGTATATTTTGCTGGACATAGGATTCATCTGGACGATCTTCCTGGACGGCGAAATGGGATTGCTGCCCCACCCGGTGGCCGTGAGTGAACTTGAAATTGACGCTGCAATCAGGGCGCTAATAAAGGCGGACATAGATGTTCTGCTTGGCGCTGATACCCCTGCGGGAAAGCTGTTATGGCTTAGATCGCCACCGGTTCAGTGTCAGATCAAAGATGTCAGTTTTTTCGCCGCTGGAGAGCAAAGACGTTTAATAATTATCGGCGAGGAAGGCAGCCTGGCAATTGAAACTTCCCTCGCCACTGCTGAGGTTCGGCTGATGACTCTTGAGGACGAAGAAAACGAACACGCTGTCCAGAATGCTCGACTAGAAGACGTTGCCCGGACCGAGCATGAGTATCTTCATGAACGTTTGCGTCAGGATCTGGGGCGAGAACCCACGGAAGAAGAATTGGATGAGTGGCTCCGTCAGCACACTGAGGGGTACTAAAAACAGTGATGAGTGATGAGTACTCAGTATCCATCACTCATTACTCATTATTTTTCCTTTAACTCATCACGACAATCTGGTTATCAACCTGCTTCACTCCGTTAATCGCCCTAATGGCTTTGTCGACCTGCGATTTGAGTGCCTCACTTTTAACGATGCCGGTAAGCGTTACTTTGCCGTCCAGGACAGTAGCTGTGATACCCAAACTTGAAAGCGTTGGATCGTCGGTAATCTTCTTGTCGATGGCTGACTGTACCGCGCCGTCATTTGAAGTGTTAGCCGGCACTGACCCACCGCTGGGAACCGGTTGAGTGATGATTACCGGCGGTTGATTCGTTGCCGGCGCGGGTTGCTGGATTATTACCGGTGGCTGCTGTTGTTGCGGCTGCTGCTGAACTATTACTGGCTGCTGCGCTGGTTGCTGCTCGGTTGCAAGGTTTGCGTTCGTGGTATCGGGAGGCTGTCCGTTCATCAGAAACAATACCACTATCGTTATCAGCGCAATTGCCACTACCACAATAACGCCCACAGTCGCTCCTGAAATACCACTTCGCTCCGGGTTGCGATAGGATTCGGTCTGCGTCACCTCACGCCTTGAACTCGGAGTTTCTACTACCACTCTGCTTCTGCGCGCCTGCTCATCATCGTATGCCATATACTAACCTCCTGATACTTAAACAATTAGACTTTTGAAAGGTATGGGCACTCACGGTACTCCCACGCTCTGTGAGAGCAATCTCTATTCCCTGCTTAGCGAGGATGAAGTTCAGAAGGAGCCTTCGACGAAACATCCAAAAATCGAACGTTTCCTTATCTCATTCGTCCTCTCAGGCAAATTGCGCGTACGCTTTTAAGTCTCGCAAGACTTGGAGTTGTTTAGATCAAGACACAGCGGCTGTGAGCAGGCAGCAGGAGGCAGGAGGCAGGAGGTAGGAGGCAGGAGGCAGGAGGCAGACGGCAGACGGCAGTCGGCACTCAGCGCTAAGCAGTCACCAAGACAAAAAAGTAAGCAGCAAAAACAAAATCACCAGGCGCGCAAATCTAGCGCGACTAGTACCCATGACTTTCTGACCTGTCCAAATGCCTAATGCTTATTGCTCACTGCCGTCTGCCCCTGCCGTCTGCCCCTGCCGCCCGCCTCCTGCCGTCTGCCCCCTACCGCCTGCCTCTGCCTCCTGCCGTCTGCCGCCTGGCGCCTGGCGCCTGCCGACAGCCCAGCGCTCCTGATATATTACTGATCCATGACCACGGCCATCATTCACCACCCGGTATTCAAGGAGCACGATACTGGACCACATCATCCGGAGTCGCCGTCGCGTTACAGCGCGGTTATGAAAGCGCTGCGGGAAGACGCGCAGCTTTGGTCGCGGTTGCTGGAAGTGCAAGCGCGGGAAGCACCACGAGGGGACGTGCAGGCGTGTCACACCGCACAGCTTTACAAGCAGATCGACCGCGTAGTGAGGGAAGGCACCGGCTACCTCGATGCCGATACAGTTGTTTCAATGAAGTCGATGGATGCTGCTTTACATGGAACCGGTGCCGCGTGTCAGGCTATTGAACTGATAATGAGTGGCGAGGTCGCCAATGCATTCATTCCAGTGCGCCCACCCGGCCATCACGCGACCGCGGAGCGCGCGATGGGCTTTTGTCTTTTCAACAACGTGGCTGTAGCCGCTCGCTACGCCCAGAGTCACTATCCGCAGATCGAGCGCGTTGCCATTGTTGACTGGGATGTGCATCACGGGAATGGAACCCAGGGCATCTTTTATGACGACCCGACGGTATTCTTTTTTTCCACCCATCAATATCCATGGTATCCGGGCACGGGCGCCCGAGGAGAAAGCGGCGTCGGCCGAGGCGTCGGCTCCACTTTGAACGTGCCCCTGCGCGCACTGACGCCAGCGCGTGAGCAGAAGAGAATGTTTGATGCCGCGCTTGATGAGATAAGCGGAAAGTTTAAACCTGACCTGATAATTATTTCTGCGGGCTTTGATTCTCACACCGGCGACCCGCTGGGCCAGTTGCTCCTGGAAGACGAAGATTTTGTTTCAATGACTCGAACGGTCAAGGAGTGGGCGCAACAAACCTGCGACGGCCGCATCGTTTCCTGCCTCGAGGGCGGCTACAATCTGGATACGCTGGGCGAAACGGTGCGCGCGCATGTGAGCGAATTACTAACAAACTAAACTTTGCTCTGACGAACACTGAAATCCAGAAACTAAATTAGTCTCTTAACCACGTTGTCCGCTCTCGCGCTTGGCATAATCTGCAAGATTACGGATTACGTTAGCCAGAGCTGCCGCCACCTTATTTTTGTCGCCCATATTCAAGTCGATTGTTTCCTGATTAATTAGAACTTTTGCGGCCGTAAAAATGCTCGTGCTGTCGCGAGATTCCACGTTTTGAATATTCGTGTAATTAACCTGACCGGGAGTAGTCGAAATGTTATGCCAGTAGACGGCTTCGGTGGTTAGCAGCAGCCCATCCTTCGCGCCGCCGAAAACTGTATTGTCGAAAAACAGGAGAACGCTTTCCGGCGAGACGCCAGGGGCATAAGCCTTTATAGCGTTTGCAAGCTTGTCAGCGGGAATCGCTCGGTCGACATATAGATAGGAATCGGTGCAATCGTTCAGTCCCCTCTGAATCTCTTCCAATTGCTCCGAGTGCTTTTTCGAAACATTATCCAACTTCTTGAGAGGTTTTCCCGGCAGTTCCGTATCGCCGTCTTTCGTGGGAGGTCGCGGCTTGTCGGCGGCGGGCCTCTTACGAGATTTGGGTGCCACTCTTGGCGGGGTGTGTTCTTCGCCTGAGGTTGGTGTCACTTCCAAAGGGGTGGCCTTTTGGTTAGCTTCGACTTGCACGTCTGGAGAAGCCGGTTTGATGAGGGCCTCCAAACCCTGGATAAGTTGTTCGATATGTTGTCGCAAGTCACGCCCGGCACGTATCTCTGCTGCATTGCGAAAAGCGATGCTTTGAATAGTTTCCGGTAGATCGGCGGGGGCGGGCATCGTCGCTTCTTCTACCAAAACTGGAATGATGGGAATGTTGCGCTTGAGTGCGGATTCAATTTCGATGCGCACATAGTCGGACGGATCATCGAGCCGCCGGTTGCCTTTGCGATCAACTGTCCCTACCCACTGATCGCCGATGATTATCAGCAGGACGTCACACTTTCCGACAGCATCTCCGATGTACTTCCGAAAATCGACTCCTAACGGAATATTGTCCACGTCGAAGAACACAGAGTTTGGCCCAAAGTGCTGCTGCAATTTGTCGCTCAGGGTAGCGGCGAGATAGGCACTATCGTGGCGACGATATGATATGAAGATTTGCGCCATAGCGTTGCGTGAAGATTTAAAGAAGTCGTGCAGCGCGTATTCTAACTCACATTAGTGATAAATAAGAGGCGCAGGCCATGCAGAACCGAGCGCGGGTAGCGCCGGATGCTAAAGGCAACTTCAAACATTTGCCCACTGGCGGCATCCGCACAAGCGAAGGCTGAAAATTAATAGGTGCTGCCTGTAACAAGTCTCTTCCGCCAATCCTCGTATAATCACTACGCCAAAGTTGACTTTAGCATTCGGCGCTACCCGCGCTCGGTTCTGCATCACTACGCCAAAGTTGACTTTAGCATCCGGCGCTACCGCACTCGGTTCTGCATCACTACGCCAAAGTTGACTTTAGCATCCGGCGCTACCGCGCTCGGTTCTGCATGGCGTGCGTTGAAGTTGACTTTAGCATCCGGCGCTACCCCGCGCGGGCGGAAAAAATATCTAAGGTTGGCAGGCCATCGGGCCGGAATATCTTGCGAATGAATGCTAAGAATCCCGGCGCTTGCGGAGTCTCGTGCAGGCTCGGAAACACTGAGGTCCAAATTAGAGTTTGAACCAGGGATTCCGGTGGAGTAAACTCAGCCACACTTAAACCGTTGCGGAACGCGAGCACCGTAGGCGAAAGGCTCGAGCCAGACTCTTGCCAATCCCTCAGGGGTTAACAGCCATTTGAAACGGAACCATGATTCGCTTGCGCCCCGAAGAGCTAAGAGAGTGGCGAGACCTCAGTCCCACTCATGGAGACTGCCATGCCAGACATCGAGATCACTTGCGCGGAGTGTGGAAATACTTTTCCTTTCACGGAACGCGAGCAGGAATACTATCAGGAACGCAACCTGACTCATCCGAAACGCTGCAAACCCTGCCGGGACGCACGTCGCTCCAACTTTGGCGGACCAAAGGGAGGTGGCGAACGTCAGAGATTTGAGATTACGTGCGATCAGTGTGGAAAGACTGACAGCGTGCCTTTCAAGCCTTCGACCGGTAGACCCGTGCTGTGCGGTGATTGTTTCAGCGCGAGTCGAGCAGCACAGCCCAGGTCCTGAGGATACCCCAGTCAAGCTGAAGCCGAGCTAGAATAGCAGTTCACAGCGAACTCGAAATTTGGACACGAGTACGCTACCTGGATGCGCACCTTGTCGGTTCGAGTAGTGGGCCCGGACCACAACTATGAGTTACGAAACAATTCAACTGGAAATGCGCGGGGCGGTCGGCGTCATTACGCTAAACCAACCAGACTCATTGAATGCTTTAACCACTGAAGTTGGTCAGGAATTTCAGACGGCGGTTGCCGAACTTCGTGAACGCGGTGCCCGAGCAGTAATTGTAACTGGAGCAGGTCGCGCGTTTTGTGCTGGAGGCGACCTGCGCGAGATGCAGAGAATCGCGGCTCGAGAAGGGAAAGCGGAAGCGTTTTTCGACGAACCCTTACGCATGCTAAACGAGTGCATACTTCTTATTCGCCGCACGCCACTGCCGTTCATCGCCGCTGTTAACGGTGCGGCTTCGGGTGCCGGCTGCAACCTGGCGCTTGCCTGCGACCTCGTGTTAGCTGGTGAGAACGCGCGCTTCAACCAGGCTTTTATCAAGATCGGGCTCGTCCCCGATTGTGGTGGCACCTTCATCTTGCCGCGTCTGGTAGGCTGGAAACATGCCACCGAGCTGATGATGACGGGTGAAGTGGTGACGGCCGCGCGCGCTTTGGAGATGAGGATGATTAATGCGGTGGTCCCCGATGAGGAGTTGCTGGCCAGAGCACTGGCGATGGCCGATAAATTGGCCCAGGCGCCGACGGTGGCCCTTGGTCGAATTAAAGAATTGTTGGAAGCAAGCGCGACGAATGATTATGGTGGGCAACTGGAACTCGAAAGAAAGGCGCAAATTCAAACCGGGCTGACAAAGGATTTTAAAGAAGGCGTCGCAGCCTTTATTGAGAAGAGGCCACCAAAGTTTGTTGGAGGCTAATTCTCGAGTTAAGTTTTCCGAAGGTTGCGAGCCGCTGGTTTAAACTGGCGGCTCTTTTGTTTCGAGTTTCGGGTTTCGAGTTTCGGGTTTCGAGTTCCGGATTTCGGTTTCGAGTTTTAGGTTTGAGTGTCGCTTACTGCTCCACCCAAATCCGAAGCTTGCGCAATATAACCAGAACGCGGAACTCGAAACGCGAAACTCGAAACCTTGTTTTACAAATGGACTCACTAACCTACATCCAGCTTCTACGCCGCAATCGCTCTTTCAGACGATTGTGGTGGGGACAGGTCATTTCCGAACTCGGCAACTGGTTTAATTTCATTGCCGGATTGGGACTGGTGCGCATGATCTCGCATGGGGACGCGAGAGTCACTACCATCATGCTGCTCGGCCGGCTGGTTCCCTTTACATTGTTTGCTCCGCTGGCCGGGGCGCTGGTAGATCGCTGGTCGCGGCGGACGGTGATGATCGCCAGCGACTTTGCACGTGTTGCTGTCGCGATTGGTTTCCTCCTGGTGCGCCGGCCGGAAGACCTCTGGATCGCTTACCTTTGCACCGCGCTGCTCTCTTTCTTTGGTTCATTCTTCGAGGCGGCTAAGAGCGCGGCCATGCCCAATATCACCGGCGAACGTGACTTGCTCGCGGGAAATGCGCTGATGTTTTCTTCGCGGTTTCTCTTGATGTCACTGGGCGCGGCACTTGGCGGATGGACTGCCGCAAACGTCGGCTATCGCGCCGCCTTCATCGTCAACGCCGTGTCTTTCCTCGGTTCAGCCTTGTCGGTATGGCTTATTCCGGAGCGGGAAACAAAGCAATTGACGTTAGAAAAAGTGCCAGCCGGTCCAGGAAAAAGGGCGAGTTACTGGTCAGACATTCGTGAGGGGTGGTCATACATAATCAGCCATGCCCCGGTCGCGGCGCTGCTCACAATTAACGTGCTTTGGGCCAGCGGAGGCGGTGCGGTCAACCTTATCTTAGACAGGCTCGGCGGTATTGTCTTCGCGGGTCAATACGGCATAAATGGCGACTCAGCCGTTGCGGCGCTTTACTTCGCCGGTGGCCTGGGCCTTTTCATCGGGATGATGATTGCCAGGCGCGTGGGACATTACTTTGAGTTTCTTGGCAGGACAACCGCACTAATTGGGTGGGGTCTATTGGTTCAGGGTTTTTTGTTTGCGCTAATCGGAGTGATGCCCAATTTGTGGTTAGCATGTTTGTTTTTTTCCCTGGGACGAATCGTGCTGGGCGCCGAGTATGGCGTCCAGGATGCGTTGTTGATGCGTTTAGTGCCTGACAAACTGCGCGGCCGCGTTCTGACTACCGATCGAGCAACCGAATTACTGATGTGGAGTTTGTCGACCTCGATTGCCGGCTGGTCGCTGCGCGGGATCACGCCGCGAACGCTAACTATCATTTCCGGCTTGCTCTCAGGAGTCTCCGGTGCGGTGTGGTTGCTGTTGTTTGCTTCCGGGAAGGTGAAGCTACCGCGAAAACTGAAAGCGGCGGCAGCTAGCGCGGAGTAAAAAGGTCAGGAGCGCAATCCGCAAAGAATAAGGCCGCGCTTTGAAACGCGGCCTTAGTCAAGTTTGGAATCAATTAGAGATCTACGCATCGGCGCGCGAATGAATCAATCTGCGAATGCGATCCGCAAACAGCACGTCGATCTTGCGTGGCTCAATCAGGGCAGTCACTTCGCCGGCGCCCCAGATTGGATGGCTCATCGTTTGGCCGGCGCGATAGGTTCGCGTTCGGTCATAGGGCTCACTATTCACTGACTTTGAGCGTCGCGTGAGCTTGGCGCCGTTGGAGAAAGAGCCACGCGTGCCGCATTTCGGACACGTGACGCGCGAAATTAGTCCTCTCTTGGTAATCGAAGCCACCACGTGGCCACGTTCTTCCTGGCAAACCGCGCACAGCTTTTCAACCCGGTCACCGATTGCGTAAGTCTGCTTTTCAATAACTTGCTTTTCTACAGTCTGCTTTTCCATAAACACCTTTCGAGTAAATCGTGATTGGTAAATAGTGAATAGTTTAAGAGTTTAAGCCGGGATGAATGCTGGTGAATAGCGAGTAGCTTCTTTTTGGAACCATTCACTATTCACCAGTTCCTGTTGACCAGTTTTCCTACCAGCGAGGCGAACTGTCGCGTCCGCCACCACCGCCACCACCATAACCGCCACGTCCGCCGCCGCGATTGCCGCCATAACCACCACGACCACCGCCGCCACGATTGCCGCGATCTTCCCGTGGTCTGGCTTCATTAACCGTCAGGTTTCGACCGTTCATATCCGTGCCATTGAATTGTTCGATTGCCTTCTCGCCTTCCTCCTTCGAAGCCATCTCGACGAAACCGAACCCGCGTGAACGCCCGGTGTCCCGGTCTTCGACGACCGTTGCCGACTCCACCGTTCCCGCCTGGGCGAATAGTTGTTGCAGGTCTTCACTCGTAGTTTGAAACGAGAGATTTCCCACATAAAGTTTCATAGCCATAATTTTGAGTTTTTCCTTAGCTCGCTTAGAGCATTAAGAGAAGCTTCGAATCAGAGGTAGCTTCGGAGTACGGTAGCAGCGAAGGCCCGCGTTCGGGCGCTCAGTTGAGCAGCTTCTTCAGATTTTCATTACCTACTCTCGCACTATCTAAAACGCCGAAGCCATTACATAAGGCGTGGCGCATCACCGTTGATGCAGGAGAGAAGGAGTACCCTGTAATAATGCACTATCCTGCTCTTGCAAGCAAGTTGAAGGCCCGCTTTGGCCCACCTCTCGGCTGCTAAACACTCGCCGAACGGCTGATTACATAAGTATTACAACCGCCCCTGCCGACACTTGTTAGGATGGTGGGCAGTCAGCTTCAAAGCTATGACTGAAAACTTTTGCACGGAGTCGTAATGGATAACAAAACCAGCAATATTAATAAGCGTGGTGCCATCATGTGGAACACCACAATCTTCATGATCATTTTTCATGCGGGCGCGGTTGCCTCTCTCTTCATGCTTAGTTGGAAAGTGCTACCGCTTACGTTACTCCTGTGGTGGGTATCGGGAAGTTTAGGCATAGGCGTGGGGTTCCACCGGCTGTTGACGCACCGTGGTTACAAGACACCAAAAGTAGTCGAATACTTCCTGACTTTTTGTGGCTTGCTGGCTTTGGAAGGCGGCGCCGTTAACTGGGTCGTCACCCATCGCATTCATCATGCCTTTACCGATCGTCCGGGTGATCCACACACGCCGAGAGACGGGCGTTGGTGGGCGCACATGGGTTGGATTCTGCGTGGCACGGCGCAACAGCACGAAGACAGTGTGCTGCAGCGTTATGCGCCCGACCTGATGAAGGATCCAGTTCACCTGTTGTTGAATCGCTTCTATTACGTTCCTTTGATTCTCTCTGGTATCGCATTGCTGGCTATCGGTGGCTGGTCGTTCGTGTTTGTGGGTGTGTTCCTGCGGGTCACAATCGGACTCCACTGTACCTGGCTAGTTAATTCGGCCACACACTTGTGGGGAACGCGCCGCTTTCAAACGAAAGACGACTCAACGAATAGCTGGTGGGTGGCGCTCCTCTCATTCGGAGAAGGCTGGCACAACAACCATCATGCACACCCTCGCGCGGCACGACATGGCCTGACGTGGTATGAAATCGACGTCAACTGGTATGGCATCCGGGTGCTCCAGTTGCTCGGGCTGGCTAAGGGAATCAGGCTTATTAGTAAGGAGCAGATAGCCATAGCCGAGAATCCGCAATTCAACGAACTACAAAAAGCAGCGTAAACGAGAACAATAGGCAGGAGGCAGTAGGCAGTGGGCAGTAAGCAGTAAGTCCACTTGCCTGCTGCTTTTGTCTTAAGTCAATTCTTTCAGGGCTTTCTGCTTTTCTGTTTACTGCATTCTGCCTTCTGTTACTGCTTACTGCTTTCTGCTTTCTGCTTTCTGCCTCCTAGCCTTACAATCGGGACATGGTAGTAAGTGGTCGCCGTAAGTCGATAGCCTTCTTCATCACGCTGGGCGCTTGCCTGGTGGCAGTGGCGATTGCGTTAAATGTTGGCTGGATTCTGCTCAATGCTCGCGAAATTGCGCTGCTGGTTTTTGGCATAATTTTCTTCCTCATAATTATTATGGGTCTGGTTCTCAACACCACCTTTCTGATTCGCGAGATACGCCGCAACGAGCAACACGACGCATTCATAAATGCGGTGACACACGAATTGAAGACACCACTTGCCTCCATCCGGCTCTATCTGCAAACACTGAAGCAGCGCGATATCGACGAGAACAAGCGGCAGGAGTTCTACGATGTGATGCTTGGCGACAGCGATAGACTCATGCAAACGGTCGAACAAGTGTTGCACGCGGGTCAATCGGGTCATAGGCGTCGCAAACTCAATCTGAGAAAAATAGACATTAGCGAGTTAGCGCGTGAATGCGTGAAACTCACGCGCGTTCGTCATAACCTGAACGATCACTCCGTTACGTTTACCGAGTCGGTCAACGGAGAGCGCCCGCAAGTGAAAGCTGACGCCGACGAGCTTCGCGCCGCCATTTCGAACCTGCTCGATAATGCCGTTAAATATTCAGTCAAGGACGTTCAGATTTCGGTTGAGGTCGCAGTCCTTGATGACAAAAAAGTGGCGGTGCGGATCGAGGACAGCGGTATTGGGATTCCAGCGGCCCAGTTGAAACGGATCTTCAAACGTTTCTATCGCGTTCCGGGCCGCGTCATGGCGCGGATCAAAGGCACCGGCCTTGGTCTCTTCATCGTGCGTTCAGTAGTAGAGAAACACGGCGGACGTGTTTTTGCCGAGAGCGAAGGTCCGGGACACGGCAGTAAATTTACAATTCAACTTCCCCGAGCATAAATACCTGGGATCGCGGGCGTCTCGCCCGCAATGACGCCGAGGGCGCAAACAATATCGTGCGCCAGCACATGCGTTGCGCACGAGACGTTCGCGCTCACAGTGAAAGGATTTGATTAATGAGCGCCGTGTTAGTAGTAGAAGACGAGCAACATCTCGCTGACGGGCTGCGATTCAACCTCGAGGCCGAAGGCTACACGGTCAATACCGTGAACGATGGCGAAACCGCCTTGTCCTTATTCTTCGATGAGCACCAGACCTACGATGCGCTTGTTCTGGACGTGATGTTGCCGGGCAAGGACGGCTTCACGGTGGCTTCTGAGCTTCGCGCGGCAGGTCATTTTGTTCCGGTGTTGATGTTGACCGCTCGTGGTCGCGCGGAAGATGTGCTGCGCGGTTTCGAGGCCGGAGCAGACGATTACCTGCCCAAACCTTTTGAGTTGTCGGTGTTACTGGCCCGCCTGAATGCGCTGCTTCGCCGGCGCCAGTGGTTTCATAAGGAAGAAACGCAGGAGCAATCGATTCGGGCCGGTAGAGCTGTTCCTCGCAACGATGAAAACGGGCATGAGGACCAGGAAGAGTTTGCGTTCAACAACCGCGTCATCGATTTTGCCAATCTGGAGCTGCGCACTCCCCAACAGACGATCAGGTTAACTTTGATGGAAGCGCAATTGTTACGTTACCTCGTGAAGCACGAAGGCAAGGTGGTTTCGCGAAAAGCGATTCTGGAAAAGGTGTGGGGCCTGAACGAGGACACTGACACGCGCGCGATTGATAACTTCATCGTCCGCCTGCGAAAATATATCGAGGACGATCCCACCATACCAATGCATCTCTTGACGGTGAGAGGTGTCGGGTACCGCTTTGTTGCTTCTAGCCGTTTGCCGTAACAATAGCCGCTCGCACGCCGAGCAAATCCGAAAAATCCTTTGAATAAACTGCGTCCACTTTGCGTACGCGGCTAACGGTCTCGACCAGCTCGTCGGTTGAAATGAAACCATTTTCCGTGTGTGCAATGGCCCATGCCGGAAGGTGAGCGGCAGTGTGAAGCAGGTCCTCAACCAGAGCGAGGTACTGCTGCTTGCTCTGAACCTGGGAGCCAAGTTTTCCCGCCCGAGTTTTCTCAAAGTCCTCCCAAAAATCATCTCCACCTTGCAGCCACTCTTCGCGCCAGGCTAAGGAATGCTCATGCGCCGGCTGTGGCAGTATGGGCGCGGGGAGGCGCAGAAACAACAGGTCGGTATGGCGGCGCTCGGCAACAAAGGCGCGCACATCCTGGTTGGTTGCTTTACTGCGCAGTGAGTTGTCGTAGGGCATGGGAATGGTCTCCGCAAACTGCCTGAATACACTCGACAG
Source organism: Pyrinomonadaceae bacterium (assembly GCA_036506215.1). Classification (GTDB taxonomy): domain Bacteria; phylum Acidobacteriota; class Blastocatellia; order Pyrinomonadales; family Pyrinomonadaceae; genus PSRF01. The sequence goes on along the minus strand of DASXSC010000020.1, from coordinate 20,860 downwards.
CGACAATGGTTCGCGCAGGTGCCGGCTTTCTGCGGTGAAGGAACGAACGTAGTCGCCGACCATCATGCCCAACGTCAAGGCGATCGCGCGCTTATATTCGGTGCTCAGTCGTTCGGCGTTGGAACGTACGTTGTCAAACCACCAGGCATCAGTTTCATTGAACCACTTCAAAAGCGAAGGATTATCCAGGTACTCGCGTGGGACGTAGGCATCGTCAAGTATCTTCTCGATCTCATCGTCAGCCAGTCGATCAGAATCGTTCTCAATTAACGCGGTCGCTTTCGTGAATGCCCACGTCATTTGATCGTTTACCGCCAGGCGCACTTTCCAGTGCTTGAGTTGGGTACAGAGATTCGGCTCGCCTGTGAAGGGAAGCGCAATGGAATGAAACTTCAGGCGGCGCAAAACGCTAAGCTCGAAGTTTAACCAGCCATTCGGAAAAGTTGCGGATGCGATATAAGTCACTGTTTGATTCCTCAATCGCAAGAAGTTCAGAGTTCAACCTTCTGGTTGTTGCTTTTCACGCGGACAAGCTAAAGCTTGAACTCTAAACTTCGTTCACTCACCTCAGGAATGAAGCAAAAATAGTCCAGTCATCATCAGTCGTCGTATCCGGAGCGGGTAAAGGTTCGGGAGTTTTTGCGAAGGATTGCAGTTCCTTTAAGTCGGTGAGCGAAAGAAGCATGGTCACGACGACGGGATCAAATTCGATCCCAGCGCGCTCGATAAGTTCTTTGCGAGCGTCTCCCTCGCTTATTGCCGGTCGAAAAGGTCGCGCATCCGTCAGCGCGGCATAGGAATCAGCGACGCGAAGAATTCGCGCCAGCAATGGAATCTCGCTCTGCCTCAGCGCGTCCGGATAGCCGGAACCATTCCACCATTCGTGATGCCAGCGTACCAGCAGTTGCACGTCCCGATCAGCGCTTGCGCGCGCAGCTTCCTGCTCGCCAATCACCGGGTGCCTGGCAAGGTCGACCCTTTCTTCATCTGTCAGCGAGCCGGCGCGTTGTATGTAATCGCGCTCCATTGCCACTTCGCCAAGGTCGTGCATGTACGACGCCATGCGAAGCGATTTTCGATCCTGATGGGCCAGATGAAACCCTTCGGCCAGGGCGTCGGCAATCGCAGCGATGCGAACGGCGTGTGGGTTTTCATACTGCTCGAATCGATCCGCAGCGTCGGCTAACTGCAGGTAAGCCTCGCGTGCGGTGCGATCCTTTTCGGTTTCCAGGTGTATAGGCATGTTCTCTCTGTTAACGATTATAGAACCACGAGCTGTGGCAAATTCAAAGTCGACGAGTGCTCGCACATAAATCCAAATTACCAGTCCAGTCGGGTTATCCCACTTTGCGAGACTTTTCGAGTTTTCGTGACAGCGCCAGCGCCAACGCATTCTTGGGATCAAGCGCCAACGCTCGATCCAGTTCAGTTTGGGCGCGCCGATGAAACTTCAGGTCGAAATACAATTCAGCCAACATTGTGCGAAAGTTAGCGCTGGCGGGGTCGAGTTTAACCGCTGCTTGAATCTCGTTCTCGGCAAGCCTGCGCGTTTGCTCACTGGCAGCGAGTGCGCGGCCATAATAGGCGCGATAGCGTGCCTCTTGCGGCGCCAGTCGCGCAGCAGCAGCAAGGTATGTAGTGGCGGCGTTGATTCGTGCCTCCTTCAGGGCCAGCAGACCGGCGCGAAAATTATATTCAGCGTTGCCAGTTTCTGTTTTCGCGCCTCCTGTTTCAAATTCGAAGTCGGCGGTTGAGTCGGGACTCGGTTCAGTCCCGGCGGCCTTTGGAGCCTCAGACAATCGTTTGGACCTTTCTATTGCCTGGTCGTGAGCCACACGCGAATTGGGATTGGTGAGGGTTTCGTAGGCCTGCGTGATCCGCGCGAAAGCTGAACTCAGTTTTGCGTGGAGCTGGGTGCCAGACTGCAGATGGAATTTATCGGGGTGGTAACGGCGAGCCAGCGCGTAGTAAGCCTCTTTGATTTCCTCTGCTGCTGCAGTTGACGGCAGCTCCATGACTTCGTAGTAATTGCCTGCCTGGCTTAGTCGTATTAAAAACTTTTCCAGGGCCTCCTCGTCATCGCTGAAGGACGTCCAACGACTGTCGGTATGTCCGGTTCTGCGGGCAGGAATCTCCGGCGCGGCACGGTCTCCGATGGGCTCCTTTGGCTTAGCGGGTGCGGTGCGAAAGACATTGTGCCAATACTCGCGTTCTACAAAGCCGCTCAGCGCCAGACCGTAAATCAGCCGGTGAGCATCGGGCTCTCGCAGGCCGCTAAGCACAACGAGATCCTCCACGCTGCTTGGCTGGTCGAGGCGAGAAAGCATGAAACTCTCGGCCGGCAGGAAATTACTCGGACGGGGAACTTCCGACGCTCGCGAGATTTTTTCCCCCGGGTTTCTAAAACGATCAGAAACAAAGTTTAAGGGCATTCTCTGAGCTGCTTCTCGAAGAAGATCAGCAACATCTACCTGGACGCGAACCGGATCATCTAGGCGTGCGCTTTCATTAAACTGCCAGGTTCCTGCCGTCCATAACAGCGCTACCCGCAAGACATCCGCTGTCAAGGCGGTGATTAGGCCTTCGCCCTCTTTCTGACTGAGCGTTCCGCTTGTGGATAAAACTGCTGCGAGAGCCAGGTCGGAGAGATTATCTTCCAACGTCGCACGATCCTTTTTGGCAATCATGCCTCGCTTGTTCAGGTATTCGCGCAGGCGCAACGTACGCAGGTTGGAAGCGGCATAGACCAGTTGACCAGTTTCAAAATAGACAGCTGTTTGGGCGCGCTCATGCTCGAGACGCAGCGTTCCAGACAACCCTTTGGCAGAGATCTCGCGAATGAGTTCGGCGAGCGGTTGTTCGGTAAGTGTCCCCTTCATGTGATTCTGATCTTACGTCGAACTGTTCCGCAAACTTCAGTTTTGTATTTTTCTGGGGCAGTCTGGCTTATCGCGAAATCGAGCGACAAGGCAGTGTTTGTCGAACAGCATGATAACGCACGATTTAGTGAAAAAAGAAGCATGGCTTTGACACCCATCCGGTGGCAGTCTTATATTGAAGTTACCGAAACAATTCGAGTCGCACGCGGTGCGGAATTGCCCGGCTTCGGCAACTGGCGAGCTATGGTTCTCCTCAAGGCTGAGAAGACGGTGGTTGACAGTCGCACAAACAACAAACGAACTTACAGAGAGCGCGACGACGAACGCATTGCTCATTTGGTTGAGCAGCTAAAGCTTCGGACGGTCGAGCTTGAAGAGGCGAACCGGGAATTGCGACATGTCTCGCATTACCGTTCACTTTTTTTGGCGCGAATGTCACATGAGTTGCGCACACCATTAACGTCGATTCTTGGGTTTACTGAAATCATGCTCGACCAGGAAAAGTTGACTGAAGCACAAGAACGCTTCTGCCAGAAGATCCAGAACTCCGGCATGCAACTGCTGGCCAGTCTCAATCAACTTGTGGATTTGTCTCGTCTCGAGGTGGGCCCCGGCGAGCTTTTTCTTCACGAGTTTTCATTGCCTGACACCTTACGGGAAGCGTGTGTTGCTGTTGCCCGGCTGGCTCAAAAACGGGAGGTCAGAATCGAATGTAATCCTGCTCCTGATATAAACACTATTGTCTCCGACCAGGGACGCCTGCGTCAGGCTCTTTACACTTTTTTCGCCTGGGCGGTGAGCCGCAGCCGGGAAGGCCAGTGCGTCAATGTTTACGCTGAATTAATCGATGGGCCCTTTCTTCGCGTTCAGATAGACGATGAAGGGGAGCCGATAAAAGACCTGTTGCGCGTGTTTGATCCCCCAGAGACGCCACGGGCCGGAAAAACCGATCTCAACGATTTGGGAATTATTATTGGCCGGCGTTTGTTCGAACTAATGAAGGGCACGGTAACTCTTGAGAATCGCGCGTCCACCGGCTTACGAACATTGATTCAACTGCCGGTAGGTCCGCCCAAAGCGTGACTTATCCCGCTCCCGGTTCTGCGTAGTGGGTCAGTTTCGTCGAAAGTGTCCGATAAACTTTAGTTTGTCGTAACTCAACGACAAGCTAAAAGCTTATCGGACATCAAACTGACCCAGTACCCGGTTCTGATTAGGATAAACGCCAACGTTGGTTGACTGTTACTATCTCCGTCTCAATTATGGTGACGAGTCCGCGCCTGTTGCACTTCAAAAGTTGAATTCGCGATCTCATTCCTTCGTCGTGCTGCTAATTGAAAAATGAAAATCGTGAAAACACAGATGCAGAATCTTCTCCAAAGCTCGGTAGGGTGGCAATTGATTCACATAACACTCCAAGACCTGATAATCCGCCCGGCAGTTTATTACTCCCTACGATGGAAGAAATCATAATCCGCGAATGCGCCTCTATTGACGAGCTGGACAGTTGTGTTCGATTGCAGCGGGAAGTCTTCGGACTTCCGGAACTCGAGATTTCGCCACGACGCCATTTAATCGTTTCCCGCCAGGCGGGTGGCTGGACCCTCGGCGCCTTCATTGATGAGCGGCTGGTCGGTTTCGTCCACCATCTCGCGGCAGTTCGCGGCAGCGAGATCTTTGGCTATTCCCACATGATGGCAGTTGATGCCGCATATCAGAACAAAGGTGTGGGTGTGCGATTGAAATGGAGCCAGCGTGAGCGCGCGATCCTGGAAGGACGACGTTTCATTAAGTGGACGTGGGATCCGATGCAAGCTCGCAATGCCTACTTCAATTTGAACCGTCTTGGGGTGACGGTGTCGAGTTACGCGGAAAACTTTTACGGAACTGACTATGTAACGAGCCCGTCCCTAACCGGAGCGGAACCGGCAGGCATCGATAGCGATCGTTTATTTGCCAACTGGCAACTGCAATCACGCAGGGTGAAGGATTTGGCGAGTGGCGCCCCTGTCTCTAATGAAACCATTCCCGCCAAACCGGCAGCGATGGTTGACATCCCGGCCAACTGGACCAAACTAATCAAAGAGGATCCGCGTCAGGCAAAACAAGAACAGTTGCGCGTAAGACAGGAATTTCAAAATGCTTTTGCGTCCGGATTGATAGCGGCGACTTTCGAGCGTTCAATGGAACACCCCCGTTACCTGCTTTATGAAAAGGACGCAGTTAGCGATTGGAAATAGGTAGAGAGCGACTTCCTGTCCGCTGTCCGTTAGGGAGGCACTAGGCAGACCTCCTACAATAAGATCCATGACCTTCGCCCGTTTTGATCGATATGTTGACCGGCACGCCCGTAACTTTTCCGAGAGGTTGCAGTCGCTCTGCCGCATGCCTTCCGTGGCCGCCCGCGGCACGGGCATGCGCGCTATCGCCGAAACAGTCGAACAAATGATGCAGCGAGTCGGGATTGGCACGCGCTCCTTCCGCGTCGGCGCCGGTTATCCAATTATCTACGGCGAATGCGGCAGCGGGCCGCAAAGCTTTGTTCTCTACGGTCACTACGATGTGCAGCCGGTGGGACATTTGTCTGAATGGTCATTCGGCCCATTTGCAGCAACTATTATCGACGGCAAGCTCTACGCCCGCGGTGCAGCCAATAGCAAAGGCGATCTGGCGGCACGCCTGGCAGGCATCGAGGCCTATCAAAAAACATTTGGCAAGCTGCCGGTGTCGTTGCGATTTTTGATCGACGGTGAAGATGGTTTGGGCAGTCCCAGTCTCTATCGTTTTGCCGCGGAGCACCCTGAGATGCTGGCCGCTCAAGGTTGTATCTGGGACGAGGGTTACAAAGACACGAAAGAGCGGCCCGTTATTAGCCTCGGTTTCAAGGGCATCCAATTCCTGGAGCTGAGAGCGCACGGGCCACGCACAGATCTTCATTCCAAGTGGGGCGCGATCGTGCCTAATCCCGCCTGGCGATTGGTGCAGGCGTTAGCAACAATCACCTCGCCGAAAGGGGTGATCACCATCGACGGATTCTCGTCCTGCATCGCACCGATTAGCGAGGAGGACACCGAAACGCTAAGAGGAATCGAGCTTGATGAAGTATGGCTGAAACGCGAATTTCGCATTGGCGGTTGGGTGCGTTCAATGAAAGGCCAGGCCCTGGTAAAGGAACACATTTTTGGTCCGACCTGCACCATTTGTGGGATTCAAACTGGCCACACCGAAGCAGGAATAAAGACTGTGCTTCCGAGCACAGCCATGGCTCGTCTCGACTTCCGGCTCGTGCCCGATTTGACTCCCGCACTGGTCCTCAAATTGTTGAGAGAACATCTCGACCTGCGTGGATTCAAAGACATTGAGATTATCGAGCTCGGAAACGCTCCGCTGGCGAAGTCGTCAGCAAGTTCCTCGGTTGCTCAGGCCGTGGTCGGCTCCGCTGCGGAAGTTTATGGAGTTGCACCGCTCGTTTATCCAATGGATCCGTCGAGTGGGCCAGTGGGAGCTGTTTGTGGAGTCTCCTCGCCGCCCACGCCCGTTGCGTCTTTCGGCATCAGCTACGCGGGATCAAACCCTCACGGACCGGATGAGAATATTCGCCTTGACGATTTCCTGCAGAGCGTTAAGTTCATCGGTCGGATCATCTACAAGCTCGGCGAAACTAAAACCCGGACGAGCGGAATAACAAAGGTGAGTGGAATCCGAGACGCGCGCACTGCGGTTTCGCGCGGTTGAACTCCAGCGAAGAGCGGGGGCAAGCCCACCTACGCAAGGGCACTCGGAGCGCGTCGGCAAATAGCCAACCTGAGAGCTGCTCCAATTAGCCAGGTTTGTTCTGACATGAATGGCTCTCAATGAAGAAGTAATAGCTCTACTCCAATCAGCTCAGGGTGAGGAAGGGGGGCTTGCCCTCGCCGCCTGATTGGCATCCTAAAGCTTCATCGGAGGGTTAGTTGATTGGCCAAAGCCTTATCAGTCGCACAACAAATCGAGAAACTGCGAGAAGAGATTCGTCGTCACGAGGAACTCTATTACGTCCTCGACAATCCGGAGATTTCAGACGTCGAATACGATGCCCTGCTCGAGAAGCTTCAGAAACTAGAACAACAATATCCCGATCAAATAACAGCCGACAGTCCTACTCAACGCGTTGGCGGGAGGCCGGCCGAAGGCTTTGCCGAAGTCGTGCATCGACGCCCGATGCTCTCGCTCGACAACAGTTACAACATCGATGAGTTGCGGGCCTTTGATCAGCGCTGCCGGCGCTTGGCTGAAGGGCGCACTTTCCAGTATGTCGCCGAGCTGAAAATAGACGGTCTGTCGTTGGCTCTTCACTATGAGAATCAAATCCTGGCCCGCGGCGTCACGCGCGGCGACGGTCGTATTGGCGAGGATGTAACACAAAACGCGCGCACCATTCGAAGTGTTCCGCTCAGGTTGCGCACGAAGAAAACGCCTGCTGAAATCTCAAGTCTCAAGTCTGAGATGCCGCAATTGGAAGTGCGCGGCGAAGTTTTCATACCAAGAAAAGTGTTCGAGCGAATCAATGCTGAGCGCGAAGAGCAGGATGAGCCGCGGTTCGCCAATCCGCGCAATGCGGCAGCAGGAACGATCCGGCAGCTCGATCCGAGAATTACGGCCAGCCGCAAGTTGGAAATGTTTGCCTATGATTTGCTTGCCGGTGAGCGCAAGCCCTTTGCAACGCATTGGGAAACTCTTAACTGGCTTGAGCAGTCCGGCTTCAGGGTAAGTCCGGAGCGGAAACTCTGCGGCTCAATAGAGGAAGTGATCAATTTCGCCGGAACGATTGAGGCCCGGCGAGACGATCTGGACTATGAAATCGACGGGTTGGTGGTGAAGGTAAACTCCACGGCCTTACAGGATGAATTTGGCACGACGAATAAAGCGCCACGCTGGGCCATCGCGTACAAATATGCAGCGCGACAGGCCACGACTCGAATAGTTGCAATCGTCGTACAGGTGGGCAGGACAGGAGCCCTGACGCCAGTTGCTAACCTCGAACCGGTGAGTCTTGCCGGCACGACTGTGTCGCGCGCGACTTTGCACAACCCGGATGAAGTGAAGCGGTTGGGGGTTCGCATTGGTGATTGGGTGCTGATTGAGAAGGGCGGCGATGTTATTCCCAAGGTACTCAAGGTCATCGAGTCGAAACGTACCGGAGAAGAGAAAGCCTTTCGCATGCCGAGGCATTGTCCTGTTTGTGGAGGCGAGATCTCGAAACCCGAAGGCGAGGTGGTTTCCCGTTGCATAGCTGCTGACTGCCCTGCTCAACTTAAAGGACGGCTGCTCCATTTTGCTTCACGACGCGCGATGCGTATTGAAGGACTGGGCGAATCGCTCGTCGATCAGTTCGTAAAAAACGGAAAGGTTCGCGACGCCGGCGATCTCTATGATCTAACCCTGGACGATATTGCGAGCCTCGACCGCATGGCGAAAAAATCTGCTTCAAACCTGCTGGCGCAAATCGAAGCGAGTAAGCAGCGCGATCTTCCAAATCTCGTCTACGCGCTGGGGATGCGACATGTAGGTGACCGCACGGCAACAACTCTCGCCCGGCAGTTTGGTTCGCTTGAGGCACTCAGTAAAGCGACGGTCACAGAGCTTGACGATGTTCCGGAGATTGGGCTGACCGTGGCCGAGAGCGTACGCGATTGGTTTGACGACGAGGGCAATAGCGAACTGTGCAAACGGCTGGAAGCCGCCGGCGTGCGCACGAAAATGGAGAGAACCAGCGAGCCTAACGACGAAACCTTCGCCGGAAAACTATTTGTCCTGACCGGAACTCTGGCTGCTTACACTCGCGATGAAGCACGCGCGGCAATTGAGAGTCGTGGTGGCCGTGTCACCTCTTCAGTTAGCAAAAAAACTGATTATGTGGTCGCAGGCGAAGAGGCAGGATCCAAACTCGATAAAGCCAAAGAACTGGGCGTCAAAGTGATCGACGAAGCTGCGTTTAAAGAACTGTTGGGTTAATATCGATTAAGTTAATCTGCAATCTTTATGTCTATCCAGGAGATTACATGTCAGCACTAATCAATAAAGATGAGAAGCTCGAACTGCTATACACGCTTTTTTGCGACGACGTTCGTCTGGAAGTGGGTAACAAGCTTTCGTTGATGGGAGTTTTTCAAAACATCATGGTGCAACAGGTGCCCGTTTCACTGATCAAGTTTGCCGTAGTCAATCATTGGCGTGGCGAGGGGACCCATTTATCCGAGGTTAGGATCCTGACGCCGGATCGCCAGCATCCGGTGGTTGTATCACAGCCTACCAGCTTCGAGATCACGCCCGGTGGCTTTGCTGACAACATTAGTTTCTTTGTGAATGTGACTTTTCCAACTTCGGGACAATACTGGGTGCAGACACTAGTCGACTCAAATCTGTTCGATGAGCAGCAACTGACGGTTTCTGATGGACGTGAGGCCCAGACGGACGATTCTTCACAAGCGGTCAACTAGATCGACTAGTTTCGAGTTTCGAGTTCAGAGCTTCGGGTCAATTTCGCGACGGGGTTCGAACTCGAAACTCGAAACCCGAGTATTAGCCAACTTTCACGCAGCGCCTGTCATACGCTTCAGTACTCAATGCCGTAGAGCTTAATCTTTGAATTAAGTGTGGTTGGTTTAATGCGCAACAACTGTGCTGCCCGGGCTTGATGTCCGCCGGTGTGGTCAAGGGCGAGCCTGATCAAACCCGTCTCAAACCGCTCCACTTCGCTGTAGAAATCAATGCCGTCGGAAAAATTCAGGGAGCGCAACCGGTTAGATTCTTCGGTAAACGCCTTATCCCTCGCCAGCGTTTCTGTCTCTCGCAGCAGCGTGTCAGCAATGTCGATTAGGCGCTGCATGCGTTTTCGCAACGGTCGTTCTGCTACTTTTAGTTTCGCCGGTGCCCTGCCCGTTAGTGGCTCCTCCGAGGAGTGGTCGCGACCGGTCTGTGAGGCTTTAGCCGGCTCGGCGGCAGGTTCCAGGACGTCAGCTCGTTCAGCGCTCATAGGGAACCCCCTATTTGTTGCTTCATGCTTGGTTTCGGTGTAGGACAAAAGCCCACGCGCGATATTTGGGGAGCGAAAAAGTCTTGCCGACTCTCCTTATACGCCCCGCACCAGCTGGAGTTCCAAAAATTAGACACAGGAAATCAATCGAGGTTCCGAATCACAAAAAAAGGCGAGCCTCTTGGTCAGGGGCTCGCTTTCTCGTTTTGTCAGAAGCTGGTGCGGATGAGAGGACTTGAACCTCCACGATGTCGCCATCACAGGCTTCTGAGACCTGCGCGTCTGCCAGTTCCGCCACATCCGCACGCGGGAAATCATTATGCGAACGCGCTTAAAGAGTGTCAAGAAACCGCTAGTTATCTATCCACCCGCCAGTCCATTGTCTCACGCGGGATTAATGGCGATGACGCCAAACGAGGTTTTGCCGATCCCGACTCATCCTTCGATTACGTCGGAAGCGGTCATCGTCAAAGTCCCGATTACGGCGCGTGTGAATGCGAATGGGATTGATAATATTCCCAACGCCATTCCTCCGCGGTCCGCGTCCGTCCCAGCGGCCGTCTCTCGCATCGTGGCAGTTTACGAATTTGCCGCATTTATCGTGCTGGCTCCCAAATATTCCACCTCGGCCATGACTTCTGCCGCGGCCCTGACCAAATGCTGTCGCCGGAATGACCACTGCCAACAACAAAGTCAGAATGAGCATTGAAAAAAGGTTCCGCCTGCTATGGAAATAGTTCATAAAAGTCCTCCTCACGGTTGTGTCCTACCAGTCTAAGACTCTAGTCTTTTCGCCCGCAAGAGTCAGTAAAGCCCGTAGGGTCAAGGGCTTTCGCAACAATCAGCGTGCCATCCAGCGCCCTTCGGATTACTGGCGATAGTTGTTTGGGAGCCACCACGGGACTGTCATAAGGGTTATTGGGGACTCCACTGCATGAGTCATTCGGGCTGGCCAGTGCAGCGAGAAATTTGATCTGGTAATGTAACGGAGCGGATAAGTTGAGGTCTTATAGTTTCATTTCGATTGCATTGCCCCTGGTTTTGGCGGAGCATGAAAGAGAAACCATTTCAGACTTTGGACGACCGGTTTGCGAACGTTCGCCACCGGTTGGAGACTGCGGCACGCCGGTCGAATCGCTCGCCGGACCAAATCACTCTAATCGCTATCAGCAAGACACACCCAGCGGAAATAGTAAGGGCCGCCCTTGACTTGGGCATTACAGACTTTGGCGAGAATCGTGTCCAGGAAGCAGAAGTAAAAATAGCTGAACTGGGGCGGACGGCGGCCCGCTGGCATCTGGTGGGCCACCTTCAGGCTAACAAAGCCCGCCGGGCCGTCGGTCTTTTCGATGTCATCCACTCGCTTGACTCAGCCGCTTTGGCTGAACGCCTGGATCGTCTATGCGTAGCCGAGGGACGAGAACAGCTCCAGGTACTGATTCAAATCGACCTTGGCGGAGAAGAAACTAAAACCGGTATAGATCCCGGCAAGCTTCCGGAATTGTTGGATACCCTGGATGATTGTCAGCGGTTGCGCCTGACTGGCCTAATGACCTTGCCGCCCTATTTTGAAAATCCCGACTGCGCCCGTCCCTATTTCAAAACCCTGCGGGAATTGCGCGACCAACTGCAATTACAGCGTCGCTTTGGCGAGGGCGCCGGCGAGCTGTCGATGGGTATGAGCCACGATTTCGAGGTTGCGATTGAAGAAGGAGCGACGATGGTGCGCGTAGGCACTGCTATTTTCGGTGAGCGCAGTTAGTAACCTGTAACGCAAACTGTTAGTCTGCGATTCCATACTGGTCACTCGAGTTCGCCGAAACAACATCATGATCATCCTCGAGCGAGTTTACTGGTTCATCAGCTGGGCAGTGATTGCACTCATTGTCACCGTCATCGTGTTAGTGCTGCTGCGGTTCATTGCCAATCGGGCTGATCTGAACCCTTTTGGCCGAAGTTCATTAACGATTCGGCGACTAACAGATCCTCTTATTGGACCGGTGCGACGGGCCCTGATGGGTTTTGGAGTAGATCCGAAATATGCGCCGCTGGTGACTATTCTCCTGGCAGTGCTGTTGGGATGGTTTTCACTGCAGCTTGTAACGAGCCTCGCCAACACACTGGCTGGGGTTTTGCTAAGTCTTAGCAAGCATGCGGTCGTTCCGGTTATCGGTTATGTGCTTTACGGCCTGGTCAGTCTTTACGTTTTGCTGATTTTCATACGCATAATTTTTTCCTGGGTGATGGTGAGCTATTCCAACCGCATGATGCGTTTCCTGGTAAAAGCCACCGAACCAATGCTTGGTCCGCTACGACGCATAGTCCCGCTGGTAGGAAACTTCGATATCTCGCCCATAGTCGCCTTTCTCATCCTGTGGTTGATCCAGGGTGCGATTGCCGGGACTCTCCTGCGTGGCTGGCAAATCGTATTCTTCGCATAACGGGACGACGTCTGCTCTGCGAGGCGCGGCAAGCAGGAGGCACCTTACCAGGTGGGCACCTTTTATGAGCCGCTGAGCAGTGACAACTGGGTCTTCCAGGTGTGACCGGGTTGTCAGAACCTGGTGGCTCAAGCGGCGAAAGATCTCTGACCTCCGATGCGCGGTAAGTCTTTGCGTTACTGAAGACCAGAAACACCACAATCTCCAGGTCGGAGACTTAAAGAGTTTCAGAACCGCCGGCAAGTCAGAGACTTGCCACGCATGTGCGGCCGGAGACCGGCGATGAATTGGTTTTGTCGATGATAAAATACGCAATGAACGGCGATACGCTAACCTTCAACGTGCGGGTCGTTCCCCGTGCCTCTCGCAGTGAGATAGTCGGCGAACATGATGGCGCGCTGCGCGTCCGCATCTCGGCTCCGCCTGTAGACGGCGCTGCTAACGAAGAACTTATTCGCGTTCTCGCCCGCGCCTTTGGGGTTTCTCGTGGCGCTGTGGAAATTGCAGGAGGCCATAGTTCGAAATCAAAACAGGTCATCATTAGAAATGGTGTTGCAAGTATTCTGGCGGATTTGAGTTACGGGCCAGAGCCACGCTGACAGCTCGAATAAAACCAGCGGTGTTAGTGAGACCAGTACGACAAGTAAACCAGTGCTGGGATTCGGTTCTCCGCGCTAATCTGTGGCCGATCTCTGTGATATATTGCCCAACCTGCAAGCCGAACGGTACTAATTCCAGAAGGATCTAAGCGAAATGTCCGGACACTCGAAGTGGCACAGTATCAAGCACAAAAAGGGCGCGCTCGACGCCAAGCGCGGCAAACTGTTTACAAAGTTCATTAAGGAAATCACCGTCGCAGCTCGTTCCGGAGGCGGTGATCCGGAAGGCAACGCGCGCTTGCGCAAAGCTATCCTCGACGCCAAGGCCGGCAACATGCCCAACGATACTATCGAGCGTGCCATCCGTCGCGGCACTGGCGAAGAAGCAGGCGTGAACTATGAAGAAATAACTTATGAAGGTTACGGACCGGGCGGGGTAGCGTTGTTAATTGAATCGATGACTGACAATCGTAATCGCACCGTAGCGGAAATCCGCCACGCGTTTTCGAAGAATGGCGGTAACCTCGCAGCTGCCGGTGCGGTGGCCTGGATGTTTGAAAAGAAGGGTTACATAGTGGTTGCCAAGAGTGCGAAATCGGAGGAGGAACTCTTCGAGATTGTTACTGACGCCGGCGCTGAAGACCTGCGCGATGATGAGGACAATTTCGAAATTATAACTGCGCCTGCCGACTTCGATACTGTGCTTGAAGCCGTCAAGAAAGCTGGCGTTGAACCGCAAGTAGCTGAGGTCGAGATGGTCCCCAAGGAATACAAGAAGCTTGAAGGGACAGAGGCCAAGCAAATGTTGAAATTAATGGAAGCGCTGGAAGACCACGATGATGTGCAGAAAGTTTGCGCTAACTTCGACATTAGCGAAGCCGACATGGCGGCGGCGTAATCAAGGATGAGTGCCCAATAGTTCTTTATTGGACAGGTTACAACCGTTCATACATTAGGCTGGTGGCCAGAGCAGTCAATGTCCGATAAACCTTAGTCTGTCGTGACTCAGCGATAAGCTAAAGCTTATCGGACATGGAACTGACCCACTACCATAAACTGCCTGGTAGTGCTGTTGTTCCAACTACAGCGGATAATTTTCAGATCGCGGACTTATGTCCTACGTCCAGCTGATTGCTGTTTGCTGGCTACCGATTGCTCACTATCCGACGGCTCGCTTTTCTCCAAGTCTCTGTTCGCCGGTCCTTGAATGACTTTGCCCAGCGCGTCGTAACGCGAGCCATGACACGGACAATCCCACGTATTTTCCAGCGCGTTCCAGTTGACGATGCAGCCCAGATGACGACAGACCGCGGAGAACTCGTGAATCTCTCCCCCGGGATCTCTATAAACTGCCACCTTGCTCAACCCGCGCGAGAGGATCGCTCCCGCGCCCGGTTTGATTTCATCCGCAGATTCAACATCACCAGCCAATACAAGGTCCGTATACTGCGCCGCCACATTCAGGTTTTCTTTGGCAAACTCCGGCAGGGCTTTCAGCGTGATGCGCGACGGATCGTAGATCGACTCCCACGCGTTTTTGCGACCCAGGATCAAATCGGTCAGCAGAATGCCCGCGATTGTTCCATGGGTCATTCCATTACCTGAATCGCCAGTTGCAATAAAGACGTTTTTAGCATCAAGCGGGTTTCGTCCAATGAACGCCAGGCCGTCTATCGGTTCCAGCACTTCTCCCGACCAGCGATACTCGATATCTTCAACCATGGGAAAGCGATGGCGCGTCCAACGCTCGAGCGCGCCGAAGCGTTTGTTGCCATCGTCCTGCTGGCCCGTCTTGTGATCTTCGCCGCCGACAATCAAGACGTCGTGAGCCTCAACGCCAATCCCGACCGTTTCAATTCGTATGTAGTGATAAGGATCGGGCGTATCCCAATAAAGCCCGCGCGCTACTGAGCCGCGCGGTATGAGAGCGCCAACCACGTAAGTCTGATAAGAAGCTTGCTTGGTGTGTATCGCTACCAGATCGTTCACCGGCGTGTTGGTAGCAACTACAACTGCATCCGCAGTAACAACGCCACCATTGCTCGTTTCAATTCGCGCCTGCTTGCCGCCTTCGATTTCGTTTGCGTGAGTTTGCGTGTAGATTCGTCCGCCTTTCTCCTTGATGGCTTTCGCGAGACCAGCCAGATATTTCAGAGGATGAAACTGAGCCTGCCGCGGAAAACGTAGAGCGGCTCCCGTATCGTAGGAATCCCAGGGAACGCGCTCAACCTTTTCGATGTTGGTGAGTCCCGCTCGGTGCACGGCCTCCAGCTCGTCATCAAGAACCTTCTGGGATTCGCGCGGTGGCACAAACAGATAACCGTCGAGTCGTTCGAATTCACATTTAATCGCTTCCTCTTTGACGATTTCTTCAACTCTATCTATCGCCGCTGTGTGGCTTTCCGCCGCCAGCCGCGCACCTGCTTCGCCGTGAAGACGCTCAAGCTCGAAATAGCGGTCGTCCAAAGCATTGACGAGATGTGCAGT
The DNA here is from genome assembly GCA_036506215.1 of Pyrinomonadaceae bacterium. Lineage (GTDB taxonomy): Bacteria > Acidobacteriota > Blastocatellia > Pyrinomonadales > Pyrinomonadaceae > PSRF01. The sequence continues at coordinate 5,439 of DASXSC010000020.1, read as the reverse complement.
TGTTCTTCCTGTCATCCCACCCCCGATTGGGCCATCATCCAAAACTACGACGGACTTACCCTCGCGAGCGAGAAGATAGGCCGTCGACATTCCGGCGATTCCTGCGCCGACTATGCACACGTCGGCGATGATTCTTTCCGCGAGCGATGACTCCAGCGGAACCTTAGCGGTGTCCATCCAAACAGACCTGCTTTGCCCATAACTCTTTTTCATATGCAAACTCCCTGGCGCTTCCTGTAGCCTTACGATACGCCTCTCGGTTTTTATGTCTCTTTACGAACCGCTAGCGACCGCCGAAACCTCTCGGATGGCGGGCAATTCATTCCCCGGGGAAGACAGCGCAAGGTAAGTGCCGTCCGAAAAACACGTTCCATATAGAAAAACTGGATTAGAGCCACGTAGGTTGACTGTAAACCGATCAGCGGCGCAAGCCCGCCTTCCCGACCCGAGACTCTGCTGATGAATTGGTAGCCCTGTGTTGAATGCCTTTCACGCAGAACCTGGTGACGAAAGTTTGAGGGTCTCGAGGTCAGGAAGGCGGGCTCGCACCCGCTGGTCGGTCGATACAAGATAGAACTGACCGTGAGTCTAACAATTTGATTGACAGGCAATTTCGAATTTTAGTAAATTGTCGCCACTTTACGACAAGGAAGTACACATGGCCGAGACAGGTGCGGTGCTGGGACGGTAATGTGTGTGGGGGGTTATGGGAACAAGGTCTTGGATCACTGCCATCCTTCCGCTTTCTCGCTCCAACAATACGCATTTATCCTATCGCAAAGTTTTGCCGACGTTCATTTGTTCGCCGGCGGTTTGGTTGCCCCGAACAACATCACATTAGGAGCATTAAGGAGACAAGGATGAATGTTACTAAAAAGTTTGTTTTTGCCGGGTTGTTAATTACAGCCCTGGCTGTCACCATTAGCCTGCGGCCGACGTCGGCTGCCGCTCCTGGACCATCGGCCTCGGGCCATGGAACTCTCCTCGTGCAGGATACGACTGGCAGAACCGTCAGAAGACAGTTTTCCTTCAGTGCGAAGCAAATGTCGGATGGTACCGTTCAAGGAAATGCGGTAATTCACAATCCGGAATTTGACCCGAGGTACGATGCCCAGTTCGATATCACCTGCCTTCAAGTTGTAGGAAACAGAGCCAGCTTGGGCGGTTCAGTTAGGAAGACAAGTGATCCAGTTTTCAACGATGAGTTTGACGCGGCCTTCTTTACCGTTTTTGACAACGGTGAACCAGGTGCCGGCATCGACACGATCAGCTTAGTTTTCTTCGATAATGTGGTCGAGCCAAGCGCTTGCCAGTTCATTGGTGCTGATGATTTCGAGCAGATACCAATCCAATCCGGGAACGTACAGGTGAGGGAGTAGCACTGATGAGTTATCGAGTTGCAGGTTCCACGTAACAACGGACACGGAACTCAAAGAGGGAAAAGGCTCGTCAGGTGATGAGCCTTTTTCTTCGTTGTCTATCTATCAGGGTTCAGACTGAGAGCTGGGTAAAAAAGACTGCGAGCCGCCCGTAACCTCGATGGTAGCCCGTTAGCTCCGTTAACTCGTCGAGGATCTTTCCCTTCACTTTCTTCCTCGCACTTTGATACCGCGCGGCCGTCGCCGGCGTCAATGCCTTCCGCTCCTGCATCCTTAAACCTCAACTTTTCTCCTCCTTCTTCAACCACTTTCAAGGAGTTCTCTTCTATTTCGAGTAAATTCTTAGTTGAGGCAACGAATCCCCTTGGAGTAGATTTTTGGTGAGTCAATTCGAACAGTTGACAAGCGGAGAGGTTGGGGCTAACTTGCTGTTCGGATCGTTCGTCTCAGGTCAACGGATATGAAGCATTGCAACAGCACAACTGGCAACTCCAGCATCCTGTACGCCTATTATTGGCGCTCTTCGATGGAGGGAGAGGCACGGGAAGGCTGTTCCGTTGGCCAGACTTGAGATGACTTAAGCGACCAACAAAGTTTCGGGAACAGAATTTTAAACCGGCCACTTTCCTCCGACACGGGAGCGGTGGCCGTTTTTTTTTGCGCAGAAGCTCTTTAAGACAGCGGAGCTCTTCAAAACAAGGTCGATTAGTACGCAAACCAACAGTTTGCTTACAGGGAAGCGAGGTTCTCAATATGCTCGTGGAACAAGAAGAATTGTTATTGGCAGACCACGCCGACATGCGAGTGGTCCCGCTGGATGCCGATGAAACTCCCGCGGATCGAAACAAGATCGTTCAACTGAGTCCCGACCATCCCGGCTTTCGCGATCTGGAATATCGCGCGCGGCGCAATCGCATAGCCCAACTTGCACTTGGCTATCAGTCGGGCCAGCCGATTCCCGAGGCGCCTTATTCAACCGAGGAGCATCAGGTCTGGCAGGCGGTTTGGCAGGCGCTGGAGCCTGCACATCAAGCCCACGCCTGCGCGGAATATTTGGCCTGCGTGCGATGCTTGGCGTTCGCGTCTGATCGCATTCCGCAATTGAGCGAAGTTAACGAAAAGGTCCAGGCCATTAGCGGCTTCCGTCTTGAACCTGTGGCTGGTCTGGTCGAGCCACGCGTGTTTCTTGAATCTCTAGCTTCCGGCACATTTCTCTGCACGCAGTATATTCGCCATCACTCGACCCCGCTCTACACTCCGGAACCTGATGTCGTGCATGAGATCGTCGGCCACGCGGTAACGCTCGCGAGCAAGAGACTCGCCGAGCTGAATCGTTTGTTTGGCAAAGCGGTCAAGCGCACCTCGTCTTTGGAGGCTTTAAACCGGCTCTCCCGCGTTTACTGGTTCACGATAGAGTTTGGTGTGCTGCGGGAAGATGGAGCGTTGAAAGCATACGGCACCGGGCTTCTATCTTCGGCTGGAGAATTGGAGGCGATGCACAAGGCTGAACTTCGCCCACTTGATTTCGAGGAGGCGTCGCGGCATGAGTATGACCCAACGCACTATCAGCCTGTGTTGTTCTGTGCGGATTCCTTTGATTCGATGTTTGATTCGCTTCATCAGTTTCTGATTGCATGGTGATCTCGATGGACGCGCCGATTTCTAAACTTCAACCTGCAACCTTTGCGGAGTTTGAGCAGGACACTAAACGCGGCAACGTTGTTGCCGTGGCGAGGACCGTGGCAGCTGATTCAATCGACCCGGTCGACGCGTTTGTAAATGTCGCGGGTGCGGCGCGTTATGCTTTCCTTCTCGAATCTGTCGAAGGCGCGGAAGGAGTGGCCACGTATTCGTTTCTTGGCGCGGATCCCTACATGATTGTTCGCGGGCGGGGCGAAGAGACGACGATTGAAAAAAACGGCGCGACTGAAACGCGCTGCGAATGTCTAACCGAATACCTCAAAAGCCACTTTCAGCGAAACAAATTGGCAAGCCGCGGCGACCTTGGTCCGTTCGCCGGCGGCGCGGTCGGATATCTCGGCTATGGCGCCGCAAACTGGTTTGAGCCGGCACTAAACAGAGAGGCGAGCAATGATTCGACTGGGGACACGCCGCCTGATAATCAGGGAGAGGATGCTCTCTTGATGTTCTATCGCACCCTCGTTGTATTTGACCGGATGCAGCAGCAGATAAAATGTGTCTCGATAGTTTTCACAGAAGCGGCCGACGCGAGCAAAATTAGTTTGCAAGAACTTTATGACCAGGCGGTGCGTGAGACGGAGCGGCTCGAGAAGCTATTGAAGTCTCCGACTCCACCGCGTTCGCCCGACAGGGATTCACAGCCTTGCGATCCGGCAAAAAGATCGGTTCACTCAAACTGGACTCGAGAAAACTTTCAGCAGGCCGTACGCGACGTAAAGGAACACATCATGGCCGGCGATTGTTACCAGGTTGTGGTTTCGCAGCGGTTCGCCAGGGATGTAATGGTTGGGCCAGTTCCAATCTACCGCGCACTTCGCAAAAGTAATCCTGCTCCCTATACCTATTTGCTCAAGCTTGGCGATGACGCCATCATCGGTGCTTCTCCTGAAATGCTGGTGCGCTGTCGCGGTCCCAAACTCGACTACCGGCCGATTGCCGGCACGCGCAAGCGCGGCGCCACGGAAGCGGAAGACAACAGGCTTGCAGAAGAAATGCGCGCCGATGAGAAAGAAGTGGCTGAGCACATGATGCTCGTCGACCTGGGACGCAATGACCTGGGACGGGTGGCGCAATTTGGATCGGTCAAGGTTGAGGACCTAATGTCGGTCGAGCGCTACTCGAAGGTACAGCACCTCGTTTCCAGTTTGAGTGCCTGTTTGCGAGCCGGTGCTGATCGCTTTGACGCACTCGCAGCCTGCTTTCCCGCGGGCACTGTAACCGGAGCGCCCAAAGTACGCGCGATGGAAATCATCCAGGAATTGGAACCCGACGAGCGCGGTGTTTACGCGGGCGCGGTGCTCTACATGGACTACGCTGACAACCTGGATTCATGTATAGCGATTCGCACCATCGTGTTGCGAAAAGGAGAAGCCTCGGTGCAGGCGGGCGCGGGTATCGTCGCCGATTCCGTACCGGAGCGCGAATACGAGGAGACTGTTCACAAAGCGCAGGCACTCTTGCGCGCCATTGAACTTGCGGAAGAGGCAGGTTTAGCAGCGGATTAACGCGGATAGATCCGGATCGGATCAGAACTGAGGACTACAAAATTGCTGGCTTTCTTCCGAAAATATTTGCAGGCCGTTTTCATATCCGCGTTCATCCGCGACTGAATAAAAAATGATTCTGGTAATCGACAACTACGATTCGTTTACTTACAACCTGGTCCAATACCTGGGCGAGCTTGGCGAAGACGTCGTCGTGCGGCGCAACGACGAAATAACACTCAATGATATTGAGGCAAATCTCCCGAGTCGCATTTTGATTTCGCCGGGACCGGGCTGTCCTATCGATGCGGGATTATCGCTCGGCTTGATAACGCGTTTCGGCGGACGCATTCCGATACTGGGCGTTTGCCTGGGTCATCAGGCTATCGGCGAAGCCTTCGGTGGGCGTGTTGTGCGGGCGTCGACCGTCGTGCACGGCAAGTCTTCTGAAATCGTTCATGACGGCAGGTCGATCTTCCGCGAACTCGAATCTCCGTTCAAAGCCGGTCGCTATCATTCATTGGTAGTCGAGCGTGAAAGCCTGCCTGCGTGTCTGGAGATCTCCGCCGAGACGCGCGACGGTGTGATCATGGGCCTGCGTCATCGCGAGAAAAAAATCGAAGGGGTGCAGTTTCATCCGGAGTCCATTCTGACGCCGGCAGGAAAGCGGCTGCTGAGCAACTTTCTGCAGATATAGATATAACCCTCCCGCGTGAGCCTCTGATTCCTCGAATTCAGACTGGCAAATCCTGTAAGGTCTGAGAGCTCCGATGCGCGGCAAGTCCCGTAATGTCTGTGACCTCCGATGCGCGGCAAGTCCCGTAATGTCTGTGACCTCCGGTGCGCGGCAAGTCTCGTTAGGTCTTTGACCTCCG
>DASXSC010000019.1:0-3202 GCA_036506215.1 Pyrinomonadaceae bacterium | reverse complement strand
GCTGGGACCACGTCAGTGTTGCTGTCAGGAGAGACATCGACACTGCTACTCCAATCGCCACTTTTCTACGCGCGCAAAAGTACGACCACAAAGTGTTAACAGTTTGGCGCTTACCATTAGGCCAATTCATATAATCCGCCTTTCTATTGGGATGCCAAGATCAGATCTGTTGGATTCAAGAAACCTACTGCTCGTACGGAATGCACGGAGCGAATGGGAATCAAATCTAAAACTCGGAACTCCGAAAGTCATCCCCCGCCACGGCGGCAAGCTGAGCAGAGCATTTAACATTTGAACTCGTTAGGCCGTATCGTTCCGGTGCACACAACAGTCAGTGGCTCATCAAAGATTGTCAGCCTTGAGAGTTTATTTCGACCTTTGGAGATTATTTGCTCGACAATCTTTGATTCTTCGCTCAGGAATTGGGAATGGCACAAAGGAAAGAAACACCATCACCTACACCTGAACCTGAACCTCCTCCTAGCGAAGCCTGTTGACGCTTAAGTGGGAGGCCGCAGTCAGCGACAGCGGCTACAATTGCGGCTGACACCGCCGCCTACAGCGAAGGAAAGAGGGTCAGTCCTCACTTTTGACACAACCTGACGCGCTACGTTCTTTTGTTACAAGTAAGGCGCGTTAAAGGTGTCGCCCTGGCGGACATCGCCGGTCTCGTAGCCGTGGCGGAACCAGCGGGCGCGTTGTTCGGAGGTGCCGTGCGTAAATGAATCGGGCACGACGTAACCGCGCGAGCTGCGTTGGAGTCTGTCATCGCCAACCGCGCTGGCCGCGTGCATCGCTTCTTCGATATCGCCGACTTCGACAACGCCTTTGACACGGTCGGCATAACGGGCCCAAACGCCGGCCAGAAAATCTGCCTGCAACTCGAGGCGGACAGAGAGTTGATTATATTCAGATTCACTCACCCGACCGCGCATCGCCTGCACACGATCGGTTATACCGAGCAGATTCTGCACGTGATGTCCAACTTCGTGGGCTATCACATAGGCCTGTGCGAAATGGCCTCCTGCACCCAAGCGTTCCTGGAGCAAACGGTAAAAACCGAGGTCGATATAAACGCGTCGATCTTCCGGGCAATAAAACGGGCCGCTCGCGCCACTGGCGAACCCGCAGCCGGACCGCGTCTGGTCCGTGAAGAGTACGAGCCTCGGCTCCTCGTACTGCCGGCCCATTTGCCGGAAGATCTCATGCCAGGCGTCTTCGGTATCGGCGAGAACGACAGCGACGAACTTCGATGCCTCATCGTGTGGCCCTTGGCTGTCGATCTGCTCAGGTTGCGATAATTGCGCGCCCTGCTGGGAATTAAACAGCGCCTGAGGATCGCCGCCGAGCAGGAGATAAATGACTACGAGAACCACGGTGCCAATTCCGCCACCCACGACAAGGCGTCGGCCGCCGGATGATCCGCGAACATCTTCAACATTCTCGCTTACTCTTCTTCCTTGCCAGAGCATCTGTTTCGTATCCTGACGCTATTTACTCGCGTTTACAATCTAACAATGACCAGAAAGCACCAACCAGGAATGGCAAGCTGCAATTGCGCGAGTCAGTTTGCTCCCTGTTCGAGAAGACGATGAGGATCAACAATAGACCGGGTGGATTCTCTTCGCGTCAGACTATCGAGCAGGTTCACGAGGCGCTCCTCGTAAGAATCACACATGGGTGATTTGCCATCTGGCTGGACCCATTCGGGATGTTGGATCCGGAGGTCGTCGTGAATCTTTTGCCGAAGCTCCGAGTAGGTGTGGATTTGATGAGGCACGGCCGTTGGCTTGTCGAAAGATTCATGAGTGGCGCGGGACCGTTTGTCTAGCCTGCCTTGTCTGTGAGCGCGCTTCGTTCTGAGACTAACGAATTTCATAAAGACCTTTCTAGTTCGGGTTGACTGCCCAGATTCGCGCGGAAAGAGGAGCCATCTTCACGAGGCGCCTTGAACGGCGGCCTCGCATCAGATGCCCCAGAGCTCCAGGTGAATCTGGAGATCGCGCTAAGCGGTGTCTCAGCGAAGGTTAAGCCTTTCAACCGGCTTTTCACCCGGCGGAAAGTACGTTGAGGCGTCGGATGACGTAATCAAAGATGATTTTACTAACACTGCGGAGAACCGCAAATAGGACTTTAGTCCAATGTGTTCGTGGTAGGTCGCGTCTCAACTCCGAAAGCCTTCGCGAGCAGAGCATTTAACATTTGCACTTGTTAGGCCGAAGCGCTCCTTCGAACAGCCGTCAGCAGTTCGTCAAACATTGTCAGGCTGATGACTCCCGTGCGTGCGGCATTGCGGCCGTGGCGAGCAGCGCGTTTAAACAGAAGGCCGCAGTCATCCGCTTTTGCTGAAGCTACAGCGTGACAAAACGACAGCGGTTACAACTAAACCGCAGGCGACATCGATTCTGTTTCAAAAACCTTGCTCCAGATAACCTCACCAGGTACACGATGGGAAAACTATGAACTACAACATCGCAACAATCCTCGCCGTCATCGCGATTCTCTTCGTCCTGTTCACTTACATCACCGGCGCGCCGCTCGTGCCGGTCGCAGTCATCCTGCTCGGGTTGGCGATCATTTTCGGAGGAAACGCATTCCGCCGGGTTTAGCAGAAGACCGCAGTCAGCGGCTTTGCCGAAGCTACAGCGTGACAAGCGAGAGCGGCTACAACGAAATCGCATCTGAGTTGAACAAGTAGTGCTCGCTAGAACGGCGCGGATGTAGTTGAGTCGTGTCTGAATGCGAAAGAAAGATTCAGATCTTCAGGCTCGTTCCCGATTGTTAGTGCTGGTGGATGAATCGAACGTCGGCAGTTCTGTGCGGACTGCGGGACGCGGGCTCGATTGGTTAAAGCTCCGGGATTTTCTGGCGGGTCCAAATACCGGACGTGATCTGATCGAGATGGTGGTCTATGCCGGATTGCCCCCTGCCATCCCAACCTGGCAGGAAGAACGGGACAAGAAAAACAAGTTCGTCCATTGGCTGCGCTCCAACGGATTCATGGTCGTGACGAAGGATGGAGCGCCCGCCGAAGAAGGTCATTACAAGGCGAACGTGGACGTGATGATGGCAATTGACGCGCTCGAGCTTTCCATCGAGATGCGGCCCGATGTCGTGATTCTCGTGACTGGCGACGCCGATTTCGCTTATCTCGCGATCAAGCTGCGCCGGCACGGGATCCGCGTGGAGGTCGCGTCAGTCG
>DASXSC010000018.1:0-4665 GCA_036506215.1 Pyrinomonadaceae bacterium | reverse complement strand
ACCGAGGACGAGCGAAACGCAGTATTCGACGAATGCTTTGAGTACAACGACCATCTGCGCGTCAACGGACATCTTGTTGCCGAAGTGCCTCTGCAGCCTCCCGAGACCGCGTAAACCCTGTACTGGAAAAACGGCAAAGTCACGACGACGGATGGCCCCTATGCGGAAACCAAGGAACAGCTCGGCGGCATTCAGATCCTTGAGGCGCGAGACCTCAATCATGCCATTCAGCTTGTCTCCCAGCAACCAGGCTTTAAGTATGGACTTGGACCGATTGAGATACGGCAGGTCGTGGATTTGAGCGAAATAATAAAGGAGAGCGAGCGGCGACGGCGAAAGGATACCTCGCGATGAGGGCGGCCGTGAGGGAAAGCACGAGGGAAATAATGATCAGTATCATGGCCTTGGTGCTGGTAATCAGCATCGGTTTCCTACTGCCGAAGGCGGCGGCACAGTCGAATTAATATTCGAAAATGGCGCCTGTCGACCAATACTTGATGGAAAGGAATGCTGAGATTCTGCTGGCGCGGAGGCCGCTCCCGATTCCATATCCAGCGACGCCACGATCCTTGGGACGGCAAGGCTATGAAACAGCTGTCCGAGGAAAGAACGGGTTTGTCTGTCTGGTGGAAAGAAGCTGGATGGCGGCGTTTGACTCGCCTGAGTACTGGAATCCGAAAGTGAGAGGTGCCGAATGCCTGAATCGCAAGCTGCGCGATCGATATTGCCGATCGCTGAGCTGCGGATGAGGCTGGTGATGGCCGGCCACTCTAAGGCGGAGATCGTGTCGGCCATTAACGCGGCATCGCCAATAAACAACTACCGGATCTCGAAAACGGCAATATGGTGTTCATGATGTCGAAGTCGGCATATCTATTCGACGCAGGCGATGACAACGCACCACATGTGATGTTCTTTACCGCGCTCAATGAGGGTAAGGATTGGGGGGCTGGCGCATCGGGCTCGCCAGTTTTTGCCGGTCGTTACTGGTTCTTATCGTCGAAGGAACCGTCCCAGGCGAAAGGGGCTGCCGCCGATTCTTGTGTTCGCAGTAGCAGTTGCAAAGTGGTCCGACGGAACAGCCGCATCCATGCATCAAGAGTAGATTGACCACTACGCAATCGAGACATCCCACTGAGCTCCGGCATGGCAACCCGAGTGGTCTGCCCAGCGAATTGTCGGCCATCAAAGTTGGTTAAGTTCGGTCATCACCCGGTGCAAATCGGCGGCGCGATCAGGTGTTGGGCGGCCCGGCCGCCGGGTGGTCCGCCGGACTGTAGCACTAGAATTATTGTTACGCGGAGGTTGAGGAGCTGGCGCTCTCGTCATTACCCGACTCGATAGTAGTCCCCCCTTTCAGCGTTAATATTTATTTATTTGCAGTGAAGTAGTTCATTGAGTCTAATACGCGTCGCACATTCCTAACTCGTGGACAAACATCATCGGAGAAACCTGATGCAAACATCAACCTTTCGCATTCTCATTGCGTTTGTTGCGATCCTGAGCGTTGGAAGTCTAGTTGCTCAGACGCCCGAGCAGCCTGCATACCTCAACACGAAGCTGTCCTTTGAGGAACGAGCAGCAGACCTGGTCCATCGCATGACTGTAGAAGAGAAAGTCACGCAGCTCGTAAATCAGGCACGCGCGATCCCGCGATTGAATATTCCAGCTTACGACTGGTGGAGCGAAGCTCTGCACGGTGTAGCCACAAATGGAACCACCGAGTTTCCCGAACCCGTCGGTTTGGCTGCGACCTTTAACACAGATCTCATTCATCGCATGGCTGCCGTGATCGGCACAGAAGGGCGAATCAAGTTTGTGCAGGGAATGCGCGATGGCCATAGCGACATCTTTGAAGGACTCGACTTCTGGTCGCCCAACATCAATATCTTTCGCGATCCGCGTTGGGGACGCGGTCAGGAAACCTACGGTGAAGATCCTTTCCTGACTGCGCGCATGGGAGTTTCGTTTGTAACGGGACTGCAGGGCGACGATCCGAGATATTACCGAGTTATCTCGACACCAAAGCACTTCGCTGTTCACAGTGGACCAGAGCCATCCCGTCACACAGACGACGTGAAAGTCAGCAAGCATGATCAAGTCGACACCTATCTCCCAGCGTTCCGCGCAACTGTGACCGAGGCCAAAGCCGCCTCAGTCATGTGTGCTTACAACAGCATCAACGGACAACCGGCGTGTGTGAATGAATTTCTGCTTCAGGAGAATCTGCGCGATAAGTGGAAGTTCCAGGGCTACGTCGTATCGGATTGCGGCGCCGTTATCAACATCTTCAGAGATCATCATTTCACGAAGTCACAGCCGGAAGCGTCGGCGTTGTCTCTCCAGCGCGGCATGGACAACGAGTGCATCGACTTTCTCGCGAAAGTAAAAGACGATCACGATTACAAGCCATACCTCGATGCCTACAAGCAGGGAATACTGAAGGAGAGTGAAATCGACACGGCGCTGATCCGTCTCTTCACTGCGCGGATGAAGTTGGGATTGTTCGATCCACCGGAGATGGTTCCCTACACCAAGATTGATGAAAAGCTTCTTGATAGTGCACAGCATCGTGCGTTGGCACGGACCGTCGCAAACGAGTCGATGGTGTTATTGAAAAACGACGGTACGCTCCCGTTGAAGAAGAATGGAATCAAGATCGCCGTTGTTGGACCACTCGCAGATCAAACCAGATATTTACTGGGCAACTACACGGGAATCCCGACACACACCGTTTCGGTATTGGAAGGACTGAAGGCGGAGTTCCCCGACGCACAGATCAATTTTGTGCCGGGGAGTCAATTCTTACGCAATGACGGCGATGTCGTTCCCGCATCGCTGTTGACGACGCCGGAAGGACAACCGGGACTAGCTGTACAGTTTTCAACCGGGGAGCTGTTTGCGGGTCCGCCGACATTATTAGCGAAGCGCCAGCTGAGTTTGGTTGATCTAAAACAAGAAGACATTCCACAGGAAGCTAACGACAAATTCCCGCTGCAGGTCGAGTGGAACGGTTTCCTGACGCCTACTGAGACCGGTGACTTCAATCTTGGTGTTCGCGTCGATGGTACCTTCGCGAGACTGCTTGTCGATGGCAAACCTGTCGCACAGGAATTTCTCGTGGGTGGAACTGGTATGCAGGCGAAGGTCGCGCGCGTTCATCTCGAGCACGGAAAGAAAGTGCCAATCACATTCACCTACGTGCGAACCAGTGCTGGTCCACTTCGGGCACAGTTAATCTGGTCCAAACATGATCCGAAACCGAGTTCGGATGCGATTACAGCGGCAAAGAATGCTGATGTTGTTATCGCCGTCGTGGGCATTACCAGCGAGCTTGAAGGGGAGGAGATGCAGGTTAGCGAGGAAGGATTCAAGGGCGGCGATCGCACCAGCCTTGATTTGCCGAAACCCGAGCAACAGTTACTTGAAGCTGTTGCGGCGACGGGAAAACCTCTTGTGGTAGTTCTCGCCAACGGTAGTGTACTTTCAGTGAATTGGGCCGCCACACATGCGAATGCAATTCTTGAGTCGTGGTATGCGGGTGAAGAAGGGGGTGCGGCGATAGCGGAAACACTCTCGGGGAGAAACAATCCTGCCGGACGTTTGTCCGTTACTTTCTACACCGGGGTGGACCAGTTGCCTGCATTCGAAGACTACGCGATGAAAGGTCGTACTTATCGTTACTTTGAAGGGCGGCCGCTTTATCCGTTCGGCTACGGTTTGAGCTATACGACGTTTTCATACAGCAACTTGTTGCTACCAAAGACAGCACTCGAGGTTAGTGAACCTCTGACTGCAGAAGTTAGCGTAACGAATACAGGCAAGCGTGCAGGCGATGAGGTCGTGCAACTTTACCTGAGTTTCCCGAAAGTTGCGGGCGCGCCCTTGCGTGCACTGCGCGGGTTCAAGCGTGTGCATCTGAAGCCGGGAGAATCGCAGAAGGTACGCTTCGAACTTAATGAGCGCGACCTGGGCATGGTCAATGAAGCCGGCGATACGATCATTGCGGAAGGAGCATATTCAGTGTCAATCGGTGGGGGACAGCCGAATACAGGTGCACCAACCGTCGTAGGAACGTTTCAAGTGAAAGGAACCAAGATGCTTCCACAATAGCGCTTGGAGAGAATGAAAGTTTGAGTTTTTACGCTTCTCTCACGCAGCAGTATCCAAGTTGTGCAAAGCCTACTTCTCAGCAAGAGGGACGATTAATTCATAGAAGCTCCCAGTCGTTCGTTCCAGGAGACCTCGATGACAAAAGGAAAATTTTTTGTGCGGTGGCGTTGTTGATGATTGCTTCTTTGACGGCTCAGCTTTGGGCACAGGTGCAGACTGACGTGCCTCCTGTTGTTCCGAATGCGAAGCCTGTGACTGTCGAACGTATCAAGATTCACGGGACATCGCTCGAAGGCAATTTGGAAGGCGACGCTGTTGACCGAGACGCGCTCGTGTTTTTGCCTCCGAGTTATACAAAAGTCGCGTCGTTACCCTGTCGTGTATGCCTTGCATGGTTATTCGATCGGTGCTGAGCAATGGAGCGAAGAGATCCATGTCCCACAAACGATCGAAGGAGCGTTCGCATTAGGCGCGAGAGAGATGATTGTAGTGCTGCCTGATTCGAAGACGCTGCAGAATGGTTCAATGTATTCGAGTTCGGTGACAACCGGA
>DASXSC010000017.1:0-5131 GCA_036506215.1 Pyrinomonadaceae bacterium | reverse complement strand
AGTGGAGAGCTAAGGTGCCCTTGATCGGGGACGAAGGTTCCCCGACGATGTGTGGTGAGGAAACTCACTGAATAAAATCTCCGCCGGAGGACTGAAGACCGCCGCCCTGATGGGTTGGCGGTTTTTATTTTTCCGAGAGTTCCTGATGCACTGAAACAGGATAAAACATCATGAACTCATCCAAAATTGCCGTGCGGACCAATGCCGCAAATCCAAACCATCACCTCTGGAACAATAACGGTACGTGGTGGTGCCATTACACGGAACATCCGACGCCGTTCACCAAGCAGCGCATACGCGCATCGCTTGGAACGAAGAGCCTCATCCAAGCAAGATCACGCCGGGACCAACTCTTCTCAGCAAAATGAAATTAGAACACTTCGCTTGGTATCAACATCACACTGATTCCCCCGTATGACTGTCGACTTCACTTCGGTATCATTCGTGATACCGAGCCGAAAGCGCAGGCTTATCGCGCTGAGATCCTCATGTTTCCGGTAAAACCTCAAGATATGAAGCAGGATAAAGATGAAGAAGCGCCAGTGGCGATGTCATAACATGGGCACCATCGACGCATCACAATGCTGGCGCATCATGCCGTTTTCACGGTTTGACGGCAGCGGAAACGACTGGTGGATTCTTGGGCCAGATCATCAGCCCGTTAACACCGGGTTCGTGCTTACCAAAGAAGAAGCGTATGGCATCGCGCTAGAGCATAACAAAAAGTATGGCGTCAACGCTGTGTATGTTCATCGCGAGTGCATGAGAAAAGGCGGATGGGAACAGCCACCGCCAAGCCTTGCGTACTTGAAAAACGCCCTGCGCACTTTGGAGGACTTGCGGGCAAGTCAAAAGGAGAGATGAACGGGAATTTTATCGTTGGAGCAATCATGGGCGCATTTGCCGTGTTTTTGATTTGGTATGGCTGCGAGAGGCGGGAGTTTCTCGCGCACTGCGACGAGCTCCACGGTCGCGCCCAAGACGAATGCTACGAAGCCTTTTATCAACCTGAATAACACACAATGAGCGACATCGACGACGCTTGGGAGCAGATAGAGAAGGACTTCGAGGACTACTTGGACAAGATGGCTGCTGGTGCCTATCCAGAGGCAGAAGACGTCGAAGAAGATGTCAGAAAGATGAAAGAAGTAAACCCAGATGCGCCAGAGGAAAACTTACGGAAGCTGGCGGTTTCCTACATCGCTGCCAAGAAACGAATCAGGCAACAGCGACGGCTATGGGCTGTTGAAGACCTTGCCAAGCCAATGATGGAGAAACTGTTTGCGGGCGACTTGGAGTGCGTTGATAGCCTGCCGCCACTCCCAGACATCAATGAAGATGAGGAAGAAACCGAGCGAAGAGTGCATGAGCTTGAGCAGCACGAGAAGGCCATAATAAAGCAGCACGGAAAATACGACGAACTAGCCAATGAGATCGAGCGATGGCTCCACATAAAGGCCAAACGCCAGAAGGAGCAGGAACGGTGAAAACTCCATGTCACGGTTGGCACAGTCCGCGTAAAGGACTGCACTGGATAAACGTGGTCGATAGACTCGACCGCATTTGGCTCTGGATTTGCGTCAATGCAATCCATTTCCTTAAGCGTAAGGAACGACGGCAAGAACTCGAACGCGACCTCGACACCATCCGCAACATCCCATTCAAATGAACAATTTCTTTAAGTTCTTACGGAGCTACCCCTTTCGCTTTAGCCTTGCCGAACACATTCCCGCGCACGCATGCGATGGAAAGGTCGGAGCTACCCCACAATCGCTGGCCGCTACAGCGAGCTTGCCATCCTTACCTTCACATTGCCCTTGCAGACGCAAAGCGGCGACAAGCCGGGCAACGTCGTGGCTCAGATACCAGCAAAACCGCGTCGCTGCACTTTCATCTCACGAGCTGGCAAAAATTCACGAGATCAAACGAACCCTTGGCGCGAGGATTGCAGAATGAACCAATAGGATTACAGCACGAGGGCACTCGGGCCTGTAATCTAGTTAAGGTGGACAGACCGAAATTCGCAATCTGCGAAATTCGTATTTCACGCGGAGGTTTTGACTGACAAATTTTTGCCGCGCTCGTCCAGCGGCTTGGAATCACAAAAGGGCTCAAAGTCCTGGATCTCGGATGCGGCGATGGCACGACAGCAATTGCCGGCGGCGAAACTCGGAGCCGATGTGCTGGGCGTCGATATTGCTCGGAATCTCGTTGAGGCTGGGAACAAGCGCGCCAGAGAGCATGGCTTCGCCAACTGCACATTTCAAGAAGGCGATGCGTCCGATCTACACCAGTTGCCGGATCAGGCGTTTGATCTCGTCGTGACCATCTTTGGAGCGATGTTCGCGCCCAAGCCGTTTGAGGTTGCCAAGGAGATGGTACGCGTAACCCGCCCGGGAGGTCGCATCGTGATGGGCAACTGGATCCCCAACGACCCGACGTTGGTGGCGCAGATCTTGAAGATCAGCTCAACCTACACGCCGCCACTACCGGAGGGTTTCGTCAGTCCGATAACGTGGGGGATCGAGAGTAATGTAATCGAGCGATTTGCTGGCGCAGAAGTTCCAGCAGAAAAGATATCCTTCGCGCGAGACACGTTTACATTCAACTTCCCCGGCGCACCGTCAGCGCTCGTGAATGAATTTAGGAAATATTACGGGCCGACTATGAATGCCTTCGAAGCTGCGGAAAAGAATGGCCGAGCCGCTGACCTGCAGAAAGAACTGGAAGATCTGTTCAACAGCCAAAACAAAAGCCCGCGCAAGGACGCCACGTCCATTCCTGCAACCTTCCTGCGCGTTACCGTGGCGGTCTGAAAGGTCCGCGAGCGCATACCAGACTTAGCAGCTAGCGCCGTGTCACGGCTTCTGTGCCAACAACGGTTGAATTGCTCCACTTACTGCCGAGGTGCATAGTTCCTTGAGCCTTCTCGAATGGAAAGAACCCTCATTGCGCTGTGGTTTGCGGATATTGCCGGGTATAGTGCGCATGCGGCCAAGGATGAGAGCGGCGCGCTACGCTTCGTCGAAATTCTTCAAGGTTTGTCTCGGGAAACAGTTCCGCAATACAGAGGGCGGGTCGTAAAGTTCGTCGGTGATGCTGTGCTGGCAGAATTTCCAAGCGCCGAGCTGGCAGTGCGTGCCGCAACGGCGTTGAGCATCGGGTATAGGGAAGGATCAGCCGCAACTGGTCGCGCCCAAAATTTACGAATCGGCGTTCATTTAGCTGACGTCGCAGTGGCCGCGGACGGTGATCTGTATGGCGATGGGGTCAATGCCGCTGCACGTATTCAAGAAGCCGCCGAGCCCGGACAAGTGGTAATTAGTCAAGACGTCTGGCGCCAACTGCGCGGTCGCCGAGAGTTCCGTTTTGAACATTTGGGCGATCGACCGCTAAAGGGGACTGGCCCCATCGGTCTCTACATCGTGAATGTGGAGGACGGTACCACGAGATTTCCCATGTCGAACATTACAAAGGACAGTCTGTCGCCGGAAAGCAAAAGACAAGCAATTCGCGCTCTCGCTGTGTTACCCTTTGCGGATCTCAGCGCCGAACACGATCAAGAGTACTTCGGAGACGGTGTAGCCGAGGAAATCCTTAACGCCTTGACGAAAATTGGCGGTCTTCATATCCCTGCCAGGACGTCATGCTTTGCCTTTCGGGGATTGCGTCTGGACGCGCGCGACATAGGGAAACGGCTCGGCGTCGACGCATTGCTTGAGGGCAGCGTCCGCAAGGCTGGACGGCGGCTCAGAATCAGTGTTCAACTGATCGACGCCCGCAACGGATACCATCTGTGGTCTGAGCGATTCGATCGCGAGATCGCGGACGTTTTCGCGATTCAGGACGAGATCGCGAGCAGTGTCGTTAGTGCTTTGGGCCTCTCACTCACCCAGCGCGAGGAGCGTCATTTGATAAAACAGTCCACCACCAAGGTCGAGGCATACGAATTCTATCTACGCGGCCGAAAGCTCTTCCACAAATGGACCCGCCAAAACATAGATCTCGGTCGAGAGATGTTCGAGCGCGCCGTTGCCATTGATCCGAACTTCGCGGCTGCATGGGCGGGGCTGGCAACCGCGCATGTGCATCTTTTTGGTTGCGACAGCCAGCCGCATTTGGACAAGGCCCGCGAGGCAAGCGCCCGGGCTCTGAAGCTGGATCCGCAGTCCGCGGAAGCTCACGTTGCCGCCGCCCAGGGATTATCCATGCAACAGCGCTACGCGGACGCCGCCGCGGAATTTGAACGAGCGATCGAATTGGATCCCACTCTCTTCGATGCGCATTACTATTTCGCGCGATCCTGCTTTAAAAGCGGAGATCTCAAGAAGTCGCTTCGTCTCTTTCAGCAAGCGCAATCCGTGCGGCCGGACGACTACCAAACCATTTATCTAGAAGCCCTAGTGTTAACACAATTAGGCCGAGGCGACGAAGCTCGCAAGGCTTACCAGCGGGCGTTAGAGTTCACTACCAAGTACTTGGACCTCCAGCCTGACGACGCGCGTTCATATGTTTTAGGCGCTGGAGCGTTAGCCAGGTTGCGAGAAACTGAGCGTGCAAAGGAATGGGCTGACCGAGCGATCTCGTTAGCTCCCGACGACGACGCGATCTTGTATAACGCCGGTTGTGCGTTCGCCGTAGTGGGTGACAAAGAACGAGCGCTTGATGCCTTGGAACGCGCTATCGGCGCTGGTCTCGAGGGAGGGGATTGGATCCCACGAGACCCTGACTGGGAGTGGCTGCGCGACCATCCACGGTTTCAGGCACTGGTTCGGCGGCTGGCTCGATAGTTAGTGGCCCCGCTGTTTCATCGCAACAGACATAGCGATCTGAGCGTTGGGAACAGCAACCTTGGCACTTATTTCTTTCGCCGGAAGTGAGTCTCTGAGTAAGTGTTGAAATCGTTGTTTGGCTCGGCTAACGCAAACGTCTCAATAAACTCGTTATCGTTTAGAATTCGGTAAGTCTCTCGGGCTCGCCAGCCGGGTGTGATGTTCTCGATTGCAGTACTTACAAAAACGATTGTGCGGCGGTCTTCCGAGATGCTTTCGGCAGCGAACTGATTCACGAATCCTTCGATGTGAAATTGGCGAAGCACGAACTTCTTCGTGAATTTGTCGTAACTGAAGAA
>DASXSC010000016.1:0-18914 GCA_036506215.1 Pyrinomonadaceae bacterium | reverse complement strand
TTCAATCACTGATCGCGGTCGCTCAAGTACTAACAACTACGGTTGAGTCCCCGGCCGGTCGCTACCATCACCCCAGCCGGGCTGCCCGGCTGGGGACCCCGGTCCGCTTCCGGTTCTGATTCGGGACGTTACACGTGCCCTCGCTGTCGGTTCCGGTCTGATAGCTGAGTTGCACTTGAACTTGAATCCACCAAATACAACCCAGGGAGGATACGGTTTTCGATGTCTGAAACTAACGTCAACTCGGATCTGATCTACTCCGACCGGATCGCGGCTGCGAGAACGATGATCGCGCTTGAGAGCAATGCGATCGCTCTCCTGGGCCGTCTTCCAGACGGTTGGGAGTTGGCCGGCTCCCTACTCCGGCGATGACTTGCGTGGAACCGCATTGAGAGGCGCAAACATGCTGATTCCATTTCATGAGGTCTACGTCGGGATCATCTTCAATGATTAGAACGCGACCTAACATGCCACTCTCAGCTCGTCGGCCTTCAACAATAAGAACCAAAGAACTAATGAAGAAACTTAACTGTTGGAAGTTAAAATACTGTAAATAAAAAATTAAGTATTTGTTCCCAGAGACTGGAGTTAGTCAATGACAAACACCGCGCCTGCTAAGGCCCCGCTATGGCAACTGATTTTCTCGTTCTTTTATCTGTTGCTCTTTCCGGTAATCCTGTTTTTCTTGTCCGGTGATTGGCGTTGGATGGAAGGCTGGATATTTTCGATCGGCTTCTTCTTGTTGAGCTACGCAACCGTTCTTTATTTGTATGTTAAAGACCCGGCGTTACTCAACGAACGATTCGGCCCGCCAGTGCAAAAGGGTCAGAAGTCCTGGGACAAGATATTGCTCTTTCTATTTTTTCCTGGCTTTCTGGTTTGGTTCGTAATTATGCCGCTCGATGCCCGGCGGTTCAGATGGAGTCCGGAATTTCCGCTGTGGATTAAGATAGTAGGAGCGCTGTTGTTCGTCCTTGCTTTCATTGTTTTATTCAGCGCGCTTAAGGAAAACACGTTTGCCGCGCCCGTAGTGAAGATGCAAAAGGAACGCGGCCAAAAAGTGATTTCAACCGGATTGTATGGAATCGTGCGGCACCCAATGTATTCCGGCGGCGGGTTGCTTTTTATCGGTGGGGCGCTGCTGCTGGGCTCGGTTTATGGATTGGTGTTGGGACTACTAATAATTCTTCTCCTGGTCGTGCGAAGCATGGGTGAAGAGGAAATGCTCAGAAAGGAGTTGGATGGCTACGACGAGTATATGAAAAGGGTGAAGTGGCGATTGATACCATATGTGTTTTGACGAGAAATGGCTCTTGAATAATGTACAAACGCCGGACGGTAATTAAGAGTCTAGCTTGTGCCGCCGCGGGCGTGGCGCTAAGGCCCGACCGCGGTCTCAGCAGTGCACTCCTTTCAGCAGGTCATGAATTTGTCAGTAAACGTCCCGCAGCCGGACAGCGGAGGTTCGTGAGCGACGCCGTCGAAGCGAAGATCCTCGAAGTAAAGAGTGCGATTGCCGACCCGGAGCTCGCCTGGTTGTTTGAGAATTGTTTTCCGAACACGCTCGATACGACTATCACTTTCGGCATACGCGAAAACCGACCGGACACCTACGTGATTACCGGGGATATAAACGCAATGTGGTTGCGCGACTCAACCGCGCAAGTCACACCCTACCTACCTTTCGCGCGGGCAGACAGAAAGCTTAAAGACATGATTGCTGGGGTCATCAACAGGCAGACGCGCTGTATCCTCATTGACGCTTACGCAAACTCTTTCGACTTCGGCGCCAAAGCCTGCCCATGGGGCGAAAACGACAAGCCTGCGATTCAGACGGATTTGTGCGAGCGCAAGTGGGAGATCGACTCGCTCTGCTATCCTGTGCGACTCGCATTTGCTTACTGGAAGACAACGGGGGACGCTTCCTGTTTTCATGCCGACTGGGTGCAAGCGAGCAAGCGGATTGTGCAGACGTTTCGCGAGCAGCAGCGAAAGAAGGATGCCGGTCCTTACTCCTTTAAAAGAACCACTGACAATCCGATTGACACGCCGCCTTTCGAAGGACGTGGCAACCCGACCAGAAGTGTGGGGTTAATTCACTCAGGCTTTCGGCCGTCGGATGATGCCTGCATATACCCGTTCCTCATTCCCTCGAATTTCTTCGCGGTTGTCGCTCTAAATCTTCTTGCAGACATCTTTTTGGTCGAACTATCAGACAAATCATTCGCGCGGGAGTGTCAGGACTTGGCGCATGAAGTGAGATTGGCACTCGAGGCGTACGGTAAAGCACGCCATGCGAAGCACAATTCAATCTATGCCTATGAAGTTGATGGCTTCGGAAACCAGCTTTTCATGGACGATGCGAACGCACCGAGCCTGTTGTCGCTGCCTTACTTCGGCTGTTGCGCTTCCGACGATGCCACCTACTTGAACACGCGGGCATTCGTGCTGAGCGACGACAACCCCTACTTCTTTCGTGGGCGGGCGGGCGAGGGTATTGGCGGGCCGCACGTGGGATTGAACATGATCTGGCCGCTGGGAATCATTATGCGTGCATTGACCAGCCGCGATGACCGGGAGATTCTTTCCTGCCTCAAGACTCTCAAGACCTCGCACGCGGGAACGGGCTTCATGCATGAATCGTTTGAATGCAATGACCCGACGAAATTCACGCGCTCCTGGTTCGCGTGGGCAAATACGCTCTTCGGCGAGTTGGTTTTAAAGATTCATGCCGAACGCCCGCAGCTATTGCGGCACGTGGTTTAGGATCGAGCACAAGTAAAAGGAGTGTGCTGAGCAACTGCCTGCTTCCTGGCGTCCTCTCCGCCATCCGGTTTTTTCTTTCCTCTGGTTTCTGCCTGAGTTGGCGACTGTTGTCATAGCGGGAGCACAGGAGAACCGAATGGTGGAAAATAATAGGGTGAATCTTGTATTTCCGCGCGTGAGAACATGGGCCCGGGCGCGAGTTTAGGAAGTTGAAAGTGTCCGATAAGCTTTAGTTTGTGGTGACTGAGCGACAAGCTAAAGCTTATCGGACATCAAACTGACCCAGCACCGGTTTCCACGTATTTTTACCAGTTGTGGCGATGTTCGGCGCGGGTGTAGCATCGCGAATCATGTAGGACATTGTCGTGAGAGCGCTAACTGCTGAGGTTCACTTGCGCTGCAGGTTACGCCTCCTGCTGGGCAATCAGCTTAAGATCAGAACGGAGTCCCCTCGCACTTCGTCGTAGGGTTAACCATGACACGACACAGCGTACCATCGCAACGAGTCAACGCACTCGCGTCCCAAATGATTGAGTTAACCTCGCATCATAATGCCCGCGTCCGCACCGCTGTTTGTAACATCTCCAGCAGTTGGGTCTATTGCATTATGAAGTCCCGATCAATATTGCTTCCGCTTCGATTTTGATTGTCGTTGGTAGAGATATGCCAGGTGTCTCCAGGTTGAAGGTAATCGCCTTAACGGCGTTAATCGCTTGCATGACGGTGTCTCTATCGCCTTCGGTCGCTCGTGCGCAGCGGTCCGCAGTACCCAAGCGAGTCCTGGTACTCTATTGGTACAGCAAAGACTTTCCATGGAATGTGAAGTTCGATCAGACCTTCCAAGCCGCGCTGCAATCAGCACGACCCAAGACCGCTGAGTATTATCCTGAATACCTGGAGTCCAATCGCTTCCCCGGGGAAAACCAAACTTTGCTATTTCATGATTATCTGAAGCACAAGTATGCCGACCGGCCGATGGACGTGGTGGTTGCCAATTCGGACGCATCGCTGGATTTTCTTCTGAAGTATCGGTCGGATCTCTTTCCTCAAGCGGCGATGGTTTTCGTCGCCACCAGGCGTCCTACCACTGAGCAACTCGCGGCCGGCCCGGGTGTTACAGGAATCATTAATCTAAGTGGGTTTAAGAAGACTCTAGATCTGGCTCTAAAGCTACATCCAGGCACCCAACAGGCTTACGTGATCAGCGGGACGCTTCAGCATGACAAAAAGTTCGAAACGCTTGCCCGGGAACAACTTCGCGAACTTGAAAACCGCGTTGAAATCACTTATCTGACTGACCTGCCGGTACATGAATTGATCGCAAAA
Source organism: Pyrinomonadaceae bacterium (assembly GCA_036506215.1). Taxonomy (GTDB): domain Bacteria; phylum Acidobacteriota; class Blastocatellia; order Pyrinomonadales; family Pyrinomonadaceae; genus PSRF01. The sequence goes on along the minus strand of DASXSC010000016.1, from coordinate 14,822 downwards.
GTTAAGAAGCTACCGGAACGCTCAATTGTCCTTTACGTGTCGCAGCAGTCGCAGGACAAACAGGAAACAGTACTAGAGTCCGGAGATATCTTCGCTTCAATCGCCCCATCAACCAAGGTCCCGATCTATGGGATGACGCCATCAGTTGAGGGTCGAGGAATCATTGGTGGTTATATCAACACCCCCGAAGGGTGTGGGACTGGAGCAGCTGAAATCGCCCTTCAGATTGCAAATGGTACCCGCGCGCTAGACATTCCTATCGAGCCTGCCGCGGCTGTGCCGATATTCGACTGGCGCCAACTGCAGCGCTGGGGCATCAGCGAAGATCAATTACCACCGGGTGCGATTGTCCGCTTCCGGGAAGATACATTTTGGCATCTCTACAAGTGGCGCATCGTAGGCGCGATAACGATTTTCATACTTGAAGCGATACTAATTGCCATACTTTTGGTCGAACGAAGACGTCTGGGGCTGGCAAGAGCGGCACTGGACGAACGCCTCCATTTCGAAACACTGCTTTCTGAACTGTCAGCTGAATTCACCTGGCTACCGGCAAATGAGGTTAATAGTTGTATCGCCAAGTGGATTGATCGACTAAGCAGATTCTTCAGTGTGGATGACGGCGCTATCATTGACCTGCCGAGAAACGCAATCTCAAGCAATGATCATCCTCTTGAATCACTGCATCCTCTTCTTGAGGGGTTTAGCAAAACACAACTGACCGACTTCCTTGGCCAGCTCAGCAGTGGTTTGACCGTCAATCTCTCGCGCTTGCCTCAGGATTCAACTGATACACGCGGCGCTGGTAAAAAGGTACTGTCGTTATTTGCGGTTCCGATTTCAGTGAATGGGCTCATCCGGGCACTTGTATTTTACACGGTGGATTCAAACCACGTCTGGTCTCAGGACCTTGTGGTGCGGTTACGAATGATCGGGGAGATTTTCTCCGAATCGCTAAGCCGCAAGCACCAGGAGACGGAGCTACGTGCCAGCGAAGAAAGGTTTGCCACGGCGTTCAGGTCGAATCCGCAGCCGATGTCGATAACCACTCTAAGGGAGGATCGCTACCTGGACGTCAATGATAGCTTTTTGGGCATCAGCGGTTTTGCCAGAAACGAGGTCATTGGCCGGACCTCGGCTGAGCTGAATATTTGGGAGACTCCCGTGGCCAGGAATGAGTTTGTCAAGCGGCTAGAGACACATTGGCCATTACGAAACTTTGAGACGAAGTTTCGAACAAAGAGTGGGGCTTTCCGAATTTTCCTTTCATCGGCCGAATTGCTGAACCTCGGAGGCGAGCGATGCCTTCTTGTTGCATCTAGTGACATTACTGATCGCAAAAAGCTCGAGGATGATCTCATGCGACTTACCAGTCGCCTCTTCAACCTACAGGATGAAGAACGCCGAAGGATCGCACGCGAGTTACACGATGACACGGCGCAAAATCTTTTCGCCATCTCAATCAATCTCGCCAAGCTGCACCAGCGCGGCTCAAACTGGGGGCCAGAAGAGCTACGGATCATAGAAGAGTGTGAAACTCTTGGGAACCATGCGATGCGAGAAATCCGTACCCTCTCCTACTTGCTGCACCCTCCGCTCCTGGATCAAGCCGGTTTGGTTTCCGCGCTGCAATGGTATGTAGAAGGCTTCATCAAGAGAAGTGACATCTATGTTGACTTGTTTCTTCAGGATATAGGGCGACTGGATTCGGAGCTTGAGACTGCGCTGTTTCGCATCGTACAAGAGGGACTAACCAACATTCACCGGCACTCAGGCAGTGTCACGGGCAGCATTCGCCTGGAAAGCAAAGGCGATCGGATAATTTTACAAATAAAGGATGAGGGTCACGGCGTAACCTCGAGCATCCCAGTCGAATCTGTGAAAGGGATATACGAACTGGGCGTGGGAATCCCAGGGATGCAGCAGCGCCTGAGGCAGTTAGGAGGCGAGCTCGATGTCGTCTCGAACCATAAAGGCACAATTGTTACCGCGGCTGTTCCGGTTCGCAGAAGAGCTGGTGATGATTAGCACTCTATGGCGTCACCGTCTCAGCCAGCTTGGCTTGACTTTCTGACTCCTCAAGTAGCAGGCGATAAGCAAGGCCAGCAAGTGCCGCTCCAAGCAAAGGGGCCAGCCAAAAAAGCCACAATTGGGCCACGGCCCAGCCGCCGACAAATAGTGCCGGGCCGGTTGAGCGCGCCGGATTCACCGAAGTGTTCGTCACCGGTATACTCACCAGATGTATCAGGGTCAGGGCCAGGCCAATGGCGATCGGCGCCATCCAATCCACAGCTCGCGCACTGGTCGATTCTAAAATGATCATTAGAAACATGAAGGTCATGACTACTTCGGTCACAAAACCGGCCGCGAGTGAATACTTGCCCGGCGAGTGCTCCCCAAATCCGTTTGAAGCGAAACCAGCCGAGACGTCAAAGCCGGCTTTGCCGTTAGCGATAAAATAGAGAACCGCGGCGGCCACGATCGCTCCCACTACCTGCGCGACAACGTAGGGAATAACATCCGCCAGAGGAATCCGTTTGGCAGTGAACAGACCTACGGTCACCGCGGGGTTGAAGTGACCACCGGAGATGCGACCGACGGCACAAGCCATCGTCAGGACTGAGAGGCCAAAAGCAAGGCTGACGCCCAGCAGCCCAATGCCAACTTGCGGGAAAGCAGCGGCCAGCACAGCACTGCCACAGCCTCCCAAGACCAACCAGAAGGTGCCTAAAAATTCTGCGGTCAATCGCTTGCTGAGGTTCATTTCCTGCCCCCGTTTCGTTCAGAGAGTTCTAGTTAATAGCAAGAGCCCCCAGGAAGAGTAAGAACTGATCGTTAATCCTCATTCTGGTAACGGCATCACCGACTTCGGTCTGATAGATGGTTAGGGCTGCTCATTTTTGTGTGAAAGCAACTTAGAAAATGGCAGTGGGAGAATGAATCGGGTGGAATCTGTATTTCGGAAAGGGAAATCAGGTAGCGGTTCCCGAATCAGAACCGGAAGCGGTAGCGACCGGCCTGGGACTCAACCGTAGTTGTTGGTAGTTGATGACCGCGATCAGCGATTGAAACACGCCACCAGCAAAGTTGAGTCCCAGGCCGGTCGCTACCACCACCCCAGCCGGGCTGCCCGGCTGGGGACCCCGGTCCGCTTCCGGTTCTGATTAGGGAAAGAAACTCAGAGGACGAAGACACAAGGACTGGCTTCCGAGGGTATGCAGTTACATGGGCCGAAGCCTGATTCTGTTTCAGTTTCCTCGTGGCGCTGTCTCCTGATTATTGTCGCGTCCACAACGAACCCTTCACATACGGCTCAAGTAACTTCATCCAGGAGTTCTTAACTCTAGCATATTGTTTGCCGCAGAGTACGGCTCGCCCCTCAGGCAGAGTCTTGTTGCTGATCAGGTACGAGTAACGGCGTGTGTTACTCCCGTAAACAAGACAAACTGTATCGTAGAAACGCTGCACATCGAGCGAATGTTCGTCCCAGTAATCCGCATGGCCCGGCTTTTCGTGTTTGGCAAGGAGTTTGAGCGCTCTCGCCACATCCAGGGCCATTCGTTCGCCGTCGGCCGTCCTGTTGATGAGCAAGAGAGTCGAAAGCTGATCGGCAGCATCTTCCTCTCTGCCGGTTATCGGCAGGTTAAGAGCATCAATCAGCGCGTGGGCAACTTCGTGTAGCAGCAGCGCAGCCATAGTTCCTTCCACGCGTTGATTGATGTTGGCTCGCCTCCCAAACTCCTGATAAAAGAGCTGATAAAAATCATCTATGAGTTCGTGACATATCGTTATCCGATGGTCGTGATGGTCATAGGCCGACTCCGGAACGTAGCAGTCTGCGAAAGCGATCTCTATATCGCGCGGCAAGGTAATTTGCTCGTTGAGATCTGCAACAATCTGGCGGAGTAATTGCTCGTTGGCTTTAAGCCGTGTCGTCCGACTGCGACTTCTGAGTCTTCTGATCGAATCCGCCCTGAACTTGAATTCTCCTGTCGAACGCGAAGTCGTGACTATCGCAACCTCCGGGAGCGAAGGGCTGCGGGCAACCTTGCCCTCGTTCTCAGCGCCACGGTTCTGGCTGAGCGTGCCGCACAGACCGGCGGTCTCTCCCAACGACAATAGGGCCGCTAGAAAGAGCGCACAGAACCGAACCTGCTCCTGCCGGCGTCGCATCGGTGCCGACGAAACCAATAGGCGCGATATCTTGCCTGCGTTAGTCAACCACCATGCTGATCTTGTGTTTAGGGCTGCCTTGCCAAGTGAACGTAGTAGGCCGGGATCACCCTTCGCGAATACCGACCCACTAGTTGAGATGTGTTTATCCACGTCCGTACTTCAAGACCCCCGACGCGGCACATCCCCGCGGAGGTGCGAACTAACCCGGCATGGCTCACACCACGCTACGTTAATGTCAAGCGTATTGAGGAAGCTAATCTTCGCTTTCCGTCTTTCATTTCGTCGCCCCTCACTGGAAAGGTAACTCTTCGAGTTGATTGGGCCCTGGGATTCGGCGCCTCAGAATAAAAAGACCCGCAGGCGTGCCAATTCTGCAGATCGAAGGCGCGGTGCATACCGCAGGCTAAGCAGACAACAAAGGTTTGTCTTCCGCGAGTGAAAGGTCGACTCAAGTGTCGATGCCGGCAACGAAAGACCAACCCAAACGCCTGTTTCAGCGCCCCGAATAATCTCTTGCTGTCGGGAGTCGCTTCGATCTGTTGTGCGAGAGAGAGAGTACTCGTGTTTTGCATAATTCCTCATGTGAGCGCAAAGAAAGAACGCATCTTTTCATCCTGCTCCGGACTCAGAGTTGTGTGAATGACCATGCTTGCATAATTGTGTAGGCGACGAATTACGACTGAGATATCTTGCGTCAGCAGTTTCATAAAAATCGCTGAGGCGCCAGGTTTGACGACTGCGCCGACGTCCCTTAAGAAGTCTTCTGAGATTTGCAATTCAAGTCTCCACCAGTTCGGGTCAACTTGCGCTCCCGGAAAAATGCCGGCGGAGTTCGCTGCTCCATTCGCACCGGTGAAAACCTGATTTGCCGCGTTCGCGAGTGCCGTTGCGCATGGGAGAAATAGGGTGACGCCCAGTAACGATCCCCAAAGTCCAGCCCATCTCGCAGTTTCGCTTGCGGAAACATCAACGCTCAGCTGGACCTTAGCATTGCCAGTCTCGTCCAACGTTACGGCGATTGCTTTCTCAAGATCCTCGATTGGCAGCCAATCGCGTTGCTTTAGCTCGTTAAGTACATCAACGGCTCTATATTGATCCCAAAAACCAACGACGATCAGCTCGCTCCCGTTCTCTTTCTTTTTATCTGGCGCCTGTCTAGCTTGCATTCTTTTAGTTGCGCGCTGGCGTTTCCGTAAACCGGAAACCCGCATAGAGGTCAAGATTTGTTCAAACCAGTCCCCGTTCGTGCCGATCACTTCAGAATTATCCAGAGCAAGGGAAGATTACTGAGCATGTATGGTGAAGAAAATAGGGTGGATCCTGTATTTCCTAACGGATAACCGTGTAGCAGCGAAGTGTCAACTATGGCTCTACGAGTTCATTGCGAATCGCGTAGTGGACGAGTTCTACAATCGAATTGATTCCGAGCTTGCGCATAACCGTGGCCCGATGGGTTTCGACTGTCTTCACGCTGATGGAAAGTCGCGTCGCTATTTCTTTATTACTCTTTCCTTCCGCCAGCATCTGTACTATCTCACGCTCTCGAGCGGTGAGTGAGTGAAAGGCAGAATTCTCATTAGCTTGGGCCGCAGATTTGAGATAGGTGTCAAGTAGTGTTTCTGATACTTTTGCGGTAAAAAAAGGCTTGTGATGAGAGAGTGCTTCAACTGCGCTCATAAGATGACGTCCAGCGTCGGATTTCAAGACGTAGCCGCGCGCTCCCGCCGCCAGCACCTCGCGTATTAGCGTCTCGGTCTCGTGCATTGTAAAAATAAGCACCTGGGTTTGCGGCGATTCTCGACGAATTTGACGCGTAGCCTCAAGGCCGTTGAGCTCAGGCATATAGAGATCCAGTACGGCAACGTCAGGCTTCAGAGCCTGGGAGAGTTTCACTGCTTCGCGCCCATTCGCCGCCTCGCCACACACCTCCCAACCCTGGTGTGCATTGATCATATCGGACAAGCCACGACGTACCACATCATGATCGTCAGCTAGCAGAACTCGCAACATAAATTATCTCCTCCGTGCACGAGGCCAAAGCAACTGCGCGTGCCAGCACCCCTTTACTGTGTCAAAACTCATTTGTCGGACTTGTGTGGTAACGGATCAGCGGGGGTAAACCGCGCTTCCCGACCTGGGAGATGATTTAAGTTGCGAGGCGGCGCTAGGATTGAAGCTTTCGACCAGAAAAGAAGTCACTCAATTTGAAAACCTCTCAGGTCAGGAAGGGTGGTTTACCCCCGCTGGTTAGTTAGCATCAACTTTGACGTCCCACACTGAGTTTTTACACAGCCTCTACCGCCTGGTGGTAGTGACCTCATCGCACCGCATGTTGCTAATATGCGCAGGGTAGCTTAGTCCTGATGACGGCACAATCCGAAGAATTACGGTGATCCTTAGCGTTTGAAAAAGGATTCTAAATTGAAATCAGGCCTAATTTAATTGCCAACTGAACAAGCTCCGCCGTAGTCTTGACGCCAAGGCCTTCCATCATTTCATACTTATGTGACTCCGCCGTTCTCGTTGATATCCCCAGTTGGGCAGCTATTTCCTTCATCGTGAGACCTTGGGCGATGAAGCGCAGCACCTCGCGTTGGCGAGGCGTTAGTTGGAGGCTGTGCGCTTGTCCTTTGTCCATTTCCTGATCGACAAGCGTGGGGAAACACGTCTTTCCCTTTAATACCTGCTCAATCGCTGATATCAATTCTTCTCCTGCCGATTGCTTCAACACATAGCCGTCGGCTCCACAGCGCACCGCTTCAGCTACCAGACCTCTGTCAGCATGCATCGTCAGGAAAAGCATTTTTGCCGAGCAACCTTTGTTCTTAAGCTGACGCACGGCGTCGAAACCATTTAATACCGGCATCGAGATATCGACAATTATGATGTCGGGCTGCAAACGAATCGCGGCCTCGACTAGCTCCTCACCGTTTTGCACGGTCGCCAACAAATCGTATTCATCCTGCAGAAACCCCTTGAGTCCCTGCGCGAACATCCTGTGATCATCAGCCAAAAGTATCTTTGTGCGACTCATTGTCATTTTATTGGGATCTTCGCTATGAGGATGGTCCCCTTTCCACGAATGGAATTGATTTCGAAACTGCCTTGCAGCAAATGGACACGCTCATCAGCGCTGATTAGACCAAGACCGCTGCCTCGCTTTGCCGCCTCAACGTCGAAACCGACTCCTGAATCCGCAACTTCGATCCTCACCGTCTGCTCGTCTTCCTCTAATAGAACCGAAACAGATTCGGCGTGGGCATGTTTCGCAATGTTACGGAGCGCTTCGACACCAATCCGATACAGGCAGACTGAGACTTCAAACGGAAATGTTTCACTCTTTATCCGTGAAGTGAACTTCGTGGCAAGTCCCTCATCTTTCTCAAATTCAATCAAGTATGCGGCCAACGCTTCCGCCAGGCCGAGATGTTCAAGACTCGCCGGGTGTAATTCGTGCGAGAGTTGCCTAATGTCTTGGCCCAGATCGTTGGTCTCTTTGTAAAGTTGGTCTAGCTGACCAGCGATCTGTTGAGTCGCTGCCGGAAGTTGGCGTTTGAGGCGGCTGATTGCCACGGACAATGTCGCAACTTTTTGACTTAAGTCGTCATGTAACTCGTGCGAAAGACGCCGGCGCTCTGCTTCTTGCGCGCTGATCAAACGACCCGCGAGTGCGCGAACCTGACGATTGCTTTCTAATAACTTCCCTTCGGCTTCCTTTCGCGTGGTGATGTCGGCGTTTATTCCAAGAAATCGCATGGGCTTTCCTGCATCATCCAGGAGAACCTTACCTTTACTGCGGATCCACCGAATACTCCCGTCTGGCTGTCGCATCCGGAACTCGGCTTCGTAAGGGCTGCCGTCCTTGAGTGAGCGATTGATGGCATGCTCGACCATCGAGCGATCGCCGGGATGCATCATCGAATAAAAAACCTCGGGCGGTTTTTCCGAATCGGTTGGTGAGAGACCGAACATTCGTTTGGTTTCATCTGACCATGTGGTTGCACTGTCGGCAATGTGCCAGTCCCAGGTTCCCATTTGTGCCGCACTTAGGGCCATGCCGAGACGATCTGCACTTTGCCGTGCCTCTTGACGAGCCTGCCCACGTTCTTGAATAACGGCGGCCAGGAACATGAGTGGCATCGAAATAAGAATAAGGAATAGTTGAATCGAAAGAGCATTGTCTTCCGGCGAATACACGGAGAAGGGACCAAGCCCATGAGTGGCAGTCCAAATCGCCAGGAATGCGACGACCGCGAGCCCTGTGTTCACACCCTTTGGACCAAAGCGGACCGCCGCCCACAGCAGAATTGGGAGTGGAGTATAGAGTAAAGCCGGTGGCGTGTTATGCGCCGCGCGACGCCAACTAAACGCTCCGACGCTCACCGTCAGCAGACCTATGGCTAGACCAACCGCTTCCAGCCAACGCCAACGAGACAGACCCCGAAATGAGGAGACTCCGTCGGTCACCCACATGACTATGATTGGGACCAACGTTAGCTCCGCGAGGACGTTCGAGAAAAACCGCATCCGCCACACTTGCGAGTAGCTGCTCGTGCCCCAACCGTTAAGAACGACAAAGCCGGCGTCCAAAAAGGATGACAGGAAAGTGGCAAGCAACACCGCGAAAAGGAACGTCGCCACCTGACGAATGCTGTCGAAGCGAAATGATCCGTCGCTCAGATACCGGAGAACTGCAGCCCCTATTATCGCTTCGCTGCAATTGCTTACGAACCAGCAGATGACCATCGCAGTGGGGATCCCGGACTGGAGTTCAACCAGCAAATGGGCCGGAAGGGCTGCCAGAAGCATAAACCACCACCAGCGAATCGGCGTGAGTAGCAGCGCCGCCATCAGAATCGAGTTAGGCGGCCACAGGGTTGAGACGGGTTGTGAAGGGAAGTTGAGCGCGAAGCCGATCTTCGCCCCGAAGTAGTAGCCGACGCTGATCAATATCGCGGCGAAGGCCGGGCGCAGCATCAATAGACCTGAGATCGGTTTCTCGATTGATCGCCTGAATCCATCTCCCACGATGCTGTGCATAATTCTCCCGATGGCCTGCGTTAGCCATACGCTGCTTCGCTACGGCTGGCTGGCTGCCCTTTCCTTCTTACTTGATTTGTTGGTTGCAGGTAGGCTGCCTGTCATGCGCCTTCTACTTGCGCCTTACCTTTGCAGGTTTTCAGTCAACAGTTATGGTTACCGCTAACGCAAAGTCTAGGCCTGTCACGTAGTTCATAGCAAGCTTATGCCGGCGCCGGTAAGTTTACCGTTGGGAGGTCGGATTCTTTGGAGACCCGAGCGCGGTAGCGCCGGATGCTAAAGTCAACTTCAACGTAGTGATGCAGAACCGTGGGCGGTAGCGCCGGATGCTAAAGTCAACTTCAGCGTAGTGATGCAGAACAGCGCGCGGTAGCGCCTGATGCTAAAGTCAACTTTGGCGTAATGATTATACAAGGATTGGCGGAAGAGACGCGTTACAGGCAGCAACCTATTAATTTCAGCGTTCGCTTGTGCGGATGCTGCAACCCGGCAAATGTTTGAAGTTGACTTTAGCATCCGGCGCTACCGCGCACGGTTCTGAATCACTACGCCAAAGTTGACTCTAGCATCCGGCGCTACCGCGCACTGTTCTGCATGGCGTGCGTTGAAGTTGACTTTAGCATCAGGCGCTACCTAGCCATACACCAAGTTACGCCGGCCAAATACACAATCCACCTTATAGAAACGCAGCCTACTTATTCTTACGCTTCGAGCCAGCCTTCTTTGTGATCCGGACATTAGGTGACGAGGATCATCAACATACTGCGGCTTGCAAACGTTGATCACAGCCTTGTCAGAATTCACTCGAGGCCACCGGGCATCGGGCGATGTGTGCACCGGATCTTGGCGAGTATCTCGCTTGATTTGCTTACACAGGGGGCATAAGCGGCGGATGACTGAGACCGCCTGTCTGGGCCCGTGCCTTTCCACAAGAGTCAGGATGGGCGATTACCGACTCCTTGCGGTTCGGCTTGGTCTCAAATTCAGAAGGCCAGACGGTTTCAGCCACCGCACAAACATCCTGGGATATCGTTGGAGAAGCGGAATCGTTCCAAGGAGAGGAAGATGAAAAGAAGTCGGAGCCTTGCCTGGCCCTATCTTATCCACGTAAACCGGTTCGAATTTTTGCGTTCGAAGAATTGACCGAATGCAATTGCCCCCATCTGCTCAAAGGCTTCAGGAAAGAAGGTTTCAAAATACTGCGCGAAGTGTTCTCTCTCTCTCCATCCTTGATCGTATAGCGACGAAATTCGATAACCTGAAAGTCCTTCAAGTGCTTTACATGATCCATCGCCTTGTTTCCCGAGTTCTGGCCCGTCTGAGCTAGTGTCATGGTGGTTATCATAAGCAGAAGTATCGTGGTTAGAAGCCGAAGCATGGTTATCCTTTCAGGTATTTACACAAGCAATCTGCGCAACGGAGGAAGCATTCGGACTGTTATAGTCCACTCTAAGTATCCTGACCTCCTCGGTGGTGGCCTTTAAACTCCTCAACCACACGCGGCGCATCCGGCAATTGAGTATCAAGAGATTCCCGATATTGTAAACACCCCCGTAAAACGCGCGATCAGAAACAACCCTGCCCCGACGACGACGGCTCCGATGGCTCGCGCGACGCGCTCACCGGCCGGTGCGAGACGTTCGACGGTGATGGCTACCATCACGACAGCCATCGCGCGAAGGTCCATGACCCCGATCACCAGGAGGATTGAGATCGGACCGACACAGCACTGGCTACAGTGGAGGCCGAGGCGCAGGCCGTGTCGCCAGGCCGTGCCGGCGTCAGCCGGCAGCGTGCAACCGCGCCCGGGTGCCTCCCGGCAACAGGCAAGGTGACGCGCCTTCCACGCGGTGAACTGGAGCGCGCCCGCGATGAGGACGACCACGCCGACCGCGATCGGAACGGCGTGCGCCAGCGCCGGCTGCTGCATCTCGACCGCCGCCACCCCAACGCCCAGCGGAAAGACGGCCAATCCGAAGACGGTCCAGACGAAGAAATAACCGACGCCCACGAGCGCGGTCAGCGGACCCAGGCGCGTCTCGCCTGTCCTGCCAACGGCCTGGCGGTAGCGCCACAGCATTGGGACCAGGGACGGCAGCATCATCGCTACCATCATCACGACCCACATGCCGAGGAACGACGCCGCGGCGCTTGGCCACGTCTGTCCGGGCATGCGCATCCACGCCATCGACATCGTCCAGCCGCCGGGCATCGGCATCTCGCCCATCGACGACATGGATGTGCACCAGACGATCGTTACCGCCGCACTGGCAGCGAAGAACAGCGCCGAGATGCCGAAGAAGGCTCGCTGGGAAGCCCGCTCGGAAGCTAAGCGTCGTGAGATCTCCCGTTCCGCAGCTACCACACCCATGATGTCGCTCAGCGCTTGTCGTACTCGTCGTGGCGGCGCCACCAGACGCCCGTCTCATTGCGCCCTTTGGGGGCGCGGTCGAGCCACTGGTACATGCCCCAGAGGATGTCCAGTCCGCGCGCATAGGTGGAATAGGTGTGGTAGACGACGCCGTCCTCGAGCACGAACGCACTCATGCCCGGCCTTTCGCGCGTGTAGGTGGCCACGTCGGTTCCGGTCATGGCGGCGTTATCGGCGACAGGCGTCGACGGCATGCGGCTCGCCATCCCCTCGTCGCTGCGTAACTGCCACGGCGGCTCCCGCTGGTAGTTGTATTCGATGCCTCCCTCGCGCTGTTGCTCCTCGGTGAATCCGACGCTGAAATCGAAGTTGAAGTCGCCGCCGAACGAGGATGCCCAGGGAAACGTCCACTCCATCCGCCGCTTGTATGCCTGCAGCTTCGCGAGCGGCGCCCGCGACACCGCCGAAAGCGTGACGTCGTGGTTCGCCAGGTGGACGGCGAAGCCATTGAACCCATCCGCGATCGTCGAGCAGGTCGCACAGCCCGCCGTGTAGTCGGGCCCGAACATGTAATGGTAGACGAGGAGCTGTGAGCGCCCTCTGAAGAGGTCCGCCAACGAGGCGCTCCCCTCGTCGGTCTCGAATCGATACGCTTTGTCGATGCGAACCCACGGCAGTTCCTGCCGCTGGCGCGCCACCTCGTCGCTGCGGTGCGTGAGCTCCTTCTCCGCCTTGAGCAGCTCGAGCCGCGCTGCGAGCCACTCTTCACGTGTCCCGGTTCTGTGCTTCGTCATCGCTCTTGTCTCCTTCCTTCGAGCTTCATCGTTTGTTCCCTTCCGTCCCACGTTCCATCGACGCCCTGCACGACCGCGCTCAGCAATGGCAGCAGGGTCTCCTCCACCAGCACGCGTCCGGACGTGAGCGATCACGTGGCGGCGCCGCCCTTCGATTCAGTCCGCTGCGGTCGGAGGTCGGCGGAGTCGCGATCGTCCGCGTTGCGCTCGACCGGCTCACCCAGGAGGGCAAGACTGCGATCGACGACGCTCGACCACTGGGACGACGAGGTGTTGCCGTATTCGTCGTGCCAGTTCCACCACTTGTACGGCGGGGTCTGCGGGTAGCCGTCCGGCGAATCCTCCCACTCCTCCTGGCGCCCAAGCGCAGTGATGTCGAGGTAGTTCCAGGTGCTCCCCATCTGCTCGTCGCCGCGGTTGTTGATGAAGTAGGTGCGGAACACGTTGTCGCCGTCGCTGATGAACGCGTTCGTGCCGTGCCACTCGTCGACGCCGAAGTCGATGTCGAAGCTGTCGACGAGGGTGTACCACGGGATCTCCCAGCCCATCCGTGCCTTCACGCGCTCGATGTCCGGCTGCGGCGCGCGCGAGGCGAACGCGAGCGTGGTGTCGCGGGCGTTCAGATGGGCAAGGTGGGCGACCTGATCGGCCAAAAAGGAACAGCCGCGGCAGGCATGCTCGGGCCAGCCGAACACCCCGGGCTCGAAGAAGGCGCGGTAGACGATCAGCTGTCGGCGGCCGTCGAACAGGTCAAGCAGGCTCACCTTACCCTTGAGCCCGTCGAACTCATACTCCTTCTCCACGGCCAGCCACGGCATCCGCCGACGCTCGGCGGCCAGCGCGTCACGGGCGCGGGTTAACTCCTTCTCCTTCACAAGGAGCTGCTGGCGCGCAGCCTCCCAATCCTGCGGCGACACGATCGGGGGTGTCTTCATGGCGAGATGCCCTTTCCGGTTTTCCATGTCTCTCTCTTTGTTCTTGTCCATGTCTTTCTCCTTGTTCTTGTCAGTTTCAACCGCCTATCGAATTATTCGGGTATTCAACACTACCTGATGGTTCGTTGGACGGTGTGAAAGTTCCGTTCAATTCTGGTGAATATTGCATCCTGTATTACGGCTCTCGGGGCGCGGGGTGTGTGCCGATCCTCCTATGACTATTTCTCCAGCGGCTTGAGGCCGGCGCCGGCGAGCACGAATTCCTGCGTGGCGAGTAAGCCGTCATCCAGCAGCCTGACCATTTCAGCGCCGTCCCTTGCGATCGCAAGGACGCGAGCGCCGGCCGCTGCCAGCGCCGCGGCGATGCCTCGGCCCAGTCCTCGGCTCGCGCCCACCACGATGATGCGTTTGTTGTCAATTCGCATGGTCCTTTTGCTCATGACTTGACGCGCTCTGCAGGTACAAGCGCCGCAAACTGGCGCTCGAGCGCCTTGGCCACACCGCTGCGCCAGCCCTCAGCCACGGACTCTGACATGGGATCGGGAAAAATGTCCTCCTCGTCGTTCTCCATGCCGTCGAAGATAGCTCGCGCCACGGACTCCGGAGAGGCCTTCGGTATGTCGAAGCCTCGGGTCATATCGGTGTCCACGGGACCGGTCAGGACGGCATGGACCCTCACGCCCTGTCCGGCCAAAAGGGCGCGCAGCGATTGCGTCATGGAGAGAGCGGCCGCCTTCGAGATCGAGTAGGCCGGAATGATCGGCAAGGGGGCGAAGCCGTTCAGCGACAGATTGTTGACGATGGCTCCCCGAGAACGCGTAAGCAACGGCAGGAAGGCCCGGGTCACGTCGTACGGGCCGAACAAGTTGATGGCGAGTTGCCGTTCGAGCGCGGAACGATCGCTCAAGTCATCGTAAAGCGCCACGCCGGCGTTGTTGATGAGGACATCGAGAGATTCGATTTTCTCGACAGCCTCTCGAATCTGTTTCCCACTCGTCACGTCCAAGGTCACGGGCGTGACGCGCCCATCTGAGTGGGCCAAGCGCGCGCGCGTACCGGCATACACTCGCTTTGCGCCTCTCCTCAAGGCTTCTTCGACTAGTGCCCGCCCGATACCGCGATTGGCCCCGGTTATCAAAATTGTCTTGTCCTTGATTTTCATGTGCTACTCCTTCGTATGTCCTCGCAAAGTCCGGAAGCTGACTCCAGATTGGTTCTCATAGTAATGACGGCTGGCGTCGCCTCATTTCGACAGACGACTAACCACGATTACGGAGGCGTCAGCGATCGCGACGTTCGGTCAGGAAAGCACGGATGGCGCCGTCCTCGCTGAGACCAATGGCGCGGTCGAACGCCTCGGCCGCGGCCTGCGTGCGGTCGAGCTGCCGCAGGAAGTGGGCGCGCACGGCCCAATAGGGTTGGTAGGAAATCACGGCTTGGGGGTCGATCTGATCCAGGAGCGCAAGCCCGGCTTCGGGTCCGCGGACTTCGGCGTGCGCCGCGGCG
>DASXSC010000015.1:0-9798 GCA_036506215.1 Pyrinomonadaceae bacterium | reverse complement strand
TTTATCGGAAAAGGCTGCTGCCAGCCGCTTCACCGTTTATCGCGATGTGATGCAGCACGATCCGCCGACGCGCGCCGTTTTTGAGGAAATTCTGCACGACGAAACCTTTCACATGAACTACACACTCATGCAACTCGCCCGCGTTGAACCCAAGCGGCACAGTCGTCATTTGTGGCGTGCGCGTCTTAGCCGGCTCTGGAAAGCTTACTTGCGGCTGGCAACGGGCCTAGCGGGCATACTGGGTTCAATGCTGCTGACAATTCAGTACTTCGCCTTATTGCCGCCATTCGCTTGGCTGGCCAAGCGTGCCGCGCACCGAGAACGTTCCGGATGGACGATGGTCTCACCCGGACACAGTGACTCACTCGACAGGCAATATTGAGATGAACATCCTCGGCATTTCGGCGCATTATCACGATTCCGCTGCGGCCCTCGTTGTGGACGGCGTGCCCGTCTGCGCTATCCAGGAGGAGCGCCTATCACGGCACAAAGGCGATGCTGCCTTTCCGCTGTTGGCGATCGAATCGTGTCTTCAGCATGCCGGGATCGAGCCGGATGAACTAGACGCCGTAGTTTTCTACGAACGCCCGATGCTGAAGTTCGATCGGATACTCACATGCGCGTTACGCGCGTTCCCACGGTCGTGGCGGGCATTTCCCAAGGCAATGAAGAATTCGCTCGGCGAAAAAGTGTGGATGCGTGGGCTTATCTCATCGCACTTAGGCGTGCCCGGACGCAAGGTCCTGTTTACCGAGCACCATCAGTCTCATGCTGCAGCCGCGTTTCTCACCGCGCCAACCTGCCGCGCCGCAATTATGACGGCAGACGCGGTGGGCGAGTGGACCACACTTTCAGTCGGCGAGGGCGAGCGAGTGGCAAACGGTCCGACAACAATCAGGCGCTTTCGTGAAATCAGGTTTCCCCATTCTCTGGGGATGCTGTATTCGACATTTACCGCATATCTCGGTTTCAAAGTGAATGAAGACGAATACAAGGTCATGGGCCTCGCTGGCTACGGCCAGCCCACGTTGGTCGAGCAAGTCCGTAAGTTGATACGCCGCACACCCGATGGCGCGTTCACGCTTGATCTCAATTACTTCGAATTTCACACCACTGCAAAACGTTCTTATTCATCGCGTTTCATCGAGCTCTTTGGTCCGCCGCGAAATCCGTACGAACCGATTGATCTGGACACCGCGGAAGGTCAGCGGTTCGCTGATTGCGCTGCCAGCGTCCAGCGGGTCCTAGAGGAGACACTCGTGGAGGTGGCCCGAGCACTTCATCAGGAAACCGATTTGCCGGATCTATGCTTCGGAGGAGGTTTGGCCCTAAACGGCGTAGCTAACGCACGTATCCTTGCAGAATCAGGCTTTGAGCGCGTGTTCGTTCCGCCTGCGCCGGGCGATGCCGGATGCGCAATTGGCGCGGCACTTTATTGCGACCGCATTCACTTTGGAAATCCAGACCGCGATCTACCCGATCATCCTTTTTGGGGACCTTCGGTTGATGGATCTGAGCTGGCACGGCTCGCACGAGAAGACGGTCACTTTGCCGCGGAATTCCAGGACGGCACGCTCATCAATCAGATTGCTGACGATCTAGCAGCCGGACGCATCGTCGGATGGATGGAGGGGGCCCTTGAGTTCGGACCACGGGCGCTTGGCCATCGCAGTATCCTTGCGGCGCCTCATACGACTGAGATGCGCGATCGCCTCAACCGCGAAATCAAATACCGCGAGCCGTTTCGCCCTTTCGCACCTGTCGTTCCCATCGAAGTGGCAGCCCGGTATTTCGATATTCCGCCTGGCGGCACGCGGTTGGCACGTTTCATGTCGGGCGTCTTTCCCGTTCGGCGCGAATGGCGCTCGCGGCTACAGGCAATCACACATGTCGATGGAACCGCTCGAGTCCAGGTGCTGGAGCCAGCGATGTCGCCACGCTTGCATGCACTACTAGTGGCATACGGCCAACGCACCGCGATACCGGTGCTGCTCAACACATCGTTCAATCTGGCGGGAGAACCGATTGTCAATCGGGAGGTTGAAGGGTATTCGACATTCCTGCGCTGCAAGATCGATGTTCTGGTCGCCGGAGGGACTCGAGTGATGAAGCGCACCTCGGCAATGGCAAAAACTCAACTAGACAAAATAAAGGAGGAGGTTGCGTGATTAAAACGCGTGGCAGGACCCGACGCGGACTAATCGTGTTTGGTAGCACATTCGGATCGATGGCACAGTTGGCGCGCGGATTATGGCAAAGCGATTCTGACAAGCGCTGGCTCACGCCGCTGGCCCTCTTTCTGTGTGTAACGGGGCTGCTGCTCATATTGGCAACAGCGGTTGAAGCACTAGCTCCGTTCATCTACTCAATCTGGTAAATCCGTGGACGCTCTCCTGGAGTTATTAGCCTGCCCATCGTGTGCGGGCCCGCTCAGAACCGATTGGTCCTGTCTCGACTGCGGTATCCACTACGAAGCGCCCGATGGCATCCCTAACCTACGACTGCTGGGCGATACGCGAACCGAAATTGTGCGCCGCTTTTATGAGCGGGCACCTTTCCCCGACTTTCCGCCACGCGCCACCCTGAGTTGGCTGCGAGCACGCGCCGAGCGGAGTGAATTCGCGCGCTTGATCGACCGAGCGATTCCCGGCAATGCGCGCGTCGTAGAGATTGGGTGTGGCACCGGCCAGATGAGCTTGTATTTGGCGCGTGCTGATAGGGTTGTAATTGGCGCGGATCTCACACGCGAATCGCTCAGGCTAGGTGTTGAGGCGGCCCGACGTTTCGACCTCGATCAGATACAGTTCATCGAAACCGACTTGCACCACCCCGGCTTGCGAGCGGGCGCTTTCGATGTGGTCTACTCGTCAGGGGTTTTGCACCACACTCCAGACCCGAGTGCGGCATTCGCGCGCATGGTGCGCCTTGCACGCCCGGGCGGGATCATTGTTCTTGGCGTATACAACGCATTCGCACGCATTCCCCTCCGGGCCCGGCGCTTCGTCGCTCGGCTGTCTGGATACCGATTCATCCCGTGTGATCCGGTGCTGCGCGACCGAGAGAGCGAGCCAGCGCGGCGCGAGGCATGGGTACGGGACCAATATCGACATCCCGAGGAGCACCGTCACACCTTGGCCGAGGTCCAAGGCTGGTTTGCCGAAAATGGCGTCGAATACCTGCGCGCGTATCCAAGCGCAATGCTGTGTGAGGACTCGGAGGAGTTGTTCACTCCTGCCGAAGACAACTGGTACCTTGAGGGCTGGTTGGCACAGCTTGGATGGATTGGTGCTCTTGCGCACGAGGGTGGCCTCTTCGTTACCGTCGGTCGGCGCACTTGACCGGGGGAGCGGTTCCGCAAGATATCCGTCTCCGGCCTAGGTTTTCAAAACTCCTCGTGCATCTCTTCGTCCGTCCGCTGGAGGTTACCATGCTGAATAAACTCGTTTTTGAGAACCTACGCCAACGGCCGGTCCGAACATGTTTGAGCGTGCTCGCAATCGGCGTTGAGGTCACGATGATCCTCACGCTCGTTGGGATCAGTTACGGAACGCTCGACGAAACAGCTCGTCGTGCCCGCGGAGTCGGGGCGGATATTATAGTCCGTCCGCCTGCGAGTTCCATCATTAGCCTTAGTTCCTCTCCAATGAGCGAAAAGCTAGTGCCATTCTTAATGAAGCAGCCCCATGTCACATTTGCCACAGGCACGATGGGTCAACCTCTGGGTGGTTTTGACGTTCTAACGGGGATCGACCTCGCTCAATTTAACCGACTGAGCGGCGGCTTCCGCTTTGTCAGGGGTGGACCGTTTAAGAACGACGATGATGTCATTGTCGATGAATACTATGCGAGGGAGAAGAAGCTGGACATTGGAAGCACAATCACACTGGCAAATCACGCCTGGCGAGTGTCGGGAATCTTCGAGTCTGGCAAGCTCTCCCACATCTGTGCGCGGCTGATTGTCCTTCAGGCGCTCACCGGAAATCCAGGGAGGCTCAGCCAGATTTACCTGAAAGTGGATGACGCAGCTCGTGCGCAGCTTGTCGTTGACCAGTTGCGGGGCAAAATGCCAGGCTATTTCATCTACACGATGGAGGAGTTTACTTCACTGCTGACGATCAATAGTGTTGGGCTATTGCGAGACTTTATCGGCGTTGTTATCGGCATAGCCTTAGTTGTAAATTTTATAGTCGTGACCATGGCCATGTACACCGCCGTGCTGGAAAGAACGCGAGAGATCGGAATACTGAAGGCGCTCGGGGCTTCGTCCGCCTACATTCTGAATCTGCTTTTTCGGGAGACGCTGCTGATCGCGATACTTGGCAGCGTTTTAGGAATTGTAATGACAGATGGAAGCAAATGGCTGATGATGCATGCAGCTCCGGCCGGCTTGACCCAAGAGATCGTATACAGTTGGTGGCCTATAGCGTCAGGCATTTCAGTCATCGGGGCTTTGTTGGGAGCCATCCTCCCTGCGTGGAAAGCAGTGAAGCAGGATGTTATCCAAGCATTAGCCTATGAATAAAGTCAGCCTATCCTGAATACTCTCTCAGAGCGAATTGAATTTGATTCTGCTTGGCGGAGCACGACAAGGGCCGACTGTCAAGAGTGTGTTTGGCTCAAGTCGCAAACACTCGTAATCCTTTCACGGCGTGGTGTGTTTAACGTACAACATGAACAGCTTAAACGCAGCTTCTTGATGTTCAATTCTGGGGACGTTAAGGGGATGATAAGAAGTGCCGTACGCCTCCCTTGCACATCAACCGACGTCCGCCGACACCGTTTGATATCAATCAGTTACATCTCATTGTTGCCCCTGTCACGGCAGAGGCCGCGGGTTCGAGTCCCGTCGTCCCCGCCATTCCTTCCAAAACACTTGGAAAAGATTGGTACTGAAAACTTCAACCCACAACTCAACCCACAAAGCTAGTGCACGGTTGCATTCATCCCCACAGCGGTCAGGAATTCACCTTGCGCTGCCCGAGTTTCGTCACTGTCTTCCTGCGTGTAGAGATCCAAAGTTGTCTGGATTTTCGCGTGACGCAGGATGCTTTGGACGGTCTTCGGTTCTGCTGAATCCACCGAAGCTCTTCGCCATCCCTGCTCGCGTCGTGTCCACTTCAAAATCACAATAATCGTATTCGCCGCGGACGTGCCAGCCCTTAAGTCTTATCCACCTGAACAGTGACGAGGGTTTTTTTCATGGGCTTGACTGGCGGACCTCGTCCCGTGTTTGAAACTCTTGAAGCACCTATTAGCACAATGAAAATCAATTTAGCTTTTATGAACGACCTCGATATCGTGGCCGTCAGGATCGAGCACCGTCGCATAATAGCCAGGATAGTATTCGGGCCGAGCTTGAGGTGCTTCCTTGCTCTTGCCTCCGGCGTCCACAGCCGCTTTGTAGAATGCATCTACCTCAGCATGGTCTTTCGCTACAAATCCAACATGCACCGCTTGGGGATCGGGCTTTCCTTCTTTGAGCCAGAAGAAAGCTCTTTTGCCGTCACCAAAACCCTTCAAATCGGGGTGTCCGTCTTGGCCTTCGTAATCTGTAAAGTTTGTGATCCCAAGTGGCTTCAGGGCCTTGGCGTAAAAGGCGACTGAACGCTCGAAATCACTGACTGTGAGAATAATGTGGTCTATCATATTTTGCCTTCTTTGTTTTCGTTGTAATGCGCTCTCGCCGCTCGCCCAAATGTTTCGCAAGAGCGCGGAAAGCCTGATTAAAGTCGTCACCCTCCGCAATAATCTGCAGATCGACTTGTTGCAAATATCTAGCCCACCTAAATCATTCAGCTCAGGAGTCTATTGGTGCTCGGTGATTTTACCGTCGGCATCAATGCGAAATTGTGAGCCATTCATAGTTTCCCTTCTGTATACCTCGATCAATACTGCGCTGTAGTGCCAGCCGATCCTTATTCGACCCGGCTTGGAGCGACCAAGTCGCCTCTTAATATACCTTTACACGTATATGCTCTGTAGAGTATATGAAGAGAGTGGAATCTGTATTCGAAATCATTGTGGAGCCGAACCGCCGCGCGATATTGAACCTCCTGGTCTCGTCACAACAGTCGGTGGGAGAGATCGAGCGTCAGCTTCGTATGCCGCAGCCGACCGTGTCAAAGCACCTGCGAGTGCTGCGCGAGGCCGGTTTCGTGGAATCCACGGTGGACGCGCAGCGCCGTCTCTACCGACTGAAACCTAAACCACTTCAGGAGGTGGATGCCTGGCTGGCTCCGTTCCGTCGGTTCTGGTCCGCTCAGGTAGATGCTCTCGAACGCCACCTCGACCGCATGGATCAATCAACGCTAAAGAAAAGGAAGACCAGGAGAAGATGACCGATCGCGTGCAGTATGCACCGGGTCCCGCCAGCGGGGCGCAGGTACGAAAGGACGGAGAGAAGTGGACACTCATTCTCGTCAGAGAACTGCGCCACTCGCCGGAAGAAGTCTGGCAGGCGCTTACCGACCCGGCGCATCTGCGCGAGTGGGCGCCATTCGACGCCGATGGGAGCCTGGGTACGGTTGGCACGGTGAAGCTCACCACGGTGGGAACGCCCACGCCGCAGGTTTCCGAAACAAGAGTGACGCGAGCCGACGCTCCCAAGATTCTTGAGTACAACTGGGGCGGCAACGATATCCGGTGGGAACTCGAAGCCTTTGGTGGCGGAACCCGCCTGACGCTGTGGCACAACATCGATCGCCGCTTCATCTCAATGGGTGCTGCCGGGTGGCACCTTTGTTTCGATGTTCTGAATCACCTCCTCAGCGGAACTCCCATCGGCCGCATCGTTGGTGGCGAGGCGATGAAGTTCGGTTGGCCTCGGCTGAACGCGGAGTACGCCAAGCAGTTCGGTATTGAAACGCCCAACTGGCCGCCTCAGGCGGCTCAAGAGTCGTGAATCGAGGTGGATGAAGCGCGCATGGGCTCTCCGTTCGGCAACATCGAAGTGCGCGCTGCGCGCGAGAACAATCTCGTGTCTTACACGTGGGCGGCCTATGGTCTCGAGAGTGTCGTCACTTGGACTCTCACCCCTTCGAGCACGGGGACCCACCTGCTCATGGAGCAGTCGGGCTTCCGGCCGGATCAGCAGCAGGCCCACCAGGGCGCCAACTACGGGTGGCAGGGGTTCTTTGCGGCCTTGGAGCAGGTCTTGGCGCGGATAGACTGAAATCTGCCGGCACAATTCAAAGCTGGGCCAGAGTAAATGACGCGGTATCGCCGATAAATGGAGGACAAATTAATCATGAAAGATGCCACCAAACGTTCGATTCTTCGCTGGATTCACATCGTCTTTAGCATTCCGATACTCGGTTATATTTATAGTCCGTTTGAAGAAATTCCAAAGTACGCCGACCGGGTTCGGTTTGTCGTCGTTCCTGTAATGGTCCTTTCGGGATTTTGGATGTGGAAAGGCCATGTCCTTCGACGACTTATTGCGAAGAGATCGGCCTAAAAAGCGCTGCAGCGAACCGCTGCCGGCATGGCCGTTCCTTTCCAAAGTCAGCGCACCGGGCTGGGGCGACAGTGCCTTTTTCACTGGCATCGGCCTAACAAGTCATTCAAGCCGACCCGCTAAAGCGGGTGGCTTAACTCCAACGCCAGGCCCTGTTTACAGAGTTGCGTAGCGCAAGCATCTGCGGATAGCGGCAATATGAAGCGCGTCGAGGTAAGGTTAGGAGCGGGGGGCGAGTTTGGGAAGCTTTCACGCCAGAGTTCAATAAGATGAGACAGGACGAGGCCGATGGCCGATCCCGACTACGGTTCGATTCGGAATCACGAAGCTCGATAAAATACAGCCTGTTACCGCTGATAGAAAGACTCAAATTTACCCTTTCCCCTAAAGGTTACCCAATAAAACTACTCGCATGAAAACGGGACAAGAATTCGAGGCATAAAGATCCAATGAATCCATCGGAACGTATTGACCAACTGATCGCAGAACTCACAGACTGGCGTGGCAAAACGTTCGCCAGCATCCGCAAGAGCATCCTTGAGGCCGACCGGGAGATAATCGAGGAATGGAAGTGGATGGGAAGCCCAGTGTGGTCTCACGACGGAATAATCGCGGTCGCCAACGCCCACAAAGATAAGGTGAAGCTTACCTTTTCCCACGGGGCGAGCCTCCCAGATCCTGACAAGCTCTTCAACGCGGGCCTCGAAGGCAATGCCTGGCGAGCGATCGATTTTTTCGAGGGCGATAAGATTAATGAGCGTGCTCTAAAAAATCTCGTCCGTGCCGCCGTTGATTTCAATCAGATCAAATTGAAGAGGAAAGCGCCTGCGGGTACTCGAGCGAAAGTACATAAAAGTAAAAAGTGATGAAACTATAGCTTTTTCTCACTAATTCTCTTTGCGGGACTGCCTGACAATGGTGCTTGACGCTGCTGGATTGTCTTCACAGTCAGGGACAAGAGTTCGGACCGCCGAAGACCGCAACCGAGAAGCATGGCAACCATGGCGCGGTTGGCGCGTAGAGTCTCGCTCTGAGCTTACATCACTGCCCGTGCAAGGTAGCGTTCAGGGCAGTTTTCCCTAAAAATTCCCAACCCACAACCCAACCCACAGCTTGGCATGTCTTATATGACTTGCGCGGCGTTTGGCAGTCCGCGTGTCTTGTAAGTTGTTGTAAAACCATTTCACGCAGCGCTGTCACGGCAGAGGCTGCGGGTTCGAGTCCCGTCGTCCCCGCCATTTTTTTCCAATGGTTTGTGAAAAAAGAATGGTCCCTTTCAGTGGTTTTGTATCGTAACCAGTCGTTTTAATCCCTAGCGAGAGTGAAGAGTGGAAGCTAAAAAATGCCCGGCCCATTCAGATGAGCCGAGCGGGCTTTTGTCATCTCATGCTGAGAGATGCTCACTTGAGCATAATCTCCTGTAATAGTTCCGAACTGACGACTTCACGTATTTCGGTACGCTTTTCCGCCACCTGCTGAGCCTGCTGTTTCCCGCCCATTATCTTGTCACGTAGAGCCTCATTTTTTGCGGTCAATCCATCCATCGCGGCATGATTCTTGTACTGAACCGCTAGGGCAAGGTCCCAATCGTGCGGGCCTTCTTGGGTCTCCTTGAGAAAAACCTTGTACTCCATAATGAGCCCTTGGCGCTTCTGCTCGTCGAGTAGAGGCTTCGATGCTTGGCGAAGGCTGGTTAGATAGGCATCCATTTGAGCAGGCTTGACCTTGACTAGTGTCACGCGCCAAACCGGACCCTCGGTAAAGTGCTCTTGCGCGAAACCTGTAACTACAAACAGCAACGGACAGGTAAGGATTAGAAGCAGTTTTTTCATTTGAGTCTCCTCAGCATTGAAATGGGGCCGCCTAGCGCCGGAAATCATACGCTTACCCTTGGTGCGGCTAGTCATGAAGGGGGTTTTGTGGCTGATAATACGCGATTAGCACCATCGTCTTCCGTCCCGGAGCCAAGGACGCAGAAAACGTGAAAAACAAACAAATGTTTTTTTCGCAGTGTTTTCGCCGACTGGCGACCGTGCAACTAAGCAACTTAGTGGGCTGAGTTCGACGGGGTTTGTTTTGTGGCATGCGGGGAAGAATCGTGCATCGCTGCCAGCCTTCCCGCTTGCCTTCTCCATCCCTATTGTGGCGATCGCCTCCTCCTCACGGAACGCCTCAGCTAACTAGACCAGCTATATCAAGCTGTCCTAACTGCCGGGGGGGACAACCTGGCCACCGCGGTAAGACTGAAAGTAGCCGCCTAGCGAGAACAAAATTCCCGTTGGGACCCCAATACCGGTCTAAATATTGTGCGGCATCTTTTTCGGGAAAGCCTTTGTCGCCTT
>DASXSC010000014.1:0-24192 GCA_036506215.1 Pyrinomonadaceae bacterium | reverse complement strand
AAAAGCGCTGGACTTCGTTCATGGCCCAGACATGCTTTTTCACATCACGAGCATAGACGCTTGATGGGGCCTCTCGCCATCCATTAAGGTGCTCATCGATATTAGCGATGCCATCTTTCCAAATCCGATGTTTCCACTCGGGCGTCGGCAGTTCATCCTTCAAGACGCGACCGAAGCCATACAGTGTGGCGGTCTGGCAGGTTTTCTCTTCCAGCGTCATTTGCGAGAGCAGGTCATCTATGCGTTTTTCGATGTCCGCATGAGGGTCTTCGTAGACATCCAACCTGCCATTCTTGTTTAGATCGATCCAGCCTTTGTGATAAATCTCGGCCTGAGAGCTGAAGGTGGGACCAATCGCCTTATCTTTAATGGGCAAGGCAAGACTGAAAAGGAAAATGACCAGAAGAACAAGATGAACATATCTCATAAGCAATCCTGACTCTGTCCTGGGTTGGAAGGGCTAGTCTGGCTGATACTGTTGGAACAGGCGCGCCTTATAGCACTTAGCTTCTGATACTGGCAAGCACGACGAGACCAACAGCGGAACGAGATCAACTCGGTATGATTGTGGACAAGCTCAACGCTATAAGGTCTTTGACCTCCGATGCGCGGTAAGTCTCTGACTTACCGAAGAGCCAGAAAGCCACTTTAGGGTCTTAGACCCTTAGATTCCGGTCAAAGACCGGAAAAGTTTTTGGACCCGGTCTTCGGTAAGTCAGAGACTTACCGCGCATCGGAGGTCAAAGACTTCTGGCCGCTTCACCCAACCTTTCCTGAGCAAGTTCGGTGCGCGGACCGATCTATCCCGAAGGACACCCACCCGCTACCGCGAGCAAGGTGGTACTGACCTAATGACACGGCAACGCGGAGTTATTACACAGTCTCCGTAGCGACCGGATGTAACACGCAACATCCGCCAAAGCATCCCGGGATAAGTTGGCGGCCGCGTGTTGAGTGGAAGCATCCGGTCGCTACCGCTTACGGTTCTGCACCGCCTCGTGCAGGGCCGCATCTTGCAGTTGTAACCATTCTACGGATGACGGTGTCTTATCAATCGGGAGGCTAATAACGGCCCTCCATTCGGAAATTCAATTAACCAGGAGTAAGGAATAAAAATGAAAAAATTAGGAAAGATTAAGATGCTGACTATCGCCTCCCTGTCGGCCGTTGCCTTAGCCGCGCCGATTGCCTTTGCGCAATCAACCAGCACTAATCAGGACACTCAGCAAGTCAAACGTGGCGAAGGCCATGGACCTGCCAAAGGCTGGGGCCAGCGTCGTGATCGAGAAGGACGTGGAGGCCGCGGCTGGGGCGGTGAGCGCGGCGGCGGATTGGGCGGGATGATGTTCCAAGGCCTTGATCTGACTGACGATCAGAAAGCCAAGATGAAGGAAATCAGCCAGAGTTTTCGTGAGCGTACACAGTCGCTGCATCAGCAGCTCAGTGCCAAGCGGCAGGAGTTGCGCCAGGCTAGCGAGGGCGGTACGTTCAACGAAGCGTTAGCCACCCAGAAACTGCAAGAGTCAGCCAGCCTGCAGGCGAAACTGATGGGCGAGCAGTTTAGAATGCGGCAGCAGATGTTTGCGGTGCTGACACCGGAACAGAAAACACAACTGGAACAGAAGCGCGCTGAGTTTAAGGCTAAAAGGGCTAATCACGGCGAGCGGAAAGTTCAGTAACACAGGTCAGAAACGCCGGCCTCTAGCTGGCAGCCGGATGGCGGGTTCAGTAAGATGAGTCCGCCATCCAGCAAATCTAAAAACTTCGGCGAGGGGCGGCTTCCTGTCGCACGGTCACGAACAGGATTCAGACATGGAGTTGGCGCGCGCCGCGCGCGAAGGCGATGAGTCTGCCTTCGAGGAGATTATGCGCCGGTATGGCGCGCGAGTCTTTCGGTTTGCCGGCAAATTCTTTCGGCAGCGCAGTCTTGTCGAGGAAGCGGCGCAAGAGGTTTTTTTGAAAGCGTTCACTGAATTGGGAAGTTACGAGGGACGCGGTTCGATGGAGGGTTGGCTGACGCGCATTACCACCAATACCTGTCTCAACCTGCTCCGCAGTTCGAAGCGTCGCCCGGAACTGACAGTATCTGATTTGACTGAGGACGAAACCAACTGGCTGGATAATAAATTGACTTCGGCGGCTACAGAACAACACCAATCCAGCGAGCGCAGTCTGGTGGCCTCAGACCTGGCCGGGCGCGTATTGCAAACCATGGCGCCTGACGACCAGTTGGTTTTGATGTTGATTGATGGTGAAGACGCTTCAGTTAAGGATGTCGTGGAGATGACGGGCTGGTCGGAATCGAAAGTGAAGGTACTGGCGTTCCGCGCGCGTCGCCGGATGCGCGAAGCCGTTGAAAAACTGTTAGCACGCAAGCAGGGCGGCAGCAAGAGCTTAACAAGCTCGAGGAGTTGAGATGAGAGACCAACACATCATCAGTCGAATAGAGAACACGCCATTCGCAAGTTTAAGCCAGGACGATCTGCTCGCGATTCAGGTTCATACTGAGCATTGCTCAGATTGCCTGCGGGCCTTCCAGGCAGCGCAGATTTCAGCGCTCTTGCTGAAGGAGCGCGCTGCTGACGAGTTTGAGCCATCGCCTTTCTTTCACACCAGGGTGCTGGCAACTCTTCGAGAGCGGCAGGCAGTGAATGACTCCTGGGCCTGGAGCCGGCTTTGGCGGGCCGCAGGCGCGCTCGCGTCATCGATGGTGGCTACCGTCGCCGCCCTCGCGGTTTTAACTTTCGTTATTCCCGGAGAGGTTCCCTCGACCAACCAACAAGTGAGTTCTTTTTATAATGGTTATTCGGCAGAAGAAGTTTTGCTTAATCAAAACGAACAAGTTGACGAGCCGGCTACCGATGCCCAGGTGCTGAATACCATCTACGACGAAGAAGAAGCGGTGAGGTAGAGTATGGACATCACCAACAAACGCAAATGGCAAGTTCGAGCGGCGGCAATAGTGATATTCCTGCTGGGCATTACGGCCGGCGCGCTCGCTTTGAACGCCTACCAGCGCTGGGGCAGGACCGGCGCCGAAGAATCTCGACAAGCTCGCTTCGGACGAATGCTTGATAGGCTTCAACTCAATGCCGACCAAAAAACCCAGGTGCATCAAATCCTGGGCGAAACAAGGCAGCAACTGCAGGCGCTTAGAAAAGAATCAGAGCCGCGCGTCAATGAGATTCGCCGGCAAACTGACGAGCGATTACAGAAAGTGCTCACGCCCGATCAATGGAAGCAGTTTCAGCAGGAACGAGACAAGATGCGAGGTCACGATCGGCGCGGCAGAGAAAACTGGTCCGGGACTCCAGTGAACTGACAATTTGCAGAGAGTCACCAATTAGTAAACGAAAACCAGCGATTCCACTAACCACGTGCTGACAAAGGGAAGCATGACGACGGCTGAAACGTGCCGCGACTTCGCCGCAAGCGTGAAACGAATCTGACGGATGCGGCGCCGATCCATACGTTCAACGGTGAAACTGGCACCTTCATAATCAACAGTCTCTCCCTGTTGCAGCAAACGCCCGGATTGTGAAAGCAGGAAACCAGCCAGCGTTGTGTAGCCCGCATTTTCCGGCAGACGTAAGTCAAGCTGGCGGTTTGCGTCTCTCACAGTCAGCATTCCGCTCAGCAGATAAGTGCCCTGTCCTTCTCTCACAATTTGTGCACGGACTTCTTCATCGTATTCGTCATCGATCTCGCCGACAATTTCTTCCAGCAAATCTTCAAGCGTAATAATTCCTTCCACGCCGCCGTGTTCATCCACTACAAAAGCCAGATGAGTTCGTGAGGCTTGCATCTGCTTCAACACGCCACCCAGTCGCGCGGTGGCGGGAATGAAAACGGGAGAATGAAGCAACTCCTCCAAATTGAATTCGCGACGTTGTGGTTGCTCGAGGTATGGCTCCAGATCTCTGCGATGCACGACACCGACCACTTCATCAACGCGGTCACGATAAACGGGCAAGCGCGAATAACCCAAACTGCGGAAGGCGGATTTTGCTTCTTCCAGCGTAGCCGTGACAGGCAAAGCCGCAACGGCCGTACGGGGAATCATTGCCTCACGCACTTCCGCGCCAGAGAAATCAAACACTCTATTAATGAGCTTTTGTTCCTCTGGCTCGACATGTCCGCTCTGGCGCGACACGTTTACGAGTTGGCGCAGCTCTTCAGCAGTGTAAATCGAGCCGTGTTCGGACGAGGGATGTAGACCGACAAGACGAACCGTGCGCGTGCCTGCCCAATCAAGCAAACGGATTGGGTAATAAAACACGCGATGAAAAATCTCCATGGGTAGAGAAATTGCCAGCGCGGTCTTTTCAGCGAGCTCAAGCGCCAGTGTCTTCGGCGCCAATTCGCCGATGACGATGTGAAGGAAAGTGATGACGCTAAATGCGATGGCAAAGGCGATTGTCTCGAGCACAGTTTCCGAGACCCGGCCTTTAAGAGGCGTTTCAAGCAGGTGCGCCACGACCGGTTCACCAATCCAACCAAGCGCCAGCGAGGCTAGTGTGATACCGAGTTGAGTGGCCGAGATGTAGGCATTGAGATTCTCAAGCAAACGCATCAGCCGCTGCGCGCGTTTGTCTCCGGCATCAGCGAGCGTGGCAATTCGCGAACGTCGCACACCCACCAGCGAAAATTCGGAAGCGACAAAGAAACCGTTAGCTAAAACTAGAAGAATTACGAGGAGGATGTTCAGCACGGAAAGCATTACTCATGATAGATGGCCGAAGTTTGGAGAAGCAAGTATGTTTGAGAAACCGCAGTGGGTCAGTTTGATGTCCGATAAGCTTTTTTAGCTTGTCGCTGAGTCACGACAAACTAACTGCATGAGAAACGGCACACTTGGCCTGAATCCCGGCGGCCCTGCGTCATTAACACTCCAGGCTTTGGCCCGGTTTTTAAGGTCAGTTCAGTTCATTAGTGGTATCCAGATAACCAATGATGCAGTCACGAATCAGTTTGTAGGAGCGTTCATAAACGACACTGCCCTGGTTAAACGGATCGTCAATCTCGACGCCGCGCTGGTGGGGATCAAAGGCGCCCAGCAGGCTGATGCGGTTAGGTGAAATTCCATATTCACTTATGAGCATGTCCGCATGATTCTGTTCCATTACGAGAAAGCGAGTAATTGATTCGAGCGGGAGTTGGCGAACCCACGTGGGAGACTCTTTCGGAGGCGGTGTGTCGTGCTGCAAACACGTTGTCGAAGTCTCCTTCAGCTGAGGCGCATTTGAAAAATCGAGGATTCCGGCAGAGTAGACGTCTATTCCAAGAGATCGTTTCTTGGCTTCGGCAACGAAGATCGCGTGGGCCATCACACTACGACACCTATTCGCGGTGCATATGAGCGCAACTGAGGCGGCCATGATCAAACGATTGAATCCCTAATTGTGTTTCGGGTCCGCCGGCACGGGATCCAGGAGATCGGTCACAACCTTCCACCTGGCGCCCTGCAGGATGTCGTACTTGCGTTTCCAGATGCGATAGTAGTTGCCGCTCTCAACCTTCTCCGTCGTTTTCAGCGTGGCATCCCTTTTCGTGAGCTGATAAGTACCATAGCTATAACCGAGATCACCTGACTGAGATACGTCAGCAAAGACGGGCTCCCACATCCAAACAGCGCTTGCCGGCAAAGCGGCGACAGCGTCTGCTTTGCCGGCAATCGGCGGCTGGCCATTACGAAATAGACGCACTTCACCCGCTGCATACTCTTCAAAAGCTTTCTGTGGCCCGCGGGCTGCCGAGGCAGCGGAGAACTCGCGTTCACGAGCGAGCAGCGCATTTATATCTGGCTTAATATCCCTAATCGGACTCGGACCGATGCCACCGACACTCTTCATTTCGTAATAATTGTTTGGCAGTTGCCACGGCGTTGCCGCTTGATCGGGCTGCGGATGAGAGATGCCGAGATCAATCACAAACTTCCACGATTTATCTTGTTGTCTTTTCCAAACAGTCAGGAAGTTTCCCCAGGCTACCGCTTTGGCATCA
Organism: Pyrinomonadaceae bacterium; assembly: GCA_036506215.1. Classification (GTDB taxonomy): domain Bacteria; phylum Acidobacteriota; class Blastocatellia; order Pyrinomonadales; family Pyrinomonadaceae; genus PSRF01. Next base: position 18,189 of record DASXSC010000014.1, on the reverse strand, counting down.
TGAATGTCGGCTTTGTATTCCCATGGCCCGGTGGTGTAACCCATGTCTCCGTCCCTTGATATGTCCGCGGCTGTTGGATACCAGGTCAACAAGGGCCGCTTCTCAGATGGGGAAACCGGATGTTCAGTCATCCATTGTTTGCCTTTGACCGGAGTCGGGCGAAACAGTATTCCGTCATCCGCGATGAACGCCATGAACGCCGGGCGTATGCCCTGATCTTCTGACATTTTCGCGAAGGCGCGTTCCGTATCAACTATCGATTGCAATGCGGACGTATTATATCGGGAGGCTGGAGGGGTTCGAGTGTTTTGTGCAAAGCAAAGCGTCACAAATCCGAACACAAGCAACAGGCAAATAAACTTTTTCACGTCAGATTCCCCGTGGCTATCAGTAGTTCGGCATTGAGAATTGCAGCGCCGGCGGCGCCTCTTATGGTGTTATGGCTGAGCGCGACAAAACGATAATCAAGCACGTTGTCGGGTCGAATACGGCCTATGGTTACACTCATGCCATTTCCCGCATCACGATCCAGGCGTGGCTGCGGACGATCCAATTCTTGGCGCAAAACGATTGGCCGCTCGGGTGCGGAGTGAAGCTGCAGTTTCTGTGGCAACGAAGTGAACGAGGCGAGGGCGTCGCGTACTTCGTCAATCGCTGCCGGATGAAGCAATTTCACTCGCACTGCCGCCAGATGGCCATCAGAAACATTTACGCGGTGGCATTGAGCACTTACATTTATCGGCGCGTCGTCAATCGTGTCGACGTTGAATTTTCCCAGAATCTTTAGAGTCTCCTGTTCGATCTTCTCTTCTTCGCCTTCGATGAAAGGCAACACGTTATCGCTGATGGCGAGTGAAGCAACGCCCGGATAGCCCGCCCCTGACAACGCCTGCATGGTAGTGGCAACAACACTGCTCAAGCCGAATCTTGCCTGCAGCGGAGCCAACGCCAGCGCCAGCATGATGGTTGAGCAATTTGGATTGGTGACTATGTATCCTTGTTGCGCGGCGCCGTTCTTTCGTTGCTCGTCAAGCAAGCCGAGGTGTTCGGAGTTCACTTCAGGAATCAACAGCGGAACATTGCTGTCCATCCGAAAAGCTGAAGAATTACTAATTACTGGAAAACCTGCGTTCACAAATGCGCCTTCACTCGAGCGCGCGATGTCACCCGGCAAACTCGAAAAGATCAATTCACAGTCGAGCGGCGGCTCAGGGGCCGCGACCATCATGGATTTCACAAATGACGGCATCTCCCCCGCCAAACGCCACGTGCAGGCCTCTTGAAAAGTTTTTCCCTGTGAACGATCAGAAGCCGCCAACGCAGTGATCTCAAACTGCGGATGGTTTTCCAGCAACTGAATGAAGCGCTGCCCAACCATGCCCGTAGCGCCAAGTATTCCTACTCGAAATCTCTTAGTCATTTGGTTGTTCGGTGTCATGAGGTCATCTCCGTACCACCTCGCGGTTCTGATTGATCGGAGCCATCGACCCTAAGTTACCTTTTCAAAGCTCTCAGGGCCAAGCCCATCCTCTCAACACCTTCCGCAAGCACCGGCAAATCAGCGCAAAACGAAACGCGCAAGTAACCCTCGCCTTCGCTGCCAAAAGCATTGCCCGGAACGGTCACCACGCCAGATTCCAACATTGCCTCAGCCACCTCAACAGACGATCCATAACGACTGACGTCGACCATCGTGTAGAACGCCCCGTCTGGCGCGACACAATGCAGACCGGCTTCACGAATAAGCGCCAACAGATGAGCGCGCCGTTCCCGGAAGATGCAGCGGTGTTGAGTGACCGCTTCTTCAGCTTCAGGCGTCCAGGCAGATAGGCCGGCTTTCTGAGAAATGGTCGATGCGCAGGTTGTGACGTAACCATGAAGGACAAGAGCGCTCCTGATCACGTCCTTCTCTCCACATATCCAACCGAGACGCCACCCCGTCATGCTCATCGATTTCGACAGTCCACTGATGACAATCGTTCGCGGGTAAAACTCGGAGATTGAAGGTGGTCGCTCCGGTGAGTAGTAAAGCTCGCGATAAATCTCATCACTGATGATGTAAGCGCCCGGGGCATTCTCGGCAACGACACTCGCAATCTTGCCTAGATCATCTTTCGTCAGCGTCCGACCGGTCGGGTTTGAAGGGCTCGTGCAGAAGACGACCTTCGTCCTGAAGTTGATGCGCCGGCTAAAGTCTTCGAGATTGAAGCCAAAATCGTTTGTTGCCGGCAAGCGGTAAAACACAGGAAGGCCGCCCGCCATTTGGGTAATAGTTGGGTAGGCGACAAAGCCCGGATCGGGAATCAATACCTCATCACCTTCCTCAACCAGCGTCAGCAGTGCCAGGTAAAGCGCCTCCTGCGAACCTGCTGTGATGACCACATCATCCGCAGACAATTTCAGGTGCGGATAGTCTCCCGCAACGAGTTCACGGAGGGCAGGCAATCCGGCCTGCAAGGTATAGCCGTTCCGCTCCTCCTCGATCACGCGGACGGCGGCCCGACGAATGACGTCCGGTGTTGGCAAGTCAGGCTCACCAAGTCCCAGACTGATGCAGCCCGGCCCGGCACGATCCGAGATCTTACGAATCACACTCTTTTCGATACCGCGCAGACGTTTGGGTGGAGTAAAGCTCACCGCAGATAGTCTTCCAGTTGCACCGCTCGCTCAGTTTTCTCGTCGCGGTATTTCACTATCACCGGAGCATAGAGCGAGAGTCCCCAGGCTTGCCCACGCTCGCCGCGCACGCTGCGAGAACCGGGAACAACAACGGCCCCCGCCGGAATTTCCAACGGCGCATCGGGCGTTCGTTGGTAAATTTTTTCGCGCGCCAGGTCGTAAACCGGAGTCGAGCCGGTCAGAATTGTTCCCGCGGCCAGCACCGCCCGCTCGCGAACTATCGTTCCCTCATAAACTCCGCAGCCGCCCCCCACCAGCACATCGTCTTCGATAACTACGGGCACCGCGCCGATGGGTTCGAGTACACCACCAATCTGCGCCGCCGCCGACAGGTGGACGCGCTTGCCAATTTGCGCGCACGACCCGACCAGCGCGTGGCTATCAATCATGGTGCCTTCGTCGACATACGCCCCCGCGTTAACATACATCGGCGGCATGCAAACTACGCCGCGGGCGACATAAGCGCCGTCGCGTATGCTCGAGCCTCCCGGCACGATGCGCACATTCTCTGCTACTGTGGTGGGCCGCAACGGATAAGTGTCTTTATCGAAGAAACGCAGCGGCGACGCTCCAGACATGTCAGCCAGTTGGCCCATGCGAAATCCGAGCAGGATTCCCTGCTTCACCCATGCATTGACGCTCCAGCTTCCATCCGTTTGGCGTTCGGCGGCTCGTACCTCACCGCGATTCAATTGGGTCTTGAACTCGTCAAAAAGCGCTCTGTCTGTAACGGTAAACTCGCTCCCGCTTCGTGCTGCAAGCTTTTCAATCTCTTCACGTAGTGGCATGGGCTGCTTCTTTCAATAAATCAAGCTCAGACAGCACTTCCCTCAAGCGCGTGCGACTCTTCTCCTCTATTGGCACGAGCGGCAGGCGATAGTTTTCTCCTATCAAGTTCATCATGGACAGGCCGGCCTTGACCGGCCCCGGACTCGACTCGATAAAGTTAACCTCCATTAGCGGCAACAGGCGGTAATGAAGTTCGCGAGCTTCATGCCATTTTTCTGTGAGTGCAAGGTCCACCATGCGAGCCATCAACTCCGGCGCTTCATTTGATGCAACCGAGATGAGCCCGTCAGCGCCCAGGGCAATCATCGGAAAAGTTAGTGCATCGTCGCCCGAGAGTACGCGGAAATCCTCGGGCCGGCCGCGCAGAATTTCCGTGATCTGCGACAAATCTCCAGACGCTTCTTTGACCGCGACGATGTTTGCAAAATCGCGAGCCAGTCGCAGGGTTGTGTCAGCGGAGATGTTGCAGGACGTGCGACCGGGCACGTTGTAAATCACGATCGGAAGGTCAACGGCCTCCGCAATCGCGCCAAAGTGAGCGTACAGACCTGGTTGAGTGGGCTTATTGTAGTAAGGAGCGACTACCAGGATTGCGTCAGCCCCGAGATCTTTGGCGATCTTCGAGTTCTCAATAGCAGCGGCGGTTGAGTTGCTGCCCGTTCCGGCAATAACTCGCGCCCGACCGCGTGCCAATGCAACGGTGCGTTTAATGACGCGTTGATCTTCCTCTTCAGTCATCGTCGCACTCTCGCCCGTAGTACCGCACGGTACCAGCAGCTTCACACCGCCGGCCAACTGGTATTCAATTAGCCGCGTGAGCGCGTCTTCGTCTATTGCGCCGTCAGCAGTGAAGGGTGTTACCAGGGCAGTTGCGCAGCCGCGGAGCCATTCAATTCTTTTGGTCATCGTAGTACCTCCCAACTAAAACATTTGCCTTTTCCATTTGCCATTTGTCATTCGCCATTCGCGAATTCAACTTGGAAGTGGAACAGCTTGCGGACTCGTCACCATAATTGAGACGCAAGTGAGTAACACTCGACCAACATTGGCGTTTATCCGCATCAGAACCGGGAGCGGACCGGGGTCCCCAGCCGGGCAGCCCGGCTGGGGTGGTGGTAGCGACCGGCCAGGGATTCAACTTTATAAGTCGAGTATTTCAATCGCTGATCGCGGTCACTCAAATACTAACAACTACGGTGGACTCCTTGGCCGGTCGCTACCGCTCCCGGTTCTGATTCGGGCTGTTTCCCTGTCTATTCGGGTCTGACAGCTGAGTTGCACTCGAAACTTGAATCCACCTTTTTCTCTGAAGCCATCGACCGCTAGCCATTAGCTTCAGTAATGGCAAATGAAAAATGGAAAATGATATTTGGAAAATTTATCTTCTCTAGCATCGCTAGTCTCACTCGTTATCGCAAATTATTTCATCGATGACTTCCGAAAACTCGTAAACGCCTTTGCGCCCAATAATCCAACGCGCGGCCACAAGCGCCCCAGCGGCGAAGCCCTCGCGCGAGCGGGCCACGTGCGTCAACATGATCTGATCAGCAGCAGAGTCGAAGCCGACGCGGTGAGTGCCGGGGATATAACCGGCGCGCACCGAAGCAATGGGAATGTCCACTTTGAGGTGTTCCGCCATCGACTCCTTCAGCTTTAAGGCCGTGCCTGACGGCGCATCACGCTTGCGGGAGTGATGTGCCTCTTCAATAAACGTCTGATACTGATCGAGTCCGGCCATCAAGCTGGCTGCGTGTGACACGATTCGGTAAAAGACATTCACGCCGACGGAAAAGTTGGCGCCATACACTAACGCTCCCCCGTGCTCGTCAATAGTCCGCTCAGCTTCGGCTTGCTTCTCCTGCCAACCTGTCGCTCCTTCGACCAGGGGCACCTTTGCCAGGGCGCATGCTTCGACGTTTCTCAATACCGCAGGGCCGACTGAAAAGTCTATCGCCACTTCATGACCACGCAGGGTGGTCGCGAGTTGAGCGGCATTTTGTGAAGCATCGCGCGAGGTTACAATGAGCCCAATCTCGTCGCCGGCAGCGCGCGCCAGGTTGCCCACCAGCTGGCCCATTGCTCCATAACCAATCAGCGCCAACTTCATCTTGACGCTCCCTCCGTTATCTCGTGTCCCGCTGGTTCTTTTGCGAGCAATTCGTGCACTAGCCGCCCATAGAGTTCGACGGCCTCGGTGAGCTGCTGCTTCTCAACAAACTCGTGATCGGTATGCGCGTTCAAGATCGAACCGGGACCCAGCAAGAGCGGCGTGCCCCAGCGCGACAGGTAAGGAATATCCGTCGTGAAGCGAACAACACATTGTTTGAAGCCGGCGACCGTCTGCAAGCGTACGGGCTCATGCTCAGACAAATACTCCACTGCGGCACGTTCCGCGATTGCGTCTTCAAGAAGAGCTTTCACAGCTCCGGCTGGACTGACAAGCCGCAGTTGCAAAACAGCAGAAGCTTCTTCGGGAACGACATTCGCTCGTGTGCCGCCGCTAATCACGCCGATGTTGCACGTGGTCTCGCCAAGGAATTCATTCACCGGCCACTTACACCTGCGAATACTTTCAAGAACGTCCAGCAGCTTCTCAACCGCCGACTCGCCTTGCTCGGGATACGCGGAGTGCGCGGCTCGTCCTTTTGTATGCAACCGGAGTCTCAATGAACCTTTAGTCGCACTCGCCAGATTATTATCGGTTGGTTCGCCATTTATCAGATACTCGGGCGGCTGCTCGCTTTTGTGCATATTCGCTACCTGAGCGCCTCGGCTTCCCTCCTCTTCATCGATCGTAAAGAGCAAACCTATTTCCTGAACGCCCTCTTCACGCAGGCGCTGGGCCGCCATAATCTGTGCGGCGATGATTCCCTTCGCGTCACACGCACCGCGACCGGCGATTCCTTCTTCATTCTCGCTGGAGACAATATGAGGAGGCACCGTGTCCATGTGGGTTGAAAGGACAACCCGAGAACTTACTCCGGTGGTGGCAATCACATTGAAGCGATCTTTTTCGACTTCCTGCATCCTGACGTTGTAGCCCAGGCCCTCGAGATGTGACTGCAAAAACATCCCGACCAATTTTTCCTCGCCGGTCACCGAGGGAATATCGATCAGGTTGCGGGTTAGCTCGAAAAGGTTCATCTGGCTGGTACGACACTCAATATCACAACCGGCTCCGGAATCTTAAAAACGCGTCACAGGTTTCAGCTGGCGGCATGGCACAACTTAGACCCTGGTTTCAACTCCACTGGCTGAATATTCCGGCGCGGCGTCTTCCTGACTTGAACTCTCGAAAAACTCTCTATGAAGCCGCGCCACTGCTTCACGAACATGAGCCTCTTCCACTGCAAAGGTCAGATTTATTTTCGAGGCCCCTTGCGAAATCAGCGAAACATTTATGTCGCTAATTGTCGAGAAGATGCGGGCCGCAATTCCAGGCGTACTGCGCAGTCCCTCGCCTACCACGCATATGATCGCCCGGCCTTCTTCGATTGACACGGTACCGTGTCTTTCCAGTCTCTTCACGATTGCCGGAAGCGCGGTGGTGTCGTCGAGCGAAAGTGAAACGCTGACTTCCGACGTTGTCACAACATCGACGACGGTCTTGTGTTCATCGAAAACTTCAAATAAAGCGCGCAGAAATCCGTAAGCGCCCAGCATTCGTGTCGAGGTAACCTGAACAGTTGTAACTCCCGTCTTGTGGGCGATGGCTTTCACCGTCTGTGACGATTTTTTTGTCTCCCCTACAACCATCGTGCTGCCGCTTTCCTGAGCGCGGGAATTACAGATGCGCACCGGAATGTCTCTTTCAATCGCCGGGTGAAGCGTCTTCGGATGAAGCACTTTGGCGCCGAAATAGGCTAATTCGGCTGCTTCCTCAAACGAAAGATGGGGAACTGTGCGGGCGTGTGATACCAATCGCGGATCTGCTGTCAACACTCCGGGCACGTCGGTCCATATTTGAATTTCCTTTGCTTCCAGGGCAGCACCGATGAGCGCGGCCGTGTAATCCGAGCCACCGCGTCCCAATGTAGTAGTCTCACCGTTCGCCGTGGATCCAATAAAGCCTCCCAGCACGGGAATACACGACGACTCAATCAGGGGTTGCAGTTGTTCCTGCGTCCGGCGAAAAGTTTCATCCATTAACGGCACCGCGCAGCCAAATTCGTCATCGGTGAGAATGCAGCGGCGCGCGTCGACGTCGCTACTCATCACCTGGTTCTCCAGTAGCACAGCGGCGAGCATTGCGGCCGATAGACGTTCACCATAAGAACAAACCGCGTCCTCAAGACACTTCCGGCCCGCGCGATTGTCACGGAGACTGGGTTCGACAACTTCAGTTGCGGTCGTCAATAGATGGCTAATCTCACTGCGGCTTTGGTCCACCAACGCCAGCATTCGTTGAGCCTCCCGGGACAAAAGCGCATCGATCACCCGCAGATGACGGTCGAAATGCTTCTCGAGAGTAGCCGCGCCTTCCAACGGCCCGATCTCCAATGCTTGTTTCACACTGCCAAGTAGCGCATCGGTAAAACCCGCCATGGCAGAGACAACTACGACTGGCCGTAGCGCCTGGCGGTCAAAAACAATGCGCGCGGCATTCTTAAAGGCGGTAGCGCCTTCCACGGAAGTGCCGCCAAATTTCATGATGGTTGGTTTCATGGAAAGCGAAAGCTAGGCCTGAGCGCCAGGATGCTACAGTATCAGAAAGATCGTGACATCTTTCACGACAACAAGTCCAGCGTTTATTAGTAGTTTTTTTTGGCGTTCCGGGCAGATTGCCGGTTAGTTTTCCATCACAGTTACTTTGGCAGCGACCCGCCGGAGACTCAGCTCAACCGACACTGTTCTCTGTTGCTATCGCGTTTGACAACCATCGCTTGCGAAATAGTTGTGCGCTCGGCCGGTCGCTACCGCTTCCGGTTCTGATGATGTCCAATGGTTGCTACCGTCCTCGTCCTGATAGTTTAGAAGATTCAGACTGCCTTCGCTTTCCATTTCCCTCGGCGAAAGACCTGGGCACTCACAATGGCCAGCGTTGAAAATGCAATTGTGATGGCCAGGAAGACACCGCGAGGTCCTAAGCCAAAAACGATCGCCAGCACGTAGGCGAGCGGCAGCTCCCATAACCAGAACACAAACAAATTGATGATCGTCGGCGTCCATGTGTCACCGGCGCCGTTGAACGACTGCGTCAACACCATGCCGTAAGCGTAGAATAGAAAGCCGTAAGCGACAATGCGCAGACAGTCCACTCCATAAGGCACAACGTTCGGATCGGAGGTGAACAGTCCGATTATGTGTCTGGCGAACAGAACAAATATCAAACCTACCGAGCCCAGAAAGATCAGGTTGTAGAAACCCGCTTTCCATACGGCACGCTCAGCGCGCTCCGGCTTCTTTGCTCCCAGCGCCTGTCCCACCATGGTGGCTGCGGCGTTTGACATGCCCAACGACGGCAGCAATGCAAACAGGATTACACGAACGCCGACTATGTAGCCGGCAACTGCGTCGGTGCCAAAACTGGAGATGGTGCGCACCAGTCCAATCCAACTCGCCATCCCAATAAACACCTGGAACGTTCCAGTCGCGGACAACCGCACCAGTCGCGCCATGATCGCAGGTTCGAGTCGAAAGTGACTGCGCTTGATTTCAAAGCGACCCCCTTTACGAATTAGCCGGCTGAAGGCATAGAGTGCCCCGGTACCGCGTCCAATATTCGTAGCCACGGCCGCACCGACAATGCCCAACTTTGGAAATGGGCCAAGTCCAAAGATGAAACACGGACCAAGGAGAATGTTGATGGCATTTGCCAACCATAAGACGCGCATCGCGATTGCGGCATCGCCCGCTCCGCGAAAGATTGCGTTGATCATGAACAGCATCATGATCGTCAGGTTGCCCGCAAGCATAATTGTCGTAAATCCCCAGCCGCGCGCCACGACGTCAGGCGAGGCGCCCATCACTGAGAGGAGCTTTGGCGCCAATGGTGCACCAATGAGCGCAATGACGGTCGATACGATCAGGCCCAGCGCGAGCGCCTGGATGGCCGCGCGCGCTGCCCCATCCGGATTATGTTCACCAATTCGCCGCGCGACCGTAGCCGTTGCGCCAATACTCAAACCGATTGCGATCGCGTACATCAAAGTCAGCATTGATTCGGTGAGGCCGACCGTCGCCATCGCCTCAGGACCGAGATAGGAAACCCACTTGATATCAACAACGGCAAAGACGCTCTCCATACACATCTCGAGCACCATCGGGATTGCGAGCATGATGATTGAGCGGCCAATCGGTCCTGAGGTGTAATCACGATGGCTGCCACGCAACGACTCGCGAATCGCGCTCCATAAACTCTGCTCGGCGCCGCTGGCCACGGTGACGCCAGCGGCGTCTGCAGCCTGAGCGCTGCTCGTCATTTCCGTGAATTCTGTTGCTGTTGGCACGCTTTCGGAGTCTGCCATTGTTCTTCCTAACCAATAGAAAAAGGTCGTGTGCGTTTTACTTCTAACGCTGAAAGTGCGGGAAAAGTTTTGTTCCACATGAACTTGCCTGAGTGAACTCGAGGAAATGTTAAAGATCTAGTTTGTGGCTTGATCCGCCCTCGATGCCAGGTGATTTGAATTTGCAGGAATGAAACCAAACTTGGCACAGGTGGTTGGCAGCGATCGTTGGTTGCAGAACGGACTGTTAGGTGGGTCAGATCCGGGGAAGATTCATCACATAACATCGCCGGAGAAAAGATTTTCCATTTTCCATTTGACATTTCTCATTGGCGGATTCAAGTTTCAAGTGCAACTCAACTATCAGACCCGAAGTGACAGCGACGGCACGTGAAACTGCTCGAATCAGAACCGGAAGCGGTAGCGACCGGCCAGGGAGTCAACTTTACCAGTCGAGAATTTCAATCGCTGATCGCGGTCACTCAAGTGCTAACAACTACAGTTGACTCCCTGGCCGGTCGCTACCGCTTCCGGTTCTGATTAGGACGACGCCAATGTTGGTCGATTATTACTGTCTCGCGTCTTCAACTATGGTGATGAGTCCGCAAGCTGTTGCACTTCCAAATTGAATTCGCGAATGAAAAATGAGAAATGATAAATGGAAAATTTTCTTTCTTACGTGTCTCCCATAACTCACCTATCCCCTTCCGAAATCATCCTGTAACCGCACAATGTCGTCTTCACCCAAATAGCCGCCCCGTTGTACTTCGATGAAAACCAGCGTCTCCTCACCGGGGTTTTGCACCCGATGCGCGGCGCCAATAGCGATATCGATAGCCTGGCCAGCTACTATTGTTATGTCGCGATCGTCGAGGGTGACCTTTGCAGTTCCTTTAACTATCACCCAGTGTTCGGCGCGCTGAGCGTGTTTCTGGTAACTCAGCCTTTTGCCCGGCAACACTTCAATTCTCTTGACTTTGAAACCGTCCGCTTCATCGAGCACAGTGAAGGTCCCCCACGGCCTGCGATCAAACCGCGGCGAGTTATCAGAATCTGGTAAACCCATGCGTGATCTCCAAACATCAATGTTTAAGTCGGACAGGAGGTTCAGAGTTCAACCTTTTAGGTTGCTGTATTGCACAGTTGGAGGCAGACCTACGTGTCCGCCCAGCGACAACTAAAGCTTGAACTCCAAACTAGCGGCTTCCACCCTCAGTGGCGCTTGAAATATTGCACGGCTCGTTCATGTTTTTCAGCGGCAGCTCGCGTATCGAAGGTGCCGAGGTTTTTACGCTTCCCCGTTTTCGGATCCTTTTTCCTCGAGTAGAGCCGATACTTTCCTGACTTCAGTTTTCGAATCATAATTCAGACCTTCTCTGATTTCGCCTTTAATTCGCGCCGGCTGCCCGGCGGTATTTCAGTTGCTGGTTCTTCTTCTTTTTTCTACGGCGCTTCTCAGGCGCATAGCGTCCGGTGCGTTCCAGATCGTAGATGGTATAGCCGGTATCAAAGAGGTCGCCCGAAGCATTCGCCGTATCAACGCTGTAGTCAAAAATTCGTCCGTCGGTGCGAATGTAAACAGAACCTCGCTTGCCGTTCATATATTGGTTGCTGGTCAATAATGCATACAAGTGGCGGCGCGTTCCCAACGTGCCGCTGGGATGACACGGAATAAATTCCCGGCCATCGGGAAGCCGGTAGATATTGAGTTCAAGCAGGACGCTTCGTCCAAAACGTTGCAGGCGCGGCACAAAGCCTTCCGGCAAGCCAAATCGCTGCTTGAGTATTTGAGTCGAACGGCTCCTCGCTTTAGTTACCCGAAGCTGCGGAAAATCGTTGGGCGAGTCGCTGTTTGATTCATCTGTGCTTAACTGTCGCTCGGAGTCCACTGGAACGTATTTAAATGATCGGCCGGTATCAGCCAGTAATTCCCGGAAGGCATGGCGTAGTTGATCCGAGCCGTCAAGCAAGCCCTCGCTCCTCTGTTTCAGTGTCGCGTGGCCTGTAAGAACACCGTCAAATCTTGTGGTCTTCGGTCATCTCGGCCCACCCTTGATCGCCGCCTACTGATTTCGACATTTCAACGGGAAGTTTACTGAATTCCGTGAGGCTTGCAAGAAAGTTTTGGCAGGAGCCACGAAGGACATGAAGCCTTACGCAGCGAGCTCTTGATAAACTACAGACGCAAAAGCACCGCAGCGCTCCCCACTAACTACCTTTGCGACCATTGCGGTTTAACTCGTCGTGGGTGGATTTCCCTGGCGTTTGGCAACTGCACGGACCGTCAACCAATCCCGCTGCCCTGACAACTAAGCTGGCTGAGCCGCGGCGTCCGAAGCCTCCTGCGGTCTCCAAATAGCTAGTATCATACCGGCAATCGCACAACCTACTAACTGGTAACCGATGTTGATCAAATACAGGCCGAGGGGTCTTTGCTCAAAAATAACCGTGGCCAACTGGGTGGTGACAATGAAACCCAGCCACAGCCAAAAGGCAGTTTGAATTCCGCCCCACGCGGTTTTCGCTTTAGTGTACTGAACAAAATGGGCCAGGATGTAAACCAGTACCAGCGAAGTGACGAATGCAATGGCCAGCTCTTTGGCAGGGGATTGCTTTTCCATTTCGGCAAGTTTTTCAGGCGGCCAGCCGATGATCTGGAGAAACTTATTTCCAAACAGGAGAGGCGAGTACCAGAGACCTCCCAGAAGATAGTGGGCCAACGTGGCGACAATTACCGCCGGGTATTTGATTTTCATGTTGTCTTCTCCTTAGGGATATTGAAAACTCGCGGATCACGACGAGCTTGCTAAAAGGAGGTATGTTCTTTTTCAGAAGACTACCACCGTTGTGATGACGCGCTTCTCGAAAATTGCGAATTCACCTGCGAACTGCTGAGCCGCGGCCATTCTCGTTAAGATCGTATCGGTCTGAATGTGCGGGATTCTATACGTTCGTCCCTCGAAGTCAACGTTAACGAGCCCGCGGGGGCAAGCTCACCTTCCCCACCCTGAGTTGTTCTGAGTAGCCTGGTTACTTTCACCTTGAAGGCCCTTCAATCAAGAATCAAGGTCAACTCAAATAAGCTCAGGGTGGGTAAGGTGGGCTTGCCCCCGCTGCCTGGCTTGCTAAAGTTTGCGAACAAGGTCAATGAAAATCATGCGAAGGTGCGGCGCCCACTTTGAAAGAGAGTGCCCGGACGCTTTTTGCTTTCACAGAAAAAACGTTGTCGTGGTTTTGCAGTTTGCCTGAGATCAGAAGGAAAGGGTGATCAACTAAAATTAAACGATACTTGTCGAATAACTGTGGCGTGATGATGACGTTTGCCACTCCCGTCTCGTCTTCCAAAGTCAGAAACACAAATCCTTTTGCGGTGCCGGGACGCTGCCGCACAATTACCCAGCCGGCCACCCGGATCATACTGCCATCGCGCATTTGCTGCATATCGATGGCGCGGCAAGCGCCAAGCTTGTCCAACTCCGCTCGATGATAAGCAACCGGATGCCGTCCAATCGTTAATCCGGTCCCACGAAAATCGGCATCCATCCTCTCCGGCCGCGTCATTGGAGGGAGAGGGGAATTTCCATCCACTTCGTGTAGTTCTTCATAAAGCTCTCCGGCGGGTCGCGCGACTCGTTCAACCTGCCACAGCGCATCGCGACGGTTTGTGTAGGACAGGCATTCCTGCCTGTCTGAGCTTGTAGTTTGCAAACTTGCCGTTCCATCAGCGTCATTCTCATTCGCGGCTTTGCCTCCGGACAGTCCACTTTTTTTATGTATGTGGAGGCTGCTTTTCGATGAGTGACAGGCAGGAATGCCTGTCCTACTTTGAATGAAATTCAACGCTCCCACCGCGGCCAGTTTCCTCATTTCATCCTTGCGCAACTCCGGCACACGGTGATGTAAATCATCAATGTTAGCGAAGGGACCCTGGGCCCGAGCCCGCACGATAGCCCGTCCCGATTCTTCGCGCAGACCCTTGACATAGCGCAGGCCGAGACGAAGAACAAGGTTTTGGGTGTCGGGTGCCAAATGATGATCTTGTCCCTGTGTCCCCGCGTCTCCATATATCCGTGTCTCCACTTTTTCTGTCTCTTTTCCCGTTCCTCTTTCTTCCTTCCCATCTTCCCTTTTTCCCCTTTGTTCGATCGTGCACAGCCAATCGGATTGAGTTACATCAACCGGTCTAACTGTTAGCCCATGTCGCTGCGCATCCTTTACGAGTGTAAAAGGTTGATAGAAACCCATCGGTTGGTTGTTAAGAATTGCGGCGGTGAACGCCGCCAAATAATGACACTTCAAATATGCGCTGGCGTAGGCAATCAAAGCGAAACTGGCCGCGTGTGATTCGGGAAAACCATAAAGTGCAAACGATGTGATCGCCTGCACGATCTCATCCTGCGTTTTGCTTGTAAGTCCTTTGCGCGCCATGCCGCGGCGCAGTTTCACTTCTATTTCCTTCATGCGCGCTTCGGATCGTTTGAATCCAAAAGCACGCCGCAGCTCTTCAGCTTCACCGCCGGAAAAGTCGGCGCAGATCATCGCCATCTTCAACAACTGCTCCTGAAACAGTGGCACGCCCAGCGTGCGCCGGAGTACCGGCTCGAGCAACGGATGCGCATAAACAACTTCTTCGCGGCCTTGCCGGCGTTTCAAATAGGGGTGAACCATGTTGCCGACAATCGGGCCGGGCCTAATGATCGCGACTTGCACCACAATGTCGTAAAACTTCTGCGGCCGCAGCCGTGGCAGACATGACATCTGCGCTCGACTCTCAACCTGAAACATTCCAATCGTGTCGGCTTTTTGTAGTGCTGCGTAAACAACTGCGTCGTCCCGCGGCAGATGAGCAAGATCGACTTCTTCCTTATAGGAGTCGCGAATCAATTCAATTGACTCTTCCAAAACCGCCATCATTCCGAGTCCCAGCAGATCAACCTTGATCAATCCCAGGTCGGCACAATCTTCTTTGTCCCATTGAACGACGACGCGACCAGGCATCGCCGCAGGCTCGAGCGGCACAACGGAGTTGAGTTGTCCCTGGCAAATCACCATGCCTCCCGAGTGTTGGCCCAGATGCCGCGGCAGATCCTGGACCATTTCGTAAAGTTGAAAGAATTTTTTAATGCGGGGGTTGCGTAGATCCAACCCGGCATCGCGAAACTGCCGCTCGGTTGAATCCTTTGGATCTTTCCATTCCCAGGTGTGCACAAGCCCGGACAGCCGGCCAAGTGTCTGATCGTCGAAGTCCAGTGCTTTGCCAACTTCGCGTGCCGCCGATCGGCCTCGATAAGTTATGACATTTGCAGTCATCGCCGCGCCGAGTTTTCCATAACGCTCGTAAACATATTGAATCGCGCGCTCGCGCTGATCGCCGCTGGGCAAGTCGAGATCGATGTCCGGCCACTCGCCGCGTTCTTCAGAAAGAAACCGCTCAAACAACAACTCCATGCCCACCGGATCGACAGCAGTGATACCGAGGCTATAGCAGACGGCGCTGTTTGCTGCCGAACCGCGACCCTGGATCAGAATGCCCTGGTTATTACAAAATTGAACGATGTCCCAAACGATCAGGAAATAACCCTCGAGCTTGAGCTTTTCTATTAGCCGGAGCTCACGCTCGATCTGCGTGCGCGCAGATTCATAAGCGGGCCGGCCGTGGCGGCCGGTATAACGTTGTCGCGCGCCCTCTTCCGTCCGCTGCCGCAGAAACGAAGTCATCGTCTCGCCCGTTGATACCGGATATTTGGGAAACTCGTAACCGAGATCTTTCAACGTAAACTCCAAACTCGATGAAAGCTCCCTGGTGTTGTAAATAGCTTCGGGAAGATCCGCAAAGAGTTGCTCCATAGTTTTCGCGGATTTCAGATAGCGTTCGGAGTTTGTCGCCAATAATCGTCCGGCAGTTTCCAGTCGCACATGATTGCGGATGCAGGTAAAAACGTCTGTCACTTCGCGTTGCGCCGGGCTGGCATGACAGACGCCATTAGTGGCAAGCAAAGGTAGACCAAATTGTTTCGCAATTTCTCTGACTGCCTGATTGCGCGCCTCCTCTTCACGATTGAAATGGCGTTGTAGCTCGGCATAAACATTCGCTTTGCCGAAAACAGCAACCAGCCACGCTGCCCTCCTCTGCGCTTCCCCTGTGTTCTCTGCGTCTCTTTGGTGAAATGCTTTCGCTAAAGGTCCATCACGATCGCCCGTCAAACAAACTAATCCTTCCGCATATTCCGCCAACTCATCCGGGGTGACTGCACACTCCCCCGGCTTCGCATGCTTCGGCACACGCAGTTTCATCATCGTTATTAGCCGGCAAAGATTTTGATAACCGGTGCGATTGCGAACGAGGACGGGAATTGAGAACGTTTCTTTTGGCCTTTGACCTTTCGCTTTGGGACTTTGGACTGTTATTTCCGCTCCGATGTGTGCCTTGATCCCATTCTTCTTCGCCGCCAGATGAAAGCGTGGACTGCCATAGACGCCGTCACGATCCAGCAAAGCCATCGCCGGCATTTCCAGCGCCTGACATGCAGCTATCAATTCTTCAGGCACAGAAGAGCCTTCGAGAAAACTAAATGCGGAACGGGAATGTAACTCAATGTAGTGTTCAGTCATTCCAAATGTCCGTAGTCAACCCGCGGGGGCAAGCCCACCTTCTCAACCTGAGAGAATCCGTGAGTTGCTCGTTGATCCCGCCTTGAAAGCCTTTTCAGCTCAGGATTAAAACTCAACTGGGATCGCTCGTGGTCAGGAAGGCGGGATTAGCACCCCAGCGGGGCTGCCCCGCCGGGGACCCCGCCTTGCCCCGCTGGTTGGCGACATCCTATGTCAGTCATAAATCCCTTCAACAAACCAGGTCCCATTTCGCAACTCACGAAAAATGCGATACAGCACTTGTCGTGAACCGCTAACTTTTGAACCGGATTCAATCGCCACGTCCCATTCATCCCGCGCCCACGCATCCGTGCGCCACCACTCGCCCGTCTTTCGCCAGGGGCCGGCCGCGCAGACCACTTTTCCATAGACACTTTTATTTTTGTCCCAGGCGCTAATCTCCATCGGATATCCTCGTTTCGCCTGTACCAGCGCCCGCAATGGCGGCCGAAAAACTCTGAAGCCGATTACCGGAAGCGCGGTCGGTGCAGCGTCTCCAGCAGGGCTGTCCGGCGGGGGTGCTGTATCACCCGCCTTCTTTTTATTTCTAGGAACTTTCGATCGCCGCTCTTTCAACTCAAATCTCTTTACCCTAAAAGCATCCGGTCGATGGGTGTCGAGTAACTCAGGCGAGCCGATATTTTCCGCCCCCACTAGTTTTGCGAGTCGTGCCAGCAGCAGTTCCAACTTCTCCGGCTCGGGAGCGAGCGGAATAAATAGCCCTGTCTGCAGCACACGCGGCTTAACCGGCTCACAATTTATCGAGACTCCAACAACTGCCGCCGGCGGTGGATGCATTTCCGTATCGAGCAGTAAAAGTTTCAGAAACACCTTGTGATCGCGCATGGGGTAAGGCAGGTTGAGTTTGAGTTCGTGTAAAGCACCATTCTCAAGTTTCAACGCAACCTGTAATGAGTTTGTGGCCAGCGCATATGCATTTAGACTGGCGCAGGTCTGGTTGAGCAGTCTGGCCAGAATAAAAGAGAGGGGCTCGAGTTGAGAGATCGGATATTCAAGCTCGAGTGAGTTTTTGAAAACAGGGGCAGACTGCTTGAGTTTTAAGTGACGATTGGTTTTTCCGGTGGCAAGTTTTTGTAACTTTAATCCATCCTGGCCTAAACGTTCGGAAACTCCCACCACGGGCAGCGCTGCAAATTCTTCAAAGGTAAACACCCCCCAGAGCTTTAGAGTTTCCAGAATTTCTTCCGCCTGCGACTCCTCAACGCCAGCCAGTGAGCATTGCAATGCTTTTAACGGCAAGCGGCCGAGAGAGGTGAGTTCCTCTCCCGGAGCGGTAAACGTAATCCCAGGGCAAAATTTCGCCGCGTGGATGGCGGCATCAGGGTTTGCTGCAAGCGCGACATTTACCTTGCATCCCAGCCCGCCGGACTCTTCCGGCACTTTGGCTTGTTTCGCAATCTCATTGGCAAGTTCATAGGTAGATCCAAATCGTAACGCGCACCCTTCAACGTCAATCACCACGGTGTCTGTCTCGGTCTCCTCGACGAGAGGCGAAAATGTATAGGCAAACTCCGCCAAAGAACGGGGTGACGAGCCGGGCAGCCTCGCGGGGGTGACGGACACTTCCGCTGGGATACGTTGACCATAAATGCAGGCAAACATC
>DASXSC010000013.1:0-28161 GCA_036506215.1 Pyrinomonadaceae bacterium | reverse complement strand
CTGGGGTACGGTCTTCGGTAAGTCGGAGACTTACCGCGCATCGGAGGTCAAAGACTTGTCGCCGCTTCACCCACCTCTTCCTGAGCAAGTTCGGTGCTCGGACCGATCTATCTGGGGAGACCCACCCGCTACCGCGAGGTGATACTGACCTCATGGGACCGCATAAAGAGTGGCGGCGCGAGATGCCCACCCGCTACCGCTCCCGGTTCTGACTTTGTGGTTGGTCACGGGCTTGGTCCACTTCACCTCAAGCGCAAATCGGCGGGCGCTCGGTGAAGGGCTGCGCGGTTTCGTAAGCGTGCGCGAGCTTGAGTAGCGTCGGTTCTGACCAGTAAGCACCAAGCAGTTGGAAACCAATCGGCAGTCGATTCGATGATAGACCACAGGGAACGTTGAGTCCGGGAATGCCGACCAGATTGGCGGTTACTGTGTAGATATCGTTCAGATACATCGCCAGCGGGTTGTCAACCTTTTCCCCTAGCAAGAACGCGGGCGTCGGCGACGTCGGCGTGATGATGGCATCACAACTCTCAAACGCCTTGCGAAAATCCTGCTTGATTAGCGAGCGAACTTGCTGCGCCTTGCCGTAATACGCTTCATAATAACCAGCGGAAAGCGCATAGGTGCCCAACATGATCCGCCGTTTGACCTCCGGGCCAAAGCCTTCCTCACGAGTCTTGCGGTACATGTTGCGTAACTCCGGCGCCTCTTCCGCGCGAAATCCATAACGCACGCCATCAAAGCGCGCGAGATTCGAAGAAGCTTCAGCCGTCGCAATGATGTAGTAAACGGCGATGCTGTACTGCGCGTTTGGTAGTTCAATATCAACTATCTCCGCGCCCAACTCGCGATACACATCAACTGCCGCCTTTACGGAGGCGCGCACTTCAGTGTCTAGTCCTTCGCCAAAAAGGGACTCCGGTAAGCCGATGCGCGCACCCTGGATGTTGCCCGTCAGTTCGGCGGAATAATTAGGGACCGGCACGTCCGCTGTCGTCGCATCGTGTGGGTCACGTCCGGCGATTATTCCCAAAACCCGGGCAACGTCCCCGGCGCAGCGCGCAAAAATGCCAACTTGATCCAGCGAAGAGGCAAAAGCAACCAGCCCGTAACGAGAGTTGCGCCCATAGGTTGGTTTCAAACCCAACACTCCGCAAAGCGACGCGGGTTGCCGCACCGAACCGCCGGTATCAGAACCCAGCGCCACAGGCACAATGCCGGCTGCAACCGCGGTCGCCGAACCGCCGGAAGAACCGCCAGGAACGCGAGACGTATCCCAGGGATTTTTCACCGGGCCGAACGCGGAGTTCTCGTTTGAGGAGCCCATGGCAAACTCGTCGCAGTTGGTTTTGCCGATGATGACCGCGCCCGCGGCTAATAATCGATCAATCACGGAAGCGTTATATGGTGGATGGTAATCACCGAGGATACGTGAGCCGCAGGACGTCTGCATTCCCTGGACGCAGATGTTGTCCTTGATGGCGATCGGGATTCCGTTGAGTGCTCCCTCCTGACCAGCAATCGAGTCGGCCCTTGTTAGTGCTCCGCTTCGATTGATCTCCAGGAACGCGTTGAGTGATTCGTTCAGTCTCTCGGCTGCGTTGAGGGACGCTTCTACTGCCGCGCGCGCGGTAGTCTCGCCGCTCGCAATAAGTTTGGCCAGAGCAGTTGCAGATGTCTTTCCAAAATCCATTTGGCAGAAATTAAGGACAGAAAATAATCAGAGTATTTTGGGTACGCGGAAGTAACCCGAGGCAGCATCCGGCGCCTCAGCCAGCGCTGCCTTCTGACCCAGCGACGGCGCGACGTCATCCTCGCGAGCCGAATCGGTTGCTTCGCCTTCAGGCGTAAGTCCGCCAAGCGCGGGCTCAACTTGACGCGTGTCGAGCGCATTCAGTTGTTCGACATACTCGACAATCTCCGCCATCTGCGGCGCAAAGATTTTTAGCTCGTCTGGGGTGATTTCCAGGTGAGCCAGTTGCGCTACTTTTTCAACATCAGATTCGGTGATAGGCATAGTAAATTTCGGATTTTGGAATTCGGATTGCGAATTTCAGAAATCTCAGATCTCAAATTCCAAATCTCAGATGTCAAATTTCGATCTCAGTCTCAAATCTCAGATCTCAGATCTCAAATCTCAAATCTCAGATTCTTCCGAACGTCTAACACAACTGGTTGCGGCCCCGAGAAACGCGCGCCGCAAGTCAACGTCTGCAATCCCAGCGGCCGCAGTCAGCAGTTCAGCTGGAACCTGGTAATCCTTCCTCCCTCCCGCGCCTGCTTCCGGACCATGCGCGCGCGCCAACGTTTCCGGATCAATGCGAAACTCGATGGACGTCACCAACGCCTGACCTAAGACTGAGTTCAACTTAAACAGCAATGAGCCGCACATCTGCTCGAGTTGCTTCTTCCAAATAGCATCCGCAACAACGACGAGAAGCGTCTTGTTTTGAAGCTGCACCGGCACTGCGTGACTACTCAAACCTTCGCCCACTGTGTGTCTCCAGGCTGCAAAGCAGGCAGCTTCAGCGACCTCCTGGGAAGCGTCCGAAGCCTTGAGTATAGCGGGCAGGGTCTTGATTAGTTTGTCCATTGCGTTGAGAGGCAGCAGATTTCCGGATTTCGCCGCCTCAATCTAGAATCACAAGTCCAATATTGAAGATCGTGCGCGAGTGTATAAGTTGATTAGTTTAAATTCAAATGAAACTTCAAATACCTCATCCACAGATTACGCAGATCAGTTTTTAGAAGTAATTGACAACATAAAGAATAAGGACAGTAGCTCGACGAATTATTCTACTGCTCCTTGCTTGTCAATATGTGTAATCTTCGTAATCTGCGGATAGGCTCGTAATTCCTTCAGAAACCCATGCTGGAAGAGAAACTTGTGCTCGCTTCGAAAAGCCCACGCCGCGCCGAGATACTGCGCGCCGTCGGCTGGGCATTCGAAGCCATTGCGGCAGGCATTGATGAAACCAGATACGCCTCCGAGGACCCTGTGAGTTATGTGAAGCGTCTTGCGCGAAGCAAGGCTGAGACAGTCGCGCTGAAGACTCCAGCCGGCGTTGTGCTGGGCGCTGATACTGTCGTTGTAATTGACAACCAAATTCTTGGCCAGCCACAGGATGACGAGGACGCGCGCCGGATGCTGCGACTCTTAAGCGGCAAATGGCATGAAGTTTTGACTGGTGTTGCACTCGTGCGGGCACGGGACCTGGCCCAAGGCTCAGTTGGTCACGAAACTACGCGCGTGCGCTTCTGTGAAATGTCGCAGGACGAAATTGACTGGTATGTTTCATCCGGCGAACCCCAGGGTAAGGCTGGCGCTTACGCGATCCAGGGAAGAGGCGCGCTCTTCATCGAAGAGATTCAAGGGGACTATTTCAATGTTGTTGGTTTGCCGGTCCGTTTGATTTATGAACTCTCCCGGAAGATTATGATCAAGTGAGGGCGGTTTCAACTTTGAAAATTTAGTAAAGAGCGGGGCAAGCCCACCTTCCCCACCACGAGACACCCTGACTCGCTCGGTTCATCAGGACTGAAAGCCTTTCAAGTGCAGATCAAAACTAAACTATGCTCAGCTCTGGGTTAGGAAGGCGGGATTAGCACCCCAGCGGGGCTGCCCCGCAGGGGACCCCGCCTTGCCCCCTGGTTGGTTAAAAGTCTGCGTTACTTAGAACAAAACAGTACCGCCATCGACGTTGATTGCCTGGCCATTTATCCCACGCCCTTCTTCCGACGCCAATAACAATGCAAGCGCCGCCACCTCTTCAGAAGTTACTAAACGATTCTGCGGGCTCATTCCCTCAAGGGCCGTCCTCGCTTCTTCCTCAGAGATGCCAGTTCTGCGTGTGATGTTTTCGATTCCACGTGTCGTCATGTCGGTGTCCACATAACCCGGACAGATTGCGTTTACCGTGATTCCCTTTGCTGCCACTTCCAGCGCCGTCGAGCGCGTCAAGCCCAAAACACCATGCTTGGAAGCCGAATAAGCCGAGATGTAAGGTGCGCCGGTTTTTCCGGCAATCGAAGCGATGTTCACAATGCGACCCCAGCCACGCTGAATCATTTCCGGAAGGGCCGCGCGCGTGCAGTAAAACGTTCCCGAAAGATTAATCGCCAGGTGACGCTGCCACAGTTCATCATCTGTCTTGATCAGCACGGCGCTCTCGGCTATGCCGGCATTATTTACAAGAATATCCGGGCCGCGGCCAAAACTACGGACCACATTCGCAAACATCTCGTTGACGCTCAGGCTGTTTGAAACATCGCAAGTCACTGCCAGCGCAGTCGTGTGAAATTGATTGCCGATTTCTTGAGCGACTTGCTGGACTTGTTCTTCTGTGCGAGCGGCGACTGCAACGTTTGCCCCTTCGCGCGCAAATTCCAGCGCAATTGCGCGGCCGATGCCGCGGCCGCCACCAGTGATCAACGCAATGCGATTCTCTAGCTTCACGGTTAACTCTTAAAGTTTCGAGTTTCGAGTTCCGAGTTACGATCTTCGAGGCTTGCGGTTTTGAGTTTTGCCTTCCGCTTTCTGAGTTTTGTTCGGCAATTTTTTGAACTCAATACCCGAAACTCTAAACTCTCTCTCTTCCGTTCACCGTCCCGTAAATTTTGGCGCCCGCTTCTCCAGGAAGGCTCGCACGCCCTCCGCTCCGTCCTGCGACTCGAAGCATCGCATCTGTGCTTCAGTCTCATAACGCAGCATCTCTTCAAGCTCAGCCGCCTGGCTCAGGTAGACAGCCTGCTTAGCCGCCCCCAGCGCAATCGCGGGCGCGTTGCGCAAACGCTCTGCCAGCTTGCGAGTTTCCGTCTCCAGAGCGTCCGGCTCTACGACTCTGTTTACCACTCCCAACCGCAAAGCCTCGGCCGCGTCCATTATTTCGCCGAGAAAAAACATTTCGCAGGCTTTGTTTGGGGTAACGAGGCGCGGCAGAAAGTATGTGCCACCCCAATCCGGATGCAGGCCCACCTTCGCAAAAGACTGGCTGAAGGTAGCCGCCGTCGAAGCAATGCGCAGATCACAGGCGAGGGCGAGGTTACAACCGGCGCCGAAGGCTGGTCCATTAACGGACGCAATCACGGGCTTCGTCATCTGGCGTATAGAGGTAACTACGCGCCGGGCAGAACCAAGCAAGCGGGAAAACTCCTCGGCGTCATGTCTTTCAATTAGTTCCGCCATCGCCGCCACGTCGCCGCCCGCGCAAAACGCTCGCCCTGCGCCGGTGATTACGACGACGTGAACACTGCGGTCACTACCCGCAGCTTCGAGTGCTTCCGCGAGGTCGCGACGCATGTGTCCCGCGAGGGCATTCAGCTTCTCCTGACGATTGATCGTGATCGTCGTGATACCGGAGTCTTCAGTGATGTCGATTTGCTGGTACATAAAAGGCGGTGAATAGTGAATGGTAAATAGTTAAGAACGGTAAATGGTGAATAGTAAATCGTGAATAGTTTAGATGGAGATAACCTCCCGCAGTCTCTACTATTCACGATTTACCGTTCACTATTTACCTTTAAAAACTGGTTTGCGCTTGTTAACGTAAGCGTCCAGCCCCTCTTTCGCGTCTTCGGATTGGAAGAGTTGCTGTTGCAGCTCGCGCTCCAAAGCCAGTGCTGACTCGAAAGGAATTTCAGCTCCAGTCTGAACGCTGCGCTTAATTTTGCCAACCGCGGCGGCAGCTCTGTTTGGCGTGGTGAATTGCCGCGCGTAGTCCGTAACCTGCAGATTGAACTGTTCGCCGGTTTCTGCGTCGAACATCTGATTCACCAATCCCAACTCCACTCCACGCTCGAAAGGAAACAATTCACCCGTCGCCATTAGCTCAATTGCTTTCGACTTGCCGACGATTCGCGCGAGACGCTGGGTACCGCCGGTGCCTGGGAGTACGCCGAGCGAAACTTCGGGCAGACCCATCTTGCCGGCGCCGCGGCGGGCCACGCGCAAATCAGCAGCCATAGCGACTTCCAAACCGCCGCCAACGCAGTGACCATTGATCGCGGCGATCACTAGTTTCGGTGTTTGTTCCAGTCGCGATAAAGTCTCATTGGCATGCAGGCAGAAGAAGTATTTGAAGGCCGGAGTAACATTGGCCAGCATTTGTATGTTTGCCCCGGCGCAGAAAAACTTTTCACCGTTGCCGGTAAGCACGATCACCTGGACGCCTTCGTCCATACGGGCTTTGAGGATTGCCGCATCAAGCACCTGCATCATCTCGTAAGAGTAGGTGTTTGCTGGCGGATCATTCAGCGTTAAAACCGCAATCCCATCCTGCACTTGAAACCTAACCAAATCGCCGGTTGATGTCGTTTCCTGAACCTTTGTCTCAACTTCTGCCATTTTGAAACGTCTCCGAGTGTGTCAACTATTTCATAAGTGAGCTGCGCCAAACGCTAAAAGGTTCAGACCCGGCCCTGGGAGCGAAGTCTAGTGCGTCTGTTGGCAATCCGGCAACAAATCCGTGCAGGAACAAACGCGTCACATTATCGACCAATTCCGAAACCTTTAGTTTTCCGCGCGGGTCAAACCAGTTATAGATCCAGTTCATCATGCCGAAGAGCGCATAGGTGGCAACGGTGAGATCAATTTGAGAACTGCTTTCCTGTCGATCCTGAATCGCCTTGAGAATCTTGCGAGCGAGCTTTGTATATTTGTCTTTTTTGGTGGAGACATGCGTGTGCAGATCGCCTGCAAGCGACTCAGCCTCATGTGACAGCACCTTCATCTCGGCCATGTTCGCCGCAAAAAATGACAGGTGGTTCTCAATAAAGATGCGCAGCTTGCTTAATGGATCCTCGACTTCACGCAAACGCTCTTCCAGCCGCTCGAGCACACGCCCGAAGCAATTGTCCTGAATCAGAAAAAGCAGTTCTTCCTTCGATTTGCAGTAGTGGTAGAGGCCGGCAAGACTGATATTCGTCGCGCGCGAGATGTCGCGCATGGTGGTGGAGTGATAGTTTTTCTCGGCAAAAATTCGCGCGGCGTGGCGAAGAATAAACTCCAGCTTCTGATCGTGGCGGGAAATGTTACTTGAGAGATTTGCTGACATATGATGTGCCATGATGAAGGCTCAAAGGCCCGATGAAAACACACAAGCCAGAAAACCCTGAGGTTTTCTTTCTTGAGTAATTTTTAGAATCTCTGTGCCCTCTGCAATCTACTTACAGGCGGACATATTCAAACTCAAACGGTTTGCCCTTGATGCCCGTCGCCGGGGGAGCAATCCAATTGGCAATCTTTCCCGGCTCGGTCACGGGATGCATCAAGCTGCGCACGTATTCGCGATCGTCCATCGTCGGCAACCATTCAGCCTTGCGCCGCTCAAACTCGTCCGCACTGATTAAGTTTCCTTCAATTTCAAAATTGTGACCGGCGTATTCGCCGACGTGGCGGTGGAATCGCGTGCTGGGTAGGAAGAGCCGCTCGCTAATTCCTTCGTCGGCCAGGGTCTTGTTCCACCGTGCCAGACCCCTCTCGCAGTCCCTGACATATTCACCACGCAACACCTCATTGAGCGCGTTGCGCAAGGGAACCTCGCGGTCCTTGAGTTGCCCTTCATCGACAACCTTCATCGTAAAGTTTTGCTCGGCGAGAATGTGCTCCTGATATTGCTCCTGCTCTTTGTAGCGTCCCTTCAGGCCCGCTGCGAAAAAGTCAGCGGAGTTCGAACTGATTTCGCCGCCAAAAAGATCGAGCGAATAACTAAACCAGAAGTTGATGTGCTTCTGAATGATGTCGAGGGGAATGCCGCCTAACTCACGCACATCGCCTTCTTTCATCAACTGGGCCGTGCGCTTGACCACGCGGTTAAGGCCCGTGTCACCGACAAACATGTGGTGGGCCTCTTCCGTGAGCATAAACTGGCATGTGCGCGCCAGGGGCTCGAAACCGGATTCGGCAAGCGCCGAAAGCTGATACTTGCCATCTCGGTCGGTGAACATCGTGAAGCAGAAAAAGTTGAGCCAATCATCGCAAGGTTGGTTAAAGGCTTCGAGAATCCGCGGCTTGTCGGGATTACCGCTGCGACGTTCAAGCAGCGCATCAGCCTCATCGCGACCGTCGCGTCCAAAATAGCGCTGCAGCAAATAGACCATTGCCCACAAATGGCGACCTTCTTCGACGTTTACCTGAAACAAGTTCCGCAGATCGTAAAGCGAAGGGCAGGTCTTTCCGAGTTGCCGCTGCTGCTCAACGGATGCAGGTTCAGTGTCGCCCTGGGTGACGATGATACGGCGCAACGAGTTGCGAAATTCGCCCGGCACTTCCTGATAAGCAGGTTGTCCGTGGTTGTCACCGAAACCAATCTTTGCATCAGGCTCGGCGGGCTTAAGAAAAATGCCCCAGCGATAGTCGGGCATCTTCACGAAATCAAAGTTTGCCCAACCGTCGGGCTCGACGCTGATGGCAGTGCGCAAATAGACGTCCTTCTGCTGGAACCCTTCGGGACCCATCTCCTGCCACCAGTGGAGATAATTTGGCAGCCATTTTTCCAACGCTCGCTGGAGCTTCTTGTCTTCCGACAGATTAACGTTGTTAGGAATGCGTTCGTAAAGATTCATGGTAGTTTCTTAAAGTTAGCCAAAGAATCACAATCGCAAAAGGAAAAACTCCAGTTTGAAAGGCTCGCGGTTGGGAAGGGTGGTTTACCCCCGCTTCTTGGAGGCTCTCAACTTGAGCGGAGGCAAGGCGGTGTCCCCAGCGGGGCAGCCCCGCTGGGGTGCTAATCCCGCCTTCCCAACCATGAGATTTTCTTTCTTGAATCATTCTCTGGGTCTCTGTGCCTACGTGGCCTAGGTTCTCTTGAAATCAAACTGTGCCTGTGTCGGTTTACCGTAGTTAGTCAGCGCACCTTTCTCTCCGACAGCGTTTGGCCGTTGGAAAATCCAGTTTTGCCAGGCGGTCAAGCGCCCATAGATCTTCGTGTCCATCGTTTCCGGTCCGGCGAAACGCAAGGAGGCCTCCATGCCAGTAAGCGCATCAGGCGATAGGGAAGTTCGTTCCTCAATCGCAACGCGGATTTCATCTTCCCAATCCAAATCATCGGGAGCAAATGTAATCAGGCCGGCGGCCTCAGCCTCTTTGGTGTCGAACGGATTTGTTCGAGCCAGCACGGCGTCGGCCTTTTCGCGCTCGGTCAGGAAACGTGATTGAAGTCGCGTTAAGCCATTGCTCATCGGCAAGCTTCCTGCGTTCAAGGGGGATGAAGCGATTGATATCTCGGCTGCTTCAGGATCGTTAAGCATGTAGCTGCGATCAGAGGCCAACAGCAATTCCAGCAGGTTTCCGGCAAAACAACTTCCGGATTCGACGATTGCGAAAAAGCTCTTCGCGGTTAGATCAAGCCGACGCAACACGCGAGCCATGTGCAGAAGAATCTCACGAACCAGCCAATGGTCCTTGTTTGCTTTGAGCGTTCTATCAATAGCCAGCACATCGTCGATATCGCCTTCAGTTCGGATGCAAACCAAGCCGATTTCCGGCTCGTTTACTCGCAGGTGAAGCAGTGCGTCCTCCAGCTCGCGATAGGCCTGAAGCGGCCAGTAAGAATCACCTAGCTTTTGGATTTCTTCCGGTGTGGCCGGCTGATTAGCTTGTGGCCCCCGCACAGTTAAGTCGGCATAACGCTGTTCCCGGTTCAAAACCACGTTCACATACTTGTACTCAAGGCCGGCGGGCTTGAGTTCACATTGAAGCGGGTTGAGCTTTAGGCCGTAACGCAAACTGTTAGTTTGCGACGACTGGCTATCATTCAAACCAACAGCCTGCGCGTCGCGACGCAAACTATCAAGCACCCCAGCCGGGCTGCCCGGCTGGGGACCCCGCACAGTTTGGGTTACATCGCCGACAATCTCGCGGACGCGGGCATCGATTGATTCCTGAAATTTACTTGTCGGGAAATAGTCATCAATCAGCCCCCACTCCTTCGCGCGTTTTCCCTTCAATCCTTCGGCGAGCGTCGAGAAAACGTCGGCGCGGTCGCGACGAACTCTCCTTTTGTCGACTAACCTCGTCAAACCGCCGGTACCGGGCAACACACCAAGCAGGGGAACTTCGGGAAGGGAAATGGCGGAGTTACCATCGTCGACGAGATAGATTTCATCGCAAGCGATCGCCAGTTCATAGCCGCCGCCGGAAGCAGTTCCATTAAGCGCGGCGATGTAGCGCCGGCCCGAATGATGTGAATCGTCTTCGATCGCGCAGCGGGTTTCATTGGTAAACTTGCAGAAGTTTACTTTGAACGCATGACTCGATGAGCCGAGCATGTAAATATTGGCGCCGGCGCAAAAGATGCGCGGTTTGAGGCTGGTAATGACTACTGCCTTCACCTCCGGGTGCTCGAAACGAAGGCGTTGCACGGCATCAGCAAGTTCGATGTCGACGCCGAGGTCGTAGGAATTGAGCTTCAGTTTATAGCCCTCTGCGAGGGTCTCGTCTTCCTGAACATCCATTGTCAGCGTGGCGACTGGTCCGGCCACGTTCAGTTTCCAGTGTTTGTATTGATCAGGGGACGTTTGAAAGTTGATCATTCGCTCCTCTTGATATCGCGCCGCCGCTCCAGGCGATTTTTCCCGTAAATACAGGCGTTCCAGCCAACTCTAAGCTCATCGTTCGAACGTTCGTTCGAGTCAAGTAGAATAGCTCCGGCTCAGGGCTTCAGTCAAGTTTGCCCCGGGTACGCATCCCGAAATTTCGGCATCTTTTCGGAAAGGCCCTCAATTGGCCCTTGCTTGACAGCCTCGCAGTTTGGCGCGTAGGGTTTCGCTCCGAAGGCGAGGAAGTACATTTCAGCCTAAAGCATGGAGGCGAATCTGTTCTGGTGAACGGCGCGGTCTTCAAAACCGTCAGTGAGACTGTGAGAACAGGCTCAGGTAGGTTCGATTCCTACACGCCTCCGCCAGGACACGAAGGATGAGGGATGAAGGTGGAAGCCAGGAAGCTAAGGATGAGGGATGAAGGATGAAGGCGGAAGCCGGGCTTTTTTTCATCCTCCATCCTTCCGCCTTCATAATTGTTCTATGAGAGATTGGGAAGCGAGGAAGCTAAGGATAAGGGATGAAGGATGAAGGCGGAAGCCGGCTTTTTTTCATCCTCCATCCTTCCGCCTTCATAATTGTTCTATGAGAGATTGGGTTGCCCTCAACATGACCCCCGGCATCGGACCTCGCGCCGCCGCCAAACTCCTCGAACGTTTTGGCTCTGCGGAAGCGGTCTATCGGGCCACTCGTGCCGAGCTGGAAAAAGTGCGCCTGCTGCCGGAAGCGGTTGACAGCATCATTGCTCACGACATGCACGAGAAGGCGGAAGCCGAGATTGAAAACGTTAGAAAGCTTGGCGGCGATATCCTCGTTCTCGACGACGGTGTTTATCCGTCATTGTTACGAGAGATATACGACCCACCGATAACGCTTTATGTGAAGGGTGCCTGGTCTGAATGTCTCGACCAGCCCGCTGTAGCGATCGTTGGTTCACGAAAGTGTTCGAGCTACGGGCAGAATTCCGCTTCGATGCTGGCAAGAGACTTGGCGCAACGCGGCGTCACGATCGTTTCCGGTTTTGCCCGCGGGATAGACGCAGCGGCGCATCGAGGCGCGATTGAGGGTCGCGGTCGCACGGTAGCGGTTATCGGCACAGGCATCGACGAAGTTTACCCGCGTGATCATAAGAAACTTGCGGATGAGATTCTGGATGCTGGCGGCGCGATAGTGACGCAGTTTCCTCTAACCACTCCGCCCGTCTCGGAAAACTTTCCTTACCGCAATCGCATCATTAGCGGACTGAGCCTCGGTGTGGTGGTGGTCGAGGCAGCGGAGAGTTCAGGCTCATTGATAACGGCGCGACTGGCCATCGAGCAGAACCGGGAAGTTTTTGCAGTGCCGGGAAATATCACTTCGCGAAACTCGTTTGGCACTAACTACCTGATCAAAGGCGCCGGCGCGAAGCTGATACAACAGTGGCAAGACGTCGCGGCTGAGTTGCCGCCACAAATCGCGGCGAAGATTCTGCCGCCGCCCTTGGGCCACATCGGTGATAAGAAGAAGGAAAAGTCCCTCGCGGATCAGCTTTCGCTGGTGCCGCAAGGACTGACAGGCTTTGAACAATCAGTTTTCAAGTTGCTTTCGGCCGACAATCCTGCGCACATTGATGCGCTTGTGAATCAGAGCCGACTGACGATCCCGGATTTGACTGCGGCGTTGCTAACGCTGGAAATGCGCGACCTGGTAAGGGCACTGCCCGGCAAATGTTTCGTGCGGAAGATGTGAATGAAGCATGTTCTTATGGGAATGATCTTAATAAGCGAGCCGATCTCAACTGAAGAGCTTCGTGAAACAGGCCAAGAATTATTTGGCGATATGGTTAAGGCTGTCGTTGATGTTGAGAAGGAAGTGATGGCGGTAGGTGCTGAGCTTCATGCGGACGAAGAGGCATTTTTGATCGAACGGAATTCACGACAGGAGAATCTGTGGGGCATTAACTTATATACGAATCGCGCAATGCCTGAAATGGTGGAGTTTGACTCCATGATTAATATTCGACCGAGGCAGAACAATAGGTCTCGCGGAGTTGAAGACATAGTAGTTCGGGAACGGATTGTCGAGATTGTTCGCAATCTGGTGCAAGGAGTAGTTACATGACAACCTCTCATCCTGATCTGGCTGGCGGGCGCTGGTGGACGCTGTCTCTGGCTGCGCAGCTGGGTAATGTCGGCAGCGAGTATGAGCGTGCGCTGCAATGGAAGAAGCGGGGCGATGAGGTTCGCTTCGAACACGCCTTCGCCCGATTGCTTGAACTAATTGATCTGACGATTGCTGACCAGCGGTGGAAAAATCACCGGCTCAAAGAACTAACACGGTTGCGGGAACTGATATGCGATGAACTCTACAATAAGACTCCCGAGTTCATTCATCCGTCTGACTTGCGAGAGTATTTCTTGTATTTTGGAATTTTGGCGCGCAGCGAACGAGATAAAGCCGCGGAGACGGTTGTTGCGTAGTAGACAAACAGAAAATGGCAAAAAACTTAGTAATAGTTGAATCGCCGGCGAAGGCGAAGACGATAAATAAATATCTGGGAAAGGATTATCTGGTTAAGGCCTCGATAGGCCACATCAAAGATCTGCCTTCCAAAGGTCTGGGGGTTGATGTCGACGATGATTTCAAACCTACCTACGAAGTAATTCCGGATTCCAGGAAACGAAATAACAAAAAGATTGTTGCTGAGCTGAAGAAGGCGGCCAAAGAGGCTGGCGCAATTTATCTCGCCGCTGACCCGGATCGAGAAGGCGAAGCGATCTGCCAGCACCTGGCCGAAGAGATAGTGCCGAAGCGACCGGCCAAGCCTGCGTTTCGTGTGATGTTTAATGAGATCACCAAGCGGGCGGTAAATGAGGCCTTCGAGCATCCCCGACAAATCGACGAGAACCTCGTTAATTCCCAACAAGCCCGGCGCGTGCTGGACCGGCTGGTGGGTTACAAAGTTTCTCCGCTTCTCTGTAGCACGGTGGGTGGGCGGTTAAGCGCCGGACGAGTACAGTCAGTTGCATTGCGCATGGTTGTTGAGCGCGAACGCGAGATAGAACAGTTTAAGAAAACAGAGTACTGGACGATTGCAGCCAATCTCGCCGCCAAGCTGCCGCCTGCCTTCGACGCGCGACTCCTCAAGGTCGGCGCCCAGACAGTTAAGACCGGTGGGTTTGATCAGGAAGCTAAAGCCACCGAGATACTGATCGGCGACGAGACGAAGGCCGGCGAAATTGTCGCCGAAGCAAATCAACAAACCTTCGTAGTCAATGAAGTAACCAAGAAAGAACGCAAGCGTAATCCGGTGCCGGCTTTCATTACTTCCAAACTGCAACAAGAGGCGGCGCGCAAACTCGGCTTTGCAGTGAAGCGCACGATGATGATTGCGCAGAAGCTTTATGAAGGCGTAGAGCTTGGTGCTGAAGGCTCGGTGGGGTTGATAACCTACATGCGAACCGACTCTACGCGCGTTTCGGACGCGGCCTTGAATGAGGCACGAGAGTTCATTCGCTCGCAATATGGCGCGCCTTACCTGCCCGAAAAAGCCATTCATTACCGGTCGAAGAAAGACGCTCAGGACGCGCACGAGGCAATTCGTCCTACCGAAGTCACGCGCACTCCGGATTCCCTCGCGAACTATTTGAATAAAGACGAATTGCGACTCTATCGCCTAATCTGGCAACGCTTTGTTGCTTCACAGATGACACCCGCGGTCTTTGATCAAACCACTATCGATATTGGGGCCGGACGTTTTATTTTTCGCGCCACCGGTTCCGTGCAGAAGTTTGACGGCTTCCTGAAACTTTATCAGGAGGGTCGCGATGAAAAAACGGAAGAGGATGAAGAGGCGGAGCGCACGCTGCCGCCGGTAGAAAAGGGTGAAACGCTCGCGCTCAACACGATCACCCCGGAACAGCACTTCACCGATCCGCCACCTCGGTTTACGGAAGCAACGCTCGTCAAGGCCCTGGAGGAAAAGGGAATAGGACGGCCTTCAACCTATGCGGCGATCATGACCACGATACAGGCCCGCGAATACGTGGAAAAACTCGAGGGCCGTTTCCATCCGACTGACCTGGGCAAGACCGTAAACGATCTGCTGATCGAGGGTGGTTTTGACGATCTGTTTAATGAAACTTACACGGCACGAATGGAGGAGGAACTCGATTCGATCGAAGAAGGAAAACTCAAGTGGACCGACGCGCTGCATGAGTTTTACGGAAAGTTTGCCGAGGACCTCGACAAATTTAAAGTCTACGTTAAGGGAATCAAGGACAAGGATACGCCGACCGACGAAGTCTGTTTGAAATGTGGCACGCCGGGAATGGTGCTGAAGTGGGGCCGCTTTGGTAAGTATCTCAAATGCTTGAACTGTGGCGCATCGCGTGATGCCGAGTCGAAGGCAGGTGCCAACGGGGGAACCAACGGAACGGAATCTGCCGCCGCCGCCGAAGAGGCTGCGGAGCTGGAAGTATGCGAGCTTTGCGGCAAGCAAATGCAGTTGAAACGTGGACGTTTCGGGCCGTTTCTGGGCTGCACGGGTTATCCGGAATGCCGCAACATTCGTAAGATCGCCAAGAGTGGCGTGGCAGCTCCGGCGCCAGTACTTTTGGATGAGGAATGTCCGGTTGATGGGGCGAAATTGGTGAGACGTTTTGGGAGATACGGAGAGTTTATTTCCTGCTCAAACTATCCGAAGTGCAAATACATCAAGCAGGAATCGACTGGAGTGAAATGCACGCGGCCCGGTTGCAAAGGTGAACTAGTCGTTAAAAAGTCGAAGCGCGGCAAAGTTTTTTATGGTTGTGCCATGTACCCCGACTGCGATCGGGTTTATTGGGACAAGCCGGTCCCGGAAGCCTGTCCGAATTGCCAGGCGCCGTTTCTACTGGAGAAAACCACGAAGAAGCAAGGCACATTTCGTTATTGCGCCAATGAAGAATGTGGCTACAAATCCAGCGAGCCTGCGGCTCCCAAAGCGAAGCAGAAGAAAACCGAAAAGGATGCCATCCCAGCTTAGCGTCGCTTAGGGTCGGCTGGCGTGCAACTCCTGCGCCTGACCACAAATCTGTTAGATTGGCTTTTGATTCTATTCCAACCGTACATTCTCGAAGCAATTCTAAAATTCGGAGGAGAAGTAAGTATGCTAAGACGCAATGCGACCGTGCTCCTGCTATTGATTTTCGTGGTCTCGCCAGGCGCAACTATCGCGCAGCAACCAGCGCAGTCACCGGCTGCTTCGCCAGCCGCGCTCCAGCAGGCGACTACACCGGCAAAGGATCCAAACGATCCCATCGAGCGCATAAAAGACGAAGGCATGAATCGCTCGCAGGTAATGCAGACCTTGAGTTATCTGAGCGACGTAATCGGCCCACGTTTGACCGCATCGCCCGGAATGAAAAGGTCAAATGATTGGACGCGCGATCAACTTACGAAGTGGGGCCTCCAGAATGCGCATCTTGAAGCCTGGGGTCCTTTCGGTCGTGGCTGGTCCCTTAAACGATTCTCAGCCCAGGTCTCCGAACCGCTGAGCATCCCGCTTATCGCCTATCCAAAAGCCTGGTCGCCGGGAACCGCAGGGCCGTTAACTGCCGAAGTCGTCTATGTCGATGCAAAAGATGAGGCGGACCTGCAGCGATTTAGGGGCAAACTCAAAGGGGCGATTGTCTTGACCGGCAAAATGCGAGAAGTAAAAGCGCATTTTGAGCCCTTGGGCACGCGACGCGATGAAAAAGACTTGCTGACTTTGGCCGACGCACCTGAACCCCAGGCCGGTGGCCGGCGCTTTAATGCTGAGCAACGTGCGGCGCTTCTTTTCAATGCCAGAAAGTATCAATTCTTCCAGGATGAAGGCGCAGCAGTTTTGGTGGATGCGAGTCGGGCCGGTGACGGGGGAACCATCTTTGTCCAGTCAGCTACGGTGCCACAGGCAGTAACCGAAAATTCATTCGGTCCCAATGCGCCGCGATTAATCCAGTCCTACGACAAGACCGCGCCGAAAATCGTTCCACAGATCGTGATCGCCGTCGAACACTACAACCGTATCGCGCGAATGATTGAAGCAGGTGAAAAGGTAAGAATGACCGTAGACCTTGCCGTAGAGTGGCAGGACTCCGATCCCATGGGCTACAACACGATTGCGGAGATTCCTGGCAGCGACCTGAAAGACGAAGTAATAATGCTTGGTGGCCACATGGACTCATGGCATGCGGGAACCGGAGCCACTGACAACGGCGCCGGAGTGGCCGTGGCGATGGAGGCCGTCCGAATTCTTCAAGCGCTCAATTTAAAACCGCGACGCACTATTCGAATAGCACTGTGGACCGGTGAAGAGCAAGGCCTGCTTGGTTCCAAGGCTTACGTAGCCGAGCACTTTGGAAAAATTGAAATGCCGCCGGCCGCGGCCGGCGGGCCGGCATCTCCAGCTTCGTCTTCGTCGGCAAGTCCGGCCCGCGGCGTTTTGGTCACTAAACCGGAGTATGAAAAGTTTAGCTCTTATTTCAATCTCGACAACGGCACGGGCAAGATTCGTGGCGTTTATCTACAAGGCAATGAATCCGTCCGTCCACTTTTCCGTCAATGGCTCACGCCTTTCCGCGACCTGGGCGCGGCAACGCTCTCCATTGCAAACACGGGTGGCACAGACCATCTCTCGTTCGATGCCATAGGCTTGCCGGGTTTCCAGTTTATTCAGGATGAGATTGAATATGACTCCCGCACGCACCATTCGAATCAGGACGTGTTTGATCGCATCCAGGCGGACGATATGAAACAGGCAGCAACGATCATGGCGGCCTTTGTCTACTACGCGGCAACGCGAGATGAAAAACTGCCGCGCAAAGCAATCGCCAGGTAGACTATTTAGAGACGTCGCACCGTTGCTGAAACAAAAAGGCGAGACCACTCGGCTCGCCTTTTTCCATTTTGCGGATGTTAGTTGGCCAACTAGCTGGATACCTCCAGAGGGCGTTTATACGATTCACTCTGGCTCACCTGGTTAACATTCGTCGATGGAGTCTTACTCGAAAGATCGAGTCCGATCCAACTCTTAACCTTCTTCAGCAATGCCGGCAACACTACTTGCTGGGCAGTAGTTGAAAGCTCTTCAATGAGACGGTCACTCAGTGCGGCCGCCTCTTTACTCAGCCGGTCGTACGCCGATGTTTCGCGAAATCGGTCAAGCATGCTCGGTCCCTCATGTTTGCCATTTGATTTCGAAGGAGTCTCGGAAGGCGGCGCTCCAATCACTGGTTGGGACGAGTAGGAATGCGCGGTCGACGAAGCAGCCGGCGAAGAGCGGTCGTCGTCGTCATCGTCTCCCTTGATCGCTGCTGCGATTCCGTAACCGACAAAGAAGCCGACTCCCGCCGCACCCAATGACCACCCCAAAGGTTGTCGCTTGTAGTATTCGCGCCAATCAAGGGCGTCTTTTACATTTTCATATTGTTGGGTCACGTTTTCTTTGATCTCTGTCACGGTGTTTGTAATTGAATCCCTCGCTTCTTCCATGCGACGCTGGAGTTCTTCCTTGGATGGCTCCTCGTCATCCGCGGCCCGCGCGCGCGCAATTCCTAGAGTTCGTTCTTCAGCCATTCCTTATCCTTTCTAAGCTCTGCGACCGTCCTGCCCGGAACGAGCTTTTGTTTCGCTAAACGGTTCTTCATCGTCGAGACGATAATCGCGCCGACAATGAGGTAAAGGACACCTGCCGTGATGAACCCAATCGCATACTTCGCCGCTTGGCTCAGGTTTACGCCGGCAAAGAGCGTCGAGATCCCAAAAGCCAGGGCGACGTTCAACAGCGCAAACCCGATCACGGCAATGATGCCACCCACCGCAATCATAAGACCGTCGCGCGCGTATTCATTCGCCTCTTCCCTGAGCTCGACCTTCAGTAAACTCAACTTGGTATCGAAGAGTTGCATCACGTCGTCTCCCAGGCGACTGACTAACGCCGGAAGACTCTCGTTATCCGACTTCTGTATCATCGCGGATGTCTCCGCAATTGCCGTTGCCTTGCTTGCTGAGGTCGCCATCTCGGTATCTCCTTTCCGCAGCTACTGCCAAAAGTTCCTTCTAGCGCCGGCCACGAATTATCAAGCCAATGAGCAAACCAGCAGCGGCCGAGATCAAGATCGCCTGGCCGGGATTCTGCCGGGCATAATCTTTAGCGTTCTCTTTAATCTCTGATAGATCGGCATTCTGAAGGTCTTTGATCTTATCGCCGACCACACTGATCTTGTCACTAACGTATTCCTTGGCCTGGGTGGCAGCCTCTGAAATCTTGCTTCCGTATTCCTGTGCCAAAGCGGTAGCCGTTCCCGTGCCTGTCCCCGTGCTGGTTCCAGCAGTGCTACCTGAAGGGAACTCGCTCGCGGAAGTAGAAGGGAACTCGCTAGCGGAACTATCTGTTCCGGTTGGACTGCTCGTTCCTGTTTGTCCCCCTGTCTGTGAAGTTCCGGGAAAATCGGTTGAAGTTCTGTTTTGCGACATTGCTTATTCTCCTTTGAAGTTCGCTACAATTTCTGAAAGGCCATTCACACAAGAGTAGTCACTGACTGCGGAGCAAACTATGTGCCGGGTGGCCGTGCTCGCGTGTCGAGTGGTTAGTAGCCAGATTAAAGGGCGAAAATGCAGCCCGAAGAAACGACCAAACTCTTTGTCGTTGATATGCAACTTGTTGTAAAAGGGTACAAGTTGAGATCACTTAGGGTCGGGAACAATACAAAGAAACTAGCTAGAATGAACCAAGCTCGCCGAAGTTGTAGCTGGTCGGGATCGCTCACTGGAACCGGCATCGTCCGAGATATTTAGATGTGAAGTGGCATAACTCTAGAGGAGTGCGCTACTTAGGATTGGATCAAACCGGGCTACGCGCTTCGGGTTCTTTTACAACTCGAGCTCTTTAACCAAACCCCGCGCCACCAAGATCTTGTGGGTAGTGGTGCAGTTCGAATTTTCGAGGAACTCAGTGCTGGGAGCGCGGGCGTCCCGCCCGCACCGCGCCGCAGCCGCTCAATCCTTCGTATTCGTTTTATCGAGTCCATTTTCGCGCTTCGCGCTCCCAGCAATGAGTTGAATGTCTATACCGAAATTCAAACTGCATCACTACAGGTTTTGTGAGTAACTCTTCTCATCGCTGGCATAAGCTATATACTTGGCGCCCAGGTTAGACAACTTGATGGCAATCGAAGGAGTTCCTTATGCCTACCACTCTGGCAAACGGCAAAATATGCTACATAGAGTTCCCGGCTATAGACATTCAACGTTCAGCTGAGTTCTACAAACAGGTTTTCGGCTGGAACATAAGGCAACGAGGCGACGGTCAAACCGCCTTCGACGATACGATCGGAGAAGTGAGCGGCACGTGGGTACTGGGCCGCCCGGTGGCGACTGAGCCGGGACTGTTGATGTACATAATGGTCGATAACGTGGCTAAGATCCTCGACGCAGTCATCGCAAACGGCGGCGAGATTGCACAACCAATCGGGGCGGACGCGCCGGAAATTACGGCAAGGTTTCGCGATCCGGCCGGCAATGTAATTGGGCTCTATCAGGATCCTTCTCTTTAATCCGTCTTTGGCAAACTGCTAGAAGCGGGATAGTTGCGCGAGTCTCACTCTCCACCAGACGCCCGTAATCGCTAGCAATGACCGCCACGCCCGCGAAATTTAGTCACATCTCCGGCAAGCGGGCACCGTCAGAATCTCATTAGTTGAAGTAACGAGGGCGCTTAGACGGTCTGACGCTTGACAAGGTACGGGGCCGGTGGTAAGTAAGTACTTACTTTGAACAGGAGCCGCAAGGAAATCGGCCTTTTGCGTAAGGAAATCACTATCAGAACAGCAATGGAGTCCCCTAGGGGGCAAGCAGCCGGCGGAGCGCGAATGAGCGCGGAGGATAGGCGGCTACAGATTCTTCGCGTCGCCATGAGTCTGTTCTCGCAGAGAGGCTTTGGCGGTACCACAACCAAGGAAATCGCCCAGGCCGCCGGCGTTTCTGAGGCAATGGTCTTTCGGCATTTTGCCACCAAGCAGGAACTTTACTCTGCAATCCTCGACCACAAAGCGTGCTCAGGCGACACCATGAATCCGGAACAGATGGTTGCCGATGCGCTGAAGCAGAAGGACGACCGGGCGGTATTTGAGCAACTGGCCCTGGGCGCTCTCGATCACCATGAATTCGATCCCGAGTTTCAGCGACTACTGCTTCATTCGGCCCTGGAAGGCCATGAACTGGCGGAGATGTTCTTTGAAAAGTTCATCCGTCGCGTTTACGAGCTCCTGGGTGGCTACATAACGGAGCGGCAACGCGACGGCGCGATGATAAAGATTGATCCCTTAATCGTGGTCCGCTCCTTCATTGGCATGATCATTCACCACTCACTCAATAACAATCTTTGGGACCCCAAGCGTCGCCTGCTAAAGATTTCCAATCAAGAAGCAGCGAAGCACTTTACCAGTATTCTCTTAAATGGAATCTCGACCGGAGACGGATCTAGTCCCGGCAGCAGAAAAGAAAGTCAAGTCTCGGGAAACAGTTTTTCAAGAAAGAAATAGAGTCAATGTCATCTCACAGGCTACAGCCCTGGCCTTTGCAGATCTTGTCTTTGGCGGTTGTGTTAGGCCTGCTGCTATTGGCAACTTCGTGCGGAGGCTCAAAGGCAAATGTCAGACAAGACAACGCTAATACTGCCGCGCAACCTGCAGCGGTGGAGGTCACAACCGCGCCGGCTATCGTGCGGGAGTTACCCCGGTTTTTTGAAGCGACGGGAAGTTTGACTGGCGATGAGCAAACGGATGTTTCGCCGTTAATCGGCGGAAAAGTGGTAGCGGTTGGAGTAGAAATGGGCAGCTACGTTAGGCGCGGGCAGACAATTGTTCGTCTTGATGATGTGGATTTGAAACTTCGCGTCCAGCAGGCGCAGGCCCAGGTTGATCAGGCGAAAGCCGCGTTGCGACAGGCTGAAGAGAAAGTAGGGATGCGCGCCGGCCAGTCTTCCGATCTAAACAAACTTCCGGAAGTGGCAAATGCTCGAGTGGCCCTTGATCTCGCCGAGAAAAACCTGCGTCGCTCGGAAAAGCTGATCGAATCGGGAGACATCTCGCGGTCTGTGTACGATCAGCAGAAGGCGCAACGCGATCAATTGAAGGAACAATATGAGGCAGCCCTCTCGCTGGCGCGCCAAAACTACGCTGCGATGATGACAGCCCGCGCAAACGTAGCCAATGCCGAGAGTCAACTGAATCTTGCCCGCCGAAGTTTGTCCTACGCAAATGTGTATTCGCCAATCGATGGTTACGTGTCAGACCGTTCGGCGGATCTGGGCGAATATGTCTCCACAACTACCAAAGTTGCGACTATTGTCCGCATTAATCCTTTGCGCGTGCGTATAGATATTCCGGAACAGGCGATTCCCGTAGTTAACGTTGGTCAATCCGTTTCCGTAACGACAAGCGCGTGGCCGGACAGAAATTTCAGCGGCCGCATCGCGCGCATCTCGCCAAACGTCACACCTACTTCGCGAACGCTGACTGTGGAGGCGGAGATTGAAAACAGCAGCGGCGCATTGAAGCCGGGACAATTTGCGACCGTGCGAATCCTCGAGTCGCGAGCGGCGCCGGCCACGCTCGTCCCGGCCAGGGCGGTGCGTACGGAATCAGGTGTCAGCCGCGTATTTGTAATTAAGGAAGGCCATGCGCAGGAGCGATTGGTTCAGTTGGGACAAACCGAGGGCGACCTGATTGAGATCAAAAACGGCGTGGCGGAAAGCGAAAACGTAGCCACGAGTAATATCGAACAGTTGAGCGACGGAATGGCGGTAAGGCAATAAGTTTTTTGGTCTTCGGTCTTCGGTCTTTGGTCTTTGATTGGGAGTCAGCCGATCGGTCCGAAAAGTTCAAGGGACAAAGGCCGAAGACCAAAGACCCAAAACCAATGTTATGCAAAAGTTAGCTGAAATCTGTGTCAGGCGCCCGGTATTTGCGACCATGCTCATTCTGAGTCTGACGGTCGTCGGGCTCTTCTCGTACAAGTCGCTGGGCGTCGATCTGTTTCCGAAGATCGACCTGCCCACAATCACCGTTACAGTCGTGAATCCCGGCGCTTCTCCACAGGAAGTCGAGACTGAGATAACCGACAAAGTTGAAGGCGCCGTAAACACCATTAGCGGCATTGACGAACTGCGTTCCACATCCGTCGAAGGCGTTTCCCAGGTCTTCATTACCTTCCTACTTGAAAAGAATCCGGATATTGCAGCGCAGGAAGTCCGTAACAAGGTTGACCTGATCGTTAACGATCTTCCGGTAACCGCAGAGCAGCCCATCGTCCAGAAGCTGGACACTGATGCCGCACCGGTCGTGCGGATCGCCGTCTCCGCACCGCGATCACCGCGCGAAGTTACCGACATCGCCGACAAGAAGATAAAGCAACAAATCGAATCGATCAGCGGCGTGGGCCAGGTGACGATCATCGGTGGACGCACGCGCGAGATTCAAGTGTGGGTCGATCCCGACAAATTGCGGGCCTTTAATGTGACCGTCGCGCAGGTGGCTGATGCTGTTCGCGCGCAGAATATGGAACTGCCCGGCGGACGTGTAGACGAGGGTACGCGCGAGCTGACTGTAAGGACGATGGGCCGGATCGTTCAGCCGTCGCAGTTTAACGATCTCGTGGTCGGCAGCCGGGGCGACTATTCGGTCAAACTCAGCGACATCGGGTACGCCGAAGATGGATCGGAAGAGGCAAGAACCGAAGCGCGGCTGAATGGCCAGCCGGCTGTGACCCTGGTGGTGTCCAAACAGTCGGGGCAGAACACGGTGGCTATCGCCGATGCGGTAAAGGAACGCCTGCTTGAGATTCAAAAAAGTTTGCCGCCGGGTTTCAAAACCGAGGTGGTTGGTGATCAGTCGATCTTCATTAAAGCTTCAATTGAAGCCATACAGACCCACCTGATCGAGGGCAGCATACTTGCTGCCATCGTCGTGTTTCTTTTCCTCTGGAGCTTCCGTTCGACGGTGATCGCGGCTCTTGCCATTCCGACGTCTTTGGTGGCCACGTTTGGACTGATGGCGGCTATGGGGTTCACCCTGAACCAGATAACTATGCTGGCATTGACATTGATGGTTGGCATAGTGATTGACGACGCGATCGTAGTGCTTGAAAACATTTTTCGCTTCATCGAAGAGAAGGGAATGCCTTCCTTTCAAGCAGCCATCGAAGGCACCCGCGAGATTGGCCTGGCGGTTACGGCCACGACGTTATCGCTTTTGGCAGTCTTCCTGCCGGTAGGATTCATGGGCGGCATCGTTGGCCGTTTCATGTCGTCGTTTGGTTTGACTTCGTCGTTTGCGATTGCCGTTTCTTTGCTTGTTTCCTTCACGCTCACGCCAATGCTCGCGGCGCGTCTCATCAAGCGCAGCAATCATGCTGAAGAAGGTCCGTCTGAACATCGCAGCGAAGCTGCAGAGCAGGGCTCAAAGCAGTCACGGTTTTATCGTCCCATCGACAGCACTTATAAGCGAATGCTTACCTGGTCGATGGCCCATCGCTGGGTAGTAGTAACTGCGTGTGCTCTCGTGATCTTTAGCATCTGGCCGTTGTTCAAGTTTGTCGGGAAAAACTTTCTACCGGTCGACGATCAGTCCCAGTTTGAAATCAACGTGCGCGCGCCGGAAGGCTCGACGCTCGCGGCAACTTCTTCCCTGGCCGAGCGTATTTCGGCGGACGTGCGGAAACTACCCGGTGTTACTGACACGCTGACAACAATCGGGGGCGGGGCTCAGGAGCAAGTAAACGTTGCGTCGATCTACGTCAAACTCCTGCCGCTTGAGCAACGCAGCGTCACGCAAGGTGATTTGGTGGTCCGCGCCCGATCGGAAATACTCGCTAAATATTTGAAAGAGTTGCCAGGCCAACTCCGAACCAGCGTGCAGCCGGTGGCGGCAATTTCGGGCGGCGGTTTCCGCAATGCGGATATCCAGTATGTGATTGGCGGTCCCGACCTGGAAAAGCTGACCAAATACTCCGAAGCGCTGCTGGCGAAGATGAAAACAATTCCAGATGTAGTGGACGCCGACTCATCGCTCGTTACAGGCAAGCCGGAGGTGCGTGTGGTCATCGATCGCGCGCGGGCCGGAGACCTGGGAGTTCGCGTTGGTGATATCGCCCAGGCATTGAACACGCTCGTGGCGGGACAAAAGGTTTCCACGTTTAATGCAGGGACCGATCAGTATAACGTTCGGGTGCGCGCGATTGGTCAAGCGCGTTCCAGCGTCGAGGGCCTTCAGCAGATGATTGTTTCTTCATCGAAGATCGGTTGGGTGAGCCTCGACAATCTGGTGCGAACAGAGGAAGGCACGGGCCCATCCGCGATCGATCGTCTGAACCGGCAGCGCCAGGTGACGTTGTTGGCCAACGTGAAACCGGGCGGGTCGCAGGCAGGAGTGATTCAAAAGATGGACGCGTTTGCCAAAGAAGTTGGGATTGATCCTGCCTATAAAACCGGACTGGCGGGACGTTCAAGGGAACTGGGACGAACCGCGTACTACTTCATGCTTGCCTTCGTGCTTTCGTTCGTCTTTATGTACATGGTCCTGGCCGCGCAATTTGAATCCTTCATTCACCCGATCACGATTCTGCTTACGTTGCCTCTGGCAATACCTTTTGGCATTCTCGCGTTGCTGCTAACGGGCCAGACGGTAAACATTTTTTCCGGCTTGGGATTGTTGCTGTTGTTCGGCGTCGTTAAGAAAAACGCAATCCTGCAGATCGATCACACGAATCAATTGCGCGCGCGAGGTATGGAACGCCACGAGGCAATCATTCGTGCCAACCGCGATCGTTTACGGCCCATCCTGATGACTACAATCGCGCTCGTCGCCGGCATGTTGCCACTGACCATCTCAAGTGGCCCTGGCTCCGGCACGAATCGCTCAATCGGCGTGCTGGTGGTTGGCGGGCAGTCACTTTGTTTGTTGCTGACCTTGCTGGCAGTTCCTGTTTTCTATTCACTCTTTGATGATCTCGGCAAGAGCTGGATTTGGGGTTTCATTGGCTCACGAGTGACCGGGGCCTTTGGTTGGGCGCGACGCAAGACGGCCAGCGCGACCGCGTCGTTGTTAGGTCTGGTTTCGAAGCAGTAGCGAAATCCAGCAGCAAACTTTTCGCAAGTGTTATTTCGGTAAAGGTCATGATGAAGTTCAAAGCGATTTCGACTCAGCGGCTCGGCCGCCGTGTGCGGAAAGGCGATGCCTTTTCGTCGGTGATGATAAATGAACGCTTTGGCGAGGCCGTGCCTCGCCCAAGCAAGCGAGGCGCAGCCTCAAAGGGAGAAGGGATTTCCACGGGCTGCCGAAGCTTTTCCACACTGTGTGGTGGCAAAGCCGCGGCGATGGTTTTCCTGCTGGCGATCTGCTCTTTAACGGCAATTGCACAGTCTCCATCTCCATCTCAATCTCCGTCACCCGAAGACTTACAAGTGCCGGCTATCGCTCCGGAGTTTGAGCCGGCGCAAAGACCTTTGCCGGAGCTGGGTCGCGTCGGCGTCGACATGGCTCGCCAGAAACCGCTTACTCTCCGCGAGGCGCTGGCGCTGGCTTTGGAAAACAACAAGGACATCGAGGTGGCGCGGCACAACGTCAAGATTGCAGAATTTGATCTGCAGGGAGCACGTGGTGCATACGATCCCAAGCTCAGCTCTTCCTCCTACTTTGAGCATTTCGAAAACCCTATCTCAAGTTTCTTGAGTGGAGGATCAAACGGTGTCACTACGTCGAGCGACTACACCGCAACCGCGCGACTCGAAGGACAAACACCAAAGTTTGGCGGCAACTATCGCCTGGATTTTTCATCAATCCGGCAGACCACCGATAATCAGTTTGTTCCCCTTAGTCCGCAATATCCGACGGCGTTGACGTTTAATTATACCCAGCCACTGTTTCGCGGTTTGCGTTTTGATAACAACCGCCGGCAAATTGAGATTGCCCGGAAGAACCTGTCGCTGACCGATGCACAATTCCGGCAGAGAGCAATCGAAACTATTACGAGCGTGCAACGGGCTTATTGGGACCTGGTCTTCGCGCTCCGAAATTTACAAGTGCAAAAAGATGCGGTGCGTGACTCGCGGGCGCAGCTTGAACACAACAAGCGTCTGGTTTCCGAAGGGGCGCTGGCGCCCATCGACGTGGTGGCGGCTGAGGCGC
Source organism: Pyrinomonadaceae bacterium (assembly GCA_036506215.1). Classification (GTDB taxonomy): domain Bacteria; phylum Acidobacteriota; class Blastocatellia; order Pyrinomonadales; family Pyrinomonadaceae; genus PSRF01. The sequence continues at coordinate 1,438 of DASXSC010000013.1, read as the reverse complement.
AGGTGGCCGGTTTTGAGCAGAGCCTCTTCAGCTCATTGGAAGAAGTATCGCGCACCGAAAACAATTTGAAGAATCTGATCGCGGTCAATCGCCAGGCAGACCTTTGGAACCTTTCGATTGTCCCTACCGATTCGGTGGATCTCGTCCCGCCTGCCATTTCTTTGCCCGAGGCGTTGAAAGCTGCGCTGGATAACCGGCCGGAATTGCAGCAGTCCACTGTGGCCCGCGAGATCAATCAGATCGATCAGAAGTACTTTCGTGAGCAGACCAAGCCGGCAATCGATCTCGTCGGTAGTTATGGCATGGTGGGGCTCGCTGGGGCGCTCAGTCCCACAGCGGTTAATCCGATCACGAGTTCCAGCATCGCGTTGCGCGATCGCGTAAATCTGCTTTCAACGCTTGCCGGTCTGCCGCCGCTACCGGTAACGCCTTCACAGTTTTCACCCATCCTGCTCGGGGGCTATGGGAAGTCGTTGGAAAATCTGATAGCAAACCGCTTCAATAATTTTCGCGTTGGCGTGCAAATCAATCTGCCTCTTAGAAACCGCACGGCTGAGGCGCAGTTGGGGCGTTCACTCGTTGAAGGTCAGCGTATCGCAACGCAGCGTGAACAACTCGAGCAGTCGATTCAGGTTGAAGTAAGAGATGCATTGCAGGTGGTGCGCAGCGCTGAGGCGCGTTTGCGCGCCGCTGGCATCGCGCGTCAGGCGAGTGAGCAGCAGTATCAAAGCGAGCAAAGAAAACTCGATGCCGGGCAATCAACCGTTTTCCTCGTACTGGAGCGACAAACAGCTTTGACTACTGCGCGCGGAGACGAACTACGGGCGCAAACTGATCTCAACAAGGCAATCGCGGAACTACAAAGAGCAACTGGTAATTCGCTGACGACCAACAACATCGTCGTGTGTGTGCGCTGAATCCAGGTCTTCCGGCTACCGGCAGCACCGTACGCGAGAAGGCGGTGAGTATTCTGGGGCGAGACTCACCGCCTTCATTCTGTGATTGCGATTTGCGATTTCAGATTTGAGATCTCAGATCTGAGATTTGAGATCTGAGATTTGAGATCTGAGATCTGCGTTGCCGCGATTAATTCGAACGCCCGCTCGGATAATTTTCTTGCGCGGGTTTTTTGATCCCAAAAGACTTGGACCTAATTTTAGTCCTCTCGGTGTACTCTTAAGTTGTCGATGCACTAAACGTTAAGGCGCAGTGCAATGGTCAATGCCAACAGGTTACGGGTCAAGGTCAATAGGTTAAGCAAAGGAGTGGCTCTTTCTCGGTGTGGCTGAATTTCGGGTTCAAATTCAACCTACAAAACGCGTATCTCTAGAAGACTTCTTGCCGCGACTGACGATGGGAGTTGTCATGCGACGACGATTCGCGGCAAGCGCCACAGGTCTTTATTGCGCGTGCTATATACAGGATCTGAACCATCCAC
>DASXSC010000012.1:0-6983 GCA_036506215.1 Pyrinomonadaceae bacterium | reverse complement strand
ATGCTCACCCTTTACAACCGCCTCATCAACGTTCGCCGCGGCGAGTCCGCGCTCGAAGTGGGACAATTCGAACCGATGGAAGCCGATGGGGATCTGCTCACCTATGTGCGCCGCGATCGGGAGAGCGCATTTCTAATCGCGCTAAACCTCGGCCCACAGCCGCGGGTGGTCAATTTTTCAAACAAGGCGTTTGAGGGGAAGGATTGCGCTCTCTACTCACCTGGATCGCGCGGGAGAGCGAGTGCGAGGTGATCTTCACCTCCGCCCGCAAGAGGGGCTGTTGGTTCGCCTGACAGATGAAACCAGTTCCGAAGGTGGCATATAAGCCGCGGTTATACCAATTGAAACACCGACCCACCAAATCCGTACCTTCCTTCCTCGATCATCAAGACTGAGATTTACACGCAAGTGGCGATCCGGAAGGTTAAGACGGTGCACGCGCAACCACGCATCCGCGGGCGTGATCACACCGGTCGAAGGCTTGAACGGTAGATTGACGCTACACGTAGCGCGCCAAAGACACAGCTTTTGTGATAGCCGGCATGGGCCATCGGCTCTCCAGACAATATGATTGTTCTGGCGTGAACCCTACCACACTTGCGATGCACATTTCTGCCGGTTAGTCTGATGTGTGTTCGCTGGTCGCACTCATCGCTTTCGGAATCAATCTCAGAGGGTTTTATGCAGTATTTCACCAATTATGCGGGTACCCTACGCTGCATCGGCCAAGTTCTGCACAACCAGGAAATCGAAGCCTTCGAAATAAACACCTACGCTAATGAATTTCGCGTGCTCGCCGGAGATCCGAATCCACCCTACACAGCTCTGATCAGATTGAAATTTTCGGTTCAAGACATAGAAGTTCTTGACCGTGAAGGTCAAGCGCGTCGTGGTCGGTCAACCACGGAAATCACGAACGATCGATTCGACAGTGTTCCTGAAGTACTTCGCGCAGTAGGGGAATACGTTGATCATAAGCGCGGGTACTTGCGACGAGTAGACAATTCGTCAGAAGCGGCCGTCGAGATTGAGTATCAAACACGGGCTGGAGATGTACAGACTGAAAACCTGGCGATGAGTCTTATTCATGAAACTTGCGTGCATATGTACAAGCGGCGAACTCGCCGCACTAATCCCATCAGCGTTCTGACGCATAAGCGCTAAAGCCTCAAATTCTTGCCCCTTCGTGCGACGAACATTTCTGCCAGTTATTATTATTTGTTTCTCATTGATCACGAAACAACTCTCTACGGGGGAGAGGCGTTTCAGCCGTGCTTCAATCCGGCAAGGAAGCGCAGAAAGCAGCGCACGCCTTGGTTGAGTCGTATGAAAAGAGCAAAAACTCGGCAGCTGAGGCGGTATGTAGGTCGGTCAGCTGTGCGCTGTCGTTCGAACAGTTTGTTGGATTTCGTGCTGCTGAGGCCCTCTTTCGTTCGGCGTAACCGTTAAGAGTCGGCGGAGCGCGTCCTCAAGACTTCGGAGGGCGATAGGCTTGTGCAAAACCTCGCAGGCACCAGCCGTTACGGCACTCTCCACAAGTGGCGATTCCTTGTAATACGCCGTGATCACGATGATTGGGATATGCTTCGTGGACGGATCAGCTTTAAGGCGGGCCGTTGCCTCATCTCCTGGGATATCAGGTAAACCGAGATCCATCGTGATGAGGTCAGGCAGAGTTGCACTCGCCCGCTCTATCGCAGCGAGTCCTGTTGCCGCTTCGACCACGTCGTACCCCGCTCGTTCGAGAAAGAAGACCATCAACCGTCGGATTTCAGAATTGTCTTCGACGATGAGAATCTTCTTTTTACCGGCCATACCGCCCTCGTATCAGCACCAACAATGCCTGTCGAATTTGGCACTGATTTCTCTGCTGTCCCCTGCTCTTGGGGACAGGATTAGAACCTTGCTGTCGCTCACGATGCCCGTCCGTTAAAGGAAGTTTGCAACGAGTAAGCCAGGGGTTCAGAAGTAAGCTGCGGCTCCCGCTTGTACCAAATGCTCCCGGCACTACGCGGATTTAATTGCCCGAACGAAAAAATCTGATGTGACAAGTGCTCGAATCGCCCTACGCGCCAAGCTTGCGACGCGCAGTATTGCCAGTTAATCTGGCGTGTTGATCATGCCCACGACAGAATTCTATACAGCGGAGCGCGTCCAGTCGCGCTTCATTGAGCCGATGCTCGCCGACGCCGTTCGGGAGCTGCCGGACGGTGGTCTCTGGACGTATGAGGCGAAGCTAGACGGGTACCGCTGTCTTGCGGCCAAGCGCGGCAGTGGCGTTGCGCTCTGGTCGCGGCGAGGCAACGGCTTTACTTCCCGGTTCCCTGAGGTCGCCGGGAAGGATTTACGGGCCGTTGTTATCTAAGTGGAATATCTTCTCTGAAGAATTAGAATGGTGCTCGCTGTCGGAGTAATTACAACGTCCACTCAGTTTATTCAGTAGATCGTGGTTGACGCTGATTGCCCGCGTGGAGTAGTTTGGCCGCAGGTTGACGGGATGCTTCGGTGTACGACGCACCGCTGTAGTCGGATCTTTCAAGAGAGGTCTACAGCCAACTTTTCATGTCAGCGAAGGGGAACAGTACGATGGGACTCAAGAAAATGAAGTTTGCTTTAGGCTTTGTGATCCTATTGTTTCTGTCAAATTTTTCACTTGCCCAACAAAAGCCGCCGGAGAAGCTCGAGCTCGGCAAGGTTTCGTTTTCGACTTCGTGCAATCGAAAAGTACAGCCTCAATTCGATCGTGCGGTGGCGATGCTGCATTCGTTTTGGTTCCAGCAGGGAGAGAAAGCATTCCGCGAAGTGCTCGAGCGCGATCCGAGTTGCGCCATTGCGAATTGGGGGATTGCCAGCATTTTGATCGGCAACACCTTTGCGGGTGCGGCGACTCCTGAGGATGCACAAAAGGCGAAGGAAGCGATTCAACGCGGGCGTTTGACCGGGGCCAAAACCGAACGCGAACGCTTCTACATCGAAGCGGTGGCAGAGTACTACGACCGCTTCAACGATCGCCCTCACGGTGCGCGCATGAAGTCGCTCGCCGACGCTTTTGAAGTCGTGGCAAAGCGCTTTCCCAAGGATGACGAAGCGCAAATCTTCTACGCGATCTATCTTACGGCGACTCAATCGCCGACGGACAAAACTTTTTCCGATACCTTGAAAGCTGCCCGGATTCTCGAGGGCCAGTTCAAAAAGCATCCCAATCATCCCGGTGTGGCCCACTATCTGATTCACAGTTACGATTACCCGCCCATCGCCGACAAGGGGCTGGACGCGGCAAAGCGCTATGCCGAGATCGCGCCGTCCGCGCCGCACGCGCTGCATATGCCGTCCCATATCTTTACGCGGGTCGGTGCGTGGGAAGCCTCGGTGGCCACCAACCGGCGTTCGGCCGCGGCTTCCCGGGCGGAAAAGGAGCCCAACGGTGGACTGCACGCCACTGACTACATGGTCTATGCCTACATGCAGTTGGCCCGCGATAACGATGCGAGCCAGGCGTGGCAAGATGCTCGGCGTCTCACACATTAACCCTAACAATCCTACTATTGCTTACGCGCTTGCCGCGATGCCAGCGCGGATCGCCCTCGAGCGCGGCATGTGGAAGGAAGCGGCACAGCTTGAACCGCGCTCGAGCAAAGTTTCGTACACTGATGCGATGACCTATTTCGCGCGTTCTCTCGGTAGCGCTCGCAGTGGCGACCCGGATGCCGCCGATAAAGGAGCACAAGAACTCGCGCGTATCGCAAATGGGTTAAAGGCCGCCAAAAACGATTACTGGGCGACCGAAGTGGAAGTGCAGCGCCTGAGCGCCGCCGCGTGGACAGACTATGCGAAAGGCAACCGTGACGAAGCACTCACGCTGATGCGTTCCGCCGCGGACCTGGAAGATAAGAGTGAGAAGCACGCGGTAACCCCTGGCCGCCTTGTACCTGCGCGTGAATTGCTCGGTGAGATGTTGCTCGAGCTGAAACGACCGGCTGAGGCGCTCAGAGAGTTCGAAGAGTCGCAGAAACATGACCCGAACCGCTTCCGAGGCCTCTACGGCGCGGCGCAGGCCGCGGCGCAATCAGGCGACGTTGCTAAAGCGAAACGCTACTTCACACAATTGGTGGATCTCGCCGGCAAAGGTGATGCGCGCTCGGAACTTGAGCAGGCGAAGACGTATCTTGCCAAGAATTGATCTTGCTGCGATGCGTTACCAGACCGGAATCGGTGTCAGCCTTTCCTCACGCTAATAACTCTAATATCTCCTTGCCATGCCGAGGCAGTCCACGCTAAAGGACTGCTCTATCATGTCATAGACGCAAGCTTGGAAACATCCGACAATCTCTCAGATGTCGGCGTCCTCGCCCAAGAAATCGTCGAAGACCTCGAAGCCGCCCTAAAATGAATTCTGCGAGATTGCCGCTGACCTAGGCGCTTGCGCAGTTCCGCCTTGATCTGCACGAATAAATGGGATTCAATCTAGGTCAGTGGAATCATCCCGCACACGATTGGTTGGGTTGTGGACCATTTTCTTTTTTGCCGCGGCAATCCTGTGTAGCACGATGAGTATTGCGCGACCGGCTACGGCATCGGAGATGCCCGATTGTCACAGCAGAAGCGCCGCGCCCGAGCCGCTCAATGCAGATGCGTCTTCGCCGTGTGCTTTCCAACCGGGTTACGGCCTCCTTTCCAAGCAGCCGGACATTCAGACAACTTTTCTACTTTCGAATTCATTGCCGAAAATCGATTTTTCGGGCCTCTACCTCGGCACCGCGCCGCAACCCCAACCTGTTTGTTACAAGCCCAAGGAAAAGATTTATCTTTTCAATTCCGTTCTCACTCTCTGATTTCTCCTGCGCTCCGCGCATCACAGTTACTTGGATCGTTTTCAAAACTTTTAGGAGGAAACAATGAAGAAGTTCGTCTTCTTATTTGCCGTCTTGTTAATCGTCGCGGGCTTTGCCGTAGCGCAGGAGTCTGGAACACCTATGCAAGGAATGATGAAGGGTGACGACGGTGGAATGCGGGGCGGCATGGGCATGACGGGGATGATGAAAATGATGGAACAATGCAAGGACATGATGAAAATGGGTCAGGCTAAATCGGCAGACCAAGAGAGGCCGGAGACCGCCCTCGATATTGTCAAAAAGCGCTATGCGCGAGGCGAAATTAACCGCCAAGAGTTTGAAGCGATGAAAAAAGAACTTCAATAGCAACACTGAGAGGTGAGGATTTTTTGCAACACGAAAGCCATTGTCGTGTGATTTAAGGTATTGGGATATGAACAGACGAAAGTTTCTTTTGCAGAGTTTCTTGCTCGGCACGGCTACGTTGACCGGCGAGCATGCCTTCGGGGCGCTTGAACATCGTTATAAGTTGGCCCCGGAGGCATTGCTTCCGAAAGATATCAGAAGCGCGTCTGCGGAAGTACGCGAGGCTTATCGATTTGCCATCGCCAATCGGGATACGCTCCGCTATATCCCTTGTTACTGCGGTTGTGGATCAGAGGGCCACACGAGCAACGCATCGTGTTATCTGAAGGACGTTTCGACGTCTGGAAATCTTCAATTCGATCGAATGAGCCTGGCCTGAGGGATCTGCATAGGCATCACGCGTGACGTGATGAAGATGATCGATGAAGGCAAAAGCCTCAAGGAAATGCGGGCGCACGTCGAGCAGAAGTACAGCAAATACGGACCTCCGACGCCAACGCCACCGGTTCCGTAGTATTTAGGAATTCCGCGTTTTCCTCTTCAGTGCTTATGATGAGCTTCCTGTTTGGCACTGTGTTTCAGGCGCCCGGAAAACTCACAAATGGTTCTTACCGCCGTGCACCTAAATACAGAGATAAATCGGATCAGGCAAGATGGCTGTAGACTTCACCTCGCAAGAAATATCTCGGAAGTACGACCGATTTGCTCGTTGGTACGACTGGGTCGAAGGCGTTCCCGATCTGCTGGGAGTGAGCAGGTTGCGCCGGAAACTATTAAGGAGAGCGTCGGGAAAAGTTTTGGAAATTGCCGTGGGAACGGGAAAGAACCTGAAGTTCTATCCCTCTGACTGTCGGATCATTGCCCTGGATGTCAGTAGAGAAATGTTAAACGTGGCGAGCAAGCGTAGCAGAAGATTATCCCTCGACGTTTTCTCCTTGTTAGCGGACGCGGAAGCGCTTCCTTTTGCTGATAAGAGCTTCGACACAGTGGTATCGTCACTTTCGACCTGCACATTCCCGAATCCGATCGCCGCTCTGGGCGAGATGAGACGGGTTTGTAAGCCTGCGGGAAAGATTCTTCTGCTGGAGCATGGCCGAAGCGATCGCGAATGGCTTGCGCGATTTCAGGACCGCAGGACCGATCAGTTTGCGAAACAACTCGGGTGTCACTGGAATAGAGAGCCGCTGGAGCTGGTGCGAAAAGGGAATTTAAAAGTCAAAGAAGCACGACGATTCTTCTTCGGAGTTTTTCATCAAATTGAAGCAGAACCCAGAGCGACCTAGCCGTAAAATAGAGCGTGAGACGACTACCGACAAAACCCTCTAATTGACGTTATCCATACCACGTTGGCTGATTGGACAAACCACGTTGCCGTGCGGTAGTCCTGCTTTACGCCGCAATAATGTCGCTGCTCAGCCTGAATATTTGCAGGCATGACGGTCATTGAGATTTTTTGGTAAGCTTAAAGCATGGTTGATCCAATTTGCCGCATGAACGTTGAGCCCGGTCGTGCAGCGGGAAGCCACATCTACAACGGACAAACCTATTATTTCTGCAGCCAGCACTGTCTGGCGAAATTCAAAGAAGACCCTGAAAAATTTCTGAAGTCGCAAACGCACGCGGTTCACGAGCATGCACACGCGGCTGCCCATCCGCATGCGCATGATCACGAAGAATCACACGGGCATGGCACGCCGCAGAAGCCCAAGTCTGATGAAACTGAACACGGTATCTATGTTTGCCCGATGGATGCTGAAGTTCGCGAGTCCAAGCCCGGCGCTTGCC
>DASXSC010000011.1:0-24527 GCA_036506215.1 Pyrinomonadaceae bacterium | reverse complement strand
CGTACCGGCGACGTCGTGCGTTTCAACGTTCATGCAAAAAGCGGCCAGGCGGACAACAACTCGGTCCGTTGGACCGTAAGCGGTCCCGCAGCGACCATCGATCCGGATGGCGGATTCGTCGCGGAACTGCCCGGCTCGTATGTGATCACGGCCGCGAGCGGGCCGCAGGAAGCGGTTGCTTCTGTCATAGTTACGCCGCGGAATGCTGAACGTACTCTTGAAGTAGTCGGTCGGGCGCCCATCAAAGATTTTGAGGCCGCTGAACAATGGATCATTGGAAACTACGCTTACCTTTCAACTATCTCCGATAAGCTGCTCGCTTACGATATCTCTGATCCGGCACATCCGAAACAGACTGACTCGATCAAGGTTGACGCGCGACTTATAAATGACGTCAGCACCACGGCAGACGGTCGCATTCTTGTCATCTCGCGCGAAGGCGCTTCGAACCGTAAGAACGGCATCGCCTTTTTCGACACTTCTGACCCCGCGCATCCGAAACCAATTTCCGAATATACCGAGACAGTCACGGGCGGCGTTCACAGCGCGTTCGTCGATGGTCACTACGTTTATCTGACTGACGACGCTACCGGTTCGATGCGCGTTATTGATTTCGCAGATGTGAAGCATCCGAAAGAAGTGGCGCGTTGGGAAGTTCCTAACCAGGTGGCTACAACAATTACAACCAGCGGCGGCGAGCGCGAGGTTGTTGGTCGCTACCTGCATGACCTGCAAGTCAAAGATGGCCTTGCCTATCTCGCTTACTGGCGTGATGGGCTGGTAATTCTTGATGTTGGCAATGGCCTTAAGGGTGGCAGCGCGGAGCATCCGCAACTGGTCAGCCAGTTACGTTTTAATCATCACGAACTCTATGGCAATGGCTGGCTCGCGGGCACTCACTCAGTCTTCCGTTACAAGAATTACGTTTTCGTAGGTGACGAAGTATTCCCCCCGATCTTCGACATCATGAGTCGCAAACGTATCCCGGTGCGCGGCATCGTGCACGTGGTGGATGTTGCCGACATCGATAACCCGCGCAAGGTTGCCGAGTATCCCGTGCCTGAAGCCGGCGCGCACAATATGTGGGTGGATGGCGACATCATGTACATGGGTTATTACAACGGCGGCGGGCGAATCGTCGATGTCTCAGGAGAACTGCGCGGCGACCTCTACCGGCAAGGTCGCGAGATTGGTCGCCTCTGGGCCGGCGACCCGGAGGGGTATCGTCCTAACCTGCCTTTCACCTGGGGCGCACAACCACATAACGGTCTGATCTACTTCAACGACGTTCACAGTGGCATCTGGATAGTGAAACTTGGTGACTTGACCGAGAAGGGATCGACAACGGCGCCAGGACGATAGGAGCAGGAGGCAGGTGCAGGAGGCAGGTGCACGAAGAGCAGAGGGAATGGTCAGTGGCTGAATCGCTCCGGATGACTAATCATGCCGCCTAGCATTCGCCCTACCTCTTCATAGCCCTTCCGTAATTCCAATTGTCGGCTCTGGGAGAGATAGCCACATGCGTGCGCAAAATCAATCCAGACCTGAGTCTCTGTGGCTTCTCCGTCGGCATCAGCCATCTTGCTAACGAACATTTTTGGATAGCACTTCTTGCGATATCCCTCACCGATGTTGCCCGGCACGCTGCGGGACGCGCGCCGAATCTGATCAGTGAGTGAATACTTTTCTTCGGGCGGAAAACTCTTCGACTCGTAGAAGATCTCCATAGCTAGATTGAAAGCCAGTTGATAGACCTTCAAGTCTCTAAAACCTGGTAAGGCAACCATACCTGGAATCTCCATTGTGAGGAGAATATTCTAAAAGGAGTATGCGAAGTAACTAAAGATACCTACAGAACACATCGGGCTTAATGCAAAAAGACTGGCTTCCGGTCCTACTGTAAACCTGCCTCCTGCTGCTGCGGCCTGCCCCTGTCTTTTACAGCCCAAATTCGCTGATCAGCCGGTGCAAATAGGAGCGGCTAATGCCCAGCCTTTTGGCTGCGGCGGCTTTGTTACCGTCCTCTGCTTCCAGTGCGTCTAGTATCAAGCGCCGCTTTAAAGCAGTAATCTCACCTTCAAAAGTAGTTTCGCAGGGCACGCCTGGCGCCGGCATAGCTTTCAGCATCTTTTCCGGAAGAAACTCGAGGCCAAGCGCCGGTTGGCGGTCTAATAACACCAGTCTCTCCATCAAGTTTTCAAGTTCGCGAACATTGCCCGGCCACTCGTATTCGTGCAGCGAATCGATCAACTCCGGAGACAATTGCGGCGTGGCGCGTCCATGCTTTTCGGCGGCCTTGGCTGCGAAATGCGCGGCCAAACCGGGGATGTCTTCCCGGCGCTCGCGCAACGGCGGCAAAACTAACGGCACAACGTTTAGCCGATAGAAAAGGTCCCGGCGAAAATTCTCACCTTCAACTTCGGTCTCCAGATCACGATTGCTGGCAGCAATCAGACGAATGTCGACGTTTAGGGTTTTCGTACCGCCGACGCGTTCGAAGGCGCGTTCCTGCAAAACCCGCAGCAGCTTCACTTGAACATTAGCCGACAGTTCGACAATCTCATCGAGAAACAAAGTGCCGCCATCGGCCAACTCGAATCTTCCAGCGCGGGCGTGCGTCGCCGAAGTGAACGCTCCCCTTTCATGGCCGAACAGTTCCGACTCGATCAAGGATTCGGGTAAGGCAGCACAACTCACAGCGATGAAGGGAGCACCGGCGCGCCCGCTCTCTTCATGGATGGCGCGGGCCAGCATTTCTTTCCCGGTTCCGTTTTCGCCGATGAGCAGAACTGTCGCATTGGTAGCCGCAACTGCGCGCGCTTGCCTGAGAGTTTTTTCCAGCGACCGGCTCGATCCGATCAAACGCCCAAAACCCCGGGCCCCCACCAGTTCGTCACGCAAACGCGCGTTTTCGACCTCCAGCTGGCGCATGCGAGCAGCCTGTTTAACGATGTGAAGGACTTCGGCCGCATCCAGTGGTTTTTCGAAAAAGCCGTATGCGCCGCGCTTGACCGCTTCGATGCCCGCGTGTTTGGCGTTAGTCCCCGTAATCACGACAACCTGGGCAGGCGGGTCCCGGTGGCGGGCCGCTTCAATGATTGCCAGCCCTTCGCTAATGTCTTCCAGGCGCGGAGGCAAATGCAGATCACTAACGACAACGTCTATGTTTTCCTGCTGCAGGAGCCTAATTGCGTCTGCGCGGGAGGCCGCTTCGAGCACGCGATAATCAACGTTCAGCGTCCAGAGGAGTGCGCGACGCACCGACTCGTCGTCGTCTACTACGAGTATCGATTCTTTAAGTAGACCTGCCCCAGGTTGGTTTGCTTTGGCCATCGGAGTTCGTCAAACGAATGCGAACGCTTCTCGAACGATTGGTAACGTTTGGATAAGACTAATTGTGAGACTGACTCTGGAGCTGTTTTTCGCCGCTCTTGTCGATTGCGGCCGATGGTAGCACGACCGTAAATGTCGTACCAACGCCTTGTTGCGAGTCGACTTCAATTGATCCACCGTTTGTGACCACTACTTCACGGCAGGTGTAAAGACCGAGTCCCACGCCTTTTCTTTTGGTGGTGGCAAAGGGTCGGAAGAGTTTTTCTTCCATGAATCGCTGACTCATCCCTTCGCCCGTGTCGCTGACGCTAAAAAATGGCTTGCCCTGATCAGTCTTGCCGGCCGAAATACTTAAGGTCCCTTTCTCCTCTTTCATGGCTTCGAGCGCATTGATGATCAAGTTCTCAGCTACTTTATGCAGGCGTTCGATGTCGACAAGAGCAGGAAGGGAAGTGGGAAGGTCAATCTTGATCTCATGCTTTCCGCTGGCTGGCTCGGCCATCAGTGAGATCACCTTTTTCAACATGGGAACTAAATCAACCGGCTGCGGCCGCTTGTGTTCGCCGCTCAAGGTGATCACCGGATTGCTCAAACGAGCCACCAGGGCGCGCAGGTTGTTAGTCGCTCCCGTAACAGATTTCATCGCGTCGGCTTGAAACTCCTTATTATCAAAATGCGATTCCATGTTTGCTACGGTCAGCGACAGGGCCTCAATTGCGTTTTTCAAATCGTGCGTGAGAATGGCAGACAAGCGAACGAAGGATTGAAACTGCCGTGTCTCAGCCTCACGCGCGATCTGATCGCGGAGCTGTTTGGTCATCAACCCAAGATTGTCCGCCAGCGGCCGGAGGTCGTCGCTGGATTGCAACTCAATACGATGATCCAACTTTCCTTTCGCGATTGCCTCCACACCTTCAGTGACTTGCTTGAGTCCACGCGTCTGGCGCTGCCAGAAGAGCGTCAACAAGGAAGCAGCCAGCATCGACAGTAGAACTGAGATGAGCAAACCAAGCTTTCCTGCCACGCGAGCCTCAGCGACTGCCTGGTCGTAGTTTGTCGCCGCGGCCAGGGAAACATCGAGCAGAGGAATCGTGGTATAGCTGGTTGTATACCGATCGCCGCTGGGTGAAAGAAAACTCGCGTTGCCATCGAGGCTTGAAAACATATTATTTGCTACCGGCTGAAGGTAGGCCATCGAGTCGCTTACCTGCTGGTGTTTCAAAGCCTCGTTGGAGTGATATTGGATCCTTCCTGAGCGATCTATGACGATGAATACGACGGATCGGCCGCTCTCCGGACCCACGCCGTTTGTAACGTTCTTATTCTCCCTTGCCGCTTCGGAAAAGATCGGGTCAAGTTTCAGTTCTTCAACCAAGGCTGCCCGAGGTTTGGCAGGCTGCTGTCTCTCATCGAAAACCGGGACCGTGTAATCGATCCGAGCTCCGAATGGGCCGGTCGAAATTGGAGACATAAGCCCTGCCGCCGGATCGGAATCCGCCGTCCCATTCCAAACGCGATTGTCGGGCTGCGGTTGTTCAGAAAGAAAGTCCTTTACATGGAAAATCACCGGCTCGTCGTTGTCGGCCTGGCGTTCAGCTATGAAGAGGGGTTTGCTCCGATCAAAAAGCGAGACGCTTAAAAAATGGGGATGACTCTCCAAAACCGCCGCTACCCTGGCTTTCAAGTCCACAGGAACAACATTTGGCGCGTTTGCCTGAGCAGTGACTTCTTCGGTTGTGCCGGCGGGAGCCGCTTTAGTTGCCTGCAAGTTGGGATTGGCAGGCGGCCGCAGGTAGTCAACCAGTGCTCTTGATTTGCTCAGCGTGATCAGTTCGCTCTGATCCTGTTCCAGAAGTTCTGCTACGGTGCTCTTAAATTCCGCCAATTTGCTTTCCTGCCTGACTCGAATCGCACGCCCGGCGATATAGACGCCACTCCAATAGTTAATGAGCGCCACCAGGACGAGCGGTACGAGACAGAGACCCAGAAAAGCGAGAAACAATTTGGGACGAATGAACAAGACAAGGCTCCCAGCAAGGAATCTGGCATCGATATTACCGCAATGATTGTTATTTCGCTTGGATTATTGCCGCGGATTTACGGCGAATACACGTGGATCTGATCAGAAAAGAAGGAGGTAGAACCCAGAAAGGTAGGACCACAGATAGAATTCAGGAAAGTCTTTCAGATTCGCGTAATCCGCGTTAATCCGCGGCTAGCTGGTTCCTTATTCCACCGGCAGGCGGCCAAACTGAGCCAACAAGGGCTGGAGCGATTCAATAATTCGGGTATGCGCCACGCCGTTGCTCGCGACGATACCATTGCGATTTTGCAGCTCAGCTTTGTTGTAACGGAGCGGCTGCCCAAAGAGATCAGTAAGCGAGCCGCCGGCTTCGCTCAGGATAATTTCCGGAGCGCAGGTGTCCCACTGTTTTGTGCGCGGCGATAAATGAATGTAAATATCGCACTGTTGTTCGACAATTAAGCCAACCTTAATTCCCACCGAGCCGCGCCGGACCTCTTCCTTCAAACCGAAAGCCTGCACCACTTGGTCCATGCGCGGGCTGCGATGAGACCGACTGGCCGCCAGTCGCATCTTTGAGATTTCACGATGAGCGGATACATGGGCCTCCTCAACCATTTGCTGCGGCCTGAGCTCGCGAGGGCTTCGGAGCGGATCGTAATCGGGGCGTTCAATCCATGTGCCCCCGCCACGGGCAGCGCGATACAAGACACGAGTGAGCGGTAAGTAAACTACGCCGAGCACACATTCCCCGTTTTCGGTCAGCCCAATCTGGACGGCAAAGTCTCCATTGCCCTCGATGAAGCCGGTAGTGCCGTCAAGGGGATCGATCATCCAGACGCGTGATTTGTCGAGGCGGCGGACAGTGTCGACAGATTCTTCGGCAAGAATGCCGTCGTCTGGAAACTCCTGTTTCAGCCGCGCGACGATGATCTCATTTGCAACCTTGTCCGCCTGTGTAACGGGCTCGCGATCATCGGCATCAGCCTTCTGCTGAATATCGAGCGGTCCTTCGTAAAAATCCAGAATGGCTGCGCCGGCTTCGCGCGCGAGCTCGAGCGCAACCGACATCTCGTGTTCGTAAGGCTTTACATTTGTCCCGTTCATTCAAACTGAGGCTGGCTGGCGTTCGTCGTGGAAAGCCGAGTTCTTCGTCTTCAAAGTGAAAGCCTTGCGGCTCTGCCGCAGCACAGTACGGTAAGGCTTCGCCTTACCGTTCCGCCTTAAATATGTTTGGAGGCTGCGCCTCCTTTGAGGCATAGCCTCAAGATACAAGTTAACTAAGGCGGAAAGGCGTAGCCTTTCCGCACTGTGCGGCGGCAGAGCCGCACTTAAATGGATACAAGGCCTGAACACAAACACATTACTTTGATTCCAAAGCCCGCGCTGCTTTACGAATTATCTCAAGCGTCTCGTCGATGTCGGCGCGAGTCGTGCGGAAGTTTGTTATACAAGCGCGCAGCGCGAATTTCCCGCGTATCGTCGCACTCGACAAATAGGCGTGCCCGCCGCGCTGAACCACGTTCATAATGTTGGTGTTTATCTGATCGAGTTCAGCATCAATAGCGGAAACTTCTCCTTTATCACCTGTCCCGAGCCTGGCCTGCAATGATGGGGGCAGGTAACGAAAGCAGCAGATACTCAACTGCGGCGACGCGAGCAGTTCAAAATCTTTAGCTGCCGTAACTTGCTCTCCCATGTAGGCCGCCAGCGCATTGTCTTCGCTAATCGCGTGCCCAATCCGTCGCACGCCGTAGTAGCGAAGCGTCAACCAAATCTTCAACGCGCGGAATCGTCGCGACAACTCCGGTCCGTAATTCCAGAACGCAAAGGCTTCGTCGGCGTTCTGCTCATGCACCTTGATATAGTCGGCGCCCTCGAAACTGAAAGCCGCACGCGCGCGATCTTCGTCGCGAAATAGCAGACAACCGGAATCGATAGGCACGTAGAGCCACTTGTGCGGATCCAGCGATACAGAATCCGCTCGCTCCAGGCCACGGAAGAGTGGACGCTTCGTTTCATCGAGCGTGGCGAGAGCGCCATAAGCACCGTCGATGTGGAACCAAAGGCCGAATTCCCTGGCGACTTCCGCAATTTCGTCCAGCGGGTCGACGGCGCCGGTGTTAACGGTGCCACCACTGGCTACCACGCAGAAGGGCTGCAGGCCGCTTTTGAGATCCTTAGCAACGGCCTCGCGCAACGACGCCACATTCATGCGAAAGCGATTGTCGGAGTCAACCAGGCGCACCTGCTCCCGGCCAAAGCCAAGGATGTCAGCGGCCTTGGGTATCGACATATGAATTTGATCTGAGGCGTAGAGAATCATGGGTGCGCGAAAATTCCACAAACCCGTTGACGCGACATCAATATCTGACTTTGCTCGATGGGCAATCAGGAGTGCAGTCAGGTTGGCCATCGACCCGCCGCTGGTCAGCAGTCCGTGAGCCTCGCGAGTTTCGTCGCTATATCCAATCATTGAGGCGAGCCATCCGACCACGGTGCGTTCGATCTCAGTAGCAGCCGGACCCGAACGCCAGGACGTGAGGTTTGTGTTCAGCGCAGAAGCAATCAGATCGGCATAAGCGCCGGGTGGCGTCGCGGGCGAGGCAACGTAACCGAAGAACCTTGGATGGCCGTTGTGCCGGCTGTTTTCAATGATGACACGGCAATCGTGGAGTAGTTGCTCGAGCGTCTCGGGTTCAAGCGGCAACGACGCTCCTATTTCACCGATTGTCTTACCACCAGAAGTTTCAGGAAACACGGGCAGTGTGGAAACTTTGGAAAAATATTCTGTCACCAGCTGGGTGACCTGCGACGAGAGCTCCTGCATCTCCGCTTCTGAGATGTCGAGTGAAGATCCCGCGCTTCTCAATCTTTCGAATGACTTGTTTGGTTCACTCATTTGAAGGGTGGCGCGATCGTGACGAGCAGCGACAAGCGAACGTCGCCAACGTTTGTGACGCCATGCGGAACTCCGGACGGGGCGACGACCAGCGATCCTGCAGCGGCCTCTGTTTCTTTGTCTCCCACTGCAAATTTCCCATCACCTTCCAACACAAAATAGAATTTATCGGCGCCATCATGCGCATGAGTCTTCTGAGTTTGTCCCGGCTCCAAACAGTTCAGTCCAACCATCACGTGTTCGCCTTGCCATAAAGTAGTTTTGTAAAACTTTTCTGGCTGCGATCCGACATGCTCGCGCCAGTTGAGAAAATAGTTCATAGACGTTTCCTTCGTCTGCTGATGATGAATATCAAAACTAACACAGCCGTCGGTAACCATGAAGCGCTTGCCGCTTGCTGGAACGCTGTATATTCTGAGTTCACCACACTATGTCCATAACTAGCTGCGCCACAGTCGAAGGTACGACGCGCTATCGTGAGCGTTTCAAAGATAACGCTGCTCCGGGCCATTTTCGAAAACAACACAATCTCTGGCTATCGTCGATCGGCATCGGCACGTACCTTGGCAACGCCGATGATGTGACTGACGCCCGTTACACCGCTGCGGTCGCGCGCGCCGTAGAACTAGGCGCCAATGTAATCGACACGGCGGCAAACTACCGTTTCCAAAGAAGCGAACGCGCCATCGGTGCCGCCCTCAGGGATTTGACTGAAGCAAAGCATTTCTCGCGCAGTGAAATAGTCATCTGCACGAAAGGTGGCTATCTCCCGTTTGACGGCGCGCCGCCGCGGGACATTCGCCGTTATGTTGAAGAGACCTTCGTCAAATCGGGAATAGCGGGTTTTGAGGATATCGTTGGCGGCAGTCACTGCATGACGCCCTCGTATCTGCGAAATCAGCTGGAACAGTCGCTCGGCAACCTGAACCTCGAATGCGTGGACGTTTATTACATCCACAATCCGGAGTCGCAGCTTGGACACGCTTCAGAACAAGAATTTTATGCGCGATTGCGGGCGGCGTTCGAGTCATTGGAAAAGAACCGCGCCGAGGGGAAGGTGAAGTTTTATGGTGTCGCCACCTGGAATGGATTTCGTGTACCTGCCGGCGCCAGTGGTTATCATTCCTTGGCGCGCATGGTGGCAATCGCGCGCGAGTTGGCGGGGGAGTCGCATGGATTTCGTTTCATTCAACTACCTTTTAATCTGGCAATGCCGGAGGCCCTCACGTTAAGTAATCAAATGGTTGATGGCCAGCCTGTCTGCACACTTGAAGCGGCGGCTGCGCTGGGAATCACCGTCATTTCGAGCGCGTCGATTTTCCAGGGGCGTGTGGCGCAGGGCTTACCGAAAGATCTTCGAAAAACACTCGGTTCATTGCCGACCGATGCGCAAACGGCGATACAATTTGTTCGTTCGGCGCCGAGCATCTGTACGGCGCTGGTTGGCATGAGCAGGATTGAACACGTAGAGGAAAACCTGAAACTGATAAAGGTGGCACCGCTCGAGTTAGCGCCATTCATGCAACTGTTTTCAACTGCGTAGGAGAGCTCGCTGGCAAACGAGCGGGGGCAAGCCCACCTCACCAAGATTCAAGTTGAAGGGAATTGATAGATCGGGCCGGAACCATACCACTCGATCAGAGAGTTTTGAAATTTCGTCTCAATCTTTATGCAGCAACGGCAATACAATTCATTCTCAGAATTCTGGCCGCACTATGTTGCCGAACACAGCAAGCCACGCACCCGTCTACTTCACCTCATCGGCACGACAATCGCGATTGGTCTTGTAGTTTTCTTCATCGTCACCGGCAGATGGTGGCTTTTTCCATTGGCTCTGATCCCGGGCTACGGCGCAGCATGGATTGGACATTTCTTCGTCGAGAAGAACAAGCCGGCCACGTTTCAATATCCGCTTTGGTCGTTTATCGGCGACTACAAAATGATCTGGTTGATGTTGACTGGAAAGATGGGCGCTGAAGTTGAGCGCTGGGAAAAAACCACGGGGACAAGCCCGCCTTCCCGACCCTGAGCTACTTGCTGGTGCCTTCTCCTGCTTCAGCTTGAAGGCCCTTCGATCTGTATTTCACGACAAAAACTAAAAGAGTCTCGCAGGTCGGGAAGGTGGGCTTAGCACCCCAGCGGGGCTGCCCCGCTGGGGACCCCGCCTTGCTCCCGCTCTCCACGCGGTAGTTCTTCAAAATAAAAAACTCAAAAACTGCGAGCGGTCATTTATCTTAGCGCGAGTATAGAATAGAGTTGAAATTGATAATCTTTGTTTGGAAACGAAAATATGCGAGGAAACATTCCCATCCCTGAGCTTCCTCACGGGGAAGATCTGTGGCTGATCGTCGTCATTACATCTGTTCGGGAAAAGCGAACGCAACAAGGGAAACGCTTCTACGACGCAACTGCGCGCAATGCGACCGGCTCGCTTGCTTTGAAGATCTGGGGTGAGACGCTTGACGTGTGGAAAGAGATTAAGCCAGGACTTTGGGGAATAACGGGACGGCTCGAGAGCTTCCAGGATCGCTCGCAGTTTGTTGTTGCCGAATATCGCCCAATCACGATCGAACAGTACCGCGAACATCAAGGTGCGGAACCGGTGCTGCCGCGGGCGTACACGATGGACATCGAAACATTGACGCTTCCCGACTTCCGCGAGCGCGTCGGGCCGCAGCTCGAAAGGTCGCTGCGGCTGGGCAATATGCGTTTCGAGCAGCAGCAACGCTATCTCGAAGATATCGCCATCGAGGAAGAACGCTGCTATCAGCTGGGATCGTTGAGCGCGACCTCGGGCCGGATACTCTCGATCGCGGTTCACGAAGGTCCGGTGGCGGGCTTCGATTTAGGTGGTATCGAGCAACGCGAGAGCGAACGCGTCTTCGGCATCGACGCATATGGAATAGAGCTGGACGAGAAGAGATCGCTGCTCGCATTTCTCAACTACATGAAAAGTTTCGATACGGATACAGATGAACTCGTCGGCCACAACATCCTTGGCTTCGATCTACCGTTTATCTTCCAACGCTGCCTGGTTCATTGCATCTCCGCCAAGCCACTGGTTGATCTGGGCGACTACCGAGTTCGGGGAGTATTCGACACGATGCACGCGTGGTGGTTGGGAGCGAAGCGTTTTGTAAGTCTCGATGATATTGCCTGGGCGCTGGGGATCGAGTCGAGCAAGACGGCCACCGTGGAAGGCAGCAAGGTCTTTGAACTTTATCAGGCAGGCAAGCTCGATGAAATTCGCGAGTACAACCTTAACGACGTGCGCGTCACCCGAAAAGTTTACGAACGCATGGTTGGCTGTTTTGGCAGGTAAAGACGAGGATGGGCCACAGATGAACACGGATGGTCACGGATTCAGCAAAAGAGCAACCAAGCTGTCGGCTACATCGGGACCCCATTCCCAGATTTGTGCAATCCGTTTTTATCTGTGGCGCCTTTTGGTTTTTTTGCGGCTGACCCGTTAACGGGCCACTGTTTCGCGTTTGCAACAGTTTTTTGCTAAACTCTATTTTCAACTCATGAATACTCAGATTCTCTTCATCGTCATCTTTTCACTGGGTGCGGCGTTTGGCGCGGCGGTCGGCTGGTTTCTGCTGCGGTCAAAGGCAAGGTCGGCCAGCGCCGCGGACCTGGCGACCCTAAAAGAGCGCCTGACTGGCAAGGCGTCGGAGTTACAACGATTACAGGAAACGTTCAGTGCCGAGGTTGCTGAGCATAAACATTCGCGCCAGGAGAACGCTCAACTCAAGGCCGCGCTCGAAGGCGAACGGCGTGCAGCGCAGGAACGGAAAGACTCATTCAAGCAGGCTGCCGAAGAGTTGTCGGAGAAGTTCAAAGCACTGTCGCGTGATGCGCTCAAAGACAACAATCAGTCTTTTCTTCAGTTGGCCCACTCCACGCTCGAGAAATTTCAAGAGACCGCAAAGGGAGATCTTGAGCTAAGGCAGAAAGCGATTGACCAACTGGTAAAGCCGCTCAAGGAATCGCTGGAAAAAGTTGACGGGAAGATCGGTGAAATCGAAAAGGCACGAGCCGGGGCTTATGCCGAACTGCGAGAGCAGGTGAGAGGTCTGGCAACGGCGCAACTGCAGCTTCAAGCGGAGACTGGAAACCTGGTTACCGCTTTGCGTGCTCCGCATGTCCGCGGACGCTGGGGCGAGATTCAATTGCGGCGAGTAGTTGAGCTAGCGGGAATGCTTCAGTATTGCGACTTCGTCGAACAGGAAACAGTGGTCACGTCAGATGGCCGCATTCGTCCTGACGTCATCATTCGTCTGCCAGGCAACCGCACCATTGTCATCGACGCGAAGGTTCCTTTCGACGCTTTTTATGAATCGATAGCGACAAAGGACGACGTTGTCCGCAGTGCTAAACTAAAAGACCATGCGCGGCTGGTGCGCACGCACATCGGAGCCTTGAGCAAGAAGTCGTATTGGGAGGCGATGCAGCCAACACCGGAGTTTGTCCTGCTCTTTTTGCCGGGTGAAACCTTCTACAGCGCGGCGCTGGAAATTGATCCGAAACTCATCGAGGACGGCGTGGATCAGGGAGTCATTATTGCCACGCCTACCACTTTGATCGCGTTGCTCAAGGCCGTCTCTTATGGTTGGCGTCAGGAGCAGATGGCCACGAATGCTCAGGAGGTAAGCAAGCTTGGCAAAGACCTCTACGACCGTCTACGCACGTTCACCAGCTATTTCGCTGACATCGGCCGCGGCCTGGATCGAGCGCTTGATTCCTACAATAAGGGCGTCGGTTCGCTCGAAGCGCGCGTGCTCGTAACGGCCAGAAAATTCAAAGAACGCGGCGCGATCGCCGGCGAAGAGATCGAGGTGCTTGAGCCAATCGATAAGTTGGCCCGTGTGCTCAGTTTGGATGAAGGCGGACTCTTTCCGGATCTGGTCGCCGGTGAAACGGAAGCACCCGAAGAAGAATTATTGCCGCTGCTCAACGTGAAGAGTGCGGGTGGCGGTGAAAGCTGAAACGAAGTTAATCCGCCGATAACGCAGATTACACGGACCACAATGAGAGGCTAGCGAGATCTGCAATTTTCCGATGGCTGCTTTGAAATTCGTGAAACAAGGTCCTGAGTTCTTGTTTTTTAGCAAAGTTTCTGACCATATCCGGCAGTCCCGGAGGGACGAAATGTTTATAGACCTCCAAGTCTATAAGATTACCCGCTCCGGAGGAGCGGAATGTCTCGGATCCGACTTATTCTTCGATCGAAACATTGCGCTCCTCTGGAGCTATAACGCGAATTGGCTGCGAAGTCTATAAACATTCGGCTCCTCCGGAGCTAGCAGGCAATTTCGTTGCGGCTGAAAGCCGCGCTGTGAAATCTGCGTAATCTGTGGAGAACGGTGTGTCAAAAGAAATATGGTTAGGCCCTCTACTTGGCGACAACCGTTCTCGTCTCATTGAGCGTTGCTCTCAGCTTGTCTCCGAAGGCCAGGCCAATCGTTTTCTGTATCTCGCAGCCTCACATCCGCTGCTGGAATTAGCAACTGAACAAATTCTGGATGGCGCCAGGAATCGCGGCGTATGGGGTGAGCTACCCGTCTATCTGTTTCGCGGCTTTGTCCGACGACTCCTGGCGACCGCCATTAACGAAAAAGGGCAGACACTCTCGCCGCGTGTTCCCATCGATCAGGACGAACTGCCACTCAAGCGTAGTCTGGTTTCTCAGATTCTGGCGCGCTTAACGGCCACCGGTAGGCTCAAAGCTATTGGGCCGCTGGCCAATCGGGAAGGTTGCGTCAACACAATTGCGACACTGATTGGCGAGATCGAACGGGCCGCAAAATCGCCGGCAGAAGTGGCTGAGATAATTGCGGCGCGCACCGGGGATCTCACGCCCGAAAAAGGTGAGACTCCGCGAGCGCCGGCCGAGCGGGGCACTCCTGCACAAATTGATTTCGATCAGGAAGTGGCGCTGATCTACTCGACCTACGCAGACTTGCTGAACCGTTATCACCTTACAGAACAGGACGCGGATCAGTTGCGGGCACTTGCAGTTCTCAATGGTGAACTTGACGGGCAGAGCCTCCAAGTTCCCTGGCTGGCCGGCGTCCAACTACTTGTGCTCGACGGCTTCTTCGATTTCACACCGGTCCAGGGCGAGATTTTGCGGCGGCTGATACCGCAGATTCCGGGAGTACTCGTCAATCTCAACCACGACGAACGCAATCCGGAGATTTTCCTTCCGTTTCGGGAGACCATCGATCATCTTTCGGGTATCGCGCCGTTTGCAGAAGAGAGGACCACGGAGGCAGTTGTTCCGATATTCGGCGCGCTCCGGGGTCTGCGGCAAAACCTTTTCAACAACTCCCTGTCCGACGAACTCCAACCACTCTCCGCGGGTTACCCGCGCGGGGCCCCCGGTCAGTTTGTCGATGACCGTTCCCACGAAGAATCAACATGGACACAAACGGAGATTAAGTATTTCGAATGCGGCGATCGCGACACCGAAATTCGCGCCATCGCGAAGGAGATCAAACAACTCGTTCTGCGTGAAGGTTACAACCTCGCGGAGATGGCGCTGGTTGTGCGCCAGCGCGCTTCTTATGCGGAGACCATTGCGCGCGTCATGCGCGAAGAGTCGCTGCCGTGCAACCTTGAATCACGTATTGAAGCCAACGACATTCCTGCGAACCGGGCGGCCCTCAAGCTCTTTGCCATTCTGGAAGATCTATCTCGGGACGAAACGGTGGTCCCGAGAATCGCGGAGCTAGCCGATCTGATCAAGTCGGAATACTTCCGGCTCAACGAAAAGGATCTCAGCGCGCTCTCGTCGCAGTTCGACGCGGCGTTTCTCGATCTGTTAATGGAGAACGATCAACCCCCTGATGATGCTGAACGACTAGCGCAGTTGAAGAAGCGATATCGCATTGGAGTTTGGGACGCCGATGCGCTCGAGAATGCCTTCGCTTATGTCGGCAGTGAACTCCGCGTGAGCGATTGGTTGACGAGGGCGCGGAAACTGATCAAAGAGCTTCCCGGGGCGGTTGCGACCAGGGAGCTCCTGAATATCGATTCCGGCGAACAAGCGCGCGATCCTGACGAAGCCGATCAAATCGAAAACGCAGAAACGGCGAAGGTTGAAGCAGCAGACGTTGAGCGGAAACGACGGCCGTCGCGCGATATTCATCCCGCGACGCTCGCCTGGACCTCGCTCGTGATTCAGGCTTTTACTGAAAAAATTGAAGCAGTCGATCGCGAAGAAACGCCTGCCGGTTTGCGGCAGGCATTGATGAAGTTGCTCGAGCAATTGAGTTTTCGTCAACAAATCACCGGGCCGGTAAGAAGTGCCGTTGAAGATGAAGAGCTGCCGCAGGTGATGCTCAACTATTACAGCCTCGAGGCGCTGCGACGTGCCTTCGTCGCCGCGATTAAGAGCATCGAGATGGCGGCTACGATTCCGTCAGCACCAACTCCATCCGCGGGCGGCTCTTCGTTTTCTACGGGGCGCAGAGAGGGAGAACCTACGAGGACGACCATGGCAACTTTCCTCGAGGAAGTGCGACGGTCGCTGAGTTCGCAGTCTGTAGTTTTCGGCGGTGCGGATCGCGGCGGATTGCGCGTCCTCGAAGCGACCGATGTGCGCGGCCTGCGTTTTCGCGTCGTGTTTATCGCGGGATTGGTCGAAGGTGGATTTCCTTTGCGCGCCTCGCGTGACTGGATCTATCCGCACGAAGAGCGAGAGCGTTTGAAGCGATATGGCTTGACACTGGAAGACATCTCGCCGGCAACGCTGCTGAAAGAAGAACACTATTTCTACCAGGCTGCCTGCCGCGCTACTGAGCGACTCTATCTGAGCCGGCCGCTCCAGTTGGCTGACGATTCCGAAACCGTCGCCTCCTACTACATTGATGAACTCAGGCGTGCGGTTTTGCCGTTTCGGATTGAAGCGGAAACCATCCGTCCCGACTACGAAGGTAAGAACCTGGAGACAGTGTCCACTGCGAGCGAACTAAATGTGGCGTTGGTACGACAACAGGAGCGGCACGTGCATCGCGGCGAAAAACGTGAACTGCTACCGCAGCCCCGGATCAAGCGACTGTTGACCTTGGCGCGCAACGACGGCTTCCTGAGTAGTTCTGCACTGCGACGCATTGAGATTGAGCGCGAACGCGCGGGTGCGCGCTTTGGACCATACGATGGCCAAATTACCGAGCCCAATTTGCTGGCCCTGCTTAACAAGAGATTCGGCGCAGACTTCGTTCACAGCTCCAGCGGCCTGAGCGTCTACGGCAACTGCGCTTACCGTTTCTTCGGGCAACGCGTGCTCAAGCTCGAGCCGCGCGGCGAGGCCGCGCTCGATCTGCAAGCGATTGACGCGGGCAAGTTGCTGCACGACATTCTGCGACGCTTCTTTGAGCAGCACCGCCGTGAGTGGCTGCCGGCACTCGATCGCGAAGCTCTTCAGCAGGAGTTGAGAAAGCTTGCGGACCGAGTATTCGACGAACACGAGCGCGTCGTGCCGCCGCTCAACAAACAGATATGGAAAATTGATCGCGAGATTCGCAAGATTCTGCTGGACCAGGTGTTGTTGTATGAACTGGGGATTCAGGAAGACGCCGCTGGCGCGGGAGTTTTGCCGGCTTATTTTGAGGTGGCCTTTGGCGGCATGAAGTCCTCGGCGCGCGATCCTGATTCGACAGAAGAGCCGCTAAAGCTCACTCGCTCCACCTTTGTGGGGGAAGAAACTATTAAGGTGAGCGGTCAAATCGATCGCGTTGATGTCGCTAGTGACAACACGTTGATTGCCTACGATTACAAACTGTCGACCGGATCAACTAAAGACGACATCAAGTCGGGTCGCAGTCTTCAACTGCCAATTTACCTGGAAGCTCTGGAGCGATTGATACTTCCCGACCATTCGATCGCCGGCGGTGGCTACTATGTGATACGCGGCGGGATTGAACGCCGGAACAAGGGCCTCCATCGCGCGAGCAAGGTGCACTATTCCGGAATCGGTAACCGTGCCGGCGGCGTAATCGGCGACGACGAATGGCGGAAAATACGTACCGACGTGATCGCAAAGATTTGGGACTTCCTCGATCACATGCGCGCAGGACAGTTTGGCGTCAATCCTTCGGAAAAGGAGAAGACCTGCCGGTTCTGCGACTTCGCGGCTGTGTGCCGCTACGACCGGTATCGGATCGACGGGAAAAAACAATCTGCCGATTAAGATGGTTTGTCGGTACCGCCTGCAGTAGCGGGCGGGCAATGATCGGTGACCACCCGCTACTGCAGGTGGTACTGACTACTGTGTAATCGGCGTAATCGGTGGTTGATATTTCGAAGAATGTCTTTGCAAAAGCAAAAGCAGGAGTTGTTACCTGAACAGGCGGCCGCCGCGCACGAGATCAAAAAGCACATCTCGGTGACGGCTGGGCCAGGCTCCGGAAAAACGACGGTCCTCGTCGAGCGTTACCTGCATATCCTCCGCGAACACAATCTCAACATAGATCAAATCGTCGCCATCACCTTCACCAATCGCGCGGCAAACGAGATGCGTGAGCGGCTTAGAGGACAACTCAACTTCATCCTGCAAACCGCCTCCTCAGAGGACAGAAGACATTGGTTGAATTACAAGCGGACGCTGGATGGCGCCGTGATCACCACCATCCACGGCTTCTGCGCGCGCCTGCTGCGCGAGTTTCCGGTTGAAGCGCGTATCGATCCACAGTTTCTTTTGCTCGATGAGCATCGCGCCGCGATGTTGTTGGAATCGGTGGTTGAGGAGGCGCTCACCGAATTTATCAGCGCCGGCCACGTTGAAATCTCCCGGCTGACTTTGGGAGTGGGACGCGGTAAGTTGGCCGCCGCTTTGGGGCAACTCTATCGCGAAGTTCGCGGTCAGGGTCTTTCGTTGACGGACCTTGCTTTGAAGACGGCGCAAAGCCACGCAACGGAAGATGATCATGCGCGCGCGGTAGTTGAATTGTCGCGCACCATGGACGAATTCCTGGCGTCTCGCAGAACCACTGTGGCGGCGCGAGCCAATCACGCTAAAGCAATCACAAGCTGGTCGAGCTTGCGGCCACTTGTCAGCACGGTTCCGGAGGTTGAGGCGCTGGCTGACTACTGCCGCGCCATCGAAGGTTTTCGTAAAGCGCGCCCCTCTGCGGTAGGCCATCTGAAAGAGCATGTCCAGGCACTCGATGCGCTGGTGTGGAAAAAGGAGCTGCTGGGCCGTGTGCCGCAAGTGTCTTTAGATTTATTCGCCAGGCAATACGCGCTCGAGATGGCTCTGTTGCTCAGGCGGATCGACGATCGTCTCGGTGAGGAGAAACAAAAACTATCGGCACTTGATTTCGACGACCTCGAATTGCGCGCGCTTGATCTGCTGGAACGTCCTGAAGTCCTGACGCGCGCTACCGAGCGTTACAAGTTTTTCCTGGTTGATGAGTTTCAGGACACAAATGGTTTGCAACGCCAATTGCTCGAGCGGCTCGTTTTGCAGAAAGCGCGGCGCGATAGCGCGAACCTGTTCATCGTGGGCGACCGTAAGCAATCAATCTACGGGTTTCGCGGCGCCGACGTTGCTGTATTCAAAGAGATGACCGGCAAGCTGCTGGCGGCCGGCGGCGAATCGAAACCCCTACTCCTCAATTTTCGTAGCCAGCCGCCGCTGATCAGCTTTTTTAACTACCTGTTCCAGCGCTTGTTCCAACCCAAAGACGAACTGACTCGGACAGAGCGTGAAGAACTGGGTTATGTGGATCACGAACTGAGCGAGGCGAAGCGCGACCTGCGCGATTGCGGTCCACTCGTGGAATTGATGATCACGACTGAAGCGTCAGGTAACCAGGACGATCCAAAAGCGGAACAAACTTCACGTGAACTTGATGCGGAACAACTCGCCCGGCGGATTATCTCGTTGGTTGATCCTGGGAGCTCGAATGCTGGGACCGCGGGCGTCCCGCCCGCATCAAGCAGCAATGAAAATCAAGAGGGTGAGTCTTCCACCTCAGAGGGAGTGGCATTCAAACAGAGCGGGCGAGACGCCCGCGGTCCCAGCCAAACCGGTCCCAGCAAAAGCGATCCCAATTTTCCTAAAGTCAAATATAGCGACATAGCCTTGCTCTTTCGCGCGATGACTCATGTGCAGATGTATGAGTCGATCTTTCGTCGCGCGAATATTCCTTATCAAACGGTACTTGGGCGGGGTTTCTACGAACGCGAAGAGATTACAGATCTGATCCAGTTGCTGCGTTTTCTTGATAACAAGACGGACGAGCTGGCTCTGGCGGCAGTGTTGCGTTCGCCGCTTTGTGGCATCTCAGATAATGCAATGCTGGCATTGCGTTGCGCGCCCTGGCTGGATGAGCTCGACAGCGACAACGCAGATCCGCTCCGGCATTTTACACAAACACGGAAGCTGTATCTCGCCCTGTTGCGGCATCGTGACATCGCCTTCGTTAGCGAAGACGAGCACCAACTACTCGATCGCGCCGCCGAAATGATCAAGGGATTAATTGCGCGGCAACATCATTACGCGCTCTCGAAGTTATTGCGTTTTGCAGTGGCGCAGTCGGAATATGAAACGGTGATTGCCGCCACTTTCGACGGCGCGCAAAGGCTCGCGAATGTGCAGCGCCTCTTCACGCTGGCCGAGCGGTTTGAACATTCAGGCGCTCACTTGATTCGCGACTTTGTGCGCTACGTGGAAGAATTTGAAGCCATCGGCAGCCGCGAAAGTGAAGGCCAAATTGACGAAGCCACAAACGCCGTGCGCTTGATGACTATTCACCAGGCAAAAGGTCTCGAGTTTCCTATAGTAATCATTCCGGATCTGCAGCGTTCAGCAAAGCCACTCGACAATTGGGTGCTGCTGGATCGCCGCCGCGGTCTAACACTGAAGGTCCCCGATGGACGGGGAAATTTAGTCGCCGGTTGTACTTTCAATAGCTTCCAACAACGCCACGCTCTGCGTGAACAGTTTGAGAGCATGCGCTTGCTCTACGTCGCGGCAACGCGGGCGCAGGATCGTTTGATTCTGTCGGGAACCACCAGGGACCTCGACAAAATCGGCCTGAAGAGCGATACGTGGTTAAACTGGATCTGGCAGTCGCTGGAATTACCGGCGCAAACGCGAAGCGGCATCGTAGCTCTTTCTAACGACGTTCAGCTTCAAGTGACGCTTAATATTGCTGACGAGCAACCGGAAGTCCAGGAACAAACACGAACCTTTGAGGAAGGGCCGGTGGGGCCGCTTGTGGAACGTGCGGGACGGGATCCGCGGCTGGCCGGCCCGGCTGCAGCGGTGGATTCGATTTCCGAAACGTTCCCCTTGTTGAGTACTATCAAGCCGGAACGCGACCATGCAGTTCATCGTTTCAGTGTCACGCAGTTGATCAACTACCAGCGCTGTCCGCGGCAGTATTATTTCGATCGTGTCTTACATGCGCCGGCGCCTGATGCCCTCGCTGTTTGGAACGACGCCGAGGCGCCTGAGCCACCTGCAAACCTAACGGCCACCCTCAAGGGCGCAGTGATTCACCGGTTCTGCGAAACCTACACAGCAAACGAAAGCCCCGAAGAGCTATTGCGACGAAGTTTTGCTGATGTCGTGCGCCTCAGACAGGCTGAGCTCGGCGATCGGCTGATGGAAATAGACGCGGACGCGGGCATTGCGGAGCTCTTGCCGCTGGCGCAAAACTATTTGTCCAGCGCTGTCCTGGAACGCGTCGAGCGGGCCCGTGTAACTTCGCAGGGCAAGCTTTCAGCGAAGCCTTGTCTTGAAGCGGGGCTATGGAGCGAATTGAGTTTTCGTTTGCGCCGGCCGCTCGGCATCCTCAGTGGCGCAATTGATAAGCTGCTGATCACGCCTAATGCTAATGGCAAAGGTTTCACTGTAGAGATCATTGATTTCAAAACTAATCGCCTTAACCCGCGACATCGAGCCGTGGAACTTGCGTCAAGTTCGCCGCTGGGACCGCGGGCGTCTCGCCCGCACAGCGTTGATAGCGCTTCCACCTTGAATTTAGCGGCAGACAAGCAGGCGGGACGCCCGCGATCCCAGGGAAAAGCTTCCCAGGATAGAGTTGAGCAAATAGCGTTTGATTTCAGTGCTGGTGAGCGAAAGCCGCAAGGGCCCATTGCTCCTGAGTTCTCAGTAGACGATCAGGTGCGCATTGCTGCCTCCGACTATCAACTTCAGATGCAAGCCTATGCGCTGGCCGTCGGTGAGTTAATGCCGGACCTGATGCACCCGGGTTCTTCAATAGTTTCCACGCTTCATTTTCTCGACCCCAACGTTGAATTCCACCTTGAAGCTGATTTGCTTTCACCGGACTCATGCGTGCGCGCGATCGATGCCGCGATGCTGGAAATCATCTCTTCGGCAGAACCCGCCCAGTTTCCCGTGAATACGGAAGCGCATTGCCGTATGTGTAGTTTTCTCGGCATCTGCCCGGCTGGGCGCGAATGGGTTCGTGCAATGAGACGAGCTGGTGTCGAACAGGAAGATGCCGTGAGGGCGGTGGAAGCTGGACGTTAGATTCCCTGAAGGAGTATTAACAAGTAACCCCGAACACAGAAGACAAAGAAGACGGCGAGGCTAGACAATGGGTTATCAGGTTAATTTGTGGCCAATTAATCTTAGGTAGGGAACAATGACCAAAGAAGACAACCCCCAGGTGGGCGCCACGGCGCCTGACTTTACTCTCAATGACGGTAACGGCAATCAGTGGCGCTTGTCCGACTATCGAGGCAAGGTTGTGGTGTTGCTATTCTATCCCGGCGACGAGACTCCAGTCTGCACTCGTCAGATGTGCTCAGTTCGAGATCGCTGGGACGACTACTCGACCACTGGCGCCGAAGTGGTTGGTATCTCCACTGATTCAGTGGAGTCGCACAAGAAGTTTGCCGCCCATCATGATTTGCCGTTGCGTCTGCTATCGGATGAGTCAGGTGCAGTGGCTAAACTTTACGGTGCGCGTTCTCTGATTCCAGGGAAAGTGGCGCGTTCCGTATTCGTAATCGATGCCCAGGGGACCATTCGCTATCGCGACGTGCGACCATTGGGACTCTTTCGACCGAAAGATGACGAGGTTATCAAGGCAATTCGCGAGGCGCAGTAGAGGACGATTGCAAAGGAAAGATAAGGGAGATCAACCCAAAGGTACCAAGGGGGAAACTCAATGGCTTTGATGTGGTGTAAAAGGAATTTTGCTAAGGCCCGGAGGGCCGAAAGTCAGTAGCCATGCCCGTGAAGCAGGTGGGTCTCCTTCGGGATTTTCAGTTTGCAGGTAAGGTCTTTGACCTCCGGTGCGCGGCAAGTCTCCGACTTGCCGGCGACCTTTCATTCTTTAAGGTCTTCGACCTTTGAGACTCCGGTCAAAGACCGGAAAATTGGGGTACGGTCTTCGGTAAGTCGGAGACTTACCGCGCATCGGAGGTCAAAGACTTCTCGCCGCTTCACCCAACCCTTTCTGAGCAAGTTCGGTGCGCGGACCGATCTAACTGGAGAGCCCACCCGCTATCGAGCTTGTATCAAAACTCATTTGTCGGACTTGTGTGGTAACGGATCAGCGGGGGTAAACCGCCCTTCCCGACAATCTATCGCACCTTCGGCGCTTAAATTCCGTTGTTGGTTTTACCACGCCCTTACGGACGTGGCTATTTACTTTCCGCCCTTCGGGCGTAGTACTATGATTAATCCGAAGGAGGTCAGTAATGTCGGAAAATATTAAATGCAAACACTGTGGCGAAAAGCGACCCGCGATTGGCTTTGCGCCTCTCCCGAACGAACTCGGACAGAGAATCGCCACTGAAATTTGCCAGCCTTGCTGGGCCGGTTGGCTTCAGAAGCAAACCCAAATCATCAATCACTATGGTTTAGATCTCACCAATCCTGATGCGCAAAATTTCCTCTTCGATAACATCAAAGGGTTCCTATTCAACGAAGCCCTCCCAATAGCCGAACAGGCCGAGATTGACACTTCGAAAGAAGGCACGGTGAAGTGGTAAGGAGGAAGGATGAGGGCTGAAGGATGAAATAAGAGTTCGGAGCTGGCTTCGTCCTTCAGCCCTCATTATTCCTCCTTTGTGTTGGCCTGACAGTTGCCTCGTTAAACCCTGGTAATAAATCTCCCCATCTGACCCGCAGAAAGCTCAAGACCCCTATGAAAACAACCGCGTCCAGAGGGTGCCATTTGGCCCACTGGCGGGTTTTGATTCGGACGTATGCTTTCCGAACTAGGTCTGCTAAGGAGGTCTCCAGGAAAATGAGATTCAAACTAATAGGAATCATGGCGACAGCAGCGTTGGTGCTTTCTCTGTCAGGATGCAGTCAAACCGGTTATAACAATGCAAATAACCGCGCCAACGCCAACACAAACGCAAATGTGGCGGTGGCGAACGCAAATACAAACGCCAACGCGAACACCAGTAAGAAACGAGCGCTAACTCGGGAAGAGTATGAAAAGAACAAGCAAAGCTACACAGAGGAAGCCAAAAATTTGGGACGGAAGATCGGAACCGGGCTTGACGACGGCTGGCTCTGGACCAAGACGCGCTTCGATTTGGCTGCCGCCGACGATCTGAAAGACTCGACCATCAACGTCGATGTGGATAATGGAATGGTCACGCTTAGCGGAACGGTTGACAACGCCGCACAGAGGGCCAAGGCAGAGTCTGTTGCCAAGTCAGTTGATGGGATAAAAGGCGTGAAGAACTCGCTGAAGATCGCGGCTAGTACAAACAGCAATGCCGCGAATACGAATGCCAACCTGAAGAAGAGCGCGCAAAAGAAATACTGATGAATCTTTTCGAATTGAGCGGGCGATAGCTAACAACCTGGCTGTCGCCTCTCATCATTTCCATTTCAACGCGGGCGATTACGGTCATGGCGGAGCTGCGGCCCACACAGCCCGGAAATCAACGGCTGAGTGTTTACTGTGTGTCTTTTCTAGGCTAAGCTTTTGCCTTCCGTCAGTAATACGAAGTCAGTCGGATTGTTTCTAGACCCCCGCGGTCAATCCCCAGTATCCCCCGGATGAAAACAACTCAAAAAGTTCAGAGAATAACTTTGCTCTCAGGAGGAACCCGACCTTGCTTAATCGAAGCATACTCAATCGAAGCCTGCTTAACCATCTCTTCAGCTTTGCCATTTTCGCCGCTTTGCTTGTGTGCGCCGTCGCCAGCGGCTCTGCACAAACAAAGCTTCTTCGTTTCCCGGATATCAACGGCGAGAGGGTCGTCTTCACTTACGGCGGCGACTTGTGGACCGCGCCCTCATCCGGCGGCTCA
>DASXSC010000010.1:0-11514 GCA_036506215.1 Pyrinomonadaceae bacterium | reverse complement strand
AATGGTTTGAAGGAAAGAAGAATACTGGCCACAAACAAGACGTCAAATCACCCTGATCAGCGGAGCTGAGTGTCTCAATCCGCACGGGCGTGCCCCGCCACCACCAGTAAGCGCACTCTGCAACTCCCGGCCAAGGGTCTAGCCGACCACTGCGACGCTGTTAGGGGCGCGGTTGCCAGCGAGTTGGCAGACTATAGGCAAACAAAAACGGCAGCCTAAGCGACTGCCGGTAGTTTATCGGTGCACCCGGCAGGGCTCGAACCTGCGACCTTCTGATCCGAAGTCAGAATCGACATCGATTGGATTTCGTTGACATCGATGATCTCCGAATCTATACTCAGCGGGTTAAAACTGAACTCAGCTCCAGTTGATAGGTAAGTTATTCCTGCCATTGATCTTCCAAAGGGATTTTCAATCGTGCGTACTCCAACTGGAAAACTCAACGTAGTCTGTTGTCTTTCGCCAATCTCACGGACTTACTCTTGGCCAGCTCCTTCTGACTTCCCAATAACCGAAGTCGCAAGCCCCTGGTATTTTGATTCTCAATTCGGCAGTGTGCTCACGCGGCACCGCTAGTGCCACCACACTCAGTCCACAAACATAAGGAGCTAACTCAATGTACCGAAAACATCTTCTCAATCTCGCGCTCACTTTCGGCCTCATCTTACTTACCTCCATCGTAAATTCAACCGCTAGTTCTGTCGCAGGACCCTCGATTCGCACGGGTGCCAGCGCTGACGAAACATACTATCGAATTCAACTGAAACATGGGAGAAAGTACCTGGATGCTGACCACTGCTCAGACACGATTACTCTGAACCCTGGTTCAACCTGGGAAAATGGAGCGTGCCAATTATGGCGGTTAGTGCCAGCCGGAGATGGATGGAACCGACTTCAACTCAAGCATGGTGGGAAATATCTGGATGCGGATCACTGCTCAGACAAGATCGGCATGAACCCTGGTTCAGACTATGAGGATGGTGCGTGCCAACTTTGGCGTCTTGTCCCAACAGATGGTGGTTGGAGCCGGCTCCAGTTAAAACATGGAGGGAAGTACCTGGATGCGGATCACTGCTCAGACAAAATCGGCTTGAACCCCGGTTCAGACTATGAGGATGGTGCGTGCCAACTTTGGCGACTTATACCCGAGTAGAACAAACGAATCGATTTACATTGTAACCGTTTCCGGGACAAACCATCCGGCGGACTGCATCCTCGCGGCAGAGGATTGTGGTGCACCCGGCAGGGCTCGAACCTGCGACCTTCTGATCCGAAGTCAGACGCTCTATCCAACTGAGCTACGGGTGCGGGTGCGGTTAAATAGTAAATGGTGAGTAGTGAATAGTAAATCGCAGACTAGTGAATGGTAAATGGTGAATCGTAAATAGAAAAACCCGGTTCACCCGGATTTTTTCTATTCACAATTTACGATTTACCGTTTTCTCACTTCCCCTGGAACTCGTGGCGGACGAAGCGCACCATCGCGTTAATCTCTTCGGGCGAAAGTTTGTCCTTAAACTTCGGCATGCCATCGCCACCGTTCGTAATCTGTTTGACTAATTTCTCATCAGGATGTCCGAGCGCGTGGCCCTCTCTCAGGCTGGGGACTTTTAGCTTAACGCCCTCAACTTTCACCAATCCGCCTTTGCCTTCATCTCCATGACACGCCGAACAATGCTTAGCGTAGTTTGCGCGCGCGAAGGCAAGCTCGTCCGGCGTTGCACTTGCTGTGGGCGCCGGCGTCGAGGTTGCTACAGGAGAGTTATTTACATTCTTGTTTGCGCCGTTGCCACAACCACTAATCATTAGCAGCGCGGAAAGCAGGGCCAGCGCAAGTATCCAGAGCTTCATTGAAACCTCTCCATTATTTTTGGTCTTGTTGCGGCGGCAACGGAGTATAGCATGCGGTCGGCGGAGCGGGTGAAATCAGCGACGCTTAAGTTGACCGGCGATGACAGTGGGCTTCACGCTCGATAGTGAATCACTTTGACTTTTTCGATCGTTACCAGGCCATCTTTGATCAATTCATCGAGCGCCGGCAAAAACTTCTCAATCCTCTCCAGGCTATCGACGATTTCAATGATCATCGGAAGATCTTCAGAGAGTCGCAGAATCTTGGCTGTATGCAACACGCTATGTTTACCATAGCCCATTACACCTCTCAAGACGGTAGCTCCCCCCAGTCCAGCCTCTCTTGCCTGAAGGACAATCGATTCGTAAAGCGGCAGGTGACCGTGCCGATCGCTTTCGCCAATAAAGATGCGTAGCAAATAGCCTTCTTCGGGAATAGTCATAAGCGCCTCAGAAAACCTTGGCTAGCGAATAGCCGACCCAGACCATCAACAGGCCCGCGATGTTGGAAATCGCAATATTTAAGAGGGCCAGGCCTATCTCACCATCGCGGAGAAGTGTAAACGTCTGCAAGCCAAAAGAGGAAAACGTCGTGAAGCCGCCGAGCAAGCCGATCAGAACAACTGTGCGCACGGTTGGGTTAATAAGGTAACGATCAAACATTAAGTAGAAAAGCAGGCCGGCCAGAAAGCAACCAAGCAAATTGACGACGAGGGTGCCGGTCGGAAATGTTTCTCCGAATCTCTTCGCGGTCCATTCTGAGAGCGAGTATCTCATTAGGGTCCCAGCGAAGCCGGCAAATCCAATAAAGATCAATTTCTGCATCTTGTTTAGAACTTTTGCTTCTCTAATCGATAGTCCGGCAGAAATCTCATTTCGCATTATCGCGAAAAACGCCAAATCATTTCGCTCCTATCGGAACTAAAGGGTCTTTACAATCGCTGACGATCTATAAAGATTCCCGCGTTGCGCGGCCTTCGCCGACCGATTCCCGTAGCGCGATGCTATCAAAAAACTGAAGCGGTGGATTCGAGTTTCAAGTGCAACTCAGCTATCAGAACCGGGAGCGGACCAGGGAAGCCCGCAGCCCGGCTGGGGTGATGGTAGCGACCGGCCAGGGACTCAACTGTAGTTGTTAGCACTTGATCACCGCGATCAGCGATTGAAATACTCCACCGGTAAAGTTGACTCCTTGGCCGGTCGCTACCGCTTCCGGTTCTGATAAACGCCAATGTTTGTCGACTATCCCTGTCTCGCGTCTTCAACTATGGTGACGAGCCCGCGAGCTGTTGCACTTCCTAATTGAATCAACCAATAACCCTTTGAGAATCTAGTTAATTTTCTTCAAGGTCACAATCCAATTCGCTATCTCCCGTTTCTCATCATCCGTGAGCTTCGTTGCAAAAGACTTCATCGGTGGCTCAAGACCATAAGCAGCCGGATCGTTGAGTATGCCAACGATATCCTCAACAGAACGGCGCGGCTTTTCCGCAACACCTAAGAGCGGTGGAAACTTTAGTGGCCCCTGACGGGCGCCTTCGCCGTGTTCACCATGACACGTCACGCAAAGCTTCGTAAACGCCGCGGGAGGAGTGCCTGAAGGCCCGCCTGGTGAAGGCGACGCACTTGAAGCCGGGCCTTTTATGGTGTCGCCTTCGTTTAGGAGCGTGGGGACGAAAGGTTCCCTGCGAAAAGCCGCTTCTGCCGCAGCCTGCCGAGATAGTTGTTGGCGAGTGCGCGGATCGCGTCGGTCACCCAAATAAGAGACGACCGTCATGCTTGTAACAAAGAATACCGACAACGACAGGATTGTTACTCCGATGTTATGTCCCGGCCGGTCCGTGATCCGCTTGAGCGGTGTTTTATCGAGCCACGGTAAGGCAGCGAGCGTCAGAAGGACCAGGCCAGGCAGCACAACTCCAACCAGAGACCCCAAAGCGCCTGGGACGTATTTCAAAGTCTCATACAGCCAGACAAACTGTGCGCCCGGGCGCGGCAGATAATCGGCTGTTGCGTTTGAGGCCGAAGGACCAAGCGGTGCGGGAAACTTGTGCGCATACAGCCCAAGCAGCAAAAATACAACTGCCGCGATTAGTACATTTCGCGTTGCCTGATTGATAACCAGCGAGGTCGAATGCGAAGTTAGCTTCGCCGAGCGCGGCGATTCGTCTCCAGAGTAATCGTCCGCTGTTGCGCAACGTCGATCCGACCGGCGAACGAAGAATTGCCAGCCCAGAACTAACAGGATCAGAAATGGTGTCACCAAAACGTGAAGCGCGAAGAACCTGGAAATAGTTAGAGTCGAAATCTCGTTAGAACCCAGCAACCACAGGCGCGCGATGCTACCTACAAGTGGTAGTCCACTAACAATTCCTTCGGCGACACGCGTACTGAACAAAGCGCGCACGTCCCACGGCAGCGAATAGCCAGTTGCTCCCGCAGCCATCACCAATCCAAGCAGGACGACCGCTGCCTCCCATCGGGCAGTTGCCGTTCGGTAAGCTCCGCGCCAAAAGAGCTCGAGCAAATGTAAGAAGAGAAAAAGTGACAGCCATTGCGAGCCGTGATGATGCAGTGAGCGTATCCATGAACCCGCCCGCACCGCCTTTTCAATGAAACTTACTGTCGCGTGCGCATGATCGGCGGAAGGAACATAGTAGAAAGCGAGCAGCAGCCCAGTGATAAGCTGAAGCAATATGAGCATCAGCACAACGCCGGTGGTCGTCCACAGCCAACATCGCCAACCACTTGTGCGGCCAGCTTCCCTTCTGACTGATGAAGGTTGCGGTGCGATTCGAAGTTCGTCGAAATCAGTGTTCCTGGCCGGGATCATCCGCGCGACGTTCGCTCCTGCGTGTTGTTGATGAAACTTTGATACTGCACTTGCAGCTTACCGTCCACGACTCGCGACGGCAGAGGATCGAGTCCCCGTCGCGCTGGTCCGTAGATTCGGGATCCATCGGCTGCGAAATTACTATCATGGCAGGGACACGAGAAAACGTTCCCGTCGTCGTGCCAGGACACTTCGCAGCCTTCGTGCGGGCAAACCGCCGAAAGGACCTGGCTGTTCTTGCCGGGCAGGATGTAAACAGAATGTTCGGCGAAAGACCTGGCCCAACCTGCGACTTCCTCAACGGCAATCTTTCTCGGCAGGGGTTTGTTGCCCACGAGCTCGGTCACCTGGGCCACGTCGATCCATTTTTCACTACTGGCTGAGACCGTGGGACTGAGGAAACGAAACGCGGCGATGGCAACGGTTGCAAGCATCCCGCCAATTGCCATCAGGGGCAGAACCAAGACAAACGCCCGTCTCGATCTATCGGGCGCTGCGCCGGTTGCTTTGTTGTCACGCATCGCCAGTTATTCTCCACTCGCGGTCGTAGGCAGGCAAGTTTTCAGGCAAGTAAGTTCGAAAGTCTCAGTAGCGGCCTCAACAAGGTGATCATTCCACCAGCGGCAGCGGGAAGCTGTTTAAAGTGTTTCCTTGTTGGGCACCTAGGGTACTAATTGGGATAAACCCACTTGCCACGGCCACCCTGCTCGGTTGCAATCACTCCTGAGACTAGGCAGAATACCTGCGCGTTCAACAAGCAACGCTGTTGCTACCACAGCGATTCTCTTCACAGTTTTGAGGTTATTGCAAATGAGTACGGATAAAGAATCTGGCATCGCGGCGAGAGGCTCGCTCCGGCTCGCCCCTAATTGCGATGAAGTCGAGGAGCAAAAAGCGAAGCTGCCGCGGCAATTTGTCAACTTCACGTTCTATCACGCGCGTCCGGAATGGCGCACGATTGCGGAAGACGATAAGCAGCGGTGCAAAGTCGAATTTATCAATGCGGTCAATGAGTTTCGTACACAGCTATTGATCCATAGTTACTCGACAATAGGGCTGCGGACGAAGGTTGACTTCATGATCTGGCGTATCGGGTCAGAACTGGATCCGATTCAGGAGATGACCTCACGCCTTAACCACACGCAAATGGCTAAATACCTCGAGCCGGCGCAGTCGTTTCTGTCGATGACGAAGCGCTCGATGTATATCGATAAAGACAATCCCGAGCACGTTGAGGATCGACTGCATATTGTCCCGGGTAAGTCTGACTACCTTTTCGTCTATCCTTTTGTGAAGACCCGGGAATGGTACTCGCGCAGTGCCGATCAGCGGCAGGAGATGATGGACGAGCATATACGCATTGGCACCAAATATCGCTCCGTCAAACTTCATACGACCTATTCGTTTGGTTTGGACGATCAGGAATTCGTGGTCGCGTTTGAGACTGACAATCCGGCGGATTTTCTTGACCTGGTGCAAGAGTTGCGCGAAACAAAGGCCAGCTCCTATACACTCCGCGACACCCCAATGTTCACGTGCCGCCAGCGTAGCCTTGCGGAGTGTCTTGAAGCACTCGGGTAGACGACCAGCGGCAAACCCACCTTCCCAACCTGCGAGCTTAACCTGCTCGCAGGATTGATCTCAGTTGAGAGCCATTCACGCAAATCCTAGAACTCAACCTGAATCAGCTCGTGGTCGGGAAGGCGGGCTTGCCTCCGCTGTTTCAGCTTCACCCGATGTCGCCCGGATCAGGCTTTCACTTTCTACCCGCACAACAACCCGGTTTCGCACGATAATTGTTTTATCGTTCGTACTGTCCTGCGGTTATTTGTCTCCTTCATCCTCGCGAGCTCAATTGGAATCGAGCGCCGGCGAAACGCAACCGGAATATCTCTGGTACGAAGCTGAAAACATGCGCGGCTTCGGAACCAAGCCAAGCGGCGAGCCCATCCAGAATCCGTCCTGGATGAACCTGCCGTCAGCAAAGGCACCTGGATGGGGCATGAACGGTCCGGGTGTGTCGGCCGAATGGTCACAAGGCGGCGAGAGCGAATGGAACTCTGCAGCTGCGAGCGCTGATGAGACCGCCGGCAGGATCTATCAGGATGTGGAGATACCGCGCGGAGGGAACTACAAAATCTGGGTGCGCTACGCTGACTGGGCCAATCGCTCCGAAAATTTTCTAGTACGCATCAAGCAGGGCGCTGACACGCAGGTCTCCATTTCTCCGACCCCTCGCCCCGCCGCGTCTCGTGAGATTTTCCGTCATGAGTTTGGAACAAAGGACCTCATCGACAGTCACGATGAAGTGAGCATGTACTGGGGCTGGGCCTTTGCCTGGGACAACGCGACTGCACCACTCGAAAAAGGTCCCGCTCGCATTTCAATTGAGATTGAAAAGCCGGCCGAAGCTCGCCGCCATATTGATTGTCTGGTGTTAACAAACGATCTTGCTTACGTTCCTGACGGACGCAGAAAGCCAGACTTCGCCGCCATGCGTTACCTGCGCAACTGGTCAACGACGCGCGCGCCATTCTCGTCTTTGTTGCAACCAAAAGAACCTGACGCCATCTCTGCGGCCTGGCAACGGCCAAAACTCGCCGGCCGTGACTTTCTCATGCCTTGGAACATCACACCGGAGTTTTGGAAGCTCTACGACAAGCCGGCGGCGGAGCGCCCGCTCTATCCGTTTAATGCCGAACCCATCGACGCGTTTGTGCAGAAGTACAAAGGCGCGCGCGACGTTCCGCTGTTTAATTCTAAGTTCGTTGTCCCGGTCATCTACATTAACAACCTGCCCGAGTACTTGAAGGAAGGCAGTGCCTTTCTACGGTATCTGCGAGAAACAAAGACGCCGTTCGCGATTTTGATTAACTATGGCGCGGCGGCACTATCGCCGGAAGACGGGCAGGCTGCCTGGAAACTTTTGACCGGCGAATTCAAGGAGCAGTTTCTTGGTTGGATTTCTGGCGAGAGCGTCGGCTACGTTTGGGAGCATGCGCCGGCAGAGTTGAAAATTTCGCCGTTGATGTCGCGTCGCGAGTTGCTTGAAGCGCACCGCGTCTTCTACACCAACGCCATTGCTAGAAAATGGGCAGAAATCTTCCACACGGATACCGGCGCGATGTGGGACAAGCTGATTCCGGCGCAATCGACCTCCAGCACTTCATTTGCTCATGCGCTCACTGAGTGGGGTGTGCGTCTGCTGGGCGTGGAGACTGCGGCCGTACAGCCAATGTTCGCGATGCGCATTGCCTTCACGCGCGGAGCAGCGCGGCAGTATGGCGGCGCTTTTCTCTATTATCACGCGCCCAACTTCGGCGACACGGCGACGACCTTTACGAGACAGCAAAACTTCGCGGGCCCTGACAACTTCTTCCACTCGCGCTACGGCGCGACGATGGGGCCGTCGCTTTCGTGGTATCGCAAGAGTTATTACCTGTATTACATGTCGGGCGCGTCGGCAATCTATCTTGAACAGGGCTTCGATCAATTCTTCAAACCCGGCCCGGGCGAGCACGAGTTTCAGTTGAATCCGCTCGGACGCATTACGGATGAGTTTATGCGCTTCGCGGAAAAACATCCTGACCGCGGCACGCCTTATACGCCCATTGCATTTCTGCTTGATCCCGCGCATGGGTGGGAGATGACTGATTATCCTCAGTGGCCGTTCGAAGTTTCGCAAATCAACCGCAGCGACCGTGCACTGCGGGAACTCTTTGGCGTCGCTTACTATCCCGGGCTGGTAGTGGAAGGTGAGCCGGCAACTGGCGACAGGCAGCCGTTTGTGAGTGGCATCTTTGGCGACATCTTCGACGTACTGGTCGCGTCGGATGGGCCAAGTCCTGTCAGAACCGCGAGCGAACGAAGCGTGCCGCAACCCAGCCGGGTTCAAAGTCGTGGCAACCCCACAGGCGCGAAGAAGAGCAGTCCGACTAAAGACAATGGATGGGAATACGAAGGCAGCAACACGGACGCCGCGTCGCAAGCGAATCAGACAGGCTCGGTGATCACCGTGAAGGACGCTGTCGATCCCCTGTCTCGTGGGGACTCGCATTTCCGGGATCTTCGTTCTCGCATCTCCCGGACTTCCCCTTTACCCGTTCCCCTTGCGCCTCCTTATCCACTTGATGCTTACCGCGCCATCGTCGTTGGCGGCCATATCGATTGGTCGGTTGAGTGGGTTCAACGGCTAACCAAATACGTAAGATCCGGAGGCACTCTGGTACTAAATTCAGAACAGATCAAAGGGTTGCCGTCCGAACTCCTCGGCGTTCGACTCATGGGCACAGACGCCCAAGCGCATGATGCGCGTTGCCTTACAGCCGGCGAAGCTGCGCAGGACTTGAGTGGCCAAGTGTTTCATTACGAAAGGGTAGGACTAAAGGGGGCTGAACCACTAATTATCGTGCGAACTGCTGAGGGCGATCCGCTGGTAACAGTCAACAAAGTCGGCAAGGGTAGTGTCGTCTTCTGTGCCGTTCCTGATCTGCTTGGAGAAGATGAGCGCATCACACCCCTTGCCGCACACATGCTCGCGCATGTTTTCGCCGAAGCTACTCCGATCAGGATTAACGGCGACGTCGAGTATCTCGTCAACCGCACTGGCCACGGTTGGGTGGTCACGCTCTTCAACAACAACGGCGTCGTTAAACCACAACAAGGCATGGCCCAGGTAGATCGTAGCGCATATGTCACCGCTACCATCAGCCTCGATGGTCGCCAGATTCAAAAGGCTGTCGATTGGATTAGTGAAAAGGACGTCGCAGTGAATAGGCAGAACAGTAAGAATGTCCTGACGGTTTCTCTCGCGCCTGGAGCGGTTTCGATCATCGAACTTTTGTCTCGGAAGTAATTTGATCAGATACGATCGCCAATCGTCCGAACCACTTTTTCCAGCAAGGAACCGGCGTCGAAAGGTTTTGAAAAAGCCTCGATGCATCCGGCGGCGAGGACGTCAGCCCTCACGGCCTCAGTGAGGTATGCGCTCACGACGAAGATCGGTATCTGCGAGAGTTTAGGTTGCGCATGAATGCGCCGTGCTACTTCGACGCCGTCCATCTCCGGCAAGGACAAATCCATGATGATGAGATCAGGATAGACCCAACCCGCCTTTAGTAGGCCCTCTACGCCGTCTTCAGCCTCAATCACGTTATATCCTCTGCCGCGCAGCAAAACGGACAATAGCTCGCGCGTGTCGGAATAGTCTTCGATTACCAGGATTGTTGCTTTGGCAGACATTTGAGGTGCTGTAGCAGTTATTGTCGCGTTTGCTGTTGCTTTGGCAGGAGTCATTGTTACCTCACTCTGTTACCTCACTCGAAAGACGGATCATGTCTCAGACGTCA
The DNA here is from genome assembly GCA_036506215.1 of Pyrinomonadaceae bacterium. Classification (GTDB taxonomy): domain Bacteria; phylum Acidobacteriota; class Blastocatellia; order Pyrinomonadales; family Pyrinomonadaceae; genus PSRF01. The sequence goes on along the minus strand of DASXSC010000010.1, from coordinate 1,482 downwards.
AATGGTAGTGAGATAAAGGGGCGGCTACGAAAAGAGGTTAGCACGAAACGACCCCTACGGAGCAAGGGTTTCGTCAGGTTATACGCAGATTTGACAGATTAGAAACAAATGAACCCGGGAGTCAGACCGCAGGCACAGAAAGCAGTTGTTCCATTGGGGCCCTCCGGCTTCCCGGTGACCGGTCTTCTGCGAGCCCTCCAGCGAACAACGGGGTGGCCGGCGAGCGGGACCTGGAAACCGTAAGGAGTAAGGGCCGCGCAGATCACCAGCGCTAGCGAGAAATCAGCCTTACACCACGCGCGGGCCGCATCCAGCAGGCAGGTGCAATGAACGACTCGCCACTCCGTTCTTGTCTCGGAAGGTAACGAGCGTTGGGCGTTACAACCAACTCTTGGCTACAATGCAGTTTCTTCCGAAGCGGGGGTTGGGAAATAAGCTGTGGCGGATCAATCTGGGGGTATTATGTTTTCACGGAACCAGAATAGACTTTTAGTGATTGTCAGTTTAGTTTTGCTGGTTGCTTCGGCAGCCGCGTCGAGGCCGCGAAAGATGCAACGCTTATCAACAGGCTCGTGGGGCGCTCCACACATCAGAATCGACGTTGGACCAAGCTCCGCAGCGATCGATTATGATTGCGCGAATGGCACGATAGACGGCCCGCTCACGCTCGACAGCAAAGGCCGTTTCAACTGGCGCGGAACGCACAACCGCGAGCACCCGGGGCCAATCCGAATTGATCAGAAGCCTAACGCCCGTCCGGCCGTTTACTCGGGTTCGGTCAAAGGCGACACGATGACGCTGACTGTTAAGCTGGCGGATACTAACGAAGTCCTTGAGACCTACACTCTGAAACGTGGCTCTCATGGCAGAGTCTTCAAGTGCAAATAACTTGCTGGCCGACGAACGTTAATTTGTAGCCAAGCCCAAAAACCGACAAAGCTGAAGTTTGTCGGACAACATCCACGAGTGACAATGGCGGAAGTGGCGCGGAAGTTTTTGATAACGGGTGACGTGCAGGGCGTTGGGTATCGCTTCTTCGCGCAACGAGCCGCGGCGCGTCATCAAGTGGTGGGGCACGTACGTAACTGTCCGGATGGAAGCGTCGAGGTAATCGCTGAAGGAACTGAGATTGAGGTAGAGGAGTTTAAGAAAGACCTTGTTACCGGTCCGCAATGGTCGCGGGTCGCGCAGGTTGAGGAAATCAGCCTTGATCCGACCGGACTGTACTCCTCTTTCCGGATAGAGCACTGAAATTTCAACTTGGAACTTCGCGAATTCAAGTTTGAAGTGCAACTCAGCTATCAGAACCGGAAGCGGTAGCGACCGGCCAGGGAGTCAACTTTACCGGTGGAGTATTTCACCGCTAAGCTCGGTCAATTAAGTACTAACTAACAACTACGGTTGAGTCCCTGGCCGGTCGCTACCGCTTCCGGTTCTGATAGCTGAGTTGCACTTCAAACTTGAATTCGCGAAGTTCCAAGT
>DASXSC010000009.1:0-5209 GCA_036506215.1 Pyrinomonadaceae bacterium | reverse complement strand
CCGTTTGCCCACGTCCAGCTTGTTGCGTGGATGGATGTCATTCGGATCACCAATATCGATTATCACCGCCATGCCTGTTTTCGGAACTTGCAAGGTCATCGTCTGTGCTTCGCGCAACTCGGCCCATTCGCTGTCTCCCGGTTCCGACTGGGCCGCGTGCCAATTGGCGAGTTGCACGAAGTAGAAAGGAAAATCACCCTCGCCCCAGGCCGCCCGCCAATCGCGGATCATGGTTGGAAACAATGCTCGATACTGGTAAGCACGGCCGGCGTTGCTCTCACCCTGGTACCAGATCGCGCCGCGAATGGCATATGGCGTGAGCGGAGCGAGCATCGCGTTGTAGAGAACGGTGGGACTATTCTGGTTTGTCGGCCCGGGTAGTTCAGGACGCGATCCCCAATCCGGCTTCTTGGGCTCGAGTGAGAGTTCAACTTTGTAGGTCCATGGACCAGCTAGAGAAATCGCCTCAGTCTCTTTGCCCCCGACTGGAACTAGAGACATCAGGCCGGCACCGCCGAAACCACCCTCGCCGGCGCTATCAAAGACACGGACGGCAATGACATTGCGGCCCGCGTGTACAAGCGAGCCTGGAACAGTGTAACGACGCGGGACCGCGTAACTGTTGGGCGTCTCGTTGCCCGTCGCGCCGACACGGGTGCCGTTGAAGTAAGTAGTATCGAAATCGTCGATGGCCGGAAAATCCAATGCGAGTTCTTTTCCGGACCATGCCGAGGGCACATCGACTTCTTTGCGAAACCAGACTGCGCCATCGATGACCAAACCCGCGGTCTCAAAGAACTGCGGCAGATTCATCTGCTTCCAATCTGTTGCGTTGAACGCTGGATCGGCAAGGCCCAGGGCCTGGCCTTTGTTGCCCGGATCCGCGTGCAAATTCTTTTGTTCCCACTCAGCTAGCGCCCATTTGTAATTCTCGCGACGCTGCGGCAGATCTTCCAGGCTCATTTGGTACCTATCCAGAATCGGCTTAAGGTCAGCATTCGCCACCAGCGCCCTCTGACTGGTCCAGGCTTCGGCCGGTGTTCCACCCCACGAAGTGTGAATCAAACCGAGAGGTATTTTCAGACGCTGATAAATCTCGCGTCCGAAGAAGTACCCAACGGCAGAGAATTGTCCCACTTGTTCCGGAGTCGCTATTACCCAGTGGCCGCTCACATCATCCAATGGTGAAGCGGCGGTGGTTTTTTGCACGGTAAAGAGATGAATTTCCGGATCGTTGGCCTGCGCCATTGCTTCGGCGCCGCCGGTAGCGTTCACCAGGGGAAACTCCATGTTGGATTGGCCGGAACAGATCCAGACGTCGCCGACCAACACGTTTTTGAAAGTCAGGGTGTTGCTGCCGGCGATAGTCATTGCGAAGGGACCACCAGCTTTAAGCGGCCCAAGGAAGATTTGCCAATGACTGTGAGGGTCGGTTATCGCGCCTTCAGTTCGTCCGTCAAAGGTAACGGTGACTCTTTCGCCAGGCTGCGCCATGCCCCACAGGCGCGCCTTGACACCCTGTTGCAGAACCATATTGTCGCCGATAATCGAAGGCACGCGGACTTCGCCCTTCGCTAGGGGCCCCAGAAACGGGGCAGTACAAATAACCAAAATGAATCGAAGAAGTTTGTGCATATCTTTTCTCAAGATCTTTTAGCGAGAACGTTTAACTCCTCATTTCCCGGAGCGCCAATTTTCTCAATCTAGCGGTCACGTTTAGTAGTGCCCGCCCCTCGTGATAGCTCTCTTTCCAAATCCGGCCCTTCGTATAGTCGTGTACGGTGCCGTCACGTTCCACTGTGTCATAAAGCCCACCGAATTCGTGATCAACCTGGTGGTCTCTGATGAACTGCCACTGTTGCTGGAATGCTTTGAAGTACAAGTCGGTGGTGCTTCCATGCTTTTCGTGCAGCAAAAGTAATGCGTTAAGGCCTTCCATTTGCACCCACCATTCCTTGCGCAAGTCCTCAGGCGGGCCCGCGGTCGCGCCTTCACGATAAAAGCCACCATAGGTCTCATCCCAACCGTACGCGAGCGCGTGGTCCACCAGCATCTTCGCCATTCGCTCAGTCTTCGGATCATGTTGAGGGCCGCCGCCCAACACCTCTTCCGCTTCAAGCAGTAGATAGGCAGTCTCAACGTCGTGGCCGTACGAGTCATGATCGGGTATCGCTCGCCAGTCGTTGGTGAAATAGAGATTCATTACTCCCGGCTCGACGCAGATTTTGTCACGCACAACCGTGAGCAACTCAGCCAAGCGCTGTCGCAGCGTTTCGTCTTGCCATAGTTCATACAGTTGCGCGAATGACTCCAACAAATGAATGTGCGTGTTCATCGATTTGTAGCCGAGTGGAAAGCCCGCCAGCGGTACCGTTTGAACTCGGCCCGTTTCGAATTTGGCCTGGACCACCTTGCCATCGCGCGTCAGCCATTCAAAGTACCCGCCGTTCTTAGCGTCATGGGCATGTTCATCAAGCCATCGAAAAGACACCTTTGCCAATTCCAATGCTTTCGCATCGTGCGTCGCCTGATAGGCGGCCGCAGCGCCATAAAGGCCGAAGCTGTTTCCGTAGAGATGTTTGCCATCGGTGTAGCGCTCGGTGATCTGCCCCTTGTCATCAAGACCCCAAAAGAATCCGCCGTATTGTTTGTCCCACATGACATTGCCGAGGTAATCCAGGCCGTGGGAAACAACGGGTAGAAACTGATCCTTCAAGTCAGGCCGCTTCATGACAACTTGGGCTGCTAACCAGGTCATGCGCCCCTGAAAAACCGAGAACTTGCCCTCGCTTTTCTGGCGTTGCCACTCACGCGTAAAGTTGGAATAGAAACCACCGTTGTCGTTATCGATTGCTCGCGGAAACCAAACACCAAGAACGTCGCGCCGTAATGTTGTTTCCATCTCGCCGGCCAGCTTTAGGTAGTTGTCCTTGTTCGCCGCGATATTGATCGGCTTGGAGTTATTGGCCACACTAGTGACGCTCTCCTGAGCTGTTCCGCGCAGGCAAAGGGTACATGCCATCATTAACACTAGTATCATCATGGGTAACGCACGCCTGATTAACATGAACCCAATGTCGGTCTTTTCATTCAAGCCTGAGTTTCCTAATGGTCGCGCTTCTTAGCGCCCATCTCTATGCCTTCGCCATTTGATTGTCTGCTGTTGAGCACTTGATCGGCTGCCAGCACTAAAAACATATAATTCGAGGAGCCTCCGCCCAGCACATACTCGCCCTGTTGCCAAAGATAAGGAAAGTCCTTGAGCTCAGGGAAATCAGGGCGGATTAATGCAGTTCCCGAAGCAACTCCTCCGGGTATGTAGGACCAGTCGGCCCGATTAATTCCATAGGCAATCGTCATCGATCGCGACCCTACACCCGACGCAAATGACGCCGTGTTTTCACCTGGGTGCACTCCCAACACAAAATTCAGCGCGTTGAGCATATATTGCGAGGTGACGATGTCAGGGAATGCGCGATGCAGGAAATACTGTTGCACTCCAAAGCCCTGAACGTCCCAACCAGCCCCCCAAATCACAGGACGATAAGGCACACCAAAGGGCGTTTCTTTCTGTCTCTCTACAATGCTGGAGTAGTGCTGTGAAACGGCGCCGCGAATTTCATCCACAAAAGCCCGATCCTTGATGAGGCCCAGGACCTTGCCTATGGACCAACCAACCGAATCGATGTGCTGGGCAATCTGTTTGCGATTGTCGAGTAGCACCTGTCCATACTCAGGCTTCTTCGTCGTTAGCCACAACTCCACGGCCGCGACCATTCGTTCATTGAAGGCACTCTTTGGATCACGGTCTTGTTTCCAAAGTGCTTCCGCGGCGGCAACACTCTCCTGGGCCAAATCCGGATTCAAGCTTTTGAGAACTCGACCGGCAATCGCGAATGCCGCAATTCCTTTATACTCATGTGCCGGATTTTGCTCGGTAAACACCAGGCGGTCATCAGTTTTCCCGGAGTGTGTGACAGATCGCTCATTTGCTTTAAGAGCCGGATCATAAAACAGATTGTCGGTGGAGTTTGTTTCTTCGCCGAGCAGCACGTACTGCTGAAGCGTAGGCACGATGATCCCCCGATAAAGTCGTCCCATCCCGCGATAACTTCCGAGAATACTCAGCACGCCGTGCTCGACTTGTTGCAGCACATCAGGCTTGCCATCGGGTTGGTGAATCTTAACCAGCCGTTTTTCTTCATCGATAGTTGTGTCGTCGTAGTTCACACCGAAAGCTTCGTAGGCGTTTGCCAGAATAGAGACTTCATCAGCCTGCGATTCAATACGCAGATCATCGTCGCCCGCGTCATGCCAGCCGCCTACGTTAAGCCCTGGCACCGTCTCACCTGACTTCGACTGATTTAAGCTGGAAGGTCCCTGAAGATAACCGTCGAAATGGTTGTAGTTGATGGGTGCCATCCGGGCATCGTCCAGGTGACAGGCGCCATGCCACACGCGGTACTGCTCCTCGACTCGCATGTGGCACATTTGAACCGGAAGAAAGTATTCGATGACCGGTTGCCAAATGCCTCGTTTGTAAACGTCCGCCGAGATTTGAAAGGGTTGAGTGCGGACGTCGCGATACTCAGCGACATACATGCCCGGCTTAACGACCTTGCTAAAATCGAATTTCAGATAGCGATAACGGAGGAATTTTCCCCAAGGGGTTGGCTTACCGGAAAGCAGTTCCTCGAAGCCGCCATCTTCCGAGATGCGCTTCACGCGAACCACATCTTGTGCAACGTCGGAACTATCCATTTCAATGATAGCGAGCTTTTCTTGTTGCGGGTGGTAACCGACCTGAGAAACATGGACCACCGGTTGATACTTCCAATCAGCAATAGCATGCGGAGTTACAACCCATTCGATAGCCGACTTGGTCGCCCCTGCCGCCACCAATGAACGAACGACAAACCAACCATTGTTGTGTTTGTTCCGGCCATCCAGGAGTTGCAGATCACCTCTGCGGCTCTCGATGATCAGTCGTTGCGCATCTGCTTCGGACGCGACGGACAGCCGCCGGCCGGTAGCCATTGGGACAGGTTGGATCTCGCCGAAATGATCCTGTCTGTCGGGACCGTTCGGTTGGCGTGGGAAGATGCCGGACTGGTTCCCCAGGTACCAGCTCTTGCCAAACAACGCCGCCGGGTAAAGTTCGAAGTTAAAACCAACCTTGCCGACAAACGCAACGGGTAAAGGACGATCG
>DASXSC010000008.1:0-80619 GCA_036506215.1 Pyrinomonadaceae bacterium | reverse complement strand
TTTTGTCGTCCAGTAATTCGATAATATTTCGAGCCAGTTCCGGAACGTTTTGGGGATCAAAAAGACGGGCTGCGGCGCCGGTCGTTTCCGTTAGTGCCGGAATACGACTCGCGATAACCGGAGCGCCGCAAGCCATTGCTTCCAGCGGCGGCAGACCAAAGCCTTCGTATACGGAAGAATAAATGAAGGCGCGACAGGATGAATAGAGTGCCCGCAAGTCCTCGTCGTGGAGATAGTCAGTAAGCAGAATGCGATCCCGCACCGGCGACTCTTCTATCGCCGCGAAGAGCGAACGACTTAACCAGCCGCGTGCTCCGGCGATAACGAGTTGCGTAGTAGCGTCTGACCGCGCTTGCGTAACTTCCGCAAAGGCTTTTACGAGCAACGAAAGATTCTTGCGGGGCTCAAGCGTGCCAACCGCGAACAGGAACTCGTTTCCAATGCCTAGCTTCTGGCGCACGTCTGTAGTTTCGGAAAAAGGCAGCGGTCGAAAACAAGCCCGTGGTGCTTCGGGTATGGCGAAGACTTTTTCGGGGTTGGCCTTGAGACGCTCACAAACTTCGCGCTTCACACTTTCAGTAGGGGTGATGATTGCGTCGGCGGCGCGGGCCATTACTGGGAGCCGCCGCCGCGCACGCCTGACACCTCGCTTTTCATGTGTTTCCGGATGCAGGAGTTGTGAGAGATCATGAATAGTCAACACGGTCGCGCACGGTCGCCACAAAGGAATATCGTAGTTTGTGCCGTGGAAGAGCTCGATTCCGCGGCGGCGCCTTCTGCCTCGGATGTAACGCGGCAGTCCCACTGCCCACCAATGCCGGCCCAGCAGTCCAACTCGCACGCGTTCGAGTTTCAAATTATCCGGAAGCAATACTCCCGTTCCGGTCTCAACCAGGCTGATTGGCGGATAAGTTGAAGGATAGATAATTTCAAGCTGGCTTGATGGCTCCGCTCTCGCCAGGGCGCGTGCAAGTTCAAAGGTGTAGTGCCCTACGCCTGTTTTGAGCGAGGTGAGCGGGAGGCCATCGAGTCCGACGCGCATTTATTTGACGACAGCTAGACTTTCGAGCAACCCCACAAGGCAATTTCTACTTCTCAACCTCACGAGGATGGTGTAACACTTTATGGGCCGAAGAATGTGGGTGGCATCTTAAATTCCGTTTTTCTCAGAGAGGAAGCACAGAGAATTTCAATCTAGGAGACCCCCAAAATGTGGCGTATTGGGTCAGTTTGATAAATAAGAGACGCACGCCATGCAGAACCGAGCGCGGTAGCGCCGGATGCTAGAGTCAATTACAGCGTAATGATTATACAAGGATTGGCGGAAGAGACGTGTTACAGGCAGCAACCTATTAATTTCCAGCACCTTCGCTTGTGCGGATGCTGCCACTGGGCAAATGTTTGAAGTTGACTTTAGCATCCGGCGCTACCGCGCACGGTTCTCCAAAGAATTCGACCTCCCCACGCTAAACTGAGCCCACCACCAAAATGTGGTCATAATTGACGCCTCTTGGCGCAAGAGTTAAACTTTGAATCTTGTCGGCGCGTCTAACCATTTGGTTTAGACAAACCCCTCATTTCGAGGCTTTTTCCTCAGAAGACTTATGTTACGCCAGGAGCAATAGAATGAAATTTGCCGTCGCTTTAATGATAACAGCCTTCGCTGCCTTGACTGTCTGGGGGCAGGCACCGACATTGCACGTAGTGACCGAGATTCCCAATCTCCCGTCCGATCTTTATTACGGAACCACGAGGGTTAAGCCGCTCCGCCTGCGACCCGGCACGAACACGCCAATCACCATCAACGATTCCGATTTCTTCGTCAACCAGCAATACGTTGACTTCCTAAACCGCTTTCCGGATCAGAGCGGTTTCGACTTCTGGGTGAATCAGATTTCGTCTTGTAATGGCGACGCTACCTGCATCGCCGGCCAGCGCGACAATACCTCGGGTGCTTTCTTCCTTTCCATCGAATTCCAGGAGACAGGCTATCTTGCCGAACGCATGTACAAAGTCGCTTATGGCGACGTCAATGGAACTTCAACTTTTGGCGGCAGTCATGAAATCCCAGTGCCAATCATCAGGCGCAGCGAGTTTCTGCCAGATACGCTGCAGTTGTCCAATGGCGTCATAATCGGCCAACCCGACGCTCAGGCAAAGCTAGAGGCTAACAAAGTGGCGTTCGCGAATGATTTCGTGACGCGCACGCGTTTCACGACGGCCTTTCCGACAAGTCTGACGCCTGCTCAATTCGTTGATGCCTTGTTTGCGAATGCCGGCATCACTCCTTCGGGATCAGACCTGACAGCAGCTATCAATGAGTTTGGCGGAGCACCAAATACGGTGGACACGGCGGCACGTGCGCGAGCAGTAAGACGGGTGGCAGAGAACTCGACCTTAAACACCAACGAAAAGAATAAGGCGTTCGTGCTGATGCAATACCTCGGTTACCTGCGACGTGATCCGAATGTGGGCCCCGATTCAGACTATACCGGTTATGATTTCTGGTTGCAGAAACTGAATAACCATGGTGGCGACTTCCACGCGGCACAAATGGTGAGATCATTCATCGTCTCAGGCGAGTATCTCAACCGTTTCTAAGCGCAGAAAAAACTCACTTCAAGAGAGGCCGGATCCTTTTTCGAATCCGGCCTTTTTGTTTTGCGCGTTGCTTCAGAGCCGAATTTGCAGGATGACCTTTATCAGAACCGGAAGCGGTAGCGACCGGCCATAAACGCAAGTTGAATGTCGATGTTTTCCACTTCTCACGATTTTAGGCGAAGTGTTCGGATGTTGATGGTTGGGCCGGTCGCTACCGCTTCCGGTTCTGATGTTGTAGGTTGGGCCGGTCGCTACCGCTCGCGGTTCTGATGTTGTAGGTTGGGCCGGTCGCTACCGAAACTGTGCGGGTGGGTCTCCCTCGTGATTTTGAATTTGCAGGTAAGGTCTTTGACCTCCGATGCGCGGCAAGTCTCTGACTTGCCGGCGACCTTTCTAAAATTCTTAAAGGTCTCCGACCTTTGAAACTCCGGTCAAAGACCGGAAAACTGGGGTACGGTCTTCGGTAAGTCGGAGACTTACCGCGCATCGGAGGTCAAAGACTTCTCGCCGCTTCACCTAAATCTTTCTGAGCAAGCTCGGTGCGCTGACCGATCGATCCCGAGGGAGAACCCACCCGCTACCGCGAGGTGGTACTGACCTCATCGGACAGTAACCATCGCGATGGCTATCGTATTCAAACTGCATCAGTACCCGGTGGCGGCCAATGAGGTCTGTTCAACTGGGTGAAGACTCGAAGCCGGTCTCTAGCTCCAGTCATGACAGTCTCGAGGCACCCTCGAAAACCCCGCCTTCTGCCTTTTGCTCCTGCCGTCTGCATCTGCCGTCTGCTCCTGCAGTTTAGGGCCCGAAGCGTTGCCTGTACTCACCGGAAACGAGAAACGACTTCACCATTTCCGCCGTGACGAAGTTTCCGTTGAACTGATTCAGCTTGCCCAACCAGAAGTTAAAGCCCGCATAGTCGAGCGTTGGTTCAGGTGGATCGTAAGGGTTACGTCTGAGATAACCAAAGTACTGCATCAGGACGAACGCTTTGTTCAACTCCTGTTGCTTGAGCGCTGAGTTGTCGGCGACGCGCCGTATCACACGAGCCCGGGCAGCCAGGTCTGCCGTTGTGGTGGCCGTGCCAAACTCAGCGATGACTGACGTTCGTTCACTGTCCGATGGTGTGACGCCGGCATTCGCGTAGAGAGCGTTAACAAAAACCGTCGGCTCCATGGTCAACGGGAAAGCGGTGCTAAACCGGACCCGCGAAACAAAGTTTGCGGCGAAGGTCTGCTTGTTGTTTTCCAATATTGTCTGCCAGTCGCCTACGCCCACGACCACGCCCAGCGCTAATCGCTGGGTGTCCGGCAGGAATTCTTCATACCTTACCGGCACCGGCGCATTACGCAGGTTTCCGTAGCTCGCCTTATACATACGGTAGGCTAGATAGCCTGTCTCCTGAAACTCAATTGAAAGGAAGAACGCCGCTGACACATTGATGCGCCGGACTTCAATGCAAGCCTGATTACTGCCACACTCCGTTATCTGACCCGCCCAAAATGCCAGTCCTCCGGCATCAGGCTGTCGGCTAAGAAAGTCCAGATAGTGCTGCCTGACAAAGAAGAGCGCGTTGGCATTGTCGAGGGGATTATTCGCTGGTGTGCCGTCGTCATCAAAGACCTTGACCTCCGCCACATTTATGGCGCCAAGAGTCGTGTTAACAGGATTACTCAGCAACACGCTAAAACTTTCAGTTCCTTCCTGAAAAACGTCGTCGACTATCAATACCGGGAAAGTCTTACTTGTTTCTCCAGCTGCGAAGTTAATCGTCCCTGAGGCAAAGGTGTAATCACCTTTTTGAGTGGCAGCGCCATCGGTCGTCACGTAATCCACCGAGGATTGTGTAGTTGTATCGCCTGCGCGAGTTACCGTCACCGTCACAACGCCATCCAACTCCACGACGTTGAATTGAGGAACTTGAAACTGCACGTTGCTGGTGATTCCAATCGCGCGCGGCAGGAAGGTCACTTCCTGGGCGTTGGTAAGATTCGTTTCCGACTGCTCCGAGGTATGAGAACTGATGAGATAGACTTCGGGCTCGCCGCCGGAAATTCCAACGACAGGTTCTATATGAGTATTCCCGGCGCCATAGCGTGTCAAAATCGTGCCATTACTCCGCAGCTCAATTTCAAAATTAACGGGAAACCGAAGGGCGGGATTGTCATTGAAGGTGACGCCTTGCCAGCGAAAGATAATGCGGCTCGGATCCGGAGTGACTACATAAATGTCGTCGCCAGGACGCGTGTCTGTCCTCAGATCGTCCCAAAGGCCCGCGATCATTTTGAACTGACTAAGAGCAATTGCTGAGCTACCCGAATCGTTGACAAGATGCGACGCAAAATACAAGCTGCCATTCGAAGACGCAGAAACGGAGCTGAAGTTTTCACCGAAAAAAGGAAAAGAAAACGGCAACGCCTGCGTCTTGAAACAATCGTCGCAATTGGAATTAAGCCCGACGCCTCCAGTTGAAAGCGAAACAGGACTGCCCGTCGAAGTGAGATAAGGATCACCCTCCACCGGACTAACAGAAATAGCAATGGTCGCGGGTACGCCTTCGTTACCGACGTTATCAAACTCACGCAGAGTCAGTGTTCCATTCGTGTGCCGATAAGGGAGCTTCACGTCGATTGCCTGAGTAAGCCCTGAAGCAGCAGGAAGCACACTCTGCAAAAAGATTACTGCGCGGCTCGTCGCATCGGTAAAAGTGACCTGATAAAGCGAGGCCTGGCCCGCAGTGCCATCGTCGCCGGAAGCGGTCCAGCCGACATTCATTGCCCGACCATTCTGAGAGTTGAGGTGAAAACTGGTTACTGTCCCTGGCGGCGTTACATCGTTCTCAGCGAGTGCCTGGAGACTGTTGGCGACATTGAGGCGACGCCCGGTGAGCGTTTTGCCAGCCAGAGACGGCACCAAGTCGCCGTTAAAAATTAAAAGACTCTTGAGCTGGTTAATTGTCAGATTCGGGTTTGCAGCCAGTAACAAAGCGGCGGCGCCGGCAACTTGCGGCGTAGCCATTGAAGTACCGCTGGAAAACGAGTAGGTGTTACCGGGAGTGGTGCTCAAGATGCCGATACCGGGCGCGCCGAGGTGCACGCTCGATAACCCGAAGTGAGAATCGCTCGCGAGATTGTCTGTTTGTCCTGTCGAGGCCACCGCGATAACGCCGGGTGCTGCGTAGCTCGACGGATAGTGAGGCACGAGGTCGTTGTTAGGCTCAGGAGTAAAACCTTCTGCGTTTCCAGCCGAGGCGACAAAAAGGATCCCCGATTGGTTCACGGCGTTGATTGCATCAAGAAAAGACTGAGTAAATCCGAGGGCGCCATAACTGTTGTTGAGTACTCTGAGATTGGCGCCTTTGACTCCGCCGGTGTTCACCCACAGGTCGCGCATCTGTTTCGCATAATTACAAGCGCGTATTGCATCCGCTGTATCAGCTCGAAATCCATCTATGAATTTTAGAGACATTAATCCTACGCGCCAGTTCACGCCCACTACTCCGGTAGCGTTATTGCCGACCGCTCCGATAGTGCCGGCTACGTGGGTGCCATGGCCCTGCCCGGGAATTGTTCCGGTGTTTAATGAAAAGTCGTAGCCATGGATATCGTCGATGAATCCGTTTCCGTCATCATCGATTCCATTTGAAGCGACCTCAGCGGGATTCGTCCAGATGTTGGTTAGCAAATCCTCGTGATTAGTATCGATGCCTTCGTCAATTACACCAACGACGATCCTGGGACTACCGAAACCAGCTTGAGGAGTATCCGTGCTCCCTTTTATGACGTCCCATGCCTGGGGCGCGCCGATTTTGTCGAGAGCATAAAGTTCATTGCTCAGGAATCGTGGATCATTCGGCGTAGCGTCGAGATACAAAACGTAATTTGGTTCAGCGTAGAGCACATCGGGCTGCTGTTTCAACGCCTCAATTGCGGCCATCGTGTCGTCCGCGGCAACGCGAGCGATGCGCAAGCCGGGAACAATGTCAGACCCATCGAACCGTTCGATTCGGACCGAAAGCTGGCGCCCTTCCCCGCTGATCATTGCCTGACGCGTCTGCCGTTCGGCCATCCGCTCGCTGCGATAACGAACGAGCGCCTCGCCAGGAACGAATTCAGGGCGTGGCTGTTTGGAATTAACTTGAGACGCTTCGCGGGTCGCACTCGAGGTCGAAGGCAGAGCGGCCGCAATGAATAACGCGAGAACAAACAGGAATGAAAACGCGAATGCCAGGCGGGTGCTCGCCGATCTTGTCCCTAAAAATGGACGCTGCATAAGGGCGAATCTCCTCTAACTAAAAGCAATATATGAATCGGTAATTTATCGGAATCGGAATCCGGAGAGCAGATTCGTGGGCGTGACTTCAAGGCAACCGTGCCGGAGCGATTGCGGTAACAGTGATAACGCCGCGCCAAATATATACCAGTTCTCTTACGGTTGACAGTCGCCGTAGGCTGCACCCGCGGCAACGGCAGCAGTTCGAAGCACCGGTTTATTGGTTGAACTGTTAACGGAAATGCTGCCCGATTTGCTCGGTGCCAAACGTACCGATGCCATTGAGCCGGAAACTAAACACCACACGGTTTTCCTGTCTCACGCCAACATTGAACGTATAGTTCTGAGCAGTTACTGCGCAGCAATCCCAGGTGTAACCAACCGTCACCGTTGAGCTGATGAGGGAACGGCCATTGGTTCCGGGTCGAGTTTGAAAGTCGAAGAAGAAGGATGCGCCACCAAAGAGCCCACGCTCGCGGTCACCCACAAAGAGCGAGGGACTCCACTGCGAGCCGCGCAGAGTGCCTGGTTCTTTGTCGCGCGCATCAGCAAACCTGGCGAGGCTGGGAACAAGCTCAACGGCCCGCGTGTAGTAGAAACTTTGGAACGCCTGAACCAACGACCGGTTGACTCCAAACGTGGTGGAAAGCGCTCGAACTCCTCCGCCATGCGTGTCAAGGTCGGTTCGCAGATCGACAAAAACATCCGCGCGGGGGCGGTAGCGGGCCTCGATGTTGAGCGGTGAAAAGCCTCTCGGAACGCCCCCGTAACTGAATCCGGAAAGCGTGTTAATTGGATAGAACTGGTTTCGCTGCCCGGGAACCAAAGCGCCGCCGAAGAAGCGATCGAAGAAATACTTTCCGCGCACGGTGACCGCGAGTGCTTCATAAGGCTGAGTCGAGGTAGGAACTCTTTGTCCCGTCCTGGTTGCCTTCGCCGCAGCGGGGCTCACGTTTTCAGTTGAACGCCGGGTGAAGAAGCGGTTTGAAACGCCAAACTCAATCTCGTTGGTGTCGGCCACCGCGTCGAGGTAATCAAACCTGATAATCCGATCGAAGTTGTTGACGCCAAAAATTCGGCGATAAGTAATGTACGGCTCGATCAAGTGGCGAAAGAAGAAGCTGCCACTGCTACGATGGAAGTCTTTGAACAGCGCCGGAGGGCGAACGTCTAATTCAAACTCGCCATAGCCTCTTGTGATGTTGCGGCTAAGGATTGCACGATTCGTGGGATCAATTGAGTTCGAGTAAAACGTTACTCGGCCGCTGGCTGAAGCAGTCACCGACACGCCAAAAAAATATAGCGGCACCTGGAGCTTGGGATGATAGTCGAGCCGCTGGACAATCGAAGGCGAAACTATGGGGTCGCCACCGACGTCATTCCTGAAGCTATTGAGATCGTCGACCGTTTCTTTCCGGCTGACGCCTTCGGCCGAGGCCTCGAAGGAGTAATAGATGGGAATCTTTTTAAGAAAGTCGAGTGGGGTTGCCCGTTTGTCGATGGACACGCCGGGAAGCTCACGAATGCGGATTCGCAAGTTTGGCAAAGACGTTACTTGCGAACGCGCGATGAAGTTAAAACTGTATTCATTGTGGTCCTTATTTACGAAAACCTGGGACCGCTCCTCCGGCGAAATCGCCTGTTGGATGCTATCGGAAAACACCTGGCGATAATCCAGATTGGAAGTTACGTTGACGTCAGCAGCGGCGATGAACCCGTTAGGAAAATAGTGAACACCTTCAACGTAAAAACTCGAGCCACCCTGATCCGGATGATCCGCGTCTGCCTTGTGGCCGAGGATTCGATCCTTAACTACGTAGAACCCGGCGTTGAAAAATGAACGCGAATTAGCGCGCGTGCGCAAGTCAGCGCCTAAGCCGATGCCGCGCGAAGTGTAGATATCGTTTCGGACCGTAACATCGGCCGACCGGCCAAGTGTTTGATAGTAACCGCCGGATATTCGAAACCCTTTTTGGCCGGAACCACCGAAGGTCGGAGTGAGAAAACCCGAGGCGCGATCCCGCGGCTTGATGGAAACAGAAGCGTACGGAAGATAAAAAACCGGCAAGCTTTTCACCCGCAGGTTAGGCGAATAGATCCGCACACGATCGCCGGTCTTGATTTTGGCGCGCTTCGCATGAAAGCTCCACTTGGGAACATCCTCGTCGCAGGCGGTGACCTGCACGTTCGTCGCGATGATGGTGTCGAGGCTGATTTTTTCCACGCGATCGGCAGTGAAATACAGGCGCGTGCCGTCTTGTGTTTGATTGGTGAAGCCGGTTGAGTTTAAGAACAACCCGGTCTTCGTCCGGTAATTCCATTCCGCCCTCGTGCCCGTGATGCGTTGCTGGTCACCCTGATCGAAGACGACGTTGCCTTCGGCAATCACCCTGTTGGTCGCTTCATAGACAGTCACCTTGTCCGCTTGCAAGCGGTAGGTGCCGATTCGTGCGTCGACGTTTCCTTCATAAACAAAGATGCGGGCCTCTTTTGGGCCGGACACCGTTTGTTTGCCGGCGTCCACTTTGAGCAAGTCACTCGCTTCTCCGACTTCGCCTTGCCGGGCCGGGGATTTTTGCTTGACTGGTTGATCCTGAGTTAACGGATTGACGTTCGGCGTGTCAGTCATCGGGTTCGTAACTTTACGATCGACTGGATTGGTTTGTTGCGCTGCTGCAGTTTGTGAGGCAACACCCAGGAGTGCGATCAAGACCGCAAAGCGCACGAGAGTGGAAGTACCACCTGAGCGGAAAGCAACGCGCAAATGAAGTGAAGACCTCCGGGACGTGGCGGGCGGGCACTACACAATCGGGAAAAGCGCGCGCCGGTTTTTTGTAGAACGAGAGCGATGCTAACACGGAATAGTGAACAGTGGGCAGTCGGCAGTCGGCAGTGAGCAGTGGGCAGCGGGCAGTCGGCAGAAGATAAGATTTTCCATTTGTCATTTCTCAATTGTCATTTTCCATTGGTGAACGTGTTCCCAGTCGAAATGGGCAAAATGGCAAAATGGCAATGGTAAATGACAAATGGAAAATCTTGTCTTCTGCCGACTGCCCACTGCTCACTGCCCACCGCACACTGCTATCATTCGCCCCGATGGAAACGACCCGACTAATGATCGTCGCCGGTGAGGCTTCCGGAGATGCGCATGCTGCAGCGCTGGTCCACGCGTTGCGAGCGGCCGCCCCTGACGCACGATTAGATTTCTTTGGTGCTACCGGACCCTTGCTGCGGGCCGCCGGCGTTGATTCAGTTATTCGTTCAGACGATTTGGCCATCCTGGGTCTGCTGGAAATTGGCGGCGCCCTACCGAAGTTTTGGCGAGCCTATAAACTATTGAAACAGGCAGCAATTGAACGCACTCCTGATGCGGTGATCCTGGTTGACTGGCCCGACTTTAATTTGAAACTGGCCCGCGCCCTTCATCGGCGCGGCCTGAAGGTGATCTACTACATCAGTCCACAACTTTGGGCCTGGCGCTCGTATCGCACGCGCAACATTCGCCGCGATGTCGATCTCTTGCTTTCAGTTCTACCTTTTGAAAAGGAGTGGTATGCGGAACGTGGAGTCGATCACGTCGAATTTGTAGGCCATCCGCTCGCCGGCGAGGTCCGCCCTCGTTGCGATCGCGCGGAGTTTTGCCGGCAGATGAAGCTGGATCCCAAACTACCGGTCATTTCCCTTCTGCCGGGCAGCCGGCGCAAGGAAGTGGAGCGCATTCTGCCGCCGATGCTCGAAGCGGCGGCGCTGATTTCTGCCCGCCGTCCTGAGATTCAATTCGTTGTGGTGGTCGCCCCCAGCCGCTCATCAGCGGAAGTGAGGGCCATTGTTCGTGCGCAGAGGTCAATGCCGGAGCCGCTGCCGTCTTGTCTACACATCGTGTCCGGTCAATCGCGTGAAGCTCTCGCGGCTTCAGACGTGGCCGCGATCGCCAGCGGCACCGCGACACTTGAAGCCGCATTACTGGAGACGCCGATGGTGATCGTCTACAAGGAATCAGGGATCAATTGGCACACGTTGGGCCGTTTGATCACCACCGACCACTACGGACTGGTGAATCTGGTAGCGGGTGAACGCGTGGCGACTGAACTGATGCAGGATGATTTGAACGGCGAGCGGTTAGCAAACGAGTTGCTGCTGCTACTCGACGAGAAAAGAAATGCGGATGCGCGGCGGCGTTTGCGCGAAGTGGCCCATGAGCTTGGCGACGGTGGCGCTTCGGAAAGGGCCGCGGAGTGGGTTCTCCACGCGTTAGGAGAATGGTCGTAGGAGTAGTCTGCGCGGAAACTCAACTTACTATTCACGGTCTATGACCGGCAACTGCGGCAAGTCTGTGACTTGCCGGCTGACCGCTCGGATTTCCCGGGTCTCCGACCGCCGCGCACCGGACGGCCAAGCCGGTCGACACTCATGCGCCTCACACTCAAGCAGGACCTAGGCGACAAGGGCGGAGACATAGGTCTGCCCTTACATCTGCTTGTCTTGAGAAGACTAAACGTGTTTTCGATTAATCGCCCTTGCTCTTCTTGAGTTGGGCTAACTGCCGTTTCAATTCCTTAATCTCCTCGCGCATCTCGGGCACGCGAGCAAGGTGAGCATTGAGTCGTTTGTATTCATCGAGCGGCTGAATTGGAATTCCCCACCACACGCCTGGCCGCACGATCTTGCCGGGCAGGACGCCAGCTTTTGAACCAATCACCGCGCCACTCAACACGCGTATATGATCGCCGAAACCAACCTGACCGCCAATCACCACGTCGTCTTCGATGATCACGCTGCCACTGATGCCGGTTTGCGCGGCGATAATCACGCGCTCGCCAATATCGCAGTTGTGGCCAACATGGACGAGGTTATCGATCTTTGTGCCGCGTCCGATTCGTGTTTGTCCTAACGCGGCTCGATCGACGCAAGTGTGTGCTCCGAGTTCCACGTCGTTTTCGATGACTACTGTTCCCCGCTGGGGAAACTTGTGATAGCCGCTCATCTCGTCGCCGTCGCGCACATAGCCAAATCCGTCCGCGCCGATCACGACGCCCGCATGTAGAACCACGCGATCGCCAACGGTTACATCGTCGTAGAGCATGACGCCAGGATGCAGTACACAGTCGCGCCCTACGCGCACCTGATCGCCTATGACCACGCCGGCCTCAATGCGCGTGCCGGCTCCTATTCGAGTGCCTTCCCCTATTGCAACGTGCGGACCGATGAAAACGGTCAGGTCGATGTCCGCGCTTTCCGCAATTACCGCGGAGGGATGAAGAAATGGCTCGCGACGTTTTTGCGGGTGCAATAAATCAGCAATTACAGCGAAGGCGAGTTTGGGCTTTGCGACTTCGATCAGCGTCGGCCCAAACTTATGTTCTATTATTGCGTCCTTCAAGGAGGCCACAAATTCCTGGGGCGCGATCAGGCAGGATGCCTGGCTGGCCTTTCCAGCTTCGAAGAACTTCTCATCCTCGACATAGGTAATCTCACCCGCGCCCGCCGTGCCAATGTCCGCGACTCGTTTGATATGAATACTCCCATCGCCGACAAGTCGACCTTGAACGTGCGTGGCCAGTTCAGCGATAGTCAATAATTTAGTCTCCGACATCTATTTAAGTGCTCAGAATCAGTGTGGCCAGGTATTCCGCTCAATCATTCCTATCAGAAGCGGCGCTGATATTACACTTTTTCAACTTCACATAGCATTTATGCAGTTCTGGTTCAAGCTTAAGCTTGTGGCTCTTGCAAGCCACCAAACTGAAGTTTGAACTCCAAATTTCTTGTCGCCTGACTAATGAACGCGGACTCCAAAACAACAAGAGCGGCTATTTGGGACCAGTGGCCCTTACGCAGTCGGGCGAAGCAGCCTTTTTGCCTTGCCATGCCACATCAGACCAACTATCATGACGCGGTTAGAAATTGCCGGTATTATTTTGTGTCGGGCCCGGCCGCTAAATAGAAATAAGCTCGTTTTCATTGATGTTTAGGCGTTTGGAAACCCGGGCGCCTTGAGGAGAAGGTTTCATTGTTCAGCGATCAATTCCGCCGCGGTGAATCAGATAAAGGAAAGCTCGCCGGAGTGAAAGGCTCCAAGCTGGTGTCCAATCTTTCGGACGTCGCCTGGAAGGCTTTTCAGTCAGTCAACACGCTGCTGCCTGAGGGCGAAGCCATCAGTCCCAAATGGGCCCCCGGCAAATTGCTGAAGTCTTACGAGCGCACTTCACCACCGCTGGGTTTCCCACGCGAGACAGATAGTCTTTGTCCGCGTTGCGTCAAAGAAGTTCGCGAAGCCGTGATCAGCGGCCAAACCACCCTCGAGTCATTAATGAATGAACATCCGGGCGAAATCAAAGCTCAGATAGTTGAAGAAAATGGACAGGTAGTGATGCGCAAGACCTGCCCGAAGCACGGCGAGTTTGTGGATGTGATGGCAACTGACCCCGCGTTTCTCGAGCGCATCGAATCGCTGTTTTTCGGACGCGACTTTCGCGCTGCCGAAGATTCCCATGTCCATCGACATGGAACATCGACCATAAAGTTTGGTCGGGGGGCAGTCTTAACCGTCGACCTTACCAATCGTTGCAACATGATGTGCAATCCCTGCTTCATGGACGCAAATCAGGTTGGTTATGTTCACGAGCCTACGTTTGAAGACACTAAAGCCATTCTCGATCGCGCAGTCTCCTTCAAACCAAAACGTCAAATCATTATTCTGTTCTCGGGTGGTGAGCCTACGCTTTCGCCTTACTATCTTGACGCCGTGGCTTACGCAAAGAAAGTGGGCTTCTACAGAATTCTTGCCGCCACCAACGGCATCCGCTTCGCTGAAGACCTTGAGTTTTGCAAAGCGGCAAAGGCTGCCGGACAGCATGGCGTGTATCTTCAGTTTGACGGAGTCAGCGAAGAGAAGAACCGGCACCGCGGCGTAGGAAACTTGTTTGACGTGAAGCAGCAGGCGATTGAAAACCTGGCCAGCGTCGGGATCAAGGTCACTCTGGTAACCACTATCGTCAATACAATTAATAACGATGGCATTGGCGCGATTGTTGACTTTGCGGCAAAGAATATTGACAAGGTCCAGACAATAGCCTTCCAACCTGTTTCATTTACCGGCCGCGACGAAGACATTTCCGACGCGTTGCGCATCGAGCAACGTTACACGCTGGCTGGAATGACGCACGATCTTAAGGATCAACTTCGCGGTCAACTGCAACCATTGCGCGATTGGTATCCGCTTTCTTCCTACTCCGCATTCACCAGTGTGATGGATATGCTGCAAGGCGCAGACGCGCCCTGGGGCTGGTCTTCCTGCAATTGCCACCCGAATTGCGGGATCTTCACCTTGATGGTTGTTAATCGCAAGACCGGCGAGTTTAAGTCGTTGTTTGAGTTTTTCAATTATGAGCAATTCATGAAAGACATCGCCACCATCACTGATACGGCGCGCGGCAGGAAACTTTCGTATGCGCAACTCGGTATGGCTATCCTGCGAAATTTCAATCCTGAACAAGCGCCTGAAGGATTCCCGATTTCGCAGATTTTGAATCTCTTCAAGCCGTCATCCACTAACTCCAGCTCAGACCGCAACGATCGGATGAAGGCCAGTGTCCAGGACGATCCAAAAGACATCTGGCGCGTACTCTGCGTCGAAGGCATGTGGTTTCAGGACCTCTTCAATTACGATTTTCGTCGCACTGAGATGTGCGTAATTCCCTACGGCACCCAGGAAGGCGAAATCTCCTTCTGCGCTTACAACACCGGCGTGGGCTGGCGGCAGATCATCGAGAACATGCACAAGACCGCGAACCTTGGTGAGTGGTACGAAGAACATGGGCGCCACGCAGTTTACGCTGCCGGTCACGAGGTGCCGGGAATTTCCAAGAAGCATTCGCTAAGTTTGCCGATCATCCAGGCCGTCCTAGCGGAAGACTCGGATGAAAAGGTTGTTGCCGCAGCTACGCCGTATCTGATCGAAGAAGAAGAAACAGTATCTGTCTAACCAGCCCGGGCTCAGATCTAACAGATAAAAGCGATCGTGCATCGGCCGGGCCCGTTTGCTTTTATACGTTTGTCCGCTGCTCTTCCCAGCGAAGCCTTCATTCGTAATCTTCGCTTCAATCTAAGTGAAAGGAACTCCCGATGAAGAAAGCGATTTCGCTTACGCTTATTTTAGTTCTGGCACCTATCACGTTTGCCAGGCCGCTTCCACAAGAGCCGGCCCAGACGCAAACGCAAACCGGCGCAACCGAGCTAACAAATAAAGACGTTCTCGATATGGTGAAATCCGGTTTAGCGACCGAGATTGTGGTGGCGAAGATAAAAGCTTCACCGGGGAAATTCGACACCTCCGCAGCGACACTCGCAGAACTTAAATCAGCCAACGTACCCGACGCGGTAATCATGGCTATGGTTGGCGACGCACTGGAGGCGCCGGCTTCCACGGCTGACCCAAAACCAATCGTCGAGGTCAAAGTACCTGACGGCACCGAGATAGAGATCCAATTGAAGAATACTGCTTCAGGCGAAGAGCTCAAGGTGGGCGACATTGTTGACTTCTCAGTCGTACGGCCAGTGGTAGTGAATGGTGTGACAATCATTGATAAGGATGCACCCGTCCGGGCACGCATCACCACCGCGAAGAAGGCCGGACACTGGGGCCACGCCGGAAAACTCGAATGGGCAATGCAGGACGTACAAGCAGTAGACGGAAGTCGAGTGCCTGCGCGATTCACGAAAAGATCGATAGGCGATAGCAAGGGTGGCACAGTCGCGGTCGCCGCGGTAGCAACGACAGTTCTTCTCGGGCCATTCGGATTACTTTGGGGATTGAAGAAGGGCAAGCCCGCGATCATTCCCGCAGGCAATCGCTACAGTGCTTTTGTGAGCGGCGACACCGCGGTGAAAGGAAAACAGATTTCCAACTAGGTAACAGAACCAAGTCAACCAGTTCAAACAAAACATCGTTCGAAGTGCGCGGCAAACGCCGCGCATTTTTGCGTTTAGGTCTGGTATCGCGTTTGCTCAAACTCCTGCGAAGCTCGACTCGCAGGAGGGTATATTGAAAGTCATAAATGTTACTGCCCTAGTTTTTCTTTTCTTTTTGTTCGTTGCCTCGGCCGGAGCTCAATCAGTCGCCCTTCAGCCAACCGCAGAACAAACCATCCAATCGTCGCAATCTTCCACTCCGGATCCCAGCAAGCGCCAGTCAACTTCGGAACTCAAAGTTCCGGCTGGGACTCCTATCGAGGTGGAGGTCGCCTACACAGTCAACTCGCTTGATATCAAACCGGGTGAGCGAATAAGTTTTCGCGTTTTGGTTCCGATATTAATTGATGGCGTTGCGGTTATTGAGAAAGGTGCGCTGGTCACTGCTCGCGTTACGCAAGCGAAGCGCGGCGGACACTGGGGAAAGGGTGGAAGGCTTGCCTGGAGCATGGAAGACGTGGTGGCTGCCGACAATACTCGCATTCCTCTGGCTCCGGAAACGGCCTCGCGCAGCGACAAATTATGGAGTCTGGAAACCAAGCGCGCAAACGGCGAAAACACCAGAGGACAAGGCAGCGTGAAAGGTACGAGCCATACCGGCGAAGTAGCCGCCAGGACAATCGTGTCCGGCGCTCTTTTCCCTCCGCTTGCGCTGATGAACGGATTCAAGCGCGGCGAAAATGCAATCCTGCGTGAGGGTAGACGCTTTGTTGTTGCCGTTGGCAAAGAAACGACCGTCAGAGTAGTTGCGGCAGTTCCAGCATCATGATCGCGATGCAGAAGGTTTTCCCTTTACCGATTAGACCTGGAGAAAAAGTTAGGCTTGAGCAATCAGTCCAGCCAATGTGGCGGCACTCGCTCCGGGGGCACGGCTTCTCACACCTCGCCAACGTGCTTCAGCTTCTTGAGATCTTCTGCACCAGGCGTAACTGTCCCACGATGTCTCGGAGGCGGACCGCCAGTTCCTCGATGGTTTGCACACGCTTGCGCGTCTTCTCATCTAACTCCTGGCGCAACAACAACTGGGCCTGGCCCAATACTCCGGTAAGCGGATTATTGATTTCGTGCCGTACCCGAGTAATGGCCTCGGCCACCTCGTCTATTCTGGCTTCGTAGTCTGCGACGAGTGCACGCAACTTCTGTTCTGTGTCGGCGGCTTCTGCCGCACTGCTTTCTGGTGGAGCGCTTTTTGGTGAACGGCGCGGTTCTGAATTAGCGACCGCATAGTGTTTGTTGGGTTCAGTCATAGCAACTCCCATTTTCCGAAATAGTCGTTCAAAGGTGTGGGAGCGATCTCGCCCAAATGCGGCTTAGAGCGGGAGGTAACAAGGTGGTCTATTTTGCCTCGATCATAGTGAATAGTAAATAGGCAATATTGAATAATGGTGTGAAGTAAATGTTAAATAGCGAATGGTAAACAGTAACAATGCTAACTTTCCCGCACCAATGCCAACTTTCCCGGACCGTGGAGAGAAACATTGCCGGAGTTTTTCCAATTTGCATTTACCGTTCACCATTTACTATTCATTCACTGTTCACCGCTTTTGAAGCGGTTGACAAAGAAAACGTTATGCACTTACATTGAAATTCCTCTCGCTGGGAGGTCGTCTAACGGTAGGACTGCGGACTCTGAATCCGCCTATCGGGGTTCGAATCCCTGCCTCCCAGCCAAATAGATTCAAAGACTTACGGGCGGTATTGCACTGCCCGTTTTCCTTTTGGGGCGCACGGGCTTTGGGCATTGAGAGAAACGGTGTTGAGAAGAAGCAGTGCTACCGCCAGAACATACGCAGATCGGTGCTTTGATTGTATTTTTTTCATTAGTTCTTACATTCACCTTTCGCAAATGTTCGAACTAAACTCAGGTAACTAGCAGTGTCTTTTGCTTGGGAGTGAGCTAGTTCCTTGCGCGCAGATGGTACAATCGTGCCAATAAGAACCGCATTGGCATTACAAACAGCTTCTTGGAAAGCCGGCTTTTGTGGTCCTTCCTGTGGCAACCGAACCATGAATCGAATTTCGTCGATAATTTCAATGTCTCCTGGTTCGCTTCCCACAATGTCGCGAAGCCTTGGACCATAATGCTTCTCTATCAAACAGCCTGCGGCTCAGCCGAAATCGAGACGAGACGACTGGCGAGAAAGCGCCGCTCCGCTTTGCGGCGGCCAGTCATCATCCACAGGGATAGCACAGGATTCTCATCGCCCGCGCTGGGTGCGCTATCGTCAACCCCACGCCAAGCTCGCTGCAGCGTGTCCTCCAAGGCAGCGATATCTGTCTTGCCGTCGGCGACCAGAAGGATGCGCTTTAGCGGCACCAGGTTCACGAGTTGGGTTAACTCAAAGACGCATCCGAGATTTGCCTTGGAAAATCCACGCAGGTCCATTAGGACGACATCTGCGGCGGGCAGCAGCCGCACCACGGCGCTCTGCCAGGCATTGGCAAAGCAGTACAGTTCATTGATCGGGTAACGACCGTCTCCTTGCAGACGCCGGTCGAGCCTAAGCAGCCGACGCTCAACATCCTGCGACGTCTTCAGATAGATAGCCTCCAGCCGGCGATGCAAGTAGGCCTCCAGCATGACCGGGCTCATTGTCACAGCTGCTACATCTGTACCCACGATGAGATCCAGACTGCCAAACAGTCGCCACGTTTTGCTGAGCATGTCAAGCAACTGAACTGCCCTGCGGGGGCTGCCGAACACGCGCAGCAACACTAATTGCTTGCCCGGAGTGTCCCTGTGCGGTCGCCACTGTCGCCGAAGCAACGACTGTAACGTGATTGCAAAGGCTACGAAAGCGCTGACGGCTAACAACCCGTGGCGTAAGTTCAGTTGAGCACCATAATATGCGATCGTGGCGTCGAAGTACGTGAGGAAGCCCCAGCCGAGATACCAGGAGAGTACCTGGTTCGAAATGAAACGCTGTTGTTGAACCCAATTGAAGAGTTTGAACAAGTACCACACCAAATACCAACTCAGCACCACTGCCGGCAAGCTCACCATGACTGGGCCGACCAGCCCCGTCCGTTTTCCGAGAACGTCGATGATGAGCCCTGTCACCCCGATGACAGCCAGGATTAGAGCGGGCGTTGTCACTGACTTGCGACCGAGCATCCACACGAACAAAGCGGTGGCCAAGAGCTGAATAGCGATCGCGGTGATCAACAGCCCCTGCCGCTCTCTTGCGACTGACCGCAGAACATCCGGGACCGTAAGCCAGCTAAGGATCAGCATCTCAGTGACGCCGAACACCAGCAACGCCAGGAACGCCGCTGCTATCGGGCGAAGTCGCCTCGACACGATCAATACCACGCCGGCGAGTGGCAAGAAGACATCCATTGGAGCAAGGATCCCAATGATGCGCATGAAGCGCCACGGCCCTCCTGCCAGCGGCGTTAGCATTGCCCCGATGGTGAGATAGCCCAGCGCGACAGCAGCCCACAGTCGTCTGGGTGCGTCAATAAATATTAAAACGAGGACGAGCTCCGGTACTGCCCAGATGTACGCCAGCACAATCCGGCCTGATTTGGGCCAGTACGAGATAGACCAGAGCAGTGCCATGATGGAGATAGCGAAATGGACTGCAGCGGCGACCACCAAAGCGGTCACGAGCGGGCGTTGTCGTTCATGGATGCGGTGCCATGCCGCGGCATCAGCTTGATCCAGGCCCTGTATCGCGGTTTCCTCCATGCGCTGCAATCGCAGCGGCACTCGGGTGGGCGATGTTTCCGTGGTGCTCCGGACACTCTCTGCGGGCTCCGCGAGGCTGTGCACATCCGCAACGGAGCCACGCATCGCCGCTTCTACCCTGAGGCGGTAACGCCATCCGAACACCACGGCCAGCACCACCATCAACAGTGGCACTATCACCGTTCCGAGAATGAGGATCAGCGTGTCCATTTGTAACGCTGGCTTGTGCGCTCTGGGCAGGTGTCCGGGGAAATCCCGGACCGATTCGCAAGATGGCGGCCAGTGGAACCCTGCGGGTCGGTTGCTTTTAGGTGAATAGGGCAAGACCCAGTCGGAAGCCTGGGCCTGATGCGATCCTACGGGAGGGCCTTGAGCAAAACCGAAACACGCCTCGCGACTCTCGAAATGATTGTAAAGCGGAGGGTCCCTAACGACCAGCCGGTAAAGAAGTCGTAAGTAATCGAGACCACTAATACTTAGCCACGGTCGAATCAACTTCATCCGACCAGGCGGTGATGCCTCCCTTGAGGTTGATAAGCCGGCCCGGAAACCCGGCCTGCTTCAAGGCGGCGATCGCCTTGGCGCTGCGCACGCCGCCCTTGCAATGCATTACTGTCTCGCGTGACGGATCGATCTCATTCATACGAGTAACGACCTGACCCAGCGGAATCAGCTTAGTCCCGGGAATACGCGCTATGTCGTATTCAAATGGCTCCCGCACGTCAATTATCTGGAAGGCCTCACGGTTATCCAGGCGCTGCTTAAGTTCCGTGGCAGTGATTTCTTCCAGTGCCGCTGGTTGCTCTTGTGGCTGGCCGCGCAAACCACAAAATTCTTCGTAGTCGATTAACTCTTTGATGGTCGCGTTTTCCCCACACACAGGACAACCTGGATCCCTGCGCAACTTCAGTTCGCGAAACTTCATCTGCCAGGCGTCGAATAACAAGAGACGATTTATGAGGATTCCCTGGGCGCCAAGAATGATCTTGATTGTTTCGTTTGCCTGAATCGCTCCAACTATGCCCGGCAATACACCGAGGACGCCTCCTTCAGCGCAGGACGGGACGAGCCCAGGGGGCGGCGGCTCGGAATAAAGACAGCGATAACACGCGCCGCCTCCGTTTGGTGCGGCGGGCCAGAATACACTTGCTTGTCCCTCAAAACGAAAAATCGATCCGTAAACATTGGGTTTGCCGGTGAGCACGCAGGCATCGTTTACCAGGTAACGGGTGGGAAAGTTGTCTGTGCCGTCCACCACGACGTCGTAGTTCGCAAAGAGTCCCAACGCATTCTGGCTGGTCAGCCGTGTCTCGTGCGTCTCAATTTCGATGTGGGGATTGATATCACGCAATCGATCGCGCGCCGATTCAATTTTTGGCCGGCCAATATCGGCCGTGCCATGGATAATCTGCCGCTGAAGGTTGGAAGCTTCGACCACATCGAAGTCAACGATGCCCATGCGCCCGATGCCGGCCGCGGCGAGATACATACCCACGGGCGCGCCCAGTCCGCCAGTGCCGATCATCAGTACACTGGCAGCTTTCAATCGCCTCTGCCCTTCCAAACCAACCTCAGGCATGATCAAGTGGCGGCTGTAGCGGGCGATCTCTTCGTTTGATAACGAGGGCAAGGCGCCGAAAACTTCCGGCTCGGTGGTAACGCCCCCGGCAATCGAAGGCACGATCATCAGTGTATCGCCATCCTTCACCGGCGTGTCGCCGCCTGACTGATGACGAACATCTTCTTCATTAAGGTAAACATTCACAAAACTGCGCAGCGCATTCCTATCGTCGTAGAGATGGCGGCGCAGTCCTGCGTAGAGCGACGTCAAACGATCCAAAGCCTCTCCGGTCGTCGTCGCCTCAACCTCAATGCTTGAGTTGCCAGCGGTAAACTGACGAAGCGCCGTCGGGATATTTATGGTTATTGACATGACTAAGGTTCCTTTCGGAAAACGTTTGCCAAAAGTGTCCGACAAACTTCAGTTTGTCGATCTTGTAACGAAAACTGATAATTTGCGACGTTCCAAAACTTGCTGCTGCGAGGCTATGCCTCACAAGATTTCCCTGCGGCGCAGCCTCCAGCTCAAGAACAACATGGCGAGAAAGGCGAAGCCTTTCCGCAGTGGAGGCAAAGCAGCCTAATCAGCAGGTTCGCCGCCATCACAGAGGATCGTCACCACGACTGAACCTCTCGGTAGTGACAGAGCCAATCGCAGTGCGGCAAATACATTCGCCCCGGAGCTGGTACCAACGAGCAAGCCTTCTTCACGCGCCAGCCGGCGCGCCATTTCCTGTCCATCTCCAGTTGACACTTCCACATTCTCATCCGCCAACGCCGGATCATAAATTCCGGGCACCAGCGCCGTGTCCATATGTTTCAGGCCTTCGAGTCCATGAAAAGGCGAATCCGGCTGCATCGATATCACCTGCACAGCCGGATTGAATTCTTTAAGGCGTCGACTGGTTCCGACAAAGGTCCCTGACGTTCCCAGACCCGCGATGAAATGTGTGATGCGCCCTTCAGTCTGCTCCCAAATTTCTGCGGCGGTGGTTTCGTAGTGGGCGCGCCAATTTGCGGGGTTGTTGTACTGGTCCGGATAGAAATATTTCTGCGGCTCTCTTGCAGATAGCTCGCGAGCGATTAACTGCGCGCCATCGGTGGACTGCAGCGGATCGGTATCGATCAACTCCACGCCGAGGCTGCGCAGAATTCGCTTCCGCTGCATGCTCGCGTTTCCTGGCAGGCAAATGGTCACGGGATAGCCTCGTGCCGCCCCGATCATCCCGTAAGCTATGCCCGTATTTCCGCTGGTCGCATCCAGGATGGTCATATCGCGTTTCAGCCGTCCGCTTCGCTCGCCTTCCAAAATCATCCAAAGAGCCGGCCGATCTTTGACTGATCCTCCCGGGTTCAAGTGTTCAGCTTTGGCAAAGACTTCGATATCCGCCGGCAGGTCTCGCGCGATGTTTCGCAGCCGAATCAGGGGCGTGTTGCCAATGCTTGATTCGATCGAGTCGCCGCCCACCGGACAACTCAGTTCGTTTAATAACGCACTTGCCATAATTTGGTCTTAACTAAACTCGAACGTTATGTTTCGCGACAACTCTTTGGAGTGCGGTGATCTGACAAGCACCCCAGCAGGCTGCCCGGCCGGGACCCCGGCTTCACCACTTTGGTCGGTCGCCACTTGTCGCGGCCACCGGTTGACTGGAACTAATTGAAAAGCTGGGGCGCCAGGTCGCCCAAGGCCAAAGCGGTGACAGGTCACCGCACTCCAAAGAGTTGTTGCCTGCCAAGCCTACCGAGACTGATTCAGCGCTTCCTTTGTCACTGACGTTTTGTCGGACAAAACTATTTCGCATGTCAAAAACAAAAAGCCGGTTGCGATCCTCTGCAGGTGTCGCGACCGGTTTTTGAAAACTCTTGCTGCGCTTGGCTACTTAACTCATCCGCTCTTCACGCTGCCAAAGCTCTCCCGATCGCGCTCTGGACACCAGACGCAACAGGTGCAATGACAGCAGCAGTAATACCAGGCGTTGTGCATGACTTGGGTAACCAGGGGAACTATAGGAAGGCGCCGAAACGATGTCAAGCCTTGGAAGAGTATCTCCACCCTGAATTGAACCTAATCTCCCGGCGTATCCCGTGTTCTCTGTCCGCTACGCTGAGCAAACAAGTAAATGAATACTCACCACAACAGACACAGAGCACACGGAGAAGGCACAAAGAAAACTCAAAAATCGAACTTGATAGCCAGTTGCAATTGCCTGGGGGTAATGATTGAGCGCGGCAAGCCAAAGGCATTTGCCGGCAGCGCTGGAAGCAACGTCAACCTACTCGTCGCCGCGTCCGCCATAAATCCGCGAAACTGGTTGACGTTCACAAACGAGAAATAGCCGCCGCCGGGCGCTAACCCGGTGTTAGCCCGGTTCCAGATATTGAAGCCTTCGAGTATCAATCGTAGTTTCGTCGTCTCGCTCGTGCGAATGGTCCGCGTTATCCGTGCGTCGGACTGGTAAACGGTGGGCGTGCGAAAACTGTTGCGCGCGAAACCTGGAACCCGGTCGTCGCGAGAATTGCCATCGCGGTTTAAGTCCGCTCCCACCTGGGCTGAGTAAGCAAAACCTGATTGAAGCTGCATAATCCCCGATAAGGTGTAATCGTTGAATATGGCACGCAACAGCTTGTTCGTGGATTTGATCTTTCCTAACTCAAAAACTGAGCTGAGCACCAGACGATGACGCTGATCGGCGTCGGAGTAGCTCCACTCGTTTCGCAAGTCAAAAGGATTTTCCGCAACTTTAGAATCATCGCCGCCGCCGGGAACCACTGAAGTCTGGTCAGGCTTATCGTCTTCGGCTTTCGAGAAAGTGTAGGACAGCAGTAACTGAGAGCCGCCGCCCTGGAAGAATGGCACCCAGCGCGTCTGAGAAAACCGTTTCCTACCTTGAATAGCGAGGCCCTGATAGCGCGAGTTGGCTGAATTCTCAAACAGGTTTATGCGATTGAAGCGGGGGTTTGGTCGCAGCGGACTTGCAGAAGTAAATTGGTCGGCTGGAGTTGCGCCCGTTCCCGGAAAACGCTGAACAGTAAAAGTCTGGCCCGTCCCCGGGTCTATAGCCGTCGTGGCTACGGGTGGAAACAGATTGATGTCGCGAGTACGTGAAAGATGCACGCCGCGAAAATAGAGATACGTGACTGAGAGAGTTGTATCCTTCATGATCTCTCGTTCGACGCCTATTCGTCCCTGTTGCACGTAGGGCTGCTGATAATCCTTCGAAAAGAGGAATAGGTTGGGAATGTTAGCGCCGGCTGCCGGCGCTGTTGTAAAAATGTTTGGATAGGTCGGGCAGGGATTCGGCACTGCCGTGCAATTCAGCGTTACGCCCAGAATATTGATGCCATTGTTTGAATGGGCCGTACCCAGCATGATCGCCGTTGTCCGGCCGAAGAAGAGCCCGTAGCCTCCACGAATAACCATCTTCTCATTGGGCGCGTAGCTGAAACCGGCGCGCGGGCCAAAGTTGTTGCTATCGTTTGGTTGACGACTTGTATCCAGACCGGCTGCGAGCAGTGCGGGATCAGGATTCCGTACTGGTGGCCGAGCCATAAACTGCTTGTCATAACGCAGGCCCAGATTCAATGTCAGCTTTGAGTTCACACGGAAATCATCCTGAAGGAAAACAGCAAAATCAGTACTGTTCGGGTGGGTGGTCGCTCCGGACGTCCCAGCTCCTGCAAAGTTTTGCGAAAAGGCGGAAGGCGTATTCGTTCCAAATGACGCGTAGGTGAAAGTGTACTGTCCTGAAAAGAAGCCCGGAAAGAAATTGAAGATCCGATCGCGGTTAACGTCAATTCCCGCCTTAAAGTTGTGGCGACCAATCAGGTGCGAAAGGTTATCGATAAACTGCAAACGCTTGATCGTGGTCTCGCGCGGGCTGAAATTGTTGCGACCAATCAATAGGAAGCCCGACCCGGTATTGATCTGCGCTTCAGGCTGATCGCTGTTCGCCTCGCCCGGCTCGCGGTCCTTGGCAACCTGGAAACGAAACTCATTGGTGGTGGAGGCGGTGATGGTCGAGATTAGAGCACCGGAAAACGTGGTGGTCTTGGCGATGCTATCACCCGAATGCTCTTCGGTACCCAGCGTGCCCGTGAACTCATTGTTCTTTCCGGTAAAGTTCTGTTGATTAAAACGCAGCGACAGTTGATTGTTCCCGGTGAGAGAGATGTCTCCCTTCACCATCAGAACATCCTGGTCGCGATTGACTTGATATGTATTTAACTTTGGCAACAGCAGCGCCTGGATGTTGGCCGGTTGGGCGAAAAAGTTCGGAGGATCGAGGAAGTTTGGCAATTTCTGGCGCTGACCGTCGTAGGTGAAAAAGAAAAATGCTTTGTTTCGCTTGATTGGACCGCCGAGACGGCCCCCAAACTGATTTATCTGCAGTGGTGGACGCTTGTTTGGTAGACCGCGCTGAAATTGAGAAGCCTTCAATTGTGGCGTGTTTGCGTTGAGTGATTCGTCGCGAAA
The DNA here is from genome assembly GCA_036506215.1 of Pyrinomonadaceae bacterium. GTDB lineage: Bacteria > Acidobacteriota > Blastocatellia > Pyrinomonadales > Pyrinomonadaceae > PSRF01. The sequence continues at coordinate 55,048 of DASXSC010000008.1, read as the reverse complement.
ATACTCAAATGCACCGCCGTGAAAATCGTTGGTTCCAGATTTCGTGACGACGTTGATGACGGCTCCCCCGGCACGACCGAACTCAGCCGAAAAACCGTTCTGGTTCACCTGAAATTCCTGCACTGACTCTTCCGAAAACTGGTACGGCGGGCGTACTCCGGTGCGGCCGAAAGACTGTCCGAAAAAGGTATTGTTGTTATCGGCGCCGTCGACCTGAAGGTTGTTTAGCGTCCCCTTCTGGCCTCCCACTGAAAGATCCCCCTCGCGATTTTGATCGCGAATCACGCCCGGTGTGAGCGTCGCAAAATCCAGATAATTACGTCCATTGACCGGTAGATTCTCAATTGCCCGCGAATTGATGGTCGTTGAGACAGACGTGAGAGTAGTTTCGATCGTCGGGGCCTCGCTGCTCACCGTGACCGTTCCGCTCGCGGCACCCACCGACAGAGTTATGTCGAGCGGCGTCTTGCTCCCGACATTGACCGTTAAATCCTTGATCTCACTTTGCGCAAAGCCCCCAGCGCCGGCACGAACGGTGTAGGTTCCTGGTGGCAGCAGGATGATTAGGAAACTACCTTCGTCGTTAGTGGTCGTCGACTTTTCAAGGCCAGTTTGCTGGTTAGTGGCAGTGACGGTCGCCCCCGGCACGGCGGCCTGCTTTGGATCAAGCACGCGGCCTTCTATGTTTCCGGTCGTCGCTTGCGATTGTGCCAGGACGCCAGCTGCGCAAGCCAAAAGAAGAATGATGAGAACAGAGAATCTCACGGGGAAAATTAATTTTGTAGACATGTTTCTCCTCGGCAGCTGAATTCGAGTTGAGAGTTGTAGGCAAGCGCTTTATCTGCGGCGCGTTGGACAGGGCCTGCACTCTCGAAAGAGCACAGAAAAAACCTCATGGAGACGAAGGGATAGTAGTTTAAGGCAGCAAGCTAGATCAAGAAAGTTGCGGATAAATGTGTAGGACAAGCATTCGTCTTTGTTTTGACAGCGATGTAGAGGGGTAGACAAACACGAATAGCAGCACTAATGCCCAATAGAGGGCTTCGCAGCAGGCCGCCACAGCGAAGCCAGGCGGCCGCCGCTAAGCGATTGGACGAAGCTCATCACGCCCATGTAACCAAAACCAAAGAAGAACAGAAACAGGAAAGGCACCGTGCCCCACATGTGCATCCGGGCGGCATAGAGAATCGCCAACAGGAAATAGATTGAAAAACTCAGCTCCAGCAGTGGCAGCAATCCGCGTTTCCGTTTGTACTTCTTACGCTTCCAGGTTTCGTCGTGAGTTTCTTCGACCTGGTATTTGGGAGTGCGGATAAAATCACTTTTAATTCCAAACAGCGCCTCGAGCACTGCCCGCGCATTGGAAAAGGCCAGGCCAATACCCAGCGCCATCACCAGCGGCAAGTGCAACAACCGCGGCGTGCGCTTCTCATCGAGATACCAAACGGCCGTTCCATAAAAGAGGAACACCGAAACTGAGGAAAAAAACAATAATGGCAAATCCAGAATCATCAAGTGATAGAACGGCTGATTGTAACGGACAAGTAAAAGGGGAAACTGCAGAAAACTCGCCACAATCATCAATGGATAACTGATGTTTCCGGTCAACCGGAAAAACATCTCCAGCCTCACGCGCATCGGCAGACGCGATCGCCAAATCCGGGGATAGAGTTTAATACCCACCTGCATAACGCCTTTGGCCCAACGCCTCTGCTGGGCCTTGAAAGCGTTAATCTCAACTGGAATCTCCGCCGGCGCTTCTTCGTCAAGCAAGTAAATAAATTTCCAGCCCATCAACTGCGCGCGAAAACTGAGGTCCGTGTCTTCGGTGAGCGTGTCGTGCTGCCAACCGCCGCTCATAGCTATCGCGCTGCGGCGCCAAATACCGGCGGTACCGTTGAAGTTGAAAAACCCGCCGGTGCGATTGCGCGTGGTTTGTTCCACGACAAAATGGCCATCGAGCATGATGGTCTGCAGTCGAGTCAGCAGATTGTAATTGCCGTTAATGTGTGACCAGCGCATTTGCGCGCAGCCGACCATGGGATCGGTGAAGTAATCAACAAGCTTGCGCAAACAATCAGGCTTGGGAACAAAGTCGGCGTCGAAAATGGCCAGCAGCTCCCCTTTGGCGGCTTTCGTGCCGGCCTCGAGCGCGCCGGCCTTAAAGCCGGTCCGATCTGAACGATGAATGTAATGAATGTCGAAACCCTGTTGCGCATATTTTGCCACCGTGGCCTCGGCAATTTTCACTGTTTCATCAGTTGAATCATCGAGGACCTGAATCTCCAACTTCTCAGCCGGATAATCAATCTCGGTTATTGCTTTCACTAACCGTTCGACGACGTACATTTCGTTGAAGAGTGGAAGCTGCACCGTGATGAGTGGCAGATCTGCTTCGCTAAAAGAGCCCCTGGGTTGCGGAACAAATTTGCGATATCGCCAGAAGTCAACGACCTGCTTGATGCGGTAAGCGCCGTAAACCGCCAACACCGCCAGGATGACGAAATAGAGGATCAGAATCGTCCAGTCAAAAGCATCGAGCCGGTAAAGCGGACTGATGTTTCCCCGGGTCTTGTTCGTTAGATCATGGAAATACCGCACGAAGAGTTCATTCGGCGTGGGTCCAATAGGTGGTTTCGTATCCTGAAAAATCATAATGACGAATAAAGTCAGATACTGGTCCAGGCGAAGGACCGTCCCTACACTCGAAGCGCCGTCTCGAAACTGCCGACGGCGCATTATCCACCCACTAATTTGCACACAGAAGACTAATACCCTGAGCACTCGAAGGCAGGGGATTTTAACTGATTGGCGGACGCAAGCAAAGCAGGCATAAGGGCTCCCGGACAAGAGTGAATGAAACCCTGGCTGGATTACTTGTCTAACAGCGCGAGGATTGCTGTCACGTTCAGATGCGCCGCTCAGGCGCGCTGTAGTCGCTGGGCGCCACTGAGGCCTTAGTCGAGAACATTTCGGCGGACGAAACTCCTTCTGCGGCGACGGGCGATGAATCCTTGTGCCTGCCTCCCCATTCACGCAGGCTTAAGTCAATTAAGCCTGGCATGACATAGAGAACAGCAACCGCGCCCAACAGTGCGCCCGTGGCGAAACGCGAAAAATGGGTGTTGTTCCATATTCCGAGGTACCCCAGCGCGAAATCGATCGCGAGCGGGGCCGCTGCCATGAAAAGCCATTTCCGTGCTGGAGCTTCAATCTGCCTTAGCGATCGAACCAGGGGATACACAACAGTTGCCAGCGTGAAGCCGGCGTAAAGACCGGTGCAACGAGCGCAAACGGCAAATTGGTGTTCCGCAATAAAAAAGGAGCGCTCCGGAATTTGATGACATACATAACTGAACGCTCGATAGATCGTCTGGCCCCAGAACGGATGCCCTGCCTTGACCGCCAGGGGAGCGCCGATTATGAGCAACATTACCGCGACAGACCCGGCCGCCACGGTGAGCCACATTATCAACGGCCGGCGAAGGGTACTGTTTTGCGGAATGTACTTGGTTGGTGAAGCGTGCATCGGAAGTTTGGTCTTCGGTCTTCGGTCTTCGGTCTTCGGTCTTTGGTCTTCGGTCTTTCTCTAACTTCGCACTTCTCACTTCTCACGCCGCCGGATCAAAATCTGATCACAGTATCCGGCCCACCGTCGATATGCAGCGTATCCACAAACCGAATGTGCCGCGACTCAGTCGTCATGACCACAGAATGCGTTCGTTTGCCGGCGCCGAAAAACCTGACGCCTTTCAACAACGCGCCGTCTGTTACTCCAGTTGCCGCGAAGATAATCTTGCGGCCGGGCGCCAGATCGTTTGTATCGTAAATCTTGTTCCCATCCGTAATGCCCATCGTCTGCAAACGCTCTAACACTTCTGTCTTCGGCGGGACCTTGCCTTTGTCAACACCCAGGCGCTCCGGGTCAAAAACCAGTCGCGCCTGTATCTCGCCGTTCAGGCATTTCATCGCCGCGGCCGTAAGCACGCCCTCCGGCGCGCCGCCAATGCCCACCAGCGCATGAATGTTTGTTCCGGCAACCGCGGCTGAGATTCCGGCTGAAAGGTCGCCGTCGCTGATCAAGCGTATACGTGCTCCGGCCGCGCGCACGTCGGCAATCAATTTTTGATGTCGTGAACGATCGAGCACAATCACGGTCAAGTCTTCCACGTCGCGACCTAAGCGACGCGCAATATTCTTTAGATTGTCTTTGACGGGCGCATCGAGGTCCACCACGCCGCGCGAGGATGGGCCCACTACAATCTTATCCATGTAAAGGTCGGGCGCATTCAGCAACCCGCCACGTTCAGCCGCAGCCAGCACTGCAATCGCATTGTTGGCCCCAAGCGCGCAAAGGTTTGTACCCTCGAGCGGATCGACTGCAATGTCCACCTCCGGACAGGATTCGCCAATCTCCTCGCCGACGCCGAAACCGCCACCCACTTCTTCACCGATATAAAGCATCGGGGCTTCGTCGCGTTCACCCTCACCGATCACGATGCGACCGCGCATCGGCACCGTGTCCATAACTTCGCGCATCGCTTCGACCGCAACATGGTCGGAATATTTGCGGTCGCCTTGTCCCATCGTGCGCGCCGCGGCAATTGCAGCTGCTTCGCAGACGCGCAAGAAATCCAGAGACAGCTCGCGCTCTGTCCTTAACTCGTGGCCCATTTCCTTCAGGTCTCCTGAATTCGGAAGTTTGCCTGCGAACAGCGTCAAGTGCCGAGCGTTCACAGTTGAAGAAGTGCGGACTCATACTAACAGAGCGCTACTGTTATTTGTAGTTGTGCGCCGCTTGTTTTTGCTTCGCTTGTTGGCAAAAGCCATCGCCATCCCAGCCGAAACAATTTGGGTCAGCGCATCACCGGATTAACGTCGATTATCCGCGGCAGATTTTGCGTTCCACGAAGATTCAACCTCAAACAACCCGCAGCAAACTTTCATGCATAGATTTGATTCCGTAAATCCACCATAAACTCTAGCGTGCCCTCTGAAAGACAGCTAGAATGCGATTTCTTAAGCAGGGCTCAGCAGGGCGGGAGAAACTGGGTTAGATGGCCACTTTATTAATCGTCGATGATGACAACCTTATTCGAGAAACGCTTCATCAGTTCTTTTCTTCTGCCCACGAGTGTCATACAGCGGATCGCGCCGAACAAGCCTTAGCCTATTTGGATATTGAAACCTACGATGCAGTTCTTACTGACATTTCTATGCCTGGACTCAGCGGCCGCGAGCTTTTGAAATATATTCAAGCAAAGCATCCTGCCACCCCGGTGATTGTGATATCGGGAATGCCTAACGCGGAAGAGGAGATCGATGGTAAGGAGCTCCTCGACCTGGGCGCTTTCGCCTATTTCTCCAAGCCTTTCAAACTTGAAGAAGTCGAATGGGCAGTCAACCGCGCTGTCGCCAGGCATCAGGAACTTACCGGTGTCGATCAAAGTGAGGAGACGACAGCGCAGGAACCGCCACCGGATGCTGAAATGCCGCTCTGAAAAGACCTGAGCCTGAACGGAAACCATCGTCCTCCCTAGCGTAAGAGACGCGGTCTTACACTCTACGTAAAGTCTCAAAGGAATTGATTCAATGCAACGCAAAATCCTCCTCTCCCTATTTTCAGTTTTGCTTGTCGTGGCGGCAGCCGTTTCAATGGTGTCTCGCGTTTCCGCGGTAAATGCGTCGCGTCTCCGCAACCAGGCCCCAGCATCGTCGCAGGTTACTTCAGGCATTGAAGGCAACTGGCAAGGTCTGATCCACGTCCTGTTGTAATTCCTAGTGAACGGCATTCAAGCTAAGCTCAAAGGAGCGACTAAATAGTCTCAGGGTGAGGAAGGCGGGCTTGCCCCCGCTTATAGCCATGTAAACACAATGTCGCGTTGTCCTCAGTTGACTTGTCGCTTAGGCTGGCGTAGAAAATCCGCCATGGTTCCCCGTTCCCATTAAACTTCCCTTCCGTCGAGGAGACTTTTTATGTCCGCAGTCACGCAACCCGCACCGATCAATGAAGACAAGATGCAAGCGTTTTTGGGTAAGGTGGTTGGAGATTTTGGCGCCGCCTTGAGTTCCTCACTGGTTTATATCGGCCAGAAACTCGGACTCTACAAAGCACTGGCATCCGGCGAAATGGTAACTCCTGTCGAACTCGCGCATAAGACTTCCACAAACGAACGATATGTTCGCGAGTGGCTTATTAATCAGGCTGCAAGCGGTTACGTTGATTACGATGCGGAAAGCGGGCGCTATTCGTTAGCACCAGAACAGGCAGCGGCGCTGACTGACGAAAGTAGTCCTTTTTATGTTGGCGGCGGCTTCTACGTCATTAAGGCAATGACGCATGCCGTTTCGCGAATCGAAGACTCTTTCAAGAACGGCGGCGGCATGCTTTGGGGTGAACATGATCCGGATCTTTTTGTCGGCACCGAGCGCTTCTTCCGTCCTGGCTACGCCGCCCACTTGATTGCCGCATGGATTCCGTCACTCACGGGCATGAAAGAAAAGCTGGAGGCTGGCGGTAAAGTCGCTGACATCGGCTGCGGCCACGGTTCTTCCACGATCATTATGGCCCAGGCTTATCCAAATTCACGCTTCTGGGGTTTCGACAATCATGAGAAATCGATCGAGACCGCGCACCGGCGCGCTGCAGATGCCGGCGTTTCTGATCGCGTTACGTTTGCGGTGGCAAACGCCAGCGAGTTACCGGACGAGCAATACGACATGGTCGCCTTCTTCGATTGCCTCCACGACATGGGGGATCCAGTGGGCGCCTGCAAGCGTGCGGCCGAAGTTCTGAATCAGGATGGTAGCGCGCTGATTGTTGAGCCGATGGCGGGCAATACCGTTGAGGAGAATTTCAACATCATCGGCCGAACCTTTGCCGGCGCTTCGACGCTTTGCTGTACGGCAAACTCAATGGCGCTGGGCGGTCCGGCGCTCGGCGCCGTAGCGCCGGAATCAGCGATCCGGGACGTTGTCCTCGCCGGTGGTTTTACTCAATTCCGCCGTGCAATTGAAACGCCTTTCAATCGCATCTTTGAAGCAAGACACTAAAAATAGACTTTTGTTGCTGTTGGTCCCCCGCATCTAACTTCATCCTCGTTGATTGTTACCCTAAATCGGGTCAAGGATTTACAACCGCTGCACAGTGCGACTAGGTCATGGAAACTGATCCGTGCGCTGTCATCGCAGTCCGAATAGATCCTTAATGTCAACTCAACAGGTGGTCTCCTTTCAACAAAGAGGGCACGGAATTCCGTGCCCCTGAACTGATTTAAGACCGTGCAACGGTTTACGAGTTGACTGTAGCTCGCGATTCGGCAGGCTGCCACGGCGGCAGTGTTTTGCGCGCGGGCTTCTCTTTTTTCAAACCCAACGCCCAGTCAGCTTGCATCAGTGTGTGGATGTCACGCGTTCCCTCATAAATGATCGCGGCTTTGCAGTTGCGCCAGTAACGTTCGACCGGGTAGTCGTTTGCATAACCGTTCGCGCCATGGACCTCAATCGCCATTGAAGCTGCTTTCTCGCTGCGAGTGGTTGCCTGCCACTTCGCCAGGCTGGTTGCGCGCGCATTTGCCCGCCCAGTGTTCTTCAAATAGCCGGCCCGCAAACAAAGCAGACGCGACATTTGGTAATCGGCTTCCATCTCTGCAATTTTTTGTTTGACCAGCTGATGGTTTGCGATCTTTGTGCCGAAGGTCTCGCGTTCCAAAGCGTAAGCGACGGACGCATCGCGCGAAGCGCGGATTACTCCGGTCGCCCCCGCAGCCACTGTGAATCTTCCCTGTTCCAGAGCAAACATCGCGATCTTAAAACCTTCGCCCTCTTCACCCACGCGATTCGCTGCCGGCACGCGCACGTCTTGCAGCGAAAAATATCCGGTGTTGCCGGCACGAATTCCCAGCTTGCCGTGAATGGTGCCGGAAGTGAAACCCTTCATGCCGCGTTCTACAATGAAACAAGACATGCCGCTATGGTCGCGATTGCGACGTTTCTCTTCATCGGTCCAGCAAAAGAACAGAAAATTGTCGGCGACATCCGCCAGACTGATCCACATCTTCTCGCCGTTTACCACATACTCATCGCCTTCGCGGCGCGCCGTGGACCGCGAACCTACCACATCCGATCCGGCGCCCGGCTCGGTCAAACCATAGGTGGCAATTTTCTCACCCTTAGCCTGCGGCACCAGATACTTCTCCTTTTGCTCTTCGCTGCCCCAGGTAAGGAGCGTCAATGAATTCAAACCGGTATGAACTGACATGACGACGCGCATGAAAGTGTCGACCGCTTCAAGTTCTTCGCAAACCAGACCGAGCGAAATGTAATCGAAGCCGGCGCCGCCATATTCTTCAGGAATGCAAACACCGAGCAGATTCAACTCGGCCATTTTTCTTAAGACTTCGGGATGAAATTCCTGTTTCTCATCCCACTCCTTGATGTAAGGCGCGACCTCTTTCTGCGCAAACTCGCGCACGGTTTGCACCAGCGCTTTATGATCTTCGGTCAACTCAAAATCAATCATTGGAATGTCTCTCTTGAATTGCAGGGTTAAAACAACCGGACATCTTACATTAGTCGGAACGCACTGTGAAACGCAGGTGTTGTTGAGTATTAGGAGCGGATTTCTCAAGATACCGAGAATACGCAGTAAGCGCGACTCGTTACATCAGAACCGGAAGCGGTAGCGACCGGCCAAAGACTCAAGTGAACGTCAGCATCTGCCGTAGCTCCGAGTCCTAATAACCCTATTCTTTACAGGTGAGCCTTAGGCCGGTCGCTACCGCTCGCGGTTCTGATGTGTCACTGGCATCTTCAACTTTGCGTCCTTTGCGGTAAATTTCTATACTCGCCTCATGCCAAAGAAAGCGAAGTCGAACATCGTTAAAGTTGGTCTGGTCCAGATGAGCTGCGACCAAAACCCCGATGCTAATCTCAAGAAAGCAATCGCCCGCATTGGCGAAGCGGCAAAGAAAGGCGCGCAGATTGTCTGCCTGCAGGAGCTCTTCCGCTCGCAATACTTTTGTCAGACTGAAGACATCGAGCTCTTCAAACTTGCAGAGACCATTCCCGGTCCAACAACCGATGCGTTAAGCAAAGTCGCGCGGCAGAAGAAGATTGTCATTGTTGCCTCGGTCTTTGAAAAGCGCGCCGCGGGCGTTTATCACAACACTGCGGTGATCATCGACGCTGCGGGAAAGATCGTGGGCAAGTATCGCAAGATGCACATTCCCGACGACCCGCTCTACTATGAAAAGTTTTACTTCACGCCCGGCGACCTGGGCTTCCAAACTCATGACACGCAATACGGCAAGGTGGGCGCGCTGGTCTGTTGGGATCAATGGTTTCCCGAGGCCGCCCGGTTAACTGCCTTAAGTGGGGCGGAATTTATCTTCTACCCCACGGCCATCGGCTGGCTGCCCGGCGAAGCCGAAGAGATGAACCAGGCGCAGCATTCCGCCTGGGAAACAATTCAGCGCGCGCACGCGATCGCAAATGGCGTTTTTGTTGTCGTCGTTAATCGGGTGGGCCGTGAAGGCAAGCTCAACTTCTGGGGCCAATCATTCGTCGCCGATCCGTTTGGACGCGTTATCGGGAAAGCCTCAGCAGATAAAGAAGAAGTCCTCGTCGTCGAGTGCGACCTTCAGAAAATCGAGGAAACGCGCCAAAACTGGCCGTTCCTGCGCGATCGCCGCATTGATTTCTACGCGCCCCTCTCATCGCGCTTTCTCGAACCAACCGCGGGCAAATAATTCTTCCATGCCGACACCAGTTGAACTCGGTTACCACATGCCTCCCGAGTGGCAGCGACACAGCGCGACCTGGCTGACCTGGCCGAAGGATCCGGAAACCTGGCCGGATCGGGTGCCGCAGGTTGAAGAAATTTTTCTCCAGATGATGGCGGCGCTTGCGCCAAATGAGATCGTGAATCTTCTCGTCGACGATGAGAGGACCGAAGCGGCTGTGCGCGCGCGTTGTATTTTCCCAGGCGCCGAAAACATTTGCTGCCATCACATTCCCACGGTTGACTCGTGGATTCGCGACTACGGCCCAAACTTTCTTGTGTGCGACAAACAAGTGTCCGATAAACTTGAGTCTATCGAACATCCACTCGCGTTCAATGATTGGGTATTCAACGCCTGGGGAAACAAGTACGAAGAATTGAAGAAGGATGATTCGATACCGGCGCGTTTGCAGAGACTGTTAAAAGTACCGCGCTTCGAACCCGGTATTGTGATGGAAGGCGGCTCGATCGAAGTCAACGGCGCCGGCTGTGTGTTGACAACCGAGCAATGCTTATTGAATGCGAATCGCAACCCCCAGCTAACTAAGGATGAGATAGAGAATTATTTGAAAAACTATCTTGGGGTTGAAAAAGTCCTGTGGCTGGGAGAAGGAATTGTCGGCGACGACACGGATGGACACGTTGACGACATCGCGCGTTTCGCAGCGCCTGATGTAATTGTTTGCGCCGTGGAAGACGACCCGGAAGATGCCAACTACAATTTGTTGCAGGACAACTTGCGCAGACTGCAAAGAATGACTGATGCGCGGGGTCGTTCTTTTGAGATCGTCACCTTGCCCATGCCCGGAGCTGTCGGCGGAACGAGCACTGACAATCGCAATCTGGATCGCCTGCCTGCGTCTTACGCAAACTTCTACATCGCCAATGACGTCGTGCTCGCTCCTGTATTCGGACATGCGAATGATGCACGGGCCCTGGAGACGCTACATCATTTGTTTGCGAGTCGGAGGGTAGTAGGAATCAACTGCGAGCCGCTGGTGTGGGGCATGGGAACGATTCACTGTGTCACGCAACAGCAACCGGGACCGTAATGCGCAGATTACGCAGGTTTTTTAGACTGGAAAAAACAAGAGCGCGATAGTCAGACAACTAATCAACTTGGAAGTGCAACAACTCGCGGAATCGTCATGATAATTGCGACGCGAGACAGTAACGGCCGACCAACATTGGCGTTTATCCTAATCAGAACCGGAGCGACCGGCCAAGGACTGGACCGTAGTTGTTAGTACTTAATTGACCGCGCTCAGCGATGAAATACCCCAACGGTAAAGTTGAGTCCCTGGCCGGTCGCTACCACCACCCCAGCCGGGCTGCGGGCTTCCCCGGTCCGCTTCCGGTTCTGCATAGGAATGTTACAGGCGCCGTCGCTACCGCTTTGGGACTGATAGCTCAGTTGCACTTCAAACTTGAATCCGTCAGACAACGAATCAAGAAATCTGCGAATATCCAGATAGATTTTCCGGGTTTACTAACAGCCTAACGTCATCATTAGTGTGGTCTTCGGCGCTCAGGAGTTCCATCCCGTTCCATCGGAACAATTACGTTTATGGCCCGCTGCCTCGCCGCGTTAACGCGGGCTGCGGCTCCTGGGGGCATTAGTCCATGCGGTGGTGCTGGCGGCTGAAATCCGCCCGAACCTACCAGGTTTGCGATGCCCACCTGTAGCTGCAGTGAATAATCAAGTGATGTGTAGCCAGGCGTGAACGGGGTGCCCGAGAGAATGTTACGAAAGTAACTCTTAAGTTGCGCGCTGGTTGGATTCGCCGGCGGAACTCCTGATATTGTCGGCCTCGGCGGATCAAGAGACATTGCAGCCGTCGAGTGGCAGGACAGACAGGATGAGACTGGATTATCTACTGGTCCGTTCAGCCGTCCTTTGAAGCCGAGATGTTGCGGAATGCGTTGACCAGGGTTGATGAAAGTCTGATTGAGAGTGCCGCCAACAATAACCTTCGATGGGTCGTTGCCCCACATTAAACCTATCGGAACAAGCCGTTGCCACGGCGTGCTGCCTGAGGCTTCCGAGTCATAGATGAAGGTACCGAAGACCCAGCCCGTCGTGCTGTCTGCGCGCGTGTCGCGCACGGCTACGTCGATCTGCAACAGTCTGAGCTTCTCCGGTGGCGCGCCGCCCTGTGAAATGCGGTTGATGTCAGCCAGCCACTGGAAATCATTCTTGAGATAAGGCACCTGACTGACCGGAGCTTGCGTAAACAATAACTTGAGGGCCATAGCGCCATCGGGAAAGCGTGCCAGCGAAGGATCGGGAGAGTTCGGATTGGCCCAAACCTTGCCGATAGCGAAGGCAGCTGGTGCGTTATATAAACCAACGGCCCAATTTTGAAACATGCCCGTTTGCGTCGGCGCAAGTTCTTTTGGTCGCGAGCTGCGTTCGTGAGTCATGCCGTGAATGAACTCTCTACCTGGATGCATCCAGGGCGCGTGATACCACTTACGCACGTTGTTCAGCTGGCCCTGAAACTCAACCTCGACATTGCCCTCAAGACCGTAAGCGAGTACCGCCTTGATGTATTCTATTGGTTGCGTCTTAAAATCGAATGCCTTCCAGGGCAAAACTTCCGGAGTTGGCGCAGTTGTCGGGTAATTCTGGCTTAGTTTGAAAACGGGGCCAGTCCAACCTGCAGGCGGGTTATCGCGGGCGCTGGGAAAGTTGAATGCCAGTGCGCTCACGCTGCGATCTATTCGGCTGCTAGACGATAGTGTTAGGCACAAGGTAAGACCGAGGCTGGTGAGAATTAATATTCGTTTAAGCATGGAGCTCTCCTTGAGGTGGAGTTTGCTGGTTATGGGAACGTTTCAGATAAATTGGTTAGCAAGTTGTCGGAACCCTACTGGATGTTGTAGAGGCGTTGCCTTCCGCGGATGTAGCACACAACTAGCAATGCACGATTGCCTTCAATATCCCCTTTTGGAAATAAAGTCAATAAGGATTTCCCTTCCTCTTCTTATGGCACGCGAGCTTTAGTGATTAGATCCGACGCCGCTTGCTTTGCCTCTTCAAGATCGCGCACGCGGCCATCCAACTGCATTTCGTAAATCGCCGTAGTGATCGCGCCAATTCGCGGCCCCGGTTCCAGACCCATTTCCAATAGATGGCGACCTAACAAGATCGGCGCGGGTGGCTGCCGCTCGACTTCCAGTTCCTTCGCGCGTTGAATAAACCATTCCTGCGCCGCGGCGTCGTACCATTTTTCGCGTGGCACCCAGTCAGCATTGCGGCCCAGCGAGTCAGCCTTCGCTACGCGATAGAGCAGATCCAACTCACACTTGCGCGCCAGTCGGCGAAATGCACCATCACCAACCTCGTCTCGCTTCTTGAAAAACTCACCAGGCTTTAAGTGTTCCCGCACCAGCGCAATAACCTGGGCCCGCACATCGTAGCCGTCAAGCGTGTTAATGTTCAGACGATCCAAAAACTTCGTGGTGGGCAACACTCCTGCTTCCTCATGGCCGCGTGAGCGCCAGCGTCCCTCCAGGAATTCGGTGGTCGAGGGTTTGCCAAAGTCGTGGGCAACGGCGGCGAGCATCACCGCTACTTGTTTCGCATAAGGCAGATCGTCGATCTCCTCGTGAGCCCGATCGCTAACCAGCAGCGTGTGAACAAAGACGTCGCCTTCCGGATGCCACTCGGGATCCTGAGGCACTTCCATTAGGTCTTTTATCTCCGGAAACAGTTGATCAACTGCGCCCAGCTTGCGTAGCCAATCGAGTCCGACAAAAGGACGAGCAGCACGCAGCAAGAGCTTCTCAATTTCTCCCCAGATCCGCTCGGCTGGGAGATCAGACAAATCCATCGCGCGGCAGAGCGCAACGGTTTCCGGTTCAATATCAAATTCAAAACGCGCCGCTAACTGCGCTGCACGCAAAACTCGCAGACTATCTTCAACAAATGTCGTGTCCGACACCGCGCGCAGCTTCTTATTCTTGATGTCTTCGTGGCCACCAAACGGATCAATGATTTCGCCTGTTAATGGATCTTGCAGGATCGCATTAACGGTGAAATCACGGCGGCGCGCAGCATCTTCAACTGTCATTAAGGGATCGCCCTCAATGACAAAAGCACGATGGCCGCGACCTGACTTTCTTTCGCGGCGTGGCAGCGAGACATCCAGATCAGGACCGAGCTTGTAGACAGTGAACGCTTCGCCGACCACGTTTACCGGTCCAAATTGGTCCAGCAAAGCGCGTAATTTGGCGGGCTCGATGCCATAGACTTCCACATCCCAATCCTTCGGCTCGCCACTCATGAGCAGGTCGCGAACACATCCGCCGACAAGCAGCGCGCGACCGCCCGCATCACGAACAGCGTTAGCTATACCAATAACTTTTTCGGGAAATATCGACACGTCGTGCAATGTCTCTCAAGCAGTTTAGAGTACAAGCTTCAGCTTGCCTGCGTCTAAGAAAAACAACCTGAAGGCTGAACTCTAAACTGCTTGAATGATCGTTGGGCCCTGGACTTATTCTTCTGGCGATTCGACCAGGACTTGAACACCGCGGGTTGATGGTAGACAACTAATGATTTGCGCCCGATCTATTTTAGTCAGGTCGGTACCGGCGGCGTGCCAAAGCTTCACCCAAAAAGTGCGGGTCGCGCCGTGGATGGCAAACGTCGACCCATCGTTCATCACTGCTACCGGCTCGGCCGTGGTGCCTTCACGCAATTCCTCGAGTAGCTCGGGCACAAACGGCTTGAACTGATCAAACTGCACCAGCACGTCGCGGTCTGCTATATCGGCTGGCGGTAACTCGACCGGCTCGCCGGATTCAAGCAACAGACGGGTCTCGGTTTGTAAGTTTCGCTTCTTGACTACGGGCATTTTTGGATTTATCCAAGGTCCAACGTCGGATGTCCGTCAAGCACTTTAGAGTTCAACCTTTAGGTTGCAGTCGCGACGAAAGACAAGCTAAAGCTTGAACTCTGAACTACTGGACGCAGGTGCACGTTGGACTACGTTTTCAGTCGCTTCAACAAATGCTCCTGCAAATCAACAACCTTCACGCGCTCCTGCTCCCAGGTATCACGATCACGGATCGTCACCGCTTCGTCTTCCAGCGACTGGTGATCCACAGTCACGCAGAAAGGAGTGCCAATTTCGTCCTGGCGCGCGTAGAGTTTTCCAATGCCGCCCGTATCGTCGTAGACAGCGCGCAGCGACGGCTGCAGCGAGCGCTTGATGGATTTTGCCATCGCCACAATCTCCGGCTTGTTTTTCGCAAGCGGAAGAATCGCAGCTTTGATCGGGGACAAGACTGGATCAAGTTTCAATATCACGCGCGCCTCGCCTTTGTCATTCGTCTTTTCGGAGTAGGCATCCATGAGCACGGACAGCACCGTGCGATTAACGCCGGCCGCAGGCTCAATCACGTATGGATAGAAACGTTCTTTGGTTGCCTCATCGAAGTAAGACAGATCTTCCGTAGAATCCGGATTCAAACGCTTCCCTTCCGCGTCCTCCGGCTTCTTCGAGTGCGTGCGCAGATCAAAATCGGTGCGATTGGCGATTCCCATCAGCTCGTCCCACTGGCGTTCATCCTCCTCACGCTCCGGAAAAAAGCGATACTGGATGTCTACCGTGCGCTTGGCATAGTGGGCCAGCTCCTCTTTTGGCTGCTCATATAGACGGAGATTATTTGCCGAGATGCCCAGAGTGATGAACCAGTTGTAGCAGGCATCGATCCATTCCTGATGAGCTTTCTCATCTTCGCCGGGCCGGACAAAGTATTCCATCTCCATCTGTTCAAATTCGCGTGTGCGAAAAATGAAGTTGCCTGGTGTGACCTCGTTGCGAAACGACTTACCAATCTGTGCGACGCCGAAGGAAAGTTTCCGTCGGCTTGTTGTCAACACATTTAGAAAGTTAATGAATATACCCTGGGCCGTTTCCGGACGGAGATAGACTAGCGAAGCCGGATCATCTTCCGCGGTAGCGCCAACGTGAGTTTGGAACATCAGGTTGAACGGGCGTGGCTCGGTAAGATCGGTTGAGCCACATTTGGGACATTTTCCATCCGTCAATTTGTCTGCACGCAAACGGCTGTTGCACTCCCGACAATCTACCAGTGGATCGCTGAAGGTATCTTCGTGGCCAGAATACTTCCAAACCAGGCGGTTCAAGATGATCGACGAGTCGACGCCTTCAATGTCATCGCGCTCATAGACCATCCAGCGCCACCATGCGTGCTTCACGTTATTCGAGAGCTCGACTCCCAGCGGACCGTAGTCCCAGGCACTGCCGAGGCCGCCATAGATTTCCGAAGAGGGGAAAACAAACCCACGCCGTTTGGCAAGGGAAACTATCGTTTCGATGTTGGGAGCTGTCATAAGAAAGTGAATGGTAAATGGTGAACAGTAAATAGTGAAATGCCGTTTACTCTAGCGAACTTGAACCTGAATTGCCATTGGTGGTCTATTCACCATCTACTATTTACCATTTGCCGTAAACAAAAAGAGGAGCACCGTGGCGCTCCTCTATTAGTCCACCGGCCTGCCCGGCTATTGATCGCGGTCCAAAAACGAAGTCTCTCGAACGTGCTTCTTACTTAGCTGGCGTCTGAACGTTTACGTCAATTTTCTGTGTGCCCCCACCGCCGAACAAGCGCCCTCTGAAAACAAAGGCCAAGGCCAAAATCACGATCACAAAGATCACCAGCACTGCGACAACTCCGGCGCTGCCGCCGCCGCCACCATTTCCATTGTCTCCCATAAAACAACTCCTCCTGTTTGGATAGGGGGAATTTGGGGAAACTAAATAAGGGGATGCGAAGATTGTTACCACAAGCCCAGTCAAGCGTCAATCCATGGCCCATAGAGCTGGTGGGTCAGTTTGATAAATAAGAGACGCACGCCATGCGGAACCGAGCGCGGTAGCGCCGGATGCTAGAGTCAATTTCAGCGTAATGATGCAGAACCGTGCGCGGTAGCGCCGGATGCTAAAGTCAACTTCAAACATTTGGCCAGTGGCAGCATCCGCACAAGCGAAGGCTGGAAATTAATAGGTGCTGCCTCTAACAAGTCTCTTCCGCCAATCCTCGTATGATCACTACGCCAAAGTTGACTCTAGCATCCGGCGCTACCGCGCTCGGTTCTGCATGGCGTGCGTTGAAGTTGACTTTAGCATCCGGCGCTACCGCGCACGGTTCTCCAAAGAATCCGAACCTCCCACACTAAACTGACCCACTACCCCCATAGAGCTGGTCTCCTAATTTTACCTTTCTCGGTGAGACCTCCGTGCGCTCTGTGCCTTCTGTGGTGAATAAACTTTAAGCAAGCACTCAGCACAGAAGACGCGGAGGGCAAAAGGCGGCACAGAGAATTTCAAATTAGGACAACACCCCATGGAATTAGCCACCACACCAAAAAAGAAAGGGTGACAAGAAGCGCGTCTTGTCTCCCATTAATCAGGAAGGATTCCAGTGTGACGGTTGTTGGGTGTCCAAGCTGAATAAAAAAGGAGGCTTGCATAGTGGCAAACCCCCTTTTCGATCTCAAATCTCCGATCTCAAATTTCAAATCGCCGACCTCAATCAAATCGGCGGCCTCAATCAAATTGCCGATCTTAATCAGAATCGCCGACCTAAATCAGAATCGACAACCTTAATCAGAATCATGAGCAGCTACAGAATCACCCGCACTCGCGGCCTCAGCTTTGCGGTCCTCATCGCGCAAGACAGCTTTTCGCGAAAGCTTAATCTTGTTGCCTTCTTTGCCGATACATTTGACCAGGATCTGCTGTCCTTCCTTCAACTCATCGCGAACATCCTTCACTCGGCGATCTGCGATCTCGGAGATGTGAAGTAGTCCATCTGTTCCCGGAAAGATTTCAACGAACGCGCCAAAATCAACGATGCGGGAGACTGTGCCCAGGTAGGTCTGACCCACTTCCGCCTCGGCCGTGATTCCGCGAATTCGGGCAACCGCAGCTTCGGCTGCCTCGCCGCTCGCCGTGGCTATCGAAATCGTCCCATCGTCTGAAACATCGATCTTCGCGCCCGTCTCTTCTACCAACGCCCGGATCATCTTGCCGCCTGGTCCGATGACGTCGCGAATCTTGTCCGGATTGATTTTGATCTGGATGATTCGTGGCGCGTGAAGCGAAATATCGGCACGCGGCTTAGCAATGGCTTGCTCCATCACACTGAGAATATACAATCGTCCCTTTTTCGCCTGCTCGAGGGCCTCGGCCATAATCTGCGCGTTGATCCCCGCGATCTTGATGTCCATCTGCAGCGCGGTGATGCCTTCTTTGGTGCCAGTGACTTTGAAGTCCATATCACCGTAATGGTCTTCGGCTCCGGCGATGTCCGTCAGAATGGCATACTTATTACCTTCCATTACCAAGCCCATCGCCACGCCGGCGACTGGTGCCTTTAATGGGACACCTGCGTCCATCAACGACAGGATGCCGCCGCAAACGCTGGCCATCGATGACGAACCATTGGACTCGGTAATATCAGAAACGATGCGAAGCGTATAAGGAAAAACCGACTCATCCGGCAGCACCGGCTCAATCGCCCGCCGCGCCAGAGCACCATGTCCAATTTCGCGCCGGCTCGACGAACCAAAACGACCTACTTCACCCACCGAGTAATGCGGGAAGTTGTAGTGCAGCAGGAAGCGGCGTTTAACTTCGCCCTTCTCGATGTCGTCCATAAACTGCTCGTCTTCTTTAGTGCCCAGCGTGGTGGTGACGAGAGCCTGAGTTTCGCCGCGAGTAAAAAGTGCGGAACCGTGGACTCGGGGCAACCAGCCAATTTCGCAGCTTATAGGCCGTATTTCCGAGAAGCGCCGGCCATCGGGCCTGCGCCGGCTATTGAGAATATCGTCACGAAAGACAGTTTCTTTCAAATGGTCGAAAACCCGTTTCGCCATCTGTCGTTTTTCCGGTTCTTCTTCCGGATAGCCTTCAACGACTTCCTTTTTCAACGCGTCAACCGCCGCGTAACTGTCGCGCTTCTCCTGATTGGTGGTGTCCATAGCGGAGTGTAGACGTTCACTGTAATTCCGCTGAATTTCTCCCAGCATTTCCTCGTTCAGCACCGGGGGTTCCACTTCGCGCTTCTGTATGGCAAGCGCTTTGTACAGCCCCTTCTGCCAGCGACAAAGCCGATTGATTTCTTTATGGGCAAGCATGAGGGCCTCTAGCATGATTTCTTCCGACACTTCCGACGCCCCGGCCTCGACCATCACAATGGCCTCCTCCGTGCCCGCGACGATCAGGTTCAATCGCGACTCGCGCACTTCGTCGTAGGTGGGGTTAACAATGTAGCGGCCTTCAATCAGTCCGATCCGCACACCGCCGATTGGATTCATGAAGGGGATATCGGAAAGATAGAGCGCGCATGAAGCGCCAGTGATTGCGATCACATCAGGATTGTTGTCGGGGTCCGCGGAAATTACGCTCGCGATTACCTGCGTCTCGTTACGATAACCTTCAGCGAATAATGGTCTGCAAGGTCGATCGATCAGACGGCTGGTAAGGGTTTCTTTTTCCGTAGGTCTTCCTTCGCGCCGGAAGTAGTTACCGGGAATGCGCCCGGCCGCGTAGTTTGCTTCACGGTACTCTACCGTCAGGGGGAAGAAATCAATTCCTTCCCGTGTGGTCTGCGCGCCTACCGCGGCAACCAGCAGCATTGTGTCGCCATATTTGATAACGACTGAACCATCTGCTTGTTTGGCGACTCGGCCGGTCTCGACCGTCAAATCCTTATCGCCTAACTTTATTGACTCTTTGAGATATTTCTTAACTGTCATATTGTTTGTCTCCTTCGGACAATTACCTGATTGAATCAGGCTCGCGAGCGTCTCGTGCGCCTCGCTTTGATTGGAATAAAACTTTCATTTCCCAGTTTCCCAGTTTTCATTTACCGGGAGCGCGCCACGTGAGGCGTTTGGGAAAATCGTGGAGCCGCAATAATCACAAAGGCGGCAAAGCCTCTTCACCGTGAAGCTCTGCCGCCTTTTGTGCGTTACGCTAAGGCCGAACACGTCTGCTTGCTTGGGAGTATCGCCGTCACGTTCGGCACCTTGGGCAAGCCCTTCGATAGACGTGGGCTTTGGAAATCTGAGATTCGAAGTTTCTCGTTACACTACTGAACGGTTCTGTTGCTTCTGTTTTCTTATTTGCGAAGCCCCAGACGAGTCACTACCTCGTGGTATCGTTCGATGTCTGTACGCTTCAAATAATCCAGCAAACTTCGACGCTGCGAGACCATCTTGAGCAGGCCGCGCCGCGAGTGATTATCCTTTTTGTGGACTTTGAAGTGTTCGGTAAGCTCGTTGATTCTCTTGCTGAGTAAAGCCACCTGAACCTGTGGTGAACCTGTGTCTGTATCGTGGCTGCGAAAATCGTTAAGAATCTGTACTTTCGTCTCTTTGGCTAATGGCACTGCTAAAAATGATCCTCCAGAACAGCAGAAAACCGCCAACTGACGGCAACCGCTAAGATTAAGTGTCAAGGTAAGTTAACACGCGCTCGAAAGGCTGTCCAGCGGGGCCGAAACGCACCGATTGGTCTTGCCGGTGAAAAGCGGCGGCTAGTGGAGGGAAACCAGGATTTTCCATTCATCATTTTTCATTTGCCATTTGCCATTTAATACCGCTGGCCGCCGCCCGTTCGACCGCGGCTTAAATGGAAGATGAAAAATGGCAAATGACAGATGGAAATCTCCATGTTTTTTACCGGAAGCGCTCCCGATATTCACCGGAAACCAGGAACGCCTTGACCATTTCTGCTTGTTCAAAGTTTCCATTGAACTCGCTCAGCTTGTTCAGCCAGAATGCGTAGCCGCTTTCGTCCGGGTCGCGCCTCAGGTAGCCGAAATATTCCATCATCACAAACATCTGGTTCGACTTCGCCCGCGTGAACCCTTCATTCTCCACCACCTGGCGCAAGACCGCCGCCCGCGTCATTGTCCCGTTAGTTAAGCCATTGACGAGGCCATTGCGATCGCCACTAAAGCTCGCGCCGGTGTGGCCGATTAGCGTGTCGACAAAAGTGTCGCTTGCCAGCCCATCATAAGCTGCACGGAATGCTGGTCGCTCTACCCAGGCGTTGACAAATGCCTGCTTATTCGTTTCCAGCTGTTGCGCCCAGTCGCCCTGGCCAACAACTACATCGCGGGCTACTACTGACGTGTCAGGCAAGAATTCCGCATAAAGTGGTCGCCGGCCATAACTTACACGGTAAAGTCCGTCAACCAGTCCGCCTGTCTGCTGAAACTCTATTGACAAGAAGTAGGCCGCCGAAACATTGATTCGCCGCCGCTCGAAGCAGTTCGCGTCACCGCCACATTCGAGTATCTGGTCACTCCAGAAGTTGAACCCGCTTTCATCCGGCTCGCGTCCCAGAAAATCAAGATAGTGCTGGCGAACGAAAAACTCCGGCACGTCCACCGGATTCGCAACCATGACCGCGTCCGGAATAGCGGTGAACACAGCGTCGGTCTTATTGCCGAAGAGCGAGAAGGAGCGATTGTCCGGAGTGAAACTGTAGTTCACGCGCGTCGGCGTAACTGTGTAGAAGTTATCGGTCCTGACATTATCGAACCGGTAATTACCGCTGGCGTCCGTAATCGTTTTCCGTGATCCGTCTCCAGTCATCTGGATAGTCACACCGGCCAGGGGTTGACCGTCTGAGGTTGTAATCTGTCCGCTGATGCTCGCCGGTGAAGTAGTCGGTACAGCGTTGACAGCAGCCAGAACGTCCACCCGGCCGTAGCCGAAGGAATTGTTTGGTATCTGGGTCGATGGTATGCCACCGCAGGTTTGCGGCGTGACGGTCACGGCCGGGTTAGCTGTGTTCTGCAGGATCGTCTTGGTCTGGGCGATGTTGCGCACCAGGTTGGGCCGCGCAGACCAAAGCAGTGCAACCGCGGCGGCGACGTGGGGTCCAGCCATAGAAGTGCCGCTCAGGTTCCCATAGGTGGTATCGCTTGTACGCGTGGACGAGCGGACGTTGACGCCTGGGGCCGAGATGTTTGGCTTTAGCAGGTTTGGCGTGTAGAACGTGCTTGGGCCACGACTGCTGAAACTCGCCAGCACGTTGTTAATGTCAATCGCACCTGTCGAAAAGGAGGCGCTGTAGATCGCCGGCGGATCGGATACAGTCGAGCAACCTGAGCCGGAATTGCCTGCCGAGACTTCAACGAAGATCCCGGCGGCCTCCGTGTTGTTAACTATCGTTTCCAACTCCGCGCGAGTGACGCATCCTTCGCTGAACGGACAACCCCAGGAATTGTTAATCACGTGTGGACGCAGGGCCGGGTTAGGGTTGCTGTTAGTCAGATCAGTCGGCGCAATGAAGAACTGAAAACACTCTGTGTAGGTGGCTGGAGTACCATTGCCCTGATCCATGTTGCGACAGCCAATCCACTTCGCTCCCGGAGCCACACCTATCTGGTTGCCGGCGCCATCATCCCCAATCGTCGTACCCGTGGTGTGTGTGCCGTGTCCATTGTCGTCGCAGGGCGCTACTGCGTTGGCGCCGCAGCTACCGCCGCCGCTATGAATCGAATCGTGCCAGTTGAAATTATGGTCGGCGACGGCACCGTTCCACCCGCGGTATTGGGGCTTCAGAGCATTGTGGGTCCAGCGCATGCCGGTGTCTTCGTTGGCCACCACTATACCCTGACCGGTGAATCCCATCGCCCAAACCGCCGGGGCGTTGGTATTCAACACGCCCCACTCGACGGTATCGGGGGCATCGGCGGCGTTGGCTTTGCTGGTGGTGACGCCGAACCTTTCAACGACCGGTTCCTCGATCCAGCGAGTTGGCCTGTTCGAATCGACGCGGGCGACGTCGGCACGAGCCGCGAGTTTTTCGACCAGTGGGCGGTCGGCTATCGCGACGATCATGTTAACAGCCCAGAAAGATTGATAAGTCGCGCCTTGACGTTTCAGAAACTCCTGGAGGCCAACCTGAGTGCGCGTGGCGTGCTGAGTAAGCGTGTTATATACAAACCAGCCGCGCGCGTCCTGGTCATTCATGTCATACGCGGCGCTGACGTCGGCCTGATCGGCCAGCAGGATAACAATCGATCCCCTCTTGCCATCCGCCGTGTCGGCGAGCACGTCGGGCGCGATCTTGTCGGCTGGCGCTTGTAAAGATAATTGCATGAGGGCGCGCAGCGAAGATGAGATGTCATTGTGGTAAGGATCACCGATCCAGGTTCCACGGTCTTGATAATCTCCACGACTCTGGGTTTCTTTATCATAGAAAAGTTTAGCTTCGAGCTTGACGGCGTTGGTTTCCCGAACAACCTCTTTACCGTTATAACCCAGCGAGTGTGATGATGAGATAGTGGTTGCGGCCTGGTTTAGTCCCACCAGGCAGACGGCGATGAACGAAAATGACAGATAAAAACGAAGTTGGGTGTGGGGCGTCCTTGGGTTCATCTTTGGGCTCCTTGATCGTGGTTCGGTGCCGCTCGGAATGCAACAACATTATTACGGCAGCAGCGCGGGGTCAACGAACTAGCGTCGCATGCTCGGGTCAATTTGTTTAACCACAATTTCAAGCCACAAGCCATATTCGCCCCCTGGCTGTTGTCTGTTACCATTTCGAAAAGCAGGGAGTTTCACACAGATGGAAAACAAAAAAGCGCGGATCCTTATTGTTGGGGGTGGCTTTGGCGGGCTATTCGCCGCGCTCGATTTGGAAAGCTCGTTCGAGGTCACGCTTGTCAGCGATGCAGATCATTTCCTCTTCACTCCAATGCTTTACGAATATCTGAGTGGCGAAGTTGAGGAATGGCATATTGCCCCTCCCTACAAAGAATTGCTCGATGATAGCGTGAAGCTCGTTCGCGATCAGGTCATGAATATTGATCTGAACAAGCGCACCGCGACCCTGAAAAACGGCGGCGACCCACTCACTTATGACGTTTTGGTGCTCGCCGTCGGCGGGGTTACAAACTTCGCCGGAGTCACAGGCGCTGCGGAATATGCGATTCCCTTCCGCAAGCTTGCCGACGCAGATATGTTGCGGCGGACTATGATCGATGCGCTCGACCATGTACCTCCCGATCTGCCACCCCAGGACATTCAACGCGCTTTGACTTTTGCGGTGGTAGGCGCCGGCGCCAGTGGCGTGGAACTCTCGACCAAGATGGCTGACTTGCTTCGCGACGCTTTCAAACGGCGCGCCCTCAGCGGCGAACCGCGCGTACTGGTTATCGAGATGGGAGACCGCGTTGTGCCCGGAATGGGCCAGGAGATTCGCCAGTTTGTAGACCAGGCGCTGCGTCAATCGCACGTGGAAGTTCACACCCTGACTCGCGTCGTTCGCGTTACGGAGAAGACGCTGGTGTCGGAACACAATGGAACGCAGACTGAGTTTGACACGGCCGCGGTGGTTTGGGTGGGCGGCGTGCGCGTCAGTCCGCTGATCGAAAGTCTTAACGTAGAGAAAACCAGCCGGGGTTTGATCCTGGTGAATCCCACTCTACAAGTTCCTTCCCACGCAAACGTCTTCTCGCTGGGGGACATCGCTTTTTACAAGGCCGCCGCACCAACCCTGGCAGGAACGGCCCAACTGGCATTCCAACAAGCGGGTCTGGTCGCAAAGAACGTCAAAGCTTTTCTCTCGGGCGAGGAGTTACAGACCAAACATTTTGAGGAACTGGGAGAAGCGGTCAGTCTGGGTACGGAACGCGCCGCCGTGCTCGCCGGCGGAAAAGCATTTGGAGGACCACTGGCTCGCCAGGCGCGTTTTGCGCTTTACACCGCGCGCCTACCCACGTGGCATCATCGTTTACGCGTTGGCGCCAGCTGGTTTTTTGAAGGCACGGCACCCCGACCGTTGTTGCCGTTAGGTTTTCACAGGTAGCTATCGTGGCGCTTCAAATAACACGCCGCGCGCGGTTGCAAGTGTTGCTCATTGTGGCCGTAGCCATCGCGACTATCGCAGTTATATCGTGGGCGCGCGGGCGAAGTTCGCTTCAAAGAGTCAATTTGAATCGCTACGAACAAGCCAACGGCTCTGTTCAGGAAACTCCTCCACCCGCTTTAACTCCTTCCGTATCGCCGGCGCTTGAGATCGCCCCATCCGCATCACCGACAGCGACCCCAACGGCGTCTCCTACTCAATCCCCAGCGACGCCGAATGCGGAACAGACGCCTTCAATTGAAACCAGCTCGCAAGATGCCGCGCTCAGCCGTAGTTTTGTCGGCACTTTGAAACTAATAATTCCAGTCGCCGGTGTGAAACCCGATCAGCTATTGGACACGTTCACGGATGCGCGTTCGGAAGGCCGCGTCCATGACGCGATAGATATTCCCGCGCCGGCGGGGACGCCGGTCCTCGCGGCGGCCGATGGCGAGATCGTCAAACTGTTCCAGAGTGAGCGCGGCGGGACCACCATCTATCAGCTCAGCACCGATAAGAAGCTGGTTTTTTATTACGCACATCTGCAAGGCTATGCCGATAGTCTGGTGGCCGGTAAGTTTGTAAAGCAGGGAGATCTTATTGGTTATGTCGGCGACACCGGCAACGCAGGACCTGGAAATTATCACCTACACTTTTCAATATTTGTCGTTGCGGATCCCAGGCGTTACTGGGAGGGCACCAACATCAATCCCTATCCATTGTTGCGTAAGTAGTCTGGGGAGACTGATGTTTCGGGACTAAACGAAATTAAGTAGTCCGAAACCCTGAACTTCACGACCTCCTAAACTTTTTGCGCTGCCATTTGCCTGTATTGCTGCCAGCGGTGATCCACCGAGGCTTGTGCCTGCTGTAACAAAAGCTTCGCTGTCTCTGGATCGCTCTCGCGCAGCATTCGATAACGACCTTCGGTGTAGATGTAATCCTGGAGCGGAATTTTGGGATCGCGCGAGTCAAGCTGAAATGGATTCTTACCTTCGGTGGCCAGCTTCGGATCGTAACGATAGAGCGGCCAATAACCAGACTCGACCGCCAGCTTCTGCTGCTGCATACCTTTTGACATGTCGATGCCGTGCGCGATGCAGTGACCGTAGGAGATGACCAGCGAAGGACCCGGATGGGCTTCCGCTTCGAGAAATGCCTTTACCGTATGGGTATCGTTGGCGCCCATTGCTATCTGCGCAATGTAAACGTTGCCGTAGCGCATCGCCGTAAGGCCCAGATCCTTCTTGGCCGTCGGCTTCCCGCCGGCAGCAAACTTCGCCACCGCACCCAGGGGCGTTGCTTTCGACGCCTGGCCGCCCGTGTTTGAATAAACCTCGGTGTCAAGCACGAGGATATTTACGTCTTGCCCACTCGCCAGTACGTGATCCAGGCCACCATAACCGATGTCGTAGGCCCAGCCATCGCCCCCGACGATCCAGACACTCTTTTTAACGAGCGCGTCGGCCAGACTCAAAAGATCGCGCGCTTCACGTTCGCCGCGACCGGCCAGTTTCGCTTTCAACTCAGCCACCACTTCACGCTTCTTCGCGATGTCTGTTTCAGTCGCCTGCTCTTCATTCAGCAAAGTATCCGCCAGCGAGTCGCCAATCAGCTCGCGTAATCGCTCAACCAACTGCTTTGCGTAAGCATTTTGGTGGTCAAGCGCGAGGCGCATGCCCAGACCAAACTCAGCGTTGTCTTCGAACAACGAATTGCTCCATGCCGGACCTCGACCTTCGCAATTGATGGTGTAAGGAGTAGTCGGCAAATTCCCACCGTAGATGCTCGAGCAGCCGGTGGCGTTCGCGATGACCGCACGATCACCGAAGAGCTGCGTCATCAGCTTAATGTAAGGCGTTTCTCCACAGCCTGAGCACGCGCCCGAGAATTCAAAGAGCGGCTGCAACAGTTGCACGTTCTTAACTGTACTGAAGGCGAGATTGCCGTTGCGACGGATTTCGGGCAGCGAGAGGAAGTATTCCCAGTTAACGCGCTCGCTATCGCGCAAAGGCAACTGCGGGTGCATGTTCAGTGCTTTACGAGAACTATCAGTCTTGTCTTTTGCGGGACAAACTTCTACACACAGCTGGCAACCGGTGCAGTCTTCAACTGCAACCTGAATCGTGTAAAGCTGATCCGGGAGCTCACGCCACTTCGCCGGCATTGTCTTGAAACCCCCTGGCGCGTTCGCGAGATCGCTCTCGTGACAGACCTTGGCACGAATCGTCGAATGCGGACAGACCAGAACACATTTGCCGCATTCGATGCAGAGGTCCGTTTCCCAAACCGGAACTTCCTGGGCGATATTGCGTTTCTCCCACTTGGCCGTCCCAACGGGATAAGTGCCATCAAGAGGAAAAGCACTGACCGGTAACAGATCGCCACGACCAGCAATAATTTCCGCCGTCACGCGCTGGACGAAGTCCGGCGCTTCTGCGGCCACCGCCGGCGGCAAATCAAAGGTGCTGGTTGGCAGCGTGGGCACAGCCACTGGTTGTAAGTGCTCAATCGTGGCATCAACCGCCGCGAAGTTTTGCCGCACGATCGCGTCGCCGCGCTTACCGTAAGTCTTTCCAATCGATTCTTTGATCCTGGTAATCGCTTCGTCGCGTGGAAGCACGCCGCTAATCGCGAAGAAGCACGTTTGCATGATTGTGTTGATGCGATTGCCAAGCTGGTTCTTTTTCGCGACCGCGTAGGCATTGATCGAATAGACCTTGATCCGTTTGGCAATAATCGTCTCCTGGACTGAGCCTGGCAGGTGCTCCCAGATTTCCGTGGCGTCGTAGGGGCTGTTCAGAAGTAATGTCGCGCCTTCTTCAGCCGCATCCAGAATCCGGTAACGATTGAGGAAGTCAAACTGATGAACTCCAATGAAATTCGCACGCTGAATTAGGTAAGTACTCTTGATCGGATCTTTTCCAAAACGCAGATGCGATACGGTCATCGCGCCTGATTTCTTTGAATCATAGACAAAGTAGCCCTGCGCGTGATGCGAAGTCTCTTCGCCAATGATCTTGATCGAATTCTTGTTAGCACTGACTGTTCCGTCGGCGCCAAGTCCCCAAAACATCGCCCGTACTTGATCTTTCGGCTCGGTGGCGAAGTTTAGATCAAACGCGAGTGAATTAAACGTCACATCATCGAAAATACCGATACTGAAGTGGTTCTTTGGTTCTGCTTCGCTAAGCTCGTCGAACACCGCCTTGACCATCGCGGGCGTAAACTCTTTTGAAGCGAGACCGTAGCGACCGCCAATCACGCGCGGTCTTAACGCAAAGTCAATAGTTGAACGTGCGCCTTCTTCGATGACGGCAGTAAGCACATCCTGGTAGAGCGGCTCGCCGGCGCTTCCCGGTTCTTTCGTTCTATCAAGTACGGCGATTGATCTCACCGAATGTGGCAGAGCCGCCACGAAATGCTCTACCGAGAATGGGCGATACAGTCGCACTTTCAGTAAACCAACCTTTTCTCCCTTATCGCATAACGCTGTGACAGTTTCTTCGGCGGTTTCGCTGCCTGAACCCATCATGACAATAACTCGCTCGGCGTCTGGGTCGCCGACATAGTCAAAAAGCTGATACTGGCGCCCGGTGAGCGATGCGAATCGCTTCATTTCCTCGGCCACGATCGCCGGCGTTTCGAGATAGAGGGAATTGGATCGTTCGCGCGATTGGAAGAACACGTCGGGGTTCTGTGCCGTGCCTCGCATTACCGGATGATCGGGCGTTAGCGCCCGCGCACGATGCGCCTGCACAAGCTGCTCATCAATCATGGCGCTGATTTCATCGTCAGCAAGCTTTTGGATTTTCATTACTTCGTGCGACGTGCGAAACCCGTCGAACACATGCAGAAACGGAACGCGTGACCGTAGCGTGCTCGCTTGAGCGATCAGCGCGAAATCCATCACTTCCTGGACCGAGTTGGCAAACAGCATGGCCCAGCCAGTCGATCGTGTCGCCATTACATCGCTGTGATCGCCGAAGATCGAGAGCGCATGCGTTGCTACTGAACGCGCGGCGATATGAAAGACGGTGCTGGTTTGTTCTCCGGCAATCTTGAACATATTGGGGATCATCAAAAGCAAGCCCTGGCTCGCAGTGAAGGTTGTGGTTAGGGCGCCGGTCTGCAGCGCTCCATGAACCGTGCCTGCCGCGCCGCCTTCCGACTGCATCTCGCGCACGATTGGAGTCATGCCCCAGATGTTCTTTTCTTTCTTCGCCGCCCAGGCGTCAGCAGATTCACCCATGTTCGACGACGGCGTAATCGGATAGATCGCGATCACTTCGTTGGTTTTGTAAGCGACTAGCGCCGCCGCTTCATTGCCGTCAATAGTAATGGTTCGGTTGTTCATAGTATGGGTCTTTCCTCGAGGAATTGGCTGATCACCTAAACGTCAACAGCAGCGTCAACATCTTCACTGGGACCACGGGCGTCCCGCCCGCAAACCATTCCTTACCAGGATTGGCTCAATAAAAAGCTTTACTCGCGCTAACGCGCTCGTTGCGGGCGGGACGCCCGCGGTCCCAGTGAAAATGTTGACGCTGCTGCCGCGAACAGGGACAGGGTGGATACTCGGAGCTGTAGAGATTTCGTCCCTACGCAACCCCGGCAATCGCTCTCGCATCCTCAATGTCCTTGATTTTGGTTCGCATCCACTGCATCAGCGTGCGTTCCAATTTTGCTTGATTCTCCTGAGCCTCCAGATCCTCAATCGTTTCTCCCGCGTCGTTTAAAGGAATGAAGTGGCAAGGCACCTGTTCAGCTCGATGGTCTTCTTCAACGAATTTAAGCAAGTGGCACTCGTTACACGGATGCACCCGATACGGATAGCCATAGTTTATGCAGGTCAGGGAGTCCTGGAAGGCTGACTTAGGTAACCACGGTGTGCGGACCGAGCGTCCATAACCGCCTTGCTCTATGAAAGCCAATTCTTCCTTAAGCAGTTCAAGAATGTCTCGATCATCTTTTGCCATGGTGTCACCCTCCATTTCTCCCTGGCTCTGCACTCTGAGCAGCCTGTCGCTGCTCCATTCGCTCGAGCTTTGGGTTCCCGATCCTTGGCCACAGCAACGCGTATGCCGCCGCGCCAACACGGGAGTTGATTAGGAAAGCTAGTGCTGGCCTTCAGTGTTTGTGAAAAGTTCCGCACTGCGTTGCGCGAAAATTCTCAAGCGGCGTGCAATTAAATGACTAAATTCGCTCGATTAGAACCTTTCAAGTAGGCACACCGCTTGCGACGGAGGGCGCGCGGGAACCAGGCAGCAGTTTGGACTGCGTTCCGAAAGCGAGCTTTTTGAATACGCTCGACAAGCCTGTCGACGATGTATGTCTTAACGCATAGACAAACATCCGGGGATAATTTGTGATAGCGGTAACTTTTTGTTGACAAAGGAGGAGAGCGCGCCGATGATCGGCGCACCAAGATGGCTTCGCAGCTGCTTCAAGACACTCAAGCACAAAATGCAGCTGTTGTCGGCATCAGAACGCGCTCGCCCCGACTTTTCATTATCAAAGCCCCACTTTTTTCGGTAAGAAACATTAGAGAGGCTTTTCACGCCTGTAAGGAGGCCGCGAATTGAGACTGACCAAAGCGATCAAAACGCTATTCGTCTGCGGGTCGGTATTGGGCCTGGTGCTGTGGTTCGCTTCAACCAGGAGCTCACAAGCCATCGGTTCTGGTGAGAACTCCAAGCCGGTAAGCATGATGACCGACGATACCGATTACGTGGGCAGTGACGCCTGCAAGGATTGTCACGAAGATCAGTTCAAGGCTTATTCGCACACTTCGCATGCTCACCTGGCGACGATAACCAGTTGGAAGGGGAAAGTTACTGGTTGCGAATCTTGCCACGGCCCCGGCAAAAACCACATTGCCGAAGGTGATCCCGCCAAGATCATATCTTTTAAGAATAAATCGTCGAAAGAAACTTCAGAGACCTGTCTGACGTGTCATGCCGGCAAAGAAGAACATAACAACTTCCGCCGCGGCGAGCACTGGCGCAACGACATCGGGTGCACTGATTGCCACTCGCCCCACTTTATAGCAACCAGTAGGAATGTGCCCGGCTCGATTACCCGGGTGACCGCAGCAAACACTGAAAAGCCGGGCTTCTCATCAATCAGAATGTTGAAGGTGAGTGAACCGCAGCTTTGCCTGGGTTGCCACAGCGAGGTCAAATCAGCGTTCTCGGCGCCCTTCCATCATAAAGTCATGGAAGGCGCGATGCGCTGCAGCGATTGTCATAACCCGCACGGTGGTTTTGAACTCAAACAAACGAGATTAGCCACCGGCGGAGACGCTACTTGCATTAAATGTCATGCGGATAAGCAAGGTCCTTTTACTTATGAACACGCCCCGGTGAAAACCGAAGGTTGCGTTGCATGTCATACACCACACGGCTCGTCTAATCCAAGGTTATTGAGATTCAGCGCGGTTAACCAACTCTGTCTCACATGCCACAGCGTAGCCCATGACGTCGGAGCCGTTGAGCCTGCTGGTCCACAGCATAATCAGAATGCGCAATACGCTAACTGCACGGCCTGTCACGTCAAGATTCACGGGTCGCGTTCGAGTCCTGTCTTCTTCAGGTAAGGCGTGCTAGAAGGCTGGTTGAGACTATTGGCTAGTTGAGCTGGAGAATCGCTATGAAGAGCAAAACCACATCGCTAAGGTCGGCAACGGCTCTTGGTCTAGTAATGGGTTTGTTGGTATTGGCGTCAGTTACCCGGGCGCAAGAGCCGACGCCGAGTCCAAGCCCGAAGAAATCTCCCGCAAGCAGTAGGGACAGTGCCCCCGTTCAAGCCGGGGATGACGCCGGTGATTACATAATCACATCCACCCTGGAGCTCGGTTATCGCGGCCTGAGCGTAGGCGGCGACCTCAATAAGTACCAGAGCGATCTGAACTATAAGGCAGGACCGCGCCTCTTTGATTCCAGCTTTCTGGTGACGGCAAAAGATGGCAAGGGTACTATATTTGACAAGCTGCTGGTGACTACAACCGGGTGGGGCTCAGATCCGTACGGTCATCTTCGAATGAGCGCTGAGAAGCCCGAGTTGTATCGCTTTGATGCCACTTATCGGCGTTTCAAGTATTTTAGGTTTCTCAATAATCTGGCAAACCCGAATTGGGTGTTCTCGCCGGCGAGCTTCAGTGTGGCGCCCAATCCAATAACGGGCGAACACGGTTACAACACTACCACGGAGCTGGGAGATTTCGATCTCACCATACTGCCTAAGAATAGAACGATCAGGTTCAATCTCGGACTTTCCCCTGAGAGACTCGGTGGCCCGGCCTTCACAACCTACCACAGTGTCGGCGGCGAGTTTAATCCCCTCTCTCAGCTTAGTTCGCGGTCTACCGACTACCGCGCCGGGGCTGATGGCCAGGTGGGTCCCATCGATTTTTCCTTCCTGCAGGGATTTCGCCGCTTTACCGACGACAGTCTAATCAGCCTCGGAGCGACTCCGGGCATTAATCTGAACCCTACTGCTGCCAGCCTGACGAGCTTCCATCGCAATGAGCCAGCTCGCGGTAACGTTAATTACACTCGGTTCAGCGCCCACACGCTGGTTGCAAAGAAGCTGGATATCACGGGACGCATCGTCTACAGCAAGGCAACTTCCAGCTTTGCCTTCATAGAAAGCTTTAGCGGCATAAACTTGAATCCAAGAATTAACGGGTTTCCTCCAGGTCCCCTTCCACTCACACCCAACATAGTCAATCTCGGCCAGTACAACATTGTAGGAACTACTAGACGGCCAAACACACTCGGGGATATTGGGGTCACTCTTCTGGCCACGAACAAGCTGCGAATCTCCAATACCTTTCGAGTTGAAGACTTCACGATTGACGGCGTAGCCGTGTTTAGCGATTTCTTCTCCGTCACTCGAGGCGCGGGCCCAACCTTGAGAACCGACACAATTAGCTTCAGCAATTTGGACGCAAACAAGATTACCAAGTATCGCAAGTATCAGAATACCGTCGAAGCCGACTACCAGTTTAATGCCGGCTACTCGATACACTTCGGGTATCGCTACGGAAAACGCCGCATCGAGCAAAGCTTTGAAGGTTTCAATCTCGGTTCCAACGGGTCCGTGAGTCCCCCGCCAGCCCGCACTTCGGAAAGCGAAGTAGAGGAAAACCACACTCATGCGTTCCTTGGTGGATTCAAGGCGCGCCCGGTAAAGAATTGGACTATCTACTTCGACGGCGAACATGGTACGGCGGACAACGTGTTCACGCGCATTGGAAACTACGACTACACCAATATTCGGGCGAAGAGCCGGTACACGCCGAGCACGAAGCTGTCGTTTAACGTGGCTTTCATTGCCAGGAATAACTCCAATCCATCCGAGATAGCCGGCGTTTCTTTACAAGATTTTGGCGTGGACACTAAAACACGCGTATTCACATCAGCCGTCGACTGGACCCCTAATTCGAGGCTTTCGTTTAGCACCGGCTACAACTACAACTGGGCCAACAGTGATGCGGTAGTTGATTACTTCTTCAACAGCGTCAGACATCCCCTTGGCCATAGTTTGTACTTCATGAGAAACAATTTCTTCTACTTTGATGCGACAACTCGTTTCCATCCGCGCGTGACGCTCTACGCGGCCTACCGGGTGAACCAAGACAACGGGCAGGGTGACCGACTAGCCGATCCAACCGGCACTCCGGGCACTTTGATCAATTCTTATCCGATGAGTTTTCAGTCGCCGGAAGCGCGGCTCGCGATAAAGATCAATCGGCGATTGGATTGGAATCTTGGTTATCAGTATTACAACTACAACGAAAACGCGGTCGTCGGCCCCAGGCCGCAGAATTATCACGCGCATCTGCCGTACACGTCT
This sequence comes from Pyrinomonadaceae bacterium, assembly GCA_036506215.1. Taxonomy (GTDB): domain Bacteria; phylum Acidobacteriota; class Blastocatellia; order Pyrinomonadales; family Pyrinomonadaceae; genus PSRF01. The sequence goes on along the minus strand of DASXSC010000008.1, from coordinate 21,499 downwards.
CTGCGTTTGTACTTTGGTCGTAAAGAGTAATTGCAGCTAACTTGCGTAACGGTTGTCAGAACGCGCGCAATCTCCAGCTAAGGTATCGACCATAGCTGGAGATTGCTTCATAGAAATATCAGGATGATCAGTACCCACGGAGAAGAGTCTCAAGGAACGTCTGAAAAAGATCAGCAGACCTAACTGGCCAAGCCGAACTAGATCAGAGGGTTCCGAAGTCTATACAACGCCTTAGATCCGGGAGGGAGACGATTGTTGGGAAACACGTCCTGGGACAAAACCCTTAATCCCGAGCACGCTCCACTACCGACGAGCAGACGACGCTTCCTCGACTACTTGCTCGGCACCAGCGCCGTTGCGACGCTGGGAGCCATCCTTTATCCCATCATCCGTTTCATGTCGCCACCGCCGGTTATCGAGTCAACCGAGACCTCAGTGGTGGCGGCAAAACTAAGCGAAGTTCCAATCAATTCGGGCAAGATCTTCAAATTCGGCAACAAGCCCGGCATTTTGGTTCATACCGCGACCGGTGAATTCAAAGCGCTTTCGGCTGTCTGCACGCACCTCGAATGTATTGTTCAGTATCGGCCGGAGACTAAACAAATCTGGTGCGCCTGTCACAACGGGCAATACAACTTGAGTGGAAAGAATATCGGCGGGCCGCCGCCTCGACCTTTGGAAGAATTCAAAGTCAACACGCGTGGCGATGATGTTGTTGTCACCAGATCGTAAGCGGACGTGAGGATACAGTCCTTAATAGCCTGGCTGGATGAGCGTTTGTCTATCGGCACGCTTGCCGCCATCGCGAGAAAAAAGGAAGTTCCGGTCCATCGCCATTCGATCTGGTACTACTTCGGCGGTATGACGCTTTTTCTTTTCACCGTGCAGGTAGCAACTGGAATACTGCTGCTGCTTTACTACCGTCCCAGTGCAGAAAACGCGTTTGAGAGCGTCCAGTTCATCATTACAGAAGTCAAGTTCGGTTGGCTGATTCGATCAATTCATAGCTGGTCAGCGAATCTGATGATTGCGACGCTGTTCATTCACATGTTCAGTGTCTTTTTCCTGCGCGCATATTACCCGCCGCGCGAAATCACCTGGATAAGCGGTGTGTTCCTGCTCTTCATCGTCATCTGTTTCGGATTCAGCGGGTATCTCCTTCCCTGGAACAAGCTTGCGTTTTTTGCGACTAAGGTCGGAACCGAGATCGCCGGAGTCGTTCCCGTCATTGGCCGGCCTATCCTTAGGTTTCTGCGCGGAGGCGACGATGTAACTGGCGCGACGCTAACTCGCTTCTTCGGATTTCACGTTGCCGTGCTGCCGGCTACCGCGACCGTTTTCATCGCCATTCACGTCTTGTTGGTGCAAATGCATGGAATGAGCGTGCCGCCTAAGTTACTGGGCCAGCCGGTGAAGAAGATGAAGTTCGTGCCCAATTTTCTTTTGCGGGATCTCATCGGTTGGATTTTGGCGATCGGTGTTTTGGCGGCGCTGGCTGCGTTGTTTCCCTGGGAGTTGGGTGAGAAGGCTGATGCGTTTGCGCCAGCCCCGGAGGGCATCAAGCCGGAGTGGTACTTCCTCTTCATGTTTCAAACGCTCAAGCTGATTCCGGGAAAGGTTCTGGGGTTTGATGGTGAAGTGCTGGGCATCATGGCCTTCAATATTGTGGCGCTGGTTTTGTTTATCGTGCCTTTCGTTGACAGGTCGCCAGAGAATCGCCGGCGCAAATTGATCCTAAATGCGTTGGGCGTGCTGGCGCTGCTTTACATCCTCGTTATGACTATCGTCGGGTATGTGACGTGACACCGCTATGAAACTTGGTGGACCAAAGGGCCAGGACGATCTATGCGCACCGGCAGCCGAGTTGTCGCCGGAAACCGAGTTTGCGCCTGCATTGATTGCCGGGCGATTGCTTCGGTGTGCTCTTCAAATATCGATTATTTTGATGCTGTTCGCTACGGCTTCGGCGCAGAAGAAGAGTTCCTGTATTGAGTGCCACGCGAAGCTGGATGATCCAAGGCTGAGCGCTCCCGCCAAGCTCTTTGATAACGACATTCACCGTGGTCGTGGTCTGTCGTGTAATGATTGTCATGGTGGCGACCCGAGCGCGGATACTAAGGAAGCCGCAAAAGATCCCGGCAAAGGCTATCTTGGAAAACCGAAGACACTCGACATTCCTGCATACTGCGGCAAGTGTCACAGCGATGCGAACCTGATGAAGCGATTCAACCCTTCTCTGCGCGTCGATCAAGAGCGCGAATACTACACCAGCGTGCACGGGAAATTGCTCAAGACCGGAGAGTGGAGGGTTGCCACTTGCATCAGTTGCCACAGCGTTCATGGTATCAGGGCGATAAACGACCCATTATCGTCTGTCTATCCCACGAACGTGGCCGAGACCTGCTCGAAATGTCATGCCAGTGCCGATTACATGCGGGGCCTCGGAATTCCAAGCGATCAATACGTTAAGTACAAAACGAGCGTACACGCCCAGGCTTTATACGAGAAGCAGGACCTCTCGGCGCCAACCTGCAATGATTGTCATGGCAACCATGGCGCCACGCCTCCAGGCATCGCTTCAGTCGCAAACGTGTGCGGCCAGTGTCATGCGCGACAGGCGGAGTTGTTTCAAACCAGCCCGCACAAAGCAGCATTCGATCAGAAACAACTTGGCGAGTGCATCACCTGCCATAGCAACCACGCTATTAATAAACCAGGGGATCAGATGATCGGCACGACCCAGGGGTCCCTTTGCGTCAACTGTCACACCAGTGGCGATAAGGGATTCGTTGCCGCCGGTCAGATGCGTTCAGGAATCGATGAACTAATCGCGAGCCTCGATAAGTCAACCGAGATTCTGAATCGGGCGGAGCGGGCCGGTATGGAAGTCAGCAAACCAAAGTTTGAATTGAAAGGCGCAACCGATGCGTTAACGCATGCGCGGGTGCTGATCCATTCTTCGTCGACCGGCGAAGTTGATAAAGTCATCGGACCTGGCCTGGAGGTGGCGAGCAAGGGTTATCAGGCGGGCTTGGATGCACTTGCAGAGCGCCGGTTCAGAAGACAAGGACTGGCAGTGTCACTGGTCTTTATCCTGTTTCTCGCGTTGTTGGTTTATCTTAAAGTCAGACAAATCGAGAGTAGGCAGGCGGCGGCGCAATTGTAAATGGAAATTACGATTGAATGACGAACGCGGCACTCGAGCGGTTGCTGTTAATCTCATTAGCACCGTGGCTTTAGCCCGCTGAATTGAGCGCCGGCATGACCTGAAACCGTTTAAAGGGTTTCCCCATTTCTAAGGCAACCGCAATCACCGGCTGAAGGCACGGTGCTAATGAGAAAGGAGCTAACACTCCTGATGGAAATGGCAAGCAGTCCATGATTCACCAAGTCTATAAACACGCCACTCTGCGCTGCGCACCAGAATGAAACTGCTGAGGCGCAATCGAGAATCACGCTTCTTTGCGTGCGTCGTCTTGGCGCCGTTCTTGACGCTGTGCTCGATCGCGGGCACTACTCAATCGAGCCACGCCACACCGCAGCGACGCGCCCCGCGTGGTCGCGTTCAGAAAAAGGTCGCGGCGCCAAAGAAGCCGCGCGTCGACTACTCCGGCTTTTCACATCGCACTCATGTGGAGAAGCAGAAACTAGCTTGCGATTCTTGCCATAAGGTTCCTTCAAAGAATTGGAAAGAAGTGCGGAAAGGCGACGCGGCGTTTCCGGACGTCAGCGATTTTCCCGAGCACTCCTCCTGTTTGACTTGCCATCGTCGGCAATTTTTTGCGCGCGAAAGGCCCGCGCCGGTCATTTGCTCAAACTGTCATGTGAATAGCAGCCCGCGTGATACCAGTCGTTATTTGTTTCCGAGCCTTGGCGACGTTACCGATCCGGCGAAGAAGAGACGGGACTTTGTTTCAGAATTCGGTGTTGGCTTCCCGCATGACAAGCACCTTGAGGTTGTCGGCTTCAATACGCAGGAGCCAGGAAGCGTCCCGCGTTCATGGTTCGTTAACGCTTCACTGCAGGAAAAGAAGAAAGATGGGCAACCGGCGAGCTGTCCCGTCTGTCATCAGACTTATCAGCCACAGGGCAACTCGAGTGAGGAGTATGTCACAAAGCCTCCAAAAAATATCGGCGACGCTTTTTGGCTGAAGAAAGGCACGTTCAAAACCATCCCAAACAGTCATACAGTCTGTTTCACCTGCCACAATTCAGATTCTGGAATTGCGCCAGAGCCAAAGAACTGCAACGTTTGTCATAAGCTCCTGTCGCCAGAGCTGGTCGTGAAAGCCGATTTCGATCCGAAGCTGGCTCAGGATATGGGAATCATCAATCGCCTGGCCCTTGCAAGATGGAGCCGGCGCATCTCAGCCGGCGCTTTCCGACATGAAGGCGGGGAGCATCCTGACTTGAACTGCATGAGCTGCCACAATGTTGCAACATTCAATACGCTGGATCTGAAGACGCTGAAGGTCGCCGTGCGCTCGTGTGGCGGCGCTGAAGGCTGTCATATCACAGCTACGACCGACGATGGCGGGGCCCTGAATTTCGAGATCGATCAGAAGAAGAAGGATCCGGCGTTTGTTTGCACGAAGTGTCATATTACCTTTGGTCGAGAAGCGCTTCCGCAAAGTCATCCGCACGCTATCCCGACGCCGGCAGCCAGGAAGCCAGGTTCATGATTGATTTGATCAAACGATTATCGCGGCTCCGCCGCACGATGTGTGGAAGGTCCCCGACCTTCGAGACGGTCTATAAAACTATTCGGGGCCGCGCCCTAAAAAGGAGCGTAGCCCCGGAACAGATAGTAGCGCGCGCACGGTGGGGCAGAATCGCCACCGCACACCAGGCGGCAAAGCCACGAAGCGATTTAGCGAGCTTGGTCTCTGAATCAAGTCTGGCCGCATTGTTTGTCGTCTTGATCGCAATTGGTTTCGCCTTCTCTTTCTTGAACTCGCGCGCATCGGCATCAATGCCAGAGTCGCCAGGCCAGGAACAAATGCAATTCCCTGAAGGCTTGGATTACTCGAAGTTTCAGCACAGCAGCCGGAATCATTCCCGGCTGCCCTGCCTCTTGTGTCATCGTCGCGAATCGAACGCGCCGCGTCCAAAACTTCCGGGAAGTAATGGCCACTTGCCCTGCGCCGGTTGTCACGCGCAACAGTTCTCGAGTTCAGACAGCCCGATCTGCACCATTTGTCACACGGATGTTAAAACGGGTGCAACCAAGTCGTTTCCGCGTTTGAAGAGTTTCAGAATGAACTTCGAACACGCGCGCCATCTGAATATGGGCGGAGTAAGTTGCGCCACCTGTCATAGGCCGGCGGGCGGTGGCGTGGCGCTCTCAATCCCAACTGGAGTTAACGCGCATGCTACCTGCTATCGATGTCATACGCCGCGGGCGCAATCCGGCGGCCGTGATATATCTTCGTGCGGCACCTGTCATCAGTTGGGCGGGTATTCCCGGACGCCTCAATCCGCACCAGCATTTCGCGTCGGCTTTAGTCATGCAAAGCATCAGAGAGTAGCTTGCAACGAATGCCATCAGGTGAGAGCAGGAATGCCGCAGCGCAGGCAAGTAAGCGCGCCGGAGCCCCTTAACCATCACGCGACCGGTCGCGCCTTAAGCTGCATGTCTTGTCACGACGGCAGGCGAGCGTTCGGAGGAGACGACTTTACTGTTTGCAAACGCTGCCACACCGGGGCCACCTGGCACTTTTGAAGAATGATACTAAACAGCCACAGATTTAGCACTAATCAGGAACCAATCGATCTTATTATTTTGTTTATCCGCGTGAATCTGTGGCGGTAATCTCCAAAGGAGTTGAACCATGAAAGTCTTTACAATTTTTGCAGCCCTTATCTTTTCAATCCTGCTGGTCTCGAGTTCGTCGAGGATCACATCCGGGTTGTCAGCACAGGATGCTAAGAAACCGCCGGAGACAATTATCCTGGCGAAGGAAGCAAAGCTTGGTCAGGTCACGTTCCATCACCTCGATCACATTACGAAGAATCGCAGCGTCGATGGAACGAAACCAATTGCGTGCGTGGAATGTCATCACACGGCCCAACCTGCCTCTGAAGCCGCGAAACATCCGCCGCACAAAACGGCATGGCCGGCAGACCGTACAACTACCCTAACCGCTGAACTGCTTGAGAAGGATCCGACTGCGCCCGCGGTAACCATCTGTACTGACTGTCATGCGCGCGCCGATACCAAACCGAAACTTCTACCAGAGATTCCCCAACTCAAGTTTGAGGGCAGTGCAGAGCCGACGGTTCTGACCAATCAGCAGGCCTTTCATCGCAACTGTGGCGATTGTCACGACGCGGTTGTAAAAGCGAGATCCGATTTGTCCCCGCCTCCACCAACCTCCAAGAAATGCGTCGCGTGTCACAAGAAGACCGCAGCATAAACTCGGGAAATTCTGATCAAGTTGGCGGTTAGCGACGAAACCCTGGAGTGCGGTGACAGGTTACCGCACTCCACAGAGTTGCCTCCAGCTAAGCCTGTTGGGACTTCTTCCGAGGTTCCTGAAGTCATCCTGCGGAATTTTTCTTTCTTCTGAGCGAAAGATCGCAGTCAATCAAGTTTAGCCTGCGATTTTCCCCTGATAACCGCGCGGCACGGTCATTGCCCCTGTCGAATATGGGCGGAGGTCTTCAAATCCCCCACATTCGCAAGTTTTCCCTAAGAGGGTGGAGGCAATAATGAAACTTACGATTACGCGTCTGATTAACCTGGCCATTGGGATAGTCAGCGTATCGTTTTTAGCGGCAATCCTGCTCGCGCCAGCACCTGCGAGCGCCAGCGTTCAGGATCAGTTCGACGCCGCCGGCACTTACAAAACAAAGTGTGCTGCGTGTCACGGCGCCGCGGCTGAAAAGCGTTTCGACAAAACACTAACAGACGAGCAACTAATCGACGCTGTATTGAAGGGGAAGAAGCCTGACAAGCCGCCCAACATGCCCGCCTTTGAGGCTAAAGGAATCACCGCGGATCAGGCGAAGGCACTCGTCGACTACATGAAGTCGATTAAGCAGTAGGTCCGGTCAGAGTTTGACTCGTAGCCGCATCCGCCGTTCGGACGGTTCAACGGGTTTGTGTAGCATGTCGCCAGATATGTTGCGTTGAGTCGCCCTAGCATATCACGCGTATGCAGCGCCGGCTTGTATTCTCAAAACCTCCTGTGTCTGCGAACCGTTTCTTGCGGCAAGGGCATAGGAGGTATTTTTCTGTAGCCATTTGCAGGGAGAGTTTCTGTGAGACACTACCTTGCCGCCGCCGTCATCATCGTCGCGGTATCGTTCAGTGTGGCACTCTGTTTCAATGACCTGAAATCTGTCGCAGCTCAGGCGAATCAGAATTCAGCGTCTCCCCTTAGACCTAACGAAGGCGCCATTATCGGCGGCCCGGATGCAAACGCGTCGCCTGCCCCATCTCCGCCGTTGCAATGCCAAGGATGCCACGCCTCGGGCAAGACGCTTCCATATCTTGCCGGCTCGCTTTTCCATACCGGCCCGCACGCCGGCTACGATCACAGTTTTCATGCGCAAGCAGTTCACAATGGTATGAAGGCGGCGGCGTGTCTTGATTGCCATACCAGGAATGGCGACCTGACCACGATCCTGCCGGCCGACAATCCAAAGTCGACAATCAATCGAACTAACATCGCCGAGACCTGCGGCAGGTGCCACGGCGATAAATCGGTGATGCAGGGAAGCGGCATCAGCAACCGGCCGTTTCTGTCTTATCGAGAAAGTGTGCACGCGAAAGCAATCGCGCGCGGCAACGTGAGTGCCGCCGTGTGCACAGATTGCCACAACAGCCACGACATTCAGCCGGCATCCAATTCCCAGTCGTCGATTGCCAAGGTTAACGTTCCTTCGACCTGCGGAAAATGTCATCAAAGCGAAGCGAAGGAGTTCAATCAGAGCGTCCACGGCCAAGCCGTAAGTCGCGGCGTTTCTCGCGCGCCGGTATGCACTGACTGTCACGGCATTCATAACATTGCGATGCCGTTCGATCAGGCGACGGCCGCCATTTCTCCAGCGGTGGGAACTGAAAGCTGCGCGAAGTGTCATGAAGGTGTGACGTTAACGCAGGAGTTCGGAATAGCGAGCGGCCGTGTGAGCAGCTACAAAGACAGTTATCACGGTCTGGCTTCGCAACTTGGATCAAATGTCGTCGCCAACTGCGCCAGTTGTCACGGCGTGCATAACATTCTTCCCTCCTCCGATCCCAGGTCGTTTGTAAGCGCCAGTAATTTGCAGCAGACTTGCGGACAGTGCCACGTGGGCGCGAGCGCCAACTTCACCAAAGGCAAGATTCACCTGACCTCCGGACTAGTTTCTGATGTCCCGATACATGACTTCGGCGTCGTTGGAACAAGCATCGTTCGTTGGATCTATGTTCCCTTGATTATCCTGACAATCGGCGGCATGGCCTTTCACAACGCGCTCATTTGGCGTAAGAAGGCTGCTGCTAAACGGCGCCAGATTCGGACCATCGTTCGCCTGACCGCAAACCAAAGAGCACAACACTGGTTGCTGCTTATCAGCTTTATCGCACTCGTGCTAAGCGGCTTTGCTTTGCAATACCCGGATTCATGGTTAGCCTGGCTATTGGGCGCAAATGAATGGCTGCGAAGGATCATTCACCGCCTTGCCGCCGTCGTGATGCTGCTGGTGGGAACTTATCATGTTCTTTACCTCGCGCTGACGAAAGAAGGCAGGGGATGGGTGAAGGATATGCTGCCCAAGGTGAGGGACGTCAAAGACCTGATCGGCAATCTTGGCTATTATCTCAACGCGCGAAAAGAGAAGCCGAAGATTGCCCGCTTTGGCTATGCCGAAAAGGCGGAGTATTGGGCGGTGGTGTGGGGAACCATCATCATGGGCCTCACCGGGCTGATGATTTGGTTCAAGATCTCTGTTTTTGGCTTTATGTCCAGATGGTGGATTGACATCGCGCTTGCCATTCATTTCTACGAAGCAGTGTTAGCGACCCTCGCTATTATTGTCTGGCACTTCTATCATGTCATGTTCGATCCCGACGTTTACCCGCTAAACTTCGCGCTTGTTGACGGAAGGGTTTCGGAAGAACTCTACAAAGAAGAGCACGAATTAGATTATGATCGCCTTATGCAGACTGAAGCCGCGGCGATCGACGGCGGCGACGAAGGTGGACCTCCGCTGACCGAAGGGCCGAATCAGGGAGACCAAGAAGGCCAAACAGATAATCATGGGTAACGAAGAATCCGCGCGCAAATCCCCAACTCTGTTTCGCAACTACATCAGTCTGGTCGGCGCAGCGATCGTCATCGCCAGCATCGTTAGCGTGACACTGCTGTTTCTCCTCGAGATTACCTCCAGCGGTGAGAATCCCTACCTCGGCATCCTGACCTACATTATCTTTCCGTCCATTCTAATGTTCGGGTGTTTGGTAGTCGTTGTGGGCATGTTGCGCGAGCGGAAGCGGCGAAGTAGGGCCTCTCCTTCAGAGATCGCCCTCTATCCTAAATTGGATTTAAATGATCCATACTCGCGACGCGCTGCCTTCGTATTTCTGCTGGTGATGTTTCTTTTCATCTCCGCCAGCGCTTTCGGAAGTTATCGCGCTTACGAATACACTGAGTCTGTAGGCTTTTGTGGTCAAACTTGTCACGTTATGAAGCCTGAGCGCACGGCTTATCAGGCGGGCGCACACGCGCGCGTCGGGTGCGTCGGGTGTCATGTGGGTCCGGGGGCCGGGTGGTACGTGCGCTCCAAACTTTCCGGCGCCTATCAGCTCTATTCGGTTACCTTCGACAAATACCCGCGGCCCATAACGACGCCGGTTCACAATTTACGTCCGGCGCAGGAAACCTGCGAACAGTGCCACTGGCCGGAGAAGTTTTTTGGCGCCCAAATGAAGGTTTTCAATCGTTACGCTTACGACGAGCAGAACTCTCTGCGACAGAGGCGCATGCTTATTAATGTCGGCGGAGGCAGTCCGACCACCGGACTGGTTACCGGCATTCACTGGCACATGAACATTGCGAATGAGGTTGACTACATTTCAATCGATGACCATCGCCAGGTAATTCCCTGGGTGCGAATCAAGGACAGGCACGGCAATGTCACCGAATACTATGATCGGACACGGCCGCTAACTCCGGAGCAGATCGCGCGCGGCAACAAGCGAAAGATGGACTGCGTCGATTGTCACAACCGGCCGGCGCATGTTTACCTGCCGCCAGACGCGGCGGTCGATCAGGCTTTTGTGTCCGGCCGTTTGGATCCATCGTTGCCTTATCTGAAGCGGAAAGCGGTCGAGGTTATCAGCAAGCCCTACAACTCGACGCCGGAAGCCCTGAGCTCGATTGCCGCTGGTCTGAACGATTTCTATCGCACGCAATATCCGGAGGTGCATTCGCAAAAGCAGGCGTTGATTTCAGGCGCTGTCACTGAAGTGCAGCGCATATTTCAAACCTACTTTTTCCCCGAAATGAGGACTGATTGGCAGACGCATCCCAACAACATTGGACATCTTTATTTCTCAGGATGTTTCCGCTGCCATGATGGTGAGCACGTAAGCAATACGGGAAAAGTCATAACAGAAAATTGCAACGTCTGCCACACGGTTATCTATGATTCGATGAATCCGGCTGCTTCAGTGAAGACCGGACCATTCCAACATCCAGTTGACCTGGGCGGGCTGGCTGTGAAGAAATGCGAAGAATGCCACAAGGCCAACAAGCCGTTTCAGCATCCGCTAAATCTTGGCGACATCTCGATGTTCCAGTGCGTGGAGTGTCATCCGAAAAGCCCGTAAGATCCGACTTCACCGATGGACGAGCGGTCATCCCTACGGCTTGCGAGTGAAACTGAGGGTTAACTTAGGACCAGTTCGGCGGTCCGACCGTCAGAAACTAGTGTTTGGTTTGTTCTCGCTGCCAGCAGTCGATGCAAAACGCTATGGCTGGATCGAAAGCGAGTTTTGTGTCTTCAATCCATCTGCCACACCTGCTGCAACTACCGTAAGAGCCTGCCATCAACCGATCCAGCGCATCGTCGATTTTACATAAGCGCGCCTGAAGGAGCTCGCGGTGCCAATACCCAGCACGCTCAGCGTCACTGGACTCCGATTCCGCTCGACCTGGAGCTTGAGAATTTGAATCAGGCTCGTGGTGGAGCGCTTCGCAAATGTCTTCTCGTTCGGAGTGCAGTCGGTGCCAGATTAGACCGCTCTCTTGATTGAGGATATTGTCCGTTGATCGAGTATTCAAATTTGCGCTCATCCTGATGCCCTCCCGCGGTTTTCTACCGCCCACTGGAAGATGCAACCTCGGTGCCGAGCAGTGGTTGTCTAAAAATAACTAAAGAACGCAATTAGAACTCGAGGAAGCGTGTATCTTGCGCGCGTTAAAAATCCCCACGGTGAGCAAAAACTCGCAACGAAACCATACTACATAACCGGCATTCTCACCTTTTCGATGCTCTGGCCACTCGGCATGTGAATTGCCGAAACCCAATCGTCAAAGTCGTGAATAACCCGGGACCTGTTAAGGCTTCGGGCTCCAACAATGGTTTCGGAATCAGCTTCATCTCCATGGGCGAACATAACGTCGAACAGTTTGATCAAAAGAAGGGGCAGGCGTTCATGACGGCTGTGCTTGATGATCTGCGTGCGCTTGCTTTCATGCTGGAAAATGGTCGCCTCGAAAGCGGCGTCGCTAGAATCGGCGCAGAACAGGAGATGTTCTTAATTGACGGCGACTTCCGGCCAGCGCCGGTATCTCTCGAAGTTCTGGATCACGCAAGTGATGCCCGGCTTACTACGGAGATCGCTCGATTCAATCTCGAGGCTAATCTTACGCCGCTGTTATTGACCGGAAGATGTTTTCAGAAGATGGAAAAGGAACTCGATGAACTGGTTGCGCTGACTCGCAAAAGTGCAGCCACGTTGGGCGCCGACGTTCTTCTGTCCGGAATTTTGCCGACCTTACAGAAATCAGATCTGACGCTGGAAAATCTAACGCCGGTATCTCGCTATCACGAGCTGGATCGTGGCGTAATTCGCCTGCGAGGCGGGCCGTTTTCGATTCATATCAAAGGAGTGGATGAACTACAAATAACGCACGACAACATCATGATGGAATCGTGCAACACGAGTTTCCAGATCCACTTTCAAACTAATCCAGCGGAGTTCGCAACGCACTACAATATCGCTCAGGCGATTACCGCCCCCATTCTTTCGGCCGCTGTTAATTCGCCCGTTTTGTTTGGACATCGATTATGGCAGGAAACGCGAGTTGCGTTGTTTCAGCATTCTACGGATGGAAGATCGCGGCCTCAGTTGGCGCGCAATCATCCGACCCGCGTAAGTTTTGGCGACAGTTGGCTGGAACATTCGGTAATCGCGCTTTTCCACGATCAGATTTCTCGCTTCCGGACGATAATGATCACGCAACCAGATGAAGATCCATTTCATATTCTCGCGCGTGGCGAAACCCCGCTGTTGTCAGCCTTGCGCATGCATAACAGCACGGTCTGGCGCTGGAACCGTGCGTGTTACGGAGTTTCGGAAGGCGTAGCTCACCTGCGAATTGAGAATCGGGCATTGCCGTCCGGACCAACGATTGTCGATGAGATTGCCAACTCCGCATTCTTTGCCGGATTGATGTTGGCGTTGCCACAGGAGTATGGCGACATTTCCAAGCGAATGTCGTTTGACGATGCCAAGTCAAACTTTTTCCGCGCCGCGCGTCATGGCCTCGATGCTCAGTTCAACTGGATAGGGGGGAAAGGGTATCCCGCGCCGTCGCTGGTCCTCGAGCACTTGCTGCCGCTAGCTCGGCAGGGACTCAATGAAGCGAAAGTGGAGGCGAGCGACGTTGATAAGTATCTCGGCATCGTCGAAGAGCGTGTGCGAAGCCGGCAGACTGGTGCGCGATGGATCTTGAAATCCCTGGCCGCCTTGCAGGGAGCCGGACCGAAAGATAACCGTCTGAGACAACTCACCTCCACAATGCTGGCCTCCCAGAAAAAGGAACAGCCGGTTCACACCTGGTTGCCCATCAAAGAATCTGAGCAGTCGGAATGGGAACAAGGATATCGAACCGTGGGCCAATTCATGTCGACGGATCTCTTTACAGTCCAGCCCGGCGATCTAATCGATCTCGCGGCCAGCGTAATGGACTGGAGGCACATTAGACACGTGCCTGTTGAAGGTGAAGACGGGCGTTTAGTGGGCCTCATAACTCATCGCAATCTGCTTCGTCTGATTAGCACGGGTAGTCGGGAGAACAATATTTGTTCCATCACAGTCCGCGACGTCATGGTTTCCAATCCGGTGACAGTTTCACCGTCAACTCCAACGCTGGAAGCGATAAAGATCATGCGGGAACAACGCCTCGGTTGCCTGCCGGTCGTTGAAGGTGACCAACTAGTCGGTATCGTCACCTCGTATGATTTTCTCGACGCTTCAGCGCGTCTTTTCGAGCAACATCTTTCGGCCCCAAGTAACACTGCGAAAGGCCGCGTCATGAAGCAGAGCGCCTAGCCTGGATTATTCAGAAAGCCACGCTGTGTGGCGTGAATTCACGCAGCCAGCGAATTGAAAAGCCTACTCGCGCACTCTCACCCGCAAATCGTAGGTCCCAACTACGGTTAAGACTCCTGACTCTTATATAATGCAGTGACTGGAAGGTGACGACAATAGTTCTGAATCAGAAACATAAAATCCTCGTCGTCGATGACGAAAAGATGATTCGCTGGTCGCTCGGCGAAGCGCTGCGCGGGTGGGGCTACGAGCCTATCGACGTGGAAACTGCGAGCGCGGCCCTGGCTGCGTTCGACGCCGATCCGCCTTCGGCAATTTTGCTTGACATCAATCTGCCTGACGGATCGGGTATCGATGTGTTGCGAAAGATTCGTAACCGGCAATCGGATGCAGTGGTAATCATGATTACTGCGAACGTGTTGGTGGATGAAACAATCGCGGCGCTAAGGGGTGGGGCCTACGATTTCATCGGCAAGCCGATCAATCTCGAAGAACTTCACGTCGCCATTCGTAACGGCATCGAAGCCGGCCGGTTGCGCAAAGAAGTAAACCTGTTTCGTCGCCAACGCGCGCAAGAGTTCAACTTTCACCAAATCATTGGCCAGTCGCCGGCGATGAAGGAAATGCTGGCGATCGCGCAAAAAGTTGCTGAAAGCGAAGTCTCGTCAGTATTGCTGCAAGGCGAATCGGGAACTGGTAAGGACCTGGTCGCCAAGGCGGTCCATTATCAGTCCAATCGAGATGAGGGGCCTTTCGTGGCAATCAACTGCGCTGCTTTGCCGGGTACGCTGATTGAAAGTGAGCTCTTTGGTTATGAGAAGGGTGCGTTCACCGATGCAAAAGCCCGCAAGGAGGGTTTGTTTCAACAGGCTGAGGGTGGAACGCTCTTTCTTGATGAGATCGGTGAACTTGAACTCAGTCTACAAGCAAAACTCCTGCGTGTCCTTGAGGAAGGGGCATTCCGCCGCGTCGGTGGTTTAAAAGACATTCCCTTCGACGCGCGCATCATCGCGTCTTCAAATCGCGACCTGAAGACTGAAAGCGATGCCGGCCGGTTCCGGCTGGATCTTTATTACCGCTTATCGGTGATCCAGATCGACATTCCCTCGCTCCGCGAGCGTGGCGATGACATTCTGCTGCTGGCTGAGCACTACATCGATTCGTTTGGCAAGAAACTTCGTAGGCAAATCCACGGACTTGATCCAGCCGTGGCCGAAGCATTCCAGCGCTATGCCTGGCCGGGGAACGTCCGCGAGCTGAGGAATGTTATCGAGCGCGCGTTAATACTCGAAGACGACGACGTCATCACCATGAAGTATGTGCCGCGAGCCATTGTAAGCGGACCGAGGCAGGCAAGCTCGACCGTCAATACCATCGCCCCGGAACTTTTCTCCTTACCAGCCGCCGGAACTTCACTTGATGAAGTCGAGATGTCCCTTGTACGCCAGGCGATCGAGCGTAGCCGCGGCAATCAAACAAAGGCCGCCGAGTTACTCGGTATCTCGCGGGACCAGCTCCGCTATCGCCTGAAAAAGTTGGAGGAATCCAACGTTGCCGGCAGGGAAACGGCGTGACACCGGGTTCGCTTTTGACCGCGCAAAATTCCTGTGAAAAAAGTTTCTTCCAACGTGAAAGAATGGCTTGGATCTGAAGTCAAGCTCGAACAGACGCTCAAAGAGTTAGCCGACATTAAGTTCGCGCTCGACCAATCTACGATCATCGCCATCACAGACCAGCGCGGCATCATTACCTACGTCAACGACGAGTTTTGCCGCATTTCGAAATACTCACGCCCTGAACTGTTAGGACAAGATCACCGCATTATTAATTCCGGCTATCACCCAAAAGAATTCATACGCGATCTTTGGACGACGATTGCCAGCGGAAAGGTCTGGAAGGGCGAACTCAGAAACCGCGCCAGCGACAAGAGCATCTATTGGGTCGACACCACCATTGTTCCATTTCTCAATTCGGAGGCAAAACCTTACCAATACGTGGCCATTCGGCACGACATCACTCAACTCAAGCTGGCACAGGAGCAGATTCAACAACAGGCTGCGGACCTGCAACGCGCCGCTCATCTTTCCTTCGTTGGTGAGTTGGCAGCGGGTCTGGCGCACGAAATCAAGAATCCGCTGGCCGGCATACAGGGCGCAGTGGATATACTCATTCGACGTCACGACCCTAATGACCCGGAAATAGAAGCCTTAAGAGGCATTCGACACGAGGTCGGACGGATCGATGGCACTGTTAGAGCCTTAATGGATCGGGCGCGCCCGCGCACGCACAATCCGGCGTGGACATCGCTGGCAGAGTTGACAGGGAGGGCGCTCAATATCGCTCGCGCCCAGGCTAATAGCGCATCAGCACGCGGGCGACACGTGTATGTTGAGTTGGAGCCTCCGGCAGATGACATCATTCTCGTGGCTGACGCCGCGCAGATTGAAGACGCCGTTCTGAATCTGATCCTCAACGCGATCGACGCCATTCAAGTTGAAGGCAAGGTCACGGTCCGAATCCGGCGCGCCGTGAACGAGAACGATGAAGACTTTGCCGAGGAAGCCATCATAGAAGTCTCGGACAATGGTCAAGGAATCAGCGAAGAAAATCTCTCGCGTATCTTCAACCCTTTCTTCACTACTACTAAAGGCGGCACCGGCCTGGGGCTTCCAGCAGTAAGACGCATCGCTCGTTTGCATGGCGGACGTGTCGAAGTGAAGTCTGAACCAGGACGCGGCTCGACCTTTTCGATACATATCCCGACGGCGCGAGGCGAGTGACTTACTCCTCGATGCTGCGGATATCCACGCACGTCTTCCATCAGAATGCCCAGGAAGCCGCCTTCATTTAGTCGCTTCCCTCAACACTTCGACGGGACGCAAGTTGGCATAGATGTTGAAGGCGGTTGAAAGCAGAAAAGAATTGTATAATTTCGAATTCGGTTAAGACGGAAATCCGGCTAGAGCCCTAGGTCGTCTTCAGGGTTACAAACTAACAGCGCGGTCCGATTGTTTCGATGAGGTGAAATATGAGAGCACTGCTTGAGGAAGAAGCGCGGTCTTTGCTGCAAGCCGCCAAGGTCGGCCGGCTTGGTTGTGTAGATAATGGAGAGCCTTACATTGTGCCGATCAATTACTTGTTTGAGGACGATTCCATCTACAGTCATTCCTTACCCGGCCGGAAGCTCGAAGCCCTTCGTGGGCATCCACGCGCGTGCCTTCAGGTCGACGAAATCGAAGACGATTTTAATTGGCGTAGCGTTATTGCATATGGCAACTTTGAAGAGATTCGCGTCGCGAGTGACCGAAGGTCGATTTTGAACAAACTGCTTTTGCGCTTCCCACTCCTTACTCCAGTGGAGTCTGTGATGGCGAGGGACGCTGCTGCCCCGGACAGCGTGGTGTTTTGCATCCATGTCGATCGCATCACAGGCATGGCGGAAGGCTGAGAGGTAACTTTCGAAAGCGTGCTCGCCCCTGAGGCTGGCAACACTCTACCCACGCACACCCAGCAGTGGCCGCGGTTCAACAACTGAGACGCGGACGCGAGCGTCGAGGACGACGGCACCGTGTTGTTGAACTACGAACGGATTGCAGTCGAGTTCGGCAATCTGGGGAATGTCTTCCACCATGGCGCTGACCCGCAGCAGACCGTCCTCGAGCGCCCCCACATCGCACAGTGGAGCGCCGCGAAAACCAGTCAGTAGCGGAAAGGTTTTCAAACTCCGGACCATTTCTGAAGCATCTTCGTGCGAAAGCGGCGTTAGTCGCACCGAAACATCGCGCAGTAGTTCGACCTGCACGCCACCCGCGCCGCAAGCCACCACTGGACCAAATTGCGGGTCATGTACGACGCCGACGAGCATCTCTACGCCGCTCTCTGCCATCCGCTGAAGCAAAAACCCCGTTACTGAATGTCCGTTTGACGTGACGGCGTTTGCCATCTCGGTGGCTGCCTCGCGAACCTCCCGCCCCCCGCGTAAGTGAAGCCGCACGCCACCCGCCTCAGTCTTGTGAATCACGCCCGGCGCGATGACTTTCAAAGCGACTTCACACTCCATCTGTTCTGCAATGGCGCCGGCTTCCTGCGGGCTGGTCGCGATTCGTTGCTCGATCAGCGGCAATCCGTAGCACGAAAAGAGTTCGGCGATTTCGTGCGTCGCGAGCCAGCCGTCGCCGCGGGAGAGTGCGTTAGCAACAATCGCGGCCGCTTCATCGCGTCGCACATCTTCGAAAAGGGGTGGAAAAGTTTCCGGACGTTCACGCCATTCGCGATAACGAGTGGTGCGTGCCAGGGCAATCGCAGCGGTTTCCGGAAACTTGTACGAGGGGATTTTCGCAGCTCGCAGTTCCTCCGGCGCCGCCTCTGCTGAAAGAAAAACAGTCAGCACAGGTTTGTCCTTATCAATCTGCTGGACCGCTTCAACGATATCTCTTGCCACGTCACTCGCATGCGTTACCAGCGCCGGGGTGAAGATTACGATTAACGCATCGACATTTTCATCAGCGCCGGCGATCTCAATCGCTCGCCGATAATGTTCCGCCGGCGCGGAAGCAATCAAGTCAATTGGATTACCCACACTGGCCCCAGGAAGCAGAAACTCGCGCAGCCGATGTTGACTCTCGTCACTGAGAATCGAAACATCCAGCCCTCTCGCCTCACAGGCATCAGCGCAAAGAATTCCCGGGCCCCCGGCGTTGGTGATGATGCTCACACGCTTGCCTGGTGGCAGCGGCTGGTTCGTCAGGAGCGAGGCCACGTCGAACAACTCTTCAAGCGTATCGGTGCGGATAACTCCCGCCTGCCGAAACAAGGCGTCAACAGTGACGTCTGAAGCTGCAATCAGAGCGCCGGTGTGCGATGAGGTCGCGCGGGCGCCGGCAGCAGAACGTCCGCTCTTGACGACAACTATCGGCTTTTTGCGTCCGACCCTTCGAGCGATCTGCGAGAATTTCTTAGGATTTCCAAATGACTCCAGATAGAGCAGGATCACGTCCGTGCCGTCGTCGGATTCCCAATAGCGCAATAAATCATTCCCGGAAATGTCCGCTTTGTTGCCGACGGAAATGAAGGTCGACAGACCCAGGCCCAGCGAGTTGGCGTACTCAAGGATTGCAAGTCCGAGGGCGCCGCTTTGCGAAGAGAAACCCACCCGGCCAGGCGTCGGCAGAGTCGGTGCGAACGTCGCATCTAGATGAACTGCGGAATCTGTGTTGGCGATCCCCATGCAGTTGGGACCGATCAAACGCATCCCCGCTGCGCGACAAACACGAAGTAGTTCGACTTGTCGCGCCTGGCCCTCCTTTCCAGTTTCAGAAAATCCCGCGGAGATCACGACCAGCGCCTTGACGCCTTTGCGAGCGCACGCGGTAGCTGCTTTTATCACCTGCGCTGCCGGTACCACGATGACTGCCAGATCGACGGGGCCAGGTATGGTCTCGACCGTCGCATACGCCGGCACTGACTGCACCACTTCACTGGACGGATTAACCGGATATACCGGGCCCTCGAATCCATAGCTCAGAAGATTATGAAAAATCTCTCCACCAATCGTACCGCGTTTTCGCGACGCACCTACAACCGCTACGCCGCGTGGGTTGAAGAAGAGCTTCAGCGCGTTCACTGCGGCGATTGTTTCTCGGCGTTCGAACCTTTGAATTGCTTCCGGCGTGAACGACGTAGGGAAGGTTACATGAAGTTGTCCGGCAGCAGCGTCCACCTCGATCGGAAAACCTGATTCGCGGAAGACGTGGAGCATCGCGTGGTTTGCCGCGATCACTTCAGCTTCAAACATCTGGACGCCGTTAGCGACCGCCACGTCCGCCAGTTGGCCCAACAGAATCGTGGCCAGCCCGCGCCCCTGGAAATCATTTGAGATCGTGAACGCGACTTCCGCGCGATGTTCATCGATTGCGGTGAAAAAGGCGTGAGCTACCACTCGCTCTTCGGCCCCACTCAATGCCAGCAGTCCGAAAGTGCGTTCAAGCGTCGCCTCGCGACGAGCCTCGGCAGCCAGAGCACTGCCTTTCGCCGGCGAGAAGAAACGCATCCACCGCGACTCCTCTGATAGCGACTGGAACAGC
Source organism: Pyrinomonadaceae bacterium (assembly GCA_036506215.1). Classification (GTDB taxonomy): domain Bacteria; phylum Acidobacteriota; class Blastocatellia; order Pyrinomonadales; family Pyrinomonadaceae; genus PSRF01. Next base: position 1,870 of record DASXSC010000008.1, on the reverse strand, counting down.
GCGAGCAGCTGCACATCATCGTCGGCGCGCATTGTGCGCACGCGAACTGTCGAGCCGTCGCGAAGCACTACATCGCCATCGCGATGCAGTAGAGATGAAAAGCAGTTGTCTTTCAACGGTCCTGATTGTTCGCTGATTCTCGTCGTAAGTAAAGACCTTGCGTTCATTTGCTTATGGCAGCTCAGGTCGATAGTTGATGTTTCCATTGGCTCCTCTCGAGTCGCACGCACTAGTGGCGTGATCAAATCATGGGAGCAACGAACGTGCCGCCGATTCGGCCAGTAGATATTCACGGCGGACTATGACGGCTGGGAGCGACGGGCTGCGAAAACTTTCGCAGAACGTGAGCGAAAGCGCGCATTCACCGCCAAATTCGGGCGTCGACTCAGCAATAACTGCCGGAAATTCCTCGCTCAACCGGGTATGACTGTTGCAGTGAAGAGCCATGGAGTTTGGTTGGTCACGCCGGGCAGCGGAGGAAGGTCACCCAGATGAATTCGGAGGCGGTTTCAGGAAAAACCGAGATCACACGCCGACGCTTCTGCAACCGTGTGCTGCTTACGTCCACGGCGTTGGCATTCGCATCAAACAGTCTAAAAGTTGAAGGCGCGGAGCAGTGGAGCGAGTTACTCGTTTATCCGCCGATGCGGATTGAAGGGGCCGAAGCCGTGTTGCCTGGCTCTTTCTTATATTTTAGTTATCCAACGCCAACCGACGCGGCAGTCCAGGTACGCACGCAGGATGGCGACTACTTCGCGTACAGCCGAAAGTGTGCGCATCTCGGATGCTCGGTTGATTTCGACGGGGCGCGTCGTTGTCTTTCTTGCCCATGTCATCACGGGGCCTATGACGCGCGAACCGGCTTTGTACTTTTTGGTCCGCCTCCGCGTCCCCTCGATCCAATCGTATTGGAGAGGCGAGCCGGCGGACAGCTCTGGGCTGTGGGAAAGAGGATTGGTAACAGCAATCCCAATGCGTAAAGCCGGCAAGAGAGCCCATTAACGCGCCCACCTGATCGCAGTGTTAGCGGGCAGGTCATTCGTCGTAAGGAGGTACGAAATGAGAAACATGAAGCGCAATTTTTTTGCAGCACTGATTCTGGTTCTGTTCTTTGCTTTTGCTGATTTGAGCTCGAGCGCCAATGGCCAAACGAGAAAGGGCCCGGCAGCTCTTACGCGCAGTACCGAGGTTCAGCAAGCGCTCTATACCGAGTACAAGGGGGTGCGTCTTGGCGTAACCGCGGAAGAAGCGCGCGCGAAACTCGGAACACCGGCATTGAAGGGAAGCGACCAGGACTATTACGTCTTCTCTGATAAGGAAACGGCGGAGATTGTTTACGACGCCGCAGGCAAAGTGGTCACTCTCTCCGTTGATTACCTGGGCGGAGTCGGGGCTCCGGATTACAAGACCGTGGTTGGAGGCGAACCAGAGCAGGCATCAGATGGCACCTTCTACAAGATCGTTCGTTACCCGAGCCAGGGCTTCTGGGTGTCATACAACCGCTCGGCTGGGCCGGTGGCCATGGTCACCATCACAATTCAGAAGATGGCAGAGAAGGGTAAATAGAACGTCATGGCAGGTTGCTAACCGCAATTCACATTGCAAGGCGTATTCAACGCGTTTACCACAACGTCACGCTTAGGAGAATGAAAAATGCAAACTACAACAGTTGAAAATAATGCGAACACGGGATTCAAGCTGACTGAGCCCGCCGCGAAGTCGGCGGAAGGGAAAGTGCTGGCTGAAGATCTACTGGAAATAGGAAAACGAAAAGCGCAGCGTGCAATTCGAAAGGGCCTCAAAGCGGGCGAAGAATGTTTGGAGGAAACGACTGACTGTATCGAAGATCACCCCTGGCAGGCAGTTGGCA
>DASXSC010000007.1:0-14257 GCA_036506215.1 Pyrinomonadaceae bacterium | reverse complement strand
TCCAAGGGACAGCCCGAACGCCATCAAAGCGCAGCAAGCCGAATTCGGTGCCGAGCCAGAGATAGCCATCGGGCGTCTGTGCGATAGCGTAAATGCGGCCTTTGGCGAACCCGTCGCGCACCTTCCATGCGGTGTGGGCGTACTGGCTGATGTCGAGCGCGGGATCCAACGCAAAGGCGAACGAGCAGCACGCGAGCCAAATGCTCAGCACGACGACCGCCTGTGTGAGCCGTTTTCGCATGAGTAGGAACACATCTTAGCCCCAACTCGCCGTTGTCCCTACCACAAACTCCATTCGGCCAGGCTGAATTGCGTGACGCCGATGATGGCCCACGACCACAAATACAAACAACGAGCGGAAGCTAACTGTCCTTACGACCAGAAAATCTGTTGCAACTAGCTGCTGAACGTGGTTCTCGAGGAACGTGGGCCAACTGTGTGAAGGCGGCTTACCCTGTCGCACCATGTACTTCGCTACCGTCGCTTGAGAGATCTCAATACCCAGCTTCAGCAACTCTCCATGGATCCTCGGTGCTCCCCATAGGGGATTCGCTCTGCTCATCTGCCGGATTAACTCTCGTGTGTCACGACTAACGCCTGGCCTACCGCTCTTCTGTCAATAGGTGCCGCGTAAAACGGACCGCTTGTCGTCCAGGTTTCTGGATCAAACGCGCGATGCATTCCACATCGGAGACAAGTTCTGTAACTTTCACGCCCGCACGTTATCGGTCTGCCTAATTTCAAATGCCAACAACTGAATATTCGGTTAAGTCGCGTAAGAAGGCTCTGTTCAATTCTGAAGACGCTGTTGTGATTACTTTCAACGACAAGGGGAGATTCGGTAGGTCAGTCTCGTTTGGCGTCCCAAAGCATTCCGAATTGGAACCAGATTATTCTATGGCTTAAGGAAATGGAAATCCTACGCCAAATAGCGGCCTAATTGCGTAGCGAATGCGTAATGCCAATCGATTGGAGCATCAAGTAGCGACAACGTTTCTATCCCTTCGAGGATTGGAACTTCTAAAGAACACTCAAAAGGCTATGGAGTAATTCCACTTTGCTTCCGATTTCTAAGTGGGTTTTGCGGCGAAGTTGGGACTAAAAAACGCGCGCGCGCGTAAGTAACGCGTAAACTTTGCGCATTACTCGAGGCAGTTGTTTTAAAATGCGGAAACCGGAAAACTCGATCTTGATTTCTTGAAAAATCAATCAGTTTTGAATGGGCGTTTTGAATATCAAGAGTTTTTCAAGAGCATTTAGAAAAGATGAGTACGAAGTGGCAACCAAAGAACTTTGAAGAGGCGTGCAAACGAAACGCGGGAAGAAGAAAGCTGCATATGCGAAGGCGGTGCGAGCGAGCGGATCGAATCGCGAGACTCTTACTAGTAGTAAATGCCATTCCTGAATTGCGCGAAAGCATCTATGGTTGGCTCCCGTCGACCGCAGAAAGCATGAATAAGAGCAAAGCCACTGCTTCTAGAGACCTAGCTCTTGCGCGACGTATACACGGCCAATTTACGCGAATGTTTGGCCGTAACTTCGATCCGAAGAACGATCGTGTGAAGTGGACGTGGGACTGGTCGCACTACGGCTTTCGCACTCGCGAGAGTGTCCAAGCTGGCTACAAGAAGCCTGTGGGTAAATTTCCGTTCGACACAAGAGTGATGGCTACGGAGGATTCCTATTGCGGATTCAGCGCCACGAGTTGGCGAGCAAAAGAGTTGGACTTTCAACTCCCATACGCTCGGGACTTGTCATCGGTCTTACGACGCTGGCGTAAGGGATGAGCGACGTCCTTATTAGCTGGAACGTACAAATCCAATAAAAGAAATCTTGCATTATTGAAGAACTGGTTTGCGCCCTAAACTTTGACCTAACCTTGGCATAAGCGTATGGTGGGATTCTCACGTTTGAAAAGTACTTCCACTACAGGGTTTCTTAGAGGCAGATAATGAAGAAACGAATATTTGCCGCCGTTGCGATGGGGTCTGGTAAACGCTTAAGAATTCCTCTGGAGCTAACACTAGTCTCCTCCAAGGCTCCTTTCACGACTAGCAAAGGCAACATATCAATCGCTCACCGCTCATTCACATCGGAGGATCTATGAAGAAGTTTCTTGGAATAACAAAGCCTCGAAAATCGCTTCTCATTGCCCTTGTACTGACACTAATGTGTGTTGGAGTACTGATAGGAGGCGTCAGGACATCACGGCGGCACGGCGTTGAACCAGCAAGATTATCCCGGCCCCAGGGTGACATCAAAATAATCAACCACACCACAACTCTTGAGGCTACCTTCCAGATTACGGCGGACAATCATGTGCTAATTAGGCTGAAGAATATTTCCTCAAAGGGTCTGAATGGATACGTGGTAGGAGTAAATGAGACCAGAATTAAGGACGATAGTTCAAATGTGGATCACGTTGTATCGCCTGGTGAAACCACCGAATTAGAGCTACCTATCCAATCCTCCTCAATGACTATAACTGTTCTTGCGGCAATGTTCGCTGACGGCAGCATAGAAGCGGAGCCGGGGCTTAAAAGCGAACTCGCAGAGTGGAGAGCAGCTTTAAAGGAGGAACTGGCTCGCGGTCTTATCGTATTGGACGAAATCCTTGCCTCTCCAGACGTTTATTCTACTAAAGCGCTGGATAGATTCGAGTCGCGCATTTCTCGCCCGCTTAACTCAGATAAAAGGCACTCGCATTCTGACAGAGGAGTTAAAGACGCGAGAGACAGCTTCTATAGCGACATTCAGAGCCTGCGCGAGAGACAGCAGCGGAATGGAACTTTGATGCAGAGGCAACGATTATTAGACCTAAAAGCTCATCTCGAAAAAAGAATTGCTAGCCTCTAAATCCCAACGCTCAAACTCTTTTCCAGAGGATAACAATGAAAAAGGCTCTCATTATCACTCTTGGTGGATTGCTGTTCTTCTTTGAAGTTGGCTCCGCAGCTGCTTTTTCAAGCTGTCCTTGGCTTATTTCTGGGCCGAGTATTGACCCGGACGCAAGTACGGGATGTCCAAATATCTACAAGGAAGCTACCTCGGAAATGCACTGGTATGAGCCGTGGATGGAGGGACGAACAAACGGGCGAGGTCAATGTTATGGCGCGTTGGAATGTTGGCCTACATTTTTCACACCTTATGTGGTGGCAGCAGGTTCTGATACCAACTGGGTCTATAGCTATTATGTTCACAAGATCCAGGAAAAGACGGTTTCTTTCCCCGAATATGAAGAGCCCTATTGCAGCAATTACGGTTCCGTGCGCGAATTTCAATTCCCTGTCTCTAGTCCGGGAAAGTGCAAAACGGCTTACGCGATAAACAACCAAACTGAGTGCGAAACCAATGGCTACTCTTGGAACTTTTCTACCAGCACGTGCCAGGAAAGTGGAATTCCAGCGGGCACGTGTGGAGGTAGCCCCAACTATTCGACATATCCCTCGACAGGATGTGCTCCCGGATTTGTTGTTCAGGATGGTTATTGCCAGAGGCCTTTTAGCTTCCAGCAGCAATGTGCTCCGCCGTCTGGCTATTCCGAAGAAACCTGCGATTGTCCTGACGGCACTGGCTTTTCGCCTGTCTTAATTGATGTGCTGGGCAATGGATTCGCTCTTACGGATTCCGCGCACGGGGTCGATTTCAATTTCTTAGGTGATCAAATGTTACACCTTTCCTGGATAGCTGCCGGCTCGGACGATGCCTTCCTCTCCTTGGATCGAGACGGTAACGGTACGATTGACAACGCCTATGAACTCTTCGGCAACGTCACTTCACAACCAGCGTCCAATGAGGCGAACGGGTTTCTTGCTTTGGCAGAATATGACAAGCCGGAAAATGGCGGCAACGGCGATGGTTTGATAAAGCAGAACGATGCGATCTTTTCATCTCTGCGCCTATGGCAAGATACAAATCATAATGGGATTTCAGAGCCATCAGAGCTACATACTCTTCACGAGCTTGGTCTCGCAATTCTGTATCTAGACTACAGAGAATCGAAACGCACTGACCAATATGGGAACGAGTTTCGCTATCGAGCGAAAGTTAAAGACTTGCATGGAGCGCAGTCTGGACGCTGGGCCTGGGATGTGTTCTTAGTCAAAGAACACTAACACTTAAAGCGTTGCCCATTATTATCAACCAAAGATCGGCCCAACTCTGAGCCGTCGCATCCAGCGTAAGCGTGCGGCCGCCGAAAACGGAGTCGAAGTTGGGAGATTATCTAATTACTACCTTGAACCACAAAGCCGCGGTGCTCTTATGCTCGGATACTCAGCATACGATTCCAGGGAAATTCGCAGAGGCGTACGCCGTCTCGCCGAAGCCCTGATTAATGGAACCAAATAACATCATTCCTTTTGCCGTTCGAACGATTGTCATCGAAACCGCCTCCCTCAAAAAACAAGTGAGTGGTTCATAAGAGGCCAAGTTCGCTTGCCCACTCAGTGGTTAAGGGCAGACGAATGCCAGGCACTAATTGTCGGCCATGATGGCCAACCGCTCCTCTTTGTAGAGCTGCCGATAGAGCGAGTCCTGAGATGAGCTGTCAAGGTTGATGGCTATATTGGTAACGACGTCAAGCGGCTATGCCATGGAATATTCCAATTTCAGAATTGGTATATTCACTTCAGCCGAAAATGGTACTTGTGCGGATGCCAATTTATGGTCAAATGTAGCGACCCGAACAAAAGCGATGCTCGGAACGACTACAAATCAATCGCCGCGTGAAGTGATCCTGCGGAGTATTTTCTGTGTGAAGGCTGTAAATCCATGAACAGGCCATAATCTTTGCTTCATCGCCAACTCCGTGAACTTGCCCGTGTCGTGCGTTGCTTCGATTAGGTGGAGAAATAACTCAATGGCATTGCAAATGAAAGAGTCATGTGAGAGCTGTGCGCGTGAGCTGCAGTGGAACTCTGCAGCTTACATATGTAGCTATGAATGCACGTTCTGTGAGGCCTGCGCGTCGGGCAGATCTTTCATTTGCCCGAATTGTAACGGCAACTTAACGCTTCGCCCTACTCGCAGAAGTAGCTCGGAGGCAGAGTGTGTGGTGGACTAGAAGCAACGCACATGAGAACTCGCGAGGTTTGGCACCACCGTTTCGTATTGGGCAGGTGAGGATGCGATTGCGGGGTGGAAGGTGCACGCCGACCACAAGATTGAGCAAGAGACCAGGCAGCAAGATTGGTATTCCGATTACAAGAATTCGGGTTGCGATAGTGGAGCGAGATTATGGCAAGCCAGGGATGTAATCAAGCGCTGCGGCGAACGAGCCGTTATCGCGCTTTCGTAATTGCGACTGTACTCTGCCAAGCCTTGACCATTCTCGTTGCGCAAACACCGAAGCCTTCCGCAACTACAACTAACGAGAAAATGTCGGCGTGCAGAACTGAGCAGACCCAACTCTTCTGCGGGCTCATCGCTTGGAGCTTCGGCGAACGAGCGACCGACGAGTTGAATGACGTCGCGGAGCGGTACGCGCATCTGGTGCTGGCGCTCGGTCAGCATGATCCCGATTACGTTGACGCGTTCTACGGACCGGCAGAGTGGAAGACCCAAGCGGAGAAAGAAAAGAAGTCACTGGAGGCTATCGGCGCCGAGGCGGCGGCGCTGAGCGCGATAGTGGCGAAAACTTCCGAGTCGTCGAATGACGAGTTGCTGCAATTGCGGCGCGAATATTTGCAGAAACAGATCTCGGCGTTGGCGGCGCGGGTCCGGATGTTGAAGGGCGAAAAGCTAAAGTTCGATGACGAATCGCGAGCGCTGTACGATGCCGTGGCTCCGACGTTTCCCGACACTCACTTAGACGAAATCATCAGCCAACTCGAGTCAAAAATTCCTGGCAAAGGTCCGTTGTCAGCGCGCTACCAGAAATGGCGGAAGGCGTTTGTGATTCCAAAGGAAAAGCTCGATGCCGTGTTTCAGCTGGCGATCAAGGAATGCCGCGCCCGAACGCTGGCCCACGTGTCGCTTCCGCCTAACGAGAGCTTCACGGTCGAGTACGTGACCAATAAACCATGGGGTGGTTACAATTGGTACAAAGGCGACTTCCACAGCGTGATCATGGTGAACACCGATCTGCCGAGCTACATCGATCGCGCGATCGATCTCGCGGCGCACGAAGGTTATCCCGGCCACCACGTTTACAACGGTCTGCTCGAAAAGAACATGGTTCGCGATCGCGGCTGGTTGGAATTTTCCGTTTACGCGTTGTTCTCACCGCAAGCGCTCGTCGCCGAGGGCTCGGCGAACTACGGCCGGGACGTTGTCTTCACCAAAGCCGAGCGAATGAAATTCGAGAAAGAAGTTCTGTTTCCCGCGGCCGGAATCGATCCGAAGCGCGCGGATGAATATTATGCCGTGCAGGACCTGCTGAAAGAACTTAGTTATGCCGTAAACGAGGCCGCGCGAAGATTGATCGACGGCAAGATCGACGAGAACGCGGCGGCGCAATGGCTGGAAAAATTCGCCCTCATGGAACCGGCGCGGGCGCAGCAACGGGTGAAATTCATCCAGCGGTACCGGAGCTACGTGATCAATTACAATCTCGGCGAAGACATCATTCGCGGCTACATCGAAAAACGTAGCGGCGGCGATGCCGAGAAACGGTGGAGCGAATTTGCCAAACTACTGTCCTCGCCGCGATTGCCGAATGCCGTGACGCAGGAATAACCGCCAGTAAGACATGAAAACATCAAGGCGAGGCCGCTCTTTGGTGGTCGCAACTGCAGTTTGCCAGATCCTGGTTTTCGGAACCCTCCTTAGTGCGCAGCCGGAACAAATCAGGAAAGGAGAAGAGAAAAAAGACATGAGGGGCGTGAAGGACTTTGATTTCTTCACCGGCGAATGGCGCGTTCATCATCGGCGCTTGAACGAGCGACTAGCAAATAGTCACGAATGGATCGAGTTCGATGGCACCTGTGCCGTGCGAAAAATTCTCGGTGGTCTTGGCAACATGGACGACAACGTTCTTGATATGCCCGGCGGCGCTTACAACGCAGTCACGGTGCGCACCTACGATCCGGTCAAAGAACAGTGGTCGATTTGGTGGATCGACAGTCGCCATCCCGGGTCGCTTGATCCGCCGGTTGTCGGTCGTTTTGAAAACGGCGTCGGAACTTTCTACGCCGACGATCACTTTAAGGGAAAGCCGATTCGCGTTCGCTTCCTCTGGACTCAGCGCTCCAGCACGCCGCATTGGGAACAGGCGTTCTCAACCGACGGCGGAAAAACCTGGGAAACCAACTGGACGATGGATTTCGAGAGAACAGCTACGAATGGTCAAAGCTGTTGCCCGGTAGTCGAACTTCGACAGTACACGCTTCATCCTGGTCAAAGAGACGTTTTAATCGAGCTTTTCGATCATGAATTCATTGAGAGTCAAGAGGCCCTGGGTATGGAAGTAGTCGGCCAATTCCGCGACCTGAGCGATCCGAACCGTTTTGTCTGGCTCAGAGGTTTTCGGAATATGCCCTCCCGTGCGCGGGCGCTTGAGGATTTCTATGGAGGGCCTGTATGGCGGGCGCATCGTGATGCCGCCAATGCGACGATGATTGACTCAAACAACGTGTTGCTTCTGCGTCCAGCGCATTCAGGTTCAGAATTCCAGATCAAAAATGACCGTCCGAAAGTTGGCGCTAAAACCAATGGCAAAGACCTCATCATCGCCACAATCTATTATTTTGATGCGCCGGTGACTGATGACTTTATTAGGTTTTTCGAGAGCACGATGAAGCCAACGTTGACCGAAACGAACGCTCCGGTCCTCGCATACTTCGTGACCGAACAGAGCAAGAATAATTTTCCGAGATTGCCGGTACGCGAGGAAGAGAACGTCTTTGTGTGGTTCACCAGTTTTCGAGATGAGGCGAGTTACGAGGATCATCTGGCTCGTCTCAACAAATCACCGCGATGGCTGGAGGAGGTGACGCAGGCGTTGACGCGATCGTTGAAGCGAAGTCCGGAGGTGTTGAGATTATCACCGACAGAACGTTCGCGGTTACGAGGACATGCGTGAAGCGGTGCAATGTCTACTCTCGATTGTGTTCGCGAACCACATTGTTAGGTTTGGTCTTAATGGTAGCCGCGCTTGAGCAGGAATTTCGCCCGGCCTCGAAGGCTTTGGGACCCGCCACGACCCACCCGAAGGTACGGGACAGCCGATCGACCGTGTTGAAGGTAAAGCACACCGCGAGCGCGTCCTCGATCTGCTCGCGCGAGACGCCAGCAGCCAGCACCGCGCGCATGTCGTCAGCGGTCACCGCATCCTCCCTCGTGAGCTTGCGCAACATGCGCAAGGTCGCCCCTAGCGGCTCCTCGATGGCTGCGGTTTCGATATCGGAAAGCACCGCGGAGACCTTGGCTTCATCCTGATACGCCAGTGCCGCGACCCCGGCGTGCGTCTTCGTGCACACCTCGCACTTGTTCTTCTGCGAAACGACGGCGCCCATCAGCTCGCGGTCGCCAACCGACCATGCAGATGGCCCACGCATCGCCTCCTGAGTCAGCACCCTCATCGGCAAGCCATAGAAATCGGGGCGGTAGCGCTTGAGCCCTTGCCGTTACGAACGGTCTCTGATATAGTCTATTACACGAGCTTGTGTAATAGTGTCAATGAAGAAGCCTAATAAAACTTGTTCCGATCCATTTGCAACCATCACAGGTAAGGAGCAGATCGGTGAAAGACAATTGCTTACAACAGACCAGGCGACGGAAGTTACCGCGCTGTTTAAGCTGCTGGCCAATGACAGCCGTTTACGTATGCTGCACGCGCTCACCCGCGCCGACGAGTTGTGCGTCGGTGACTTAGCTTCGGCGGTAGAGATGACGCCCCAGGCCGTCTCCAATCAACTCCGCCGCCTCATTGATCGCCGCATCGTCGCGGCGCGCCGCGACGGCAATCGCATCCATTACCGCATCATAGACCCGTGCGTTCCCGGACTACTGGCTCTCGGTGTTTGCTTGGCCGAAGAGACGGGCAAGATCGATCAAGCAAAGACGACATCAGCGACTCGCGGCAAATCAACCGCTAGACTTCTGCCCTCGCCCATGAAGAGATCTCGAAGGTCAGGAAAGGTATGAATATAGAGAGCTTTTCATTGAAGAAGCGCTGCATCCCGTTGAAGGCTGGCCGGGTGGCCTATTACGAGGAAGGAACGGGAACACCGATCGTGTTTCTCCACGGCTGTCCTTTCTCCTCGTATATCTGGCGCAGCGTGATCCCACGGTTGAGTCCCACCTTCCGTTGTCTGGCGCCGGACCTGCTTGGTTTGGGAGACACGGAGACGCTCCGCAGTGCGGATTGGTCACTTCCTGCCCAAGCCCGGATGGTGACAGAGTTCCTGGACGCCCTGGGACTGGATCGCGTCAACCTCGTGGGACACGACCACGGCGGTGCTATCTCACAGATCTTGGCTGCAGAATGCCCTGAGCGCATAAAGAAGCTGGTTCTTGCGAATGTCGAAGCTTTCGACAATTGGCCTTCCGCTGATGAGAAACCCTTCGTAATAGCAACGCAGTTACCTGTTCTCGGCCGGTTCGTGCTCTGGCTCTGGTCGTTCCCGCGGTTGGCAAAGCTGGCGCTGTCTGCGGGTTCCGCTGTCTATGACAAGCGTGTGCTTACTCCGGAGTTGGTTGGCGGCTTTGTCGGCGCAAACCTTAGCGATTCACATCGGCGTGCGAAGACGCAGCGTTTTTTAGCCGGTCAACTCGACAAACGAAATAACAATTGCACGCTTGGAATCTTGGGTGGGCTCCGCAGATTCAATAAACCAACAATGATTCTTTGGGGTAAAGACGACCCTCATTTCGGTCCAAAATGGGCCGAACGGCTTCAACGTGAAATTCCAGGAGTGAAACGGTTAGAGATTATTCCCGCAACAGGACATCTGGTCATGGAAGAGCAACCGGAGAAGTTCGCCTCGCTGGTGCTTGATTTTTTCTTAGAAGGACAGGATGCCTACCTCATGCAAAAGAAAGGCTAAACGTTTTCATGCCATCAAATTTTAATAGACGTGAGTTCTTGGCTCTAGGAGGCGCTTTTGTTGCAGGTCACGCTATTCCACGTGGGCAACATCCGCCGCATGGTTCTCGTGTTGCACGCTTTCAGCTTCCGCTCCGGATTCCTCCAGTGTTGCGTCCCGTTCGGACCGACGATACAACCGACTACTACGAAATCAATCAGCGTGAGGCTGAGGTCGAAATACTGCATGGCCTGCGAACTGATGTTTGGGGCTATGAAGGAATATTCCCTGGCCCCACCATCAAAGCAAGACGAGGTAGAAAGGTCGTTGTGAAACAGACCAATCGTCTTGCTGTCTCAACGGTTGTGCACCTTCACGGGGGCGTAACGCCATCCGACTCCGATGGTTTTCCCACAGACATGATCATGCCGGGCGAGTCCAAAGCTTATGTTTACCCAAACAATCAGCGAGCCGCCACGCTCTGGTATCACGACCATGCGATGCACCATACTGGACGCAATCTTTATATGGGACTAGCTGGCCTATACCTGATTGAGGACGACCATGAAGCTAACTCTCTTCCACACGGCGAATACGACATCCCACTGATCATTCAGGACCGGCGGTTCGATGCCGATGGCTCGCTCGTTTACCAACACGGCAATGGTTATAGGGGCGCGAAAGGTAACATAGTTCTGGTTAATGGCTCGCCCTGGCCCCGCATGGAAGTCGCGACCCGCAAATATCGCTTTCGGTTCCTGAACGCCTCGAATGCCAAAATATATAGGCTTCTCCTAAGTTCAGGGCAAAGTTTCGTACAGATCGCCACAGAAGGGGGACTGCTCCCAAAGCCGGTGCCGATCCCTATCTTATCGTTGGCCATGGCAGAGCGCGCGGAAGTAATCATCGACTTCTCAGTCTATCCGCTCGGCACCAGCTTGGTCCTACAGAACTTGAATGGGAAGGGTGCAATTGAAGAAATAATGCGACTCGATGTTGTGCGTCGAGAAAGCGACGACTCAGTTGTGCCAGAACGACTCACCGTAATCGAACCGCTGTTGGAAAAAGCCGCTGTTCGCACGCGCGAGTTTGTTTTTGGTACAAAGCCAACATTCGGACTTCCTCCGGTTGTATGGACCATTAATGGGAAGCGGTTTGAACCGGATCGGCCAATCGCCGAGCCACGCTACGGTGACGTGGAGATCTGGCACCTTAAGAGCGATAAAGAATTCGGCCTTGGCATGTTGCACCCGGTGCACCTTCACTTAGTTAACTTCCAGATTCTCGAGCGCAATGGTGGACCTCCACTGCCACACGAGCGGGGATGGAAGGACACCGTCTCAGTTGATAAATCCGAAAACGTTCGAATCATTGCGAGATTTGACGGCTTTAAGGGCCGATATCTTTTGCATTGCCACAATCTGGAGCATGAAGATCACCATATGATGGCTCGATTCGATGTTATCTAACAAAGAACGAATTAGCGGCAAAGCAGTGGGAGAAAGTGCTGAGCCTGTCGAATGAAGGGCGTGGTCAAATTCGCGTCTTGCGCGATCAATTCGATGTCGAAGTCGAGCGCGAACACTTGCACGGAGTCACACACGAAGATTTCCGGCCGCATGAATATGGTGACGACTGAAGCGAAGACACGGGTGCTCATAGTCGGTGCCGGGCCGACCGGACTTATGATGGCAAGTCAACTTGCGCGTTTTAAGATCCCTTTTCGCATTATTGAGAAAAACGAAGGACCGACTACTCAATCCCGCGCATTGGTAATACAACCCCGTTCACTGGAATTATTCGAACAAATGGGCATCGCTGAGCGTGCGGTCAAGCAAGGAAGAACGTTTCAAACAATAAATTACGTTGTTAATGGGAAGTTGGCCCAGCGTGTTCCCCTTGGAAACTTCGGTAAGGGATTAACGAAATTTCCTTTTCTGCTGATCCTTGAGCAATCAAAAACAGAACCATTGTTGGCCAGTTTTCTTGAGAAAAGAGGTCACCGCGTGGAATGGCAGACGGAATTAGTCTCATTCAATCAGGACAATAGCGGCGTTCAGGCAACCCTCAAACATCTCGACAAAGAAGAAACGATAGAAGCAGACTGGCTAATTGGCGCGGATGGAGCAAGTAGTCCTGTTCGCAAGATGCTAGACATTCCATTTGGTGGTGAGACCTACAAAGAGTCTCTCTTCGTGCTCGACTGCAAAATCAATTGGCCCTTTAAAGACGGCGAAGCCGCTATTGCTCTCTCGAAAGACGCGTTCGGTATGTTTTTTCCGATGACTGATGGGCGCTGCCGAGTATCTGGCATTGTTTCCGAAGAATATGTCGACAAAGACACAATTTCATTCGACGAGGTCAATCGTGATTTCGCTAAGAATCTGAAAATGGATGTCACACTTTCAGACCCTCAATGGATTTCTTTGTACCACGCGCACCATCGTTACGTTGCTCAGTTCCGTAAGGGCAGATGCTTCCTTGCTGGCGATGCCGCTCATGTGCATTCGCCCGCCGGAGCTCAAGGGATGAACACCGGATTGCAAGATGCATATAACTTGGCGTGGAAACTGGCTTTGGTTATCAGAGGTCAGGCAGAACAGACGATACTCGATACGTACCAGGAGGAACGTTTACCGATAGCTCGTAAGCTTGTGCAAACGACTGACCGAGTATTCGGCATAACGGTGAGCGAAAACCCGTTTGTAGTATTTTGGCGAGTCCACGTAATACCTCGCTTCGTGGCTCTTATCCCAAAAGAGAAGCATCTACTTCGCTTCGCTTTTCGTTTGATCTCGCAAATCGCGATAGCTTACGGAGATAGTTCTCTTTCTCGAGACGGTTCTCTGGGTTCGTTTCCGAGAACAGCTCCGCGCCCAGGAGATCGGCTTCCCTTCGTGACATTTCATGAAAACAACGAGCTGATCAACATTCAAGATAAAGTGAAAGCCCCGGCATTTCATCTTCTTCTCTTTCTAAGAAACAGTAGCGACGAGAAGATCAAGGCCGTTCATGATCTTGTAGATCAATACAACGACATGATTCAGATTCAAAGAATATTTTTTGCGCTTGGGAGTAACGATATATTCGAGATCTTCGGCGTCCAAAACGGAGGTTACTATCTTGTTAGACCAGACATGTATGTTGCCTATCGAAGCAACACGTTTAATCAAAACCACCTGAAAGCGTTTCTGAAGAGGATTGATTTGAAGAGGACAATTCAAGCAACATCAGGATCTAATACATAAAATGAAAGCAGACAAACCATACCCGCCGTTTTTAAAATCTGTTCGTCACTAACAGGGAGCGTCTCTTTCTTTGACTGACGTCGATCCATGCTTGCGAAACTGCCCCGACAACCGACAGCGCCAAGCCGCCTAAGCCCGCGATCGGATCCGCCATAGCCATGAGTGATGCCGAACGAAGCTGACCACTGCCTGGACTCGTAAGCAGCCGCCGAACACTGGAGTTAAGCTGCGAAGCTTCGAAGTTTACCGGCTTCGTCAGCTTCAACCCCTTGTTCGGCGGCGTGTCAGCCAACTCCACCTGTCCCGCAACTCACTCACGAGAGAGGAGCCCCATCCCGCGGACGCCTTTCCAGCTGCCATCCGGCAGCTTCTTCAGGACACCCAGCACCGTGCCACGAACATGCACCGGCTCGCCACCCGGCGATGTGACGAACGAGCCGGTCCACAGACCCCACCCGACTGCCCAGCCACGATCCAGAAAAGTTAAGTCCTTGGGTTCCGGAACGTAGCTCAGCACCTTGAGGTTGGCAGTCTGGCGTTCGTTGCTCTCTCGGATAGCTTGCTTGCCGACTTCTGCCGGCGGTACTGGACCGAGACGCACGGCGTCATCGGTCCATAATTCCGCCAGGGCAACCTGATCTAGCGACAACGTAGCGGCGATGTCCTGCTGGCGCATCTTCTGGATGGCGGCGCGGTCCGCAGCGCTGCCCCCCGTGACGCTTTCAGCCGACGCGGCCGGTCCCTGAACCACTTTCCCTGCCAACGGGGCTGTGAACGTCGGGCCCCCCATCCCGCGGAAGCATTTCCAGCTGCCGTCCGGCATCTTCTTCAGGACCATCAGCCGCGTTCCACGAATTTGCTTCGCCTCACCACCCGGCGTCTCAACATACGAACCCGTGATGTAGCCCCACTCGACCGCCCAGCCGTCGAGTATCGTCACGTCCTTGGTTTCTGGAACGTAACTCAGCACCTTGACACCTGGGAGAGCGGACCAGCGTTCGTTGCTCTCTCGGATAGCTCTTTTGCCAACCTCCGCCGGCC
>DASXSC010000006.1:0-4973 GCA_036506215.1 Pyrinomonadaceae bacterium | reverse complement strand
ATGTAGCCGTTACTGGCGCCGTCGCACAGCGCCCGTGCGAATCCGACCACGCGTTCGCCATCGAGCGCAACCACAGCGCGATCGGCGCCATCAAGCATTGCATGAAAACGCTCGACGTTGCTGACGCGCTTTCCCCACCCGTTATCGACCAGGAAGGCTTGCACGGCGTCATAGTCGTCAGGCTGGACTGGGCGATAGACGACCATCGGATCAATCATCCCAACAATAAGCGACCGAACGTATTATGCCGCGGATCCGCGGCGCAGCTACGGATTTGGTGATCCTATCAGTGTTTGACATTGTCGAGAAGTTTTTGGTGAAGCCAAGTAAGGTCTAAGTTGGAGGAGGTCTCTGTGAAACAAGGACCTGAGTTCCTGTTTTTTGAGCAAAGTCTTCTGACCATGTCCGGCAGTCCCGGAGGGACGAAATGTTTATAGACCTCCAGGTCTATAAGATTCCCCGCTCCGGAGGAGCGTAATGTTTCCGATCGCACCTACTCCGTGATCGAAACATTACGCTCCCCGGAGCTTCAAACTCGGATTGGCGGCGAAGTCTATAAACATCCGGCTCCTCCGGAGCTGGCAGTGGTTGCGGCTGAAAGCCGCGCTGCGTAGTCTCTGCTTTCTCGTTGCCTCTGTTGAGAATAATCTACTTGAGCGCAATCACCACAGAGACACTGCTCCGCTTTTCCTTCCGACTCTTATCTTCTTCCAGCTGCTGCAAATCTTCCTGTGCATACTCGAGCTTCTTGGTCCTGGAGCAGGTGCCGGTGAACAGCTTGCCATCTCGAATGCCGGCAAACACCAAATACTTGTCGCCCACGCGATAATGCGGGCTTTCAACAGTGCTGTCTGTCAACACAGCAACTTCTTCCGTTGAGACACCTTTCCAGGAACGCTCCACTCGAAGCCGCACTTCGAGGTAGTTGCCACCACTCTTTATCTGAAGGACTTCCCCAGAGAACACCGCAGCAGATTGTTTGAGCGCGCCCTTCACTGACTTCGGCTGAATGAAGCACCTCATAGTTGGGTTGGCTCCGTGACTTGGGGGAAGGGAAGACGAAGCCAGCAAGAGCAAGACAAGAACTTTCATAATTGAGCCTCTCCCCAGGTGAACTTGATCTGATTTGCCGGGCGAAGGCATTCGAGCCCTGACGTAAGGATTCATCTTGAGAGCCACGCTGTCCAGCGCTACGCTGCAACAGATTGTTGGGCGGCGCGTGAGGAGGACCGAGCTAGTTATTCACCTTTTTGTGGGGGCGTATAGGTGAACTTCTCAGCCGGAATCTTCTTGTTCAACTGGATGTCTCGCCGGATCTCGACTTGCAACTCCCCGTTCCCCATCTCCTTCGCTACTTTCCTGATGAGGTAACTCCCGCTTGCGATCCACAAATCAACGGGCTTCTCTCTCATTGCGGCAACCGGGTGTTCTCGAATATAACCCCTGATGACGTAACAGTCCGTGCCCTCAAAATCCTCTCGCCTGAGCAACGCAAGGCCTGACAGCCCTGAGGTGCGGAAGCTGTGGCCCATATCAACTAGCAAACTGGGGACTGTGTGGGCTGCCCCGCGAGAAACGCCTGTGGCGCCGACTAATCCTGTAACAAGGTCCTTTACCTGCTTTATCCCCCTCTCGCTTCGCCAGCGAGTCTGTTCTCCGTCGCTCCATAAGACATCCTTCTCATTAGAACGCCCGCCTCTCTCTTGATGTTCCCATTCAAGGCGGAACAACTGGGGGCGCGCGAAGTAGGTCTCGAACCTGAGCAGAGCTTCAGGGCGACTGTCCGACCCGCCATCCTGGACCATGAAGATTTCGCCTCTGTCCTGGTACGAGCCGGCGTTGGCATATACGGCGGCCGTTCTTTTCAATACGTCTTCAGCACTCATCCCTCGGTTTTGCTGACCCCACCCGACAAGGGCATACGTCAACAAGGCACACAGCGCCGCAAGTAGGCGGGCGCAATTTCTGTTTTGCATATCCTTCTCCTTGTCCAAGAAGGTTGATGTTAATGCTTGGTACAACTTTTATCGGCACGTCCTGGTATTTGCACGCTGAGAGAGCGTATGCAGTTCCCTTTGTTGTTCGGCGGCGCGCTGTCAGGGCATTCGGCTCAGTTCGTTGCAGAAAGAATCCATTCCATCACCGGATCGCGTCCGGCACGGAACTCGGCCCATGTCGGTTCGAGATGTCGATCCGGAACAACTGCAGAGTCCGTATCCTCACCGAACCGATGGTACGGTCTCCCAGGTTGGGAAGGGTGGCTTGCCCCCGCTGAGGATCGCTACCCCTCAACACCATTAGCAAATCCTAACATCGGCAAGATCATAGAATTCTCGAAGGCAGAACGGTTGAGTTCAGGTGCCCGCGAGCCGCGTCATTCGAACTCGTAAGAGTCGTCACGCATCGGCTTTACCGTCACGTCGGGAAACCCGATGCTACGAACCTCGAAACGAAGGCCTGCTATTGTCGCGAATGCCAACTCGGGATCGAACCGCCGCGGCCAAGCAGAAGACGACAAGGCCGCAGACAAACAGCGCAGACCAATGCTGCCTCCATGGAATCCGATCGACCCGGTAGCTCAAGTGCCCGCTGCCCATGCGGAGATTCTCCATCGACAGGGACCAGAAGTCACCAACCAGCACTCCTACGACGCTTGCAGCCAGCGACATGGCAATCGTCGCTGTCAAGAAGGCAACCCCTTCGTCTGGAGGAAATCGCCGACGTATCAGACCGGCCAGGTAATACGCCGCAATTGCGTAGAGGATGCCGAAGCCAACGATCACCGCTGAATCCAGGACGACGTCTCGGCTCAGGCGATACTGACGAACGAGGGTGACATCTACACCATGATAGCTCGCGACGCCCTGGAACAGCGCTTCCATGCACTCATCCTGTCGCCTTCCGTACTCTGGGAACCCTTTGAATTGTCCGGACCGGGGTCCCGCGTACTTATCGGCCCAGCGTATAGCCATGTCTTCGGCAGTGAGAGCGTCATAGCGCAGATGACGCCGGTCTGCAGCATTCTCCAGGTTCAGCGAACCGCCGCTCTCTTCACTCCATTCGCAATTGGAGCTAACGGGATGATCGCCTGGTCGAGGGCTGCATCCAGCGACCATGACAGCTAGAAGAAGCAACGCATGCAGCTTCGCGATACCGAAGCACTCGCTGCGTGAGCGAAACACCATCATAGTCAGTTCGACGGGGCAAACGACGAGAAGATATTGAAGTTGTTAAACCGAAAAGGTTAGCACGCCAATGTTAGACACCTGAGAAGGCATCTTGTTCCTAAGATTACAGTCGCCGAACGCGGCGCTCACCAGCCGGGCGTCCGCGACCGAGCAATAACTGCATCACGAGCAAGTTGTCGATGAGAGAGACGCTGATTCCGGTCCGCTGCGAACGCTTCCTGGATTCGGCATTCAGAGTACCTCTCAAGTTTTTGGGATTCTCTTTTGTAGTACGGGAAAGATGATAAGGAAGAGGACCAGAGCTAATATGAGCAAAACCTTTAAGAACGATTCACTCACTCCACCAGCGACCGCGCCGATGCCTCCGGTTTGCGGACCGGTCGAGAAAATCGCGCCCCATAATGAGCCCAAGCTCGCAGACATCAGCGGGTATAAAGCATAGAGGACGCCTGAGACCAGAGTAAGCCCTAAAGACAAGAAGAGCGCCAGGAATATATTTCTAAATGTGATTGCGCGCATCTGAAACTAAACTACCAGATGAAGAGAAATCCAAGGTTGCGCTTCAGCGGCTAGTGAACAAACCTCGGCACACTGCGTATAACCCGCCAACCTTCTGGTTCCTTTGACAGGATCACGAATTGCTCCTTTCTTGACAACTCAGTCTGGCGGGCAATGAAATACACGAAAGCCCAATCCTTCTTTCTATTGAAACCAATCCTCGAGAGGGCAACGATCGGTGCGCCACCTGCATGCCTTGCCGCACCCTCTGCCTCACTGATGAGACGATACTTTTTAGAAAGCTTGAAATCTCTTTCCAGCGAATAGGCCACTGTGTTTTTTAGCCGGAAGTCTTCTATCAATTCTGCGGGCAGAGATTCGGCTAGATCTAGCTTGGATAGGTTCGGACTGACAGTGCGATCAATAATTAAAACAAGCGGAGAGGCCCAGCGACCACTTAGCTGATCGACAACAGCGGAGTAGACAGCATAATCGATAGCCTCAGGCTTTTGTGTTGCTTGCGCGTTGACAGTCGTGGAACCTACAAATGCGGCTACCGCAGCGATGATGTTTGCATATACAAAACCTTTCAAGATCGTCCTCCTTCTTCCATCTCAACTTACGGGCTCCGCGGAGCGGGCAAACAATTTCGCCAACAAAAGACAGACAAAGGGAAATCCGAAGGCGTAGCCCAAAATTGCAGGGAGTTGCAACCGCGCATCACCCGACACCGGAAAGGCAACGCCCGCCAGACACAACAATCCACAAACAATCAAACCCAGGCGAATGACGTCTTTTAATCTGTCGCCCTTGAAAACGGGCGCGGCGAAAAGTAAAGCGAAGCCAAAAAAGAAGTCCCAAGCCAGCATATCGGCAGCGAACATCGCTGTAAGACGACCGTCGGTAGGGTAAAACTTGAAAACTTCGGCGACCGTCTCGCTTGCCGTTCGGCGAAGTACCACTAACTGAATGAAATGGACAAAGCCGGTTAAGACGACGAGCAGCAGGACGAAGCCGAATGCCGCCAGGCTGCAAGTTTTTTTGTCGGCCGGGGCATAAGTATGAATGGCGGCGAAGAGCACCACCAAAGCCGGATTCACCATTAACAAAAGAGTTTCCAGGATTGAAAGATACGGTTCGCTCGGCTGCAGTCCCACTGTCCTGGCAGCGACAGTATTCGACACAAGCCAGATCGCGCCGGTAGTAATATACGCCGCCGCAAGAATCACGACTGTAATGGCTGACCATTTGCCGATTTGTCGGTCTGTCTGCGTCCACGAGTTCATA
>DASXSC010000005.1:0-6863 GCA_036506215.1 Pyrinomonadaceae bacterium | reverse complement strand
CCGGTTTGGTTGACTATTACGCCTCGTCCAATCTTCTGGGTGTAGGGAAGAAATTCATTGAACATCACAGGCACAGGTGTGTTAGGCAAATTCCCGTAGGCTGACTTGTACATGCGATAGACCAGGTAGCCGCTCTGCTGAAATTCTATGGAAAGGAAGTAAGCTGCCGAGACATATATGCGCTTCACCTCGATGCACTATGGATCTGTGCCACACGAAGTGATTTCGTTTCATCCAGAAGGCCAGGCCGCTGGAATCAGGCTCGCGGCTCAGGAAGTCCAGATAGTGTTGACGGACAAAGAACTGCGGGTCGTCGATGGGATTGGTAAAAGCGCTGGCGCCAGAGTCGTACAGCTCGGCACTCCGAAGAGGATCGTTATTGGTCCCATCCCAACCTCCGACAACCAGTACCTTACCGTTGGTGAGTAGCGTGGCGTTGTGAAAGTCGGGACGTGTTAAGGCTGACAGTTGTGTTCCATTCGTCCGTAGCCGGTCGTACAACTCGGGTGGAATACCGCGTTTAGAATTAACCGTTACGAGTTCAGTGGCGGTCACCTTTGTACTCGGGGTGACTTATGCGGACATTCTGGTGATTGCGAATAATTTGCGCCACACGGTCACAGCAGACGGAACCACGCATCAGCGCTTGAAGGCAGAAGCGATCGAAGACGTCTTCATCGTTTGTCATTATTCGGTCACGGGATAAGGCAGGTAGCGGCTGTCATTGGCAGCGGCTACGACCGCAATGGAGCAGTTGCCGAATTCATTTCTCTCAAGTTTGGATCTGTGATCATGAACTCCGATTCTATCGATTGACAATACCCTGTTGTCTTGGATCGGCGCCGGCGGGTTTTCATGGCATCAGGTTGTCCCTGCTAAAAACTCCATCCACGATGTGACAATTGATGTTAGCGATTAAGGCTGGAAGAGGCCCGCCTCGCGTAGCGGTTCAAGATCTTACTCGGTCACATCTTGCGGTGTGAGCGTGAGACTCAGTGTTTCGAACTCTTGACACTAACAGCTGAGGGCGATAGATTTGAGACCCATTACAAGACGAGGTAGAAAGCCTACCTTTTCGAGCATTCTCAAATGTTAGACAAGGCAGCCTCTGAGCTGCTTTATCTTTTGACTGGTGCTGAACACGTGTGCATTCGCATAAGAATCGAGAAGCACCACATTGATTCCACATAGGGTCTCGCAACAAACCTTTTTCAATTGAGTGCACTCGGCTGTAATCGAATGCAACACGTATCAATCAAAGATATCGCGCGGGCCGCCAAGGTTTCACACCCGACTGTCTCGAGGGCTTTAAGCGATAGCCCATTAGTAAAGGGTGAAACAGCGAAGCGGATTCGGCAGATAGCAGCTAGCTTAGGCTACCGGCCGAGCGCAATTGCGCGCAGCCTGGCAACCAAAAAGACGAAAACGATTGGCGTAGTCGTGACCAGCATCGCCGATCCGTTTATCGCCGATGTCATTAGCGGCGTTGAAGAGGCGGCAAATGATTCCGGTTATTCAGTCTTTCTCGCAAACTCCAATGCCAATCCAGATCGTGAAGTCAAGGTGGTCCACTCTTTTCATGAGCGTCGCGTGGACGGCATTCTTGTTACCGCGTCACGCGTTGGAGCCCTCTATGTACCCCTCTTGAGCCAGTTAAAAGTTCCGATTGTGCTCATTAACAATCAACACCCTGATGAGACGGATGGGTTCATTTACTCAGTGACGATTGACAACATTAAAGCCAGCACTGAAGTCATGCGACATTTGATCGGCCTGGGCCACAAGCGAATTGCTTACATCGGTGACCGCGGTGGTTTTCAGTCTGACATCGAACGCCTTGCAGGCTACCGACAGGCGCTGGCCTTCGCCGAATATCCATTCTTACCGGAACTCGTAGTTCACGGCGATGGTAAGCCGAAAGAAGGGGGTCAAGCGATGGAACGGCTTCTAGCGCTACCCAATCCTCCGACAGCGGTTTTTTGCTATAACGATATGTCAGCGCTGGGAGCTTTACGCGCGCTTCATGGACACGGGATCAAGGTCCCGGAGGAGCTCTCGCTGGTTGGATTTGATGATCTGGCCATCGCTTCTTATACCTCTCCATTGCTAACTACTGTGAGCCAACCGAAACAGCAGATGGGTCGCATGGCTATGGAAATAATGATCAAACTCCTTTCGCGCATTGACTCTAAGACTAATATCAAAGTAGAGGGTGAACTGATCGTCCGTGAATCGACGGCCCCACCGAAATCTTGAACCGCATACGGAGTCAACCTGGATGCCGCAAGATACAGAAAACTTGCTAATCAAACCTGCCTCTTCCAAATCGGCGCCCGGAGAAACGCTGCTCGTGACGCCGAAGTCTACTGGCTACCAGTATCTGACTCTAAGCATACGTAAGCTGTTGCGCGGTGAGAAATTTCAGAGCGAGACGGCCGCAACTGAACTGGGAATGGTGGTGTTGGGCGGACGCTGCTCGGTGAACTCAACAGCCGGCTCCTGGCCTAATATTGGAAGCCGGGCACACGTCTTTGATGGATTACCGACCGCCGTCTACTTGCCTATTGAGACAGAGTTCACCGTCTCGGCTGAGACGGAATGTGAACTAGCGCTTTGTTTCTCGCGCGCCGAAGAGACTTTCCCGGCGCGGCTCGTGACGCCGGACGACATTGAAGTTGAAGTACGGGGCGGCGAGAACGCGACGCGTCAGATCAATCACATCCTGAAGCCGGAGTTTCCCGCACAACGACTACTTCTCGTCGAGGTCTATACTCCGAGCGGGAATTGGTCCAGCTATCCGCCACACAAACATGACATACATAACCCGCCTGATGAGGTGGACCTTGAAGAGCTTTATTATTACAAGGTGGATCGACCTGAAGGGTATGCGATTCAGAGAGTCTATACAGCAGATGGGCGCCTGGACCAGACGCTTACCGTGCGCGACGGTGAATTGGTATTGGTTCCAGAAGGGTATCATCCAGTAGTGGCCGCCCACGGATACAACGTTTATTACCTCAATGCACTGGCGGGCAGTGCGCGTTCGATGGCGGCTTCTGACGATCCTGACTACGCCTGGGTGCGCGGGACTTGGCGGGAAAAAGACCCACGCGTGCCGCTCGTGACTCGAGGAAAAGAAAGTTAATGGCAGATCGAAAATTCGACATTCTGCCGATGGGTCGCAGCTCCATTGACTTATACGCGAATGACATCGGCGCGCCCTTTCCCGAGATCAAGAACTTCGCATCCTATGTGGGCGGTTGCCCAACGAATATCTCGGTCGGCACACGCCGCTTGGGGCTGCGCTCGGTGTTACTAACGGCGGTCGGACAGGACCCGGTTGGGGATTTCCTGCTCCACTTCCTTGAGCAGGAAGGGATCGTCACGAGCTTCATTCCACGCAAACCGGGCCGGCGCACGAGTGCGGTCATTCTTGGTATCGAGCCGCCGGATAAATTTCCCCTCGTCTACTATCGTGACAATTGCGCCGACATTGAACTTACGGTCGACGACGTGCTGGCCGCACCCATAGCTGATAGCCACATTCTGCTGATCTCCGGCACCGGACTCAGCCGTGACCCTAGCCGGAGTGCCACCATCTTCGCCGCCGAGCGCGCCCATAACTCCGGCACCAAGGTCGTCCTCGACCTGGATTTTCGTCCAGATCAGTGGCACGACGAGCGAGCCTTTGGTGTCACCGTACGGTCGGTCTTGCGCTTGACGGATGTGGTGATTGGTACGGCGGATGAGGTTAAGGCTGGAGCACTCCACGAAGGTGTCTCTGTTTCGATAGAACATTCGCAGGTTTCCGGGGCTCGTGTGAGTGGCGATGTCTTAAGAGCTGTGGAGGAGATTCTCAGTAATGGCCCCGATGCTCTGGCGCTCAAGCGCGGGGGAGAGGGCACTACGGTGTACTTGAAGGGCGGCGAAGCAATCGAGGCCGCGACATTTCCGATCGAGATTCAAAACGTTCTGGGTGCCGGAGATGCTTTCGCCAGCGGTTTTCTGTATGGCTATCTCAAAGGCTGGGACTGGTACAAATCGGCGCGGATGGGAAATGCCTGCGGCGCAATTGTGGTCACACGGCACGGCTGCGCCAATTTTATGCCCTACGAACAGGAAGCCTTAACATTTATCGAAGAGCGCGGAGGATTCTAGATGCAGGGGTTTCTTGACGAAAAGTTTCTTCCCGCTTCGGTGCTGGCGAAGATAACTGAGGTTCGGCTGGCAGACCCGGATTGCCCTCTTCGCGCCGCCCAGGCGCGGAAGCGACGCAGCACGCTCACCTCCGGCGGACGGCTCAACATTCTGGCAGCGGATCATCCTGCCCGCCGCGTCACGAAAGTCGGCGATGATCCGCTGAGAATGGCAGACCGTCATGGTTATCTCGCACGTATTGTTCGTGTACTGCAAAGCGATGTGGTGGATGGCGTGATGGCGACCATGGACATACTCGAAGACTTGCTGATCCTCCATCATTTGATCCTTGAAGCTGGCGGCCCTGCTCTGCTCGATGGCAGGCTGCTCATTGGCAGTCTCAATCGAGGCGGGTTGGCTGGGAGCAGTTGGGAAATGGATGATCCGATCACGGGCGCATCACCGGCGACTTGTGCCGCCATGGCTCTGGACGGAGCAAAACTTTTGCTCCGCATCTGCGATGAAGAGCCAGGCTCGCTCAATACCATGGTCTACTGCGCCCGCACGATCACGGAAATGAACGCGCTGAGCCTCCCGACATTTCTCGAGCCTTTACCAGTCATCAAAGAAGATGGGAGCTATCGCGTGGTCAAGAATGCGGAAGCGTTAGCGAAGATCGTAGGCGTGGCGTCAGCATTAGGTGACAGCAGCCGTTACATGTGGCTGAAGTTACCTTACTGCAAAGACTATGAGGTGGTGGCACGAGCAACGATGCTGCCTATTCTACTGCTGGGCGGCGAGTCGGTCGGCGACGCCACCCCTCTGTTACGAGAAATCGAGGCTGGCCTGGGTGCCGGCACGAATGTGCGTGGCGCGCTGGTTGGACGTAACGTGCTCTTCCCAGGACCGCAAGACCCGCTTGTTGTGGCCCAGGCCGCCGGCTCCATCATTCACCACAACTTTACCGTTGAACGCGCTTTGGAAGAACAAGAATCGTGGCGCGGCCACGGCCTGAATCAGATGGCTACCTACTTCGAACCTTCGCCAGCGTAGCGGGGCCAACAGAATCCGATTTCGATCCAATTTCGCGCAGCGACGATGAAAACTAGAAGTTTAACTACCGCCCAGGCACTCATCACGTTTCTAAAAAACCAGTTTGTCGAGTGCGACGGAAACGAGTCGCCTTTCTTCGCCGGCGTTTGGGGCATTTTCGGACATGGCAACTTGGCTGGTATCGGACAGGCTTTGCAGCAAACGCCGGACTTTCGTTTTTACCTGGCTCGTAACGAGCAGGCGATGGTCCACACGGCCACGGCTTACGCCAAGATGAAGAACCGGCTGGGCACCTTTGCCTGTACGTCTTCGGTTGGACCAGGAGCGACAAACATGATCACCGGCGCAGCGACGGCCACGATCAATCGCCTACCTGTGCTGCTGCTGCCCGGCGACATCTTCGCGCGTCGCAACGTAGCGCCGGTGCTCCAACAACTCGAGTCAAGCCACACTCAGGACATTTCGGTGAACGACGCTTTCAAGCCTGTCTCACGCTACTGGGATCGGATCAATCGTCCTGATCAACTGCCGTCTGCTCTGATGGAGGCTATGCGTGTTTTGACCTCACGCGCTGACACGGGCGCGGTCACACTCGCGCTTCCCCAAGACGTGCAGGCAGAAGCGTGGAATTATACGGTAGAACTTTTTGAGCCGCGTATCTGGCACATCTCCCGGCCACTGGCTGACCGCACCCTTCTGTTGCGTGCCGTCGAATGTATTCGTGCTGCTCAGAAGCCATTCATTATTGCGGGAGGCGGCGTCATCTACAGCGAAGCGGTCGAAGCACTCGCGCGCTTAGTTGAACAGACCGGCATTCCGGTTGGCGAGACGATGGCGGGCAAGGGTGCGCTACCCTGGGACCATCCGCAAAATCTTGAAGCCCTCGGCGCGACCGGCACTCCTGGCGCTAATATGGTCGCGCGCGAGGCCGATCTTGTGATTGCTATTGGAACGCGCCTCAGCGATTTTACGACTGCGTCCAAAACCGCATTTCAGAATCCCAGCGTCCGCTTCGTTAGCATCAACGTGGCTGAATTCGATGCCCATAAACACGCGGCGCTTCCACTCGTGGCCGACGCGCGCGTGACGCTCCATGAATTACGAGGAGCGCTGGAAGGCTATCGGGTCGACGACGAGTACGCTTCTCGCATCGCCTCCTTCAAAGAGCAGTGGCGGGCGGAGGTCGAGCGTTTGTTTAATCTCCTGCAAACGCCGCCTATTAGCCAGAGCGAAGTCATCGGAATCGTCAACAGTTTTTCGAGGCCGGAGGACGTCGTGGTCTGCGCCGCCGGTAGTTTGCCGGGGGATCTGCACAAACTCTGGCGCACGCGCAATCCGAAAGGTTATCACTTGGAATATGGCAACTCCTGCATGGGTTATGAGATTGCCGGCGGGCTTGGCGTGAAAATGGCCGACCCATCGCGTGAAGTCTATGTGATGGTCGGCGATGGCTCTTACCTGATGATGTCCAGCGAGATCGTCACGGCGATTCAGGAGGGGGTCAAACTAAATATCATCCTGCTGAATAACTATGGCTTCAGCAGCATCGGCGGGCTGTCCCAGGCTTTGGGTTCAGGCGGCTTTGGCACAGATTACAGGGCCCGTCGCGCGGAGAGCGGGCAACTGGACGGTGGGCGACTCGAAGTTGACTTCGCAGCCAACGCCGAAAGTTT
>DASXSC010000004.1:0-31698 GCA_036506215.1 Pyrinomonadaceae bacterium | reverse complement strand
CGGTAAGGCGGAGCCTTACCGCACTGTGCGGCGGCGAAGCCGCTGAGCAATTGTTTATGTGTGCGCTTCAGGCACAGGTTGTATGACGTTTTGTGCAACGCCCACGCGTCACGGCGTCAACTCGTCAACGGATTCTAGTGTGAGAAGAAATTCAGGACGCCCCGGATGGAGTACTGCTACGCGTCGAGGCGTCCAAAGCAGTCGTGATGCAGGATCTAGAGGAGAAAAGAGTGCGATGCGGCGGGGTGCCAGAACACAAGGCGGTCAGTCTTTTCGCTCATGGCCGAAATTGGAAAGGTCCCTTGATGCTCTCTCACTGTGAGGGCTGATGCTGTGAACCAAGACGGTAGCGGCCAACGGTGCTTTCGCCGATGCTGCCGAAGTAAAGTGAACCCTGGCGCTCGACGGCGTTGGCGATTTCGGCATAGCACTGGGCCGAACCATCTTGAAGGTTCTCGACGACGCGGCCGTTCGTGTCTAATCCCACCACGAAGCTGTAGCGCTTGGGCGCGGGCTGCAGGACCTTCGGCAAACGAGCAACAACTTTTCTGAGGAATGGATGAGGCAGCAATTTGTCGAGAGTGGGGTCGCGCGGCGACACCAGTGCCAGCCAGAATTTGTCCGTCCCGTTTGAAGAAATACCATCAGGAAACCCTGGCAGGTTGTCGATGAAGATGTCTGTCTGTCCCTGCTTTGAGCCGGTCAGCCACACCCGATGTATCCGATAAGCACCGGTTTCAACCACGAGCGCAAACGACTGATCCGGACTGACAGCGACACCGTTTGCAAAGGAAAGGTCACGCAACAATGTGCGCGTTGTTTTGGTCTTCGGATCGTAAGCCAGGAGACGCCCATTTCCGCCGTGTTCAAGGATATCGGCGGTGAAATTTGATAGAGGAAATTTGCTCGAAGCGTCGGTGAAATAGATCGTCCCATCGGCTGCGACATCGAGATCGTTCGTGCAACCAAAAGCCAGGCCGTCGGCGCTCGTAGTTAACAATGTTACGGACCCATCCGGAGCGATGGACAGCAGTCCCTTAATTGCATCGGCTACGATTAGATTGCCGTTCGGATCAAAGACCAATCCCAGTGGACGGCCGTGTGTGTTGGAGAAGACTTCCAGGCTGGTTCCATTCGCTTGCAGCCGCATGATGCGACCATCGTCGAGTCCCGTATAAATGCGATTCTGGACATCCATGGCAACGTCTTCCGGTGCAAAGCCGTTACCCGGGCGCGCCGCCTCCATGCCTGGTGCAAGACGTTCAACTCCCGCAAGCCTCGAGTTTTGCTGGTATTGCCCGGTCAGGCCTGGCGCGGGTGGCGGGTTCCAGGCCTGCGGCGAAATTGGCACCGGCCAAAAGAGAAAGTAGAGAGCAGCTACGAAGATCAGAATTGCGAAGAGAAGGAAGAGCCGCCTGACTTTTGTCATGAGTTTTAGGGTTCAGAGGGTAAAAGGATTGTAGTCCGACACGCCTTTAACGTTCGCCGCGCGCTGCCTCGACCTGGCTCTCCAGCTCAACTGCTAGCTTGAGAATTCCCGGTTGGTCCATGGGTTCGATCAAGCGCAGCGCTTCATCGAGAACTCGTCGCTGATGCTCAGGCCAGTTTGGCAGGCCGGCTACGCTTCCGAACTTTCCTTCATAGAATGCCGCGCGCGGGGGCCGCACACTTTGCACCACTTCCTTATCCACGGCGAGCGTCATAGTAGGAATGCCTGCCTGCTCAACTGCGCGGGCGACCAGCGAAACAGATTGATGGCATAGAAGCGAGGCGGGAATCAATAATGCCGCTTGCACCTCGTGTCTCTTAATGCGTTCAACGAGGCGAGGAACCATCTCTTCAACCAGAGCGGCCGTATCTGGTATGAAACCGCAAAAGCTCCAGAATACCGGGTTCAGTTGGCCAATGATTCCATTACTTTCAAATTCAAACAGCCGATCGAGGGGCAGCAAGGAGTTGCTGTCACTCTGAACCGCCGCTGGATCGTAGCCTCGCGCGGCAAAACGCAGGTCTTCCGGTTCTATCTGAGACGGAACCTCACGGAAACTGAGATCGCCACGCGCCGCCGTCGTGTCGAAGGGCGCGGTGCCGTCGATGTAGGCACCCGCGGATGAAATGAGCGCGAGGTTGAGCATTGGCAAAGCCCGACGGGCCGGCGAAAAAGGTGCGCGACTGTTCTTCACAAAAGGATACGAGTCGCCAAGGTCATCGTTTCCGTCAACGAGGCCACGGTCCTTTAGCCAATCGGTGTAGCGTCTACGCCACTCGGCAATGTTCTCGATAATTTCCAACGCGCTGCAATTCTCCTCGCCGGCATTTGATAGCAGACAAACTGAAGCTCGCCGAACGCTCGTCATGGTTTTGTAAAGCAACTTGGATACGGCTTGAATCTCGTTTCGTCGATACTAACGTTATGTTTGATTTCCGTCAGTTGATAGATTAGGCCCTCTTCTGAGAAAGCATTTTGGCGTATTTTGAAAGGCAGTCTAACGCCATCCACCTCGCGGTAGTCCTCATAGTAGGTATTACCTTTGCGCAATAACAGTCCACTTTCAATCTCGAAGAACCATTTTTCAAACCCCATGCGCACTGCGTAGGCCTCTTTCTCGCCTACCTTTTCTTTCCCGATAAGAGCCGCGCCAGGATAAAGCTCCTTGAGTTTGGTCTGCCGGTTGAAGACAGCCTCATACCTGGCGACTTCAAGCCCTGGCCCGGTGAATCTTATAAGGCCCTGAAGCGGGTCTTGCAACCACGCACGACTTCCGTCAAAAGTTTGTTGCATAACGCCAAAGCCGTAGGCATTGATTAACAAGCTCGATCGGTTGGGAGCCTGCTCGTCAAGTTCGAGGGTCCCGGTAAAGCCGAGCGCAATAACCTCGACCGTTCCTTTCGAGACACGGCTAGTTAGTTTTCCAAAAGCGTTCCTGCCTCCGCTTGCCTCAATGTACTTTTCAAGGATTGAATCAACTGACGGTGCGCCTGGAATTTCCGCTGACTTTACTTCGGTCATAGATTCTTTGGCCGGAGGTGCCGGCGCCGGTGAGACTGTAACGATGGCAGGCGCAACTGCCGGAGGCGGATCCGTTACGATCCGCACACTCGGAGCAGTAGCCGCGGAGACTGGCGGTGGGGACGTCACGTGGACATCTCCGATTACACCAACCATCTCTCCTCGTTTCGCACCCCAGAGAATTTCGTCGCGCAGCCGGCGAACTGCAGCGGTGAGCTGAGGGTCGCCGCCGCGGAGAAGAGTTTTGCGGCTGAGCGTCACCGTCAAGTTTGGATTTATGCCATGACCCTCAATGTGGTTGCCAAACGAAGTTTCGTAATTGGCAAAACCATATTGGAAAAGCGCACCTGTAGGCAGCTTCTGAATTGCTGACGGTAAGGTAGTGCCCGCGCTTCTTTCGCCGACCAGGATTGCGCGGCCAGCCTCTTGCAATCCGCTTGCAAACATTTCTCCGGCTGATTGGGTTGAACCATCAAGCAAGATAACCAGTGGGCCGGAATAAGGAGACGTCTGAGGAAATGCAAACAGCGGGATGCGGCCGGTACGCGTTTGCATTGTTCCCATAGAAATTGGATTGGTTTCCAATAGGCCAGTTAAACCACCAACCATTCCCAGCAGACCGCCTTGATTCCCGCGCAAATCCAGAATGATTCCAGGCGCATTCTTCATGGTGCGAAGTGCGCCGCACAGCTTTTCCATCAACGAAGGTACGAATGCATTGAAGCGAATGTATCCTAGGCCGCCTGGCAGGCGCTTCGACTCAAACTCGGTGTACAGTGAAGGTAAGTTTCCGACGGCCCGCGACATTTCCCCCTTTAGTCTCTCGCGCCTAATACTGACTGTCCGCATCCGGTTTCGGCCATCGAGGTAGCCAAGCCGGACCGGCAAGCGCTGTTCACCGTTGATGAATCCGGCAACCAGAAAGACTGGGAGTTCAGGGCGAATAATTGAGCCCCAGAGTGGATGCTTTTCGATTTCGGAGATGATGGAATCCAGCGAACGGTAGCCAACCTTCTTGATAACGAAACCGGGACGCAGGCCGGCGCGGGCTGCGGTCGAACCGGGCTCGACTCGCGTTATAACCGCTGATCCACCCAGGACACGAACGTCGATTCCTATGCCCGTCAGTAGCCGATCAGTAAGTTTGTAGTTGATGCTATCAAGAGCTTCTTCTGCTTCCACGGCATCGGCATCATCCGCGTCGTTCGCGCCGCCGCTGGCGGAGTCTTCCGAATTCTTAGTCACGCGAATTTTTGGAATGGCGTCACGCGGGATTACGACGAAATGGGATTGGTGCAATTCGTTCAGCATCTGCTGCAACAACATGTGAAACTCTCTGTCGGTGCCCTTTGTCACGAGCGGTTCGTAACGTTTGCGCACTCCAGCCCAATCCACGCCTCCAAACTTAGCGTCATAGAAAAGATCATTAACGGTCTGCCAAACAATCCGAAACGACTCCTGACGCTTTGCTTGATCTGATTGTACCGGGACAGCGTCAGCTGCAGGGCTTTCAGGTGGTTTTTGGCCGGCGGCCTGCGGAGCATGGGCCGTCAGCAACGACAGCAAGAGCAGAGCGATTGCGAAGCGTAGCTTTATTGTGAGGCATGTCATTTTGTGGGTATTAGGGTTGTTTTTTCGCGTGCGAAAAGCATAAGCAAGATAATCAGTACTGCGGCAATCATAGCAACACCAAGGGCCGCTACAGAATAGCGATGCAACGCGGCAAAGGCCATCCGATTGGGGTCACTGAGAGTCACCTGGTCAATTTGGCCATGCATGGCCGCGCGCAGTCCACGCATTCGGGCGGCAATTACCCATTCACCGACTCCCGTCGCAGCCGCGATCACTATCAGCAAGGCTAGCTGCAGATTCAGAGACGACCTGCGATGACCCTTCCTGAGCGCAAAAGTGATGACGAGCAACACCAGACTAAAAACAAACCCGCTCGTGTTAACTACCGACAAGGTCCGGCTAACGATCGTGCCCGCTATCTCATTTGCGTTCGGAAGACTGAAGGACCTCAGAACCCCAAAGACGTTTGGCGCGACAATAACGCTAAAGTAGATTGCTGCCCCCAGCCATGCAGCGAGTAGTAACATTCTGAGGTTATTGAGGATGACTAACGGCTCCTAATCGTAATCAGTTATTTCAGGCAGCAACGCGATGCGGGGAACCTGAAAGTTTGGCTGGGTTAACTCGCGCGGATCAGGCACGGTCAACAACCACGAGAGCGCCTTATCGAGTTGCGCCTGGTAGTCTTCCAGGTCAAGAGACATGAAAATATTTGTTCCCAGTCGCGCAAACTTCTCCTTGGCCCTTGTATACATCTGCCGCGCGGCGCCCGGCCTGCCGATCTCCAGATGGTGAAACGCTACTGCCGATTGAATCATCGCCTGGAGGAAAAGCTTTTCCTGCGCGCCGACCTCACCCATCCAACGCTCTTCCCACACATCGTGGGCCGCATGAAACTCGCCGGCATTGTACAGGTCAATTCCCGCGATGTATTCCACCGGATAGGCTGCGATATGCGCATCGGTGTATGACGGGATCTTTTCAGTTAGTCCGTCCAAATCTGTTTAGCTCATCATCCAGGTCTTGATTCTCAGCGGCTGTTTAGACGCGACGCGATCACTTTTGCGGCTGTCGCCCCGGCACCGGCGGCGCCGCTGATTGTCGGCGCCAGCGGATTCGATACATCACCGATCGCAAATACGTTTGGCACATTGGTTTCGAGTTGACCAGTAACGATCGCATAACCTTCGTTGTCCAATTGCAGTTGTTCGCGGAAGAGTTCGGTGTTTGGTTCAACGCCGATGCGAATCACTACGCCTTCCACCGCCATCTGAAAAGGCTTCAGCGCATCCTTCCGCAGTATTTCGACAGCTTCAATTCTCTCGCTGCCGAGAATTCTGGTAACCACTGATTCCGGGAAAATTGTTATGCAATGCTGACTCTGCAACTTCTGAACGAATTCTGGCCGCGCCCTTAATGTTTTCCGCCGATGCACCAGCGTTACGGTTGGGCAAACGTCAGCTAACAGAAGCGCATTCTCAGCGGCCGCATCACCACCACCGATGACGCAGACATCCTTGCCGGCGAATTCGTTGCGATCTCTGTTGGCCGACTCAATTATGCCATGCCCGGCAAACTCGTTCTCGCCGGGAATACCGAGCCGCCTGCGTTTCACTCCCGTTGCGATAATGATAGAGATTGCCTGCAACTCCTCACCAGTGCGCAAGACTACTCGTTTTGCTTTCAAGTCAATACTTTCGATTTCCGCCCGCGTCCACAGATCGAAATCGGCTTCAGGGACACGCTCCGAAAAACGCTCGAGAAACTCGAGCCCGCTATTTGCGCGCATGCCGGGGTAGTCTGATACAGGTCCATAGATCGATAGTAGTTGGCCGCCAACCTGCTCGCTTTGCTCTAGCACGAGAGCGTCAAGGCCCAATTCGTCGCACCACAAAGCTGCTGAGAGACCCGCTGGTCCCGCGCCGATAATTAAGACGTCATGCATTTGGATTCGTTCGCACCGGCGCTTCGCAGTGCCGTAGGCACGGAATGTTTATAGATCGTGGATTGAAATGGACACTAGCTCCATAGGAGCGACACGTTCATCTGTCGCCCATAAATGGGCTGGGAAAGTCTTGCAGGATAATAGTTGCTATAAACATTCCGTGCCTACGGCACTCAAGTTTTGGATAGTTAGGCACGGCCTACTCCCTGCTGCCGCGATGACAAACGTGTGTTGAAAACCTTCGCGACTTCGTCCGGCGCCAGCCTTGAAGGAGCCAGAGTCCCGTCGGCGCCCAGAAACTTGATTGCCGAAGTCATTTCGCTACTATCCAACTTCCACACGCCTTCGCCCTCAGGCTCAAGCTGGTTAAGCTCGGTCAGAAGAGGTGAGAAATCGCGCCGCCGTATGCGCGGACGAACAATCGTTTCTGCCCACGAGTAGTAAGGGTAGTCAATTCGATAGGCCCAACCGTTTTTCAAAGGTGTGGTTATCAAGAAGAGCCGGCCTCTGGCATAACGCGAGATCGCCGTGTAAGGCGCCGCGTGGCGGGTAGGATTAAAACCGCTGGGACTAAACACATCAGCGGCTAACATGACTAAAGACAAGTCGGCGTCATTAAACTCCGTTACCTGGGAAGTGCCACGCTCGAAGCTCTCCATCGCCGTGGCAATTCTCTCCCAGGCGCTGCGCCACAAAGGCTCATACTCGTCTGTCTTAGTCAGCAGGCGCTCAACTTCTGGCAACACTAAATCGTAGGCTCGGGCATCGTCCTCGACATTTTCCTGAGCCAGCTGACAAGCTAGTGGTGAACCGGATTCATCACCTGGCGTCGGTTGATCGGAGCCCTGAATCGCGATGCTGGCGCGCACTGCATTCTCGTTTGGAAACTCGGAAAAGTCGCCCGCTTCGGCGGCGGGAATCAGTTTCTCGCGCAGCTCCAGCGCTCGCTCTCCCGTGAGAACAGTCCAAACAGAAAGCACGCCATCAGTATCGAAGTGATTGTTGGTGACCAGTTCAATGCCGCGCGTCAGTTTGTCTCTATTAGGCGCACCGACG
The DNA here is from genome assembly GCA_036506215.1 of Pyrinomonadaceae bacterium. Classification (GTDB taxonomy): domain Bacteria; phylum Acidobacteriota; class Blastocatellia; order Pyrinomonadales; family Pyrinomonadaceae; genus PSRF01. The sequence goes on along the minus strand of DASXSC010000004.1, from coordinate 24,115 downwards.
AGATTCAAGGCAATTTCAGTCGACGTATCAGCCTTGAGCTGCGCCGGGGTTTCGTTTCCTTCCCAGTGGGAAAAGTGGACGCTGTTAGAAACTGTGCCATCGACAGAAAGTTTGGGAACCGCATCAAGGCCGGAGTGATAAAACTCAAAACGCATAGGGGTCCTTCTCCAGGCATTCAAGCTACACAGACACTAAGTGTAGCCTATGCTCACGGACAACCAGAAACGAGTTTTCGTGGACGGCTTGTAATCGGAGATTCAAGAAACGTAGTGGGTCAGTTTGATAAATAAGAGACGCACGCCCTGCAGAACCGAGCGCGGTAGCGCCGGATGCTGGAGTCAATTTCATCGTAAATGATTATACTAAGGACTGGCGGAAGAGACGTGCTACAGGCAGCAACCTATTAATTTCCAGCGTTCGCTGTGCGGATGCCGCAACCCGGCAAATGTTTGAAGTTGACTTTAGCATCCGGCGCTACCGCGCTCGGTTCTCCAAAGAATCCGATCTCCCCACGATAAACTGACCCACTACCTTCCCGAAAGCCCTGCTTGTTCAGGATTCATGCGCCGAGTAGAATTACGTCCCATTCCTAATCTTAGTGTCAAAGCGGAGGCCGTATGAATGAAGCCACTCAGCAACAAATGCCGGAAATTACTGCGACTGAACTCAAACAGCGTCTGGATAAGGGCGATGACATTCAAATACTAGACGTACGTGAACCGAACGAAGTGGCGGTGGCGAAGATTCCCAACTCAATTCACATTCCGCTGGCCCAAATAGTGAACAGAATGTCGGAGATTGATCCCGCGCGCGAGACTGTCGTTCACTGCAAGATGGGCGGCCGCAGCGCGAAGGCAATTGAAGCGCTCAAGCGTTCAGGTTTTAACGGCAACCTTCTGAATCTCAAGGGTGGCATCACGGCCTGGTCGAATGAGGTTGATCCGAGCGTGCCGAAATATTGAGTATTCGATAAGCTTTTTTAAGAACGACCTGATTACGCATGATTAGTATGAGTGTCGACGCCGCCAGCAGAGCGGGGGCAAGCCCAGCTTCTTCCCAACCCCGAGCTTGACGGACTTGAGCTCGAGGTTCTTGATTGAAAGACTTTCAGGGTCGGCGTTAGCGAATCACTGGGAAAATCTCTCAGGTTGAGAAGGCGGGCTTGCCCCGCTATTTGGCCAACGGTTCCTTTAATTTTGTCGTTACCTTCGTGGGATAGACCTATCCTCAAAAATCTCGTCCATCACCAGTGGCGCCGCGTCTAAGTTCGTGGCAAGGGACTTCCCGAAGCAGCAACCAAGACTTCTGCCGGAGCGCATTTACTGTGTTCTTAGGCTGAAGTGTGTCTCTCCTCCAGGCTTCGGCGAACTCGTTAAACCAGCCTGCCGCTGGGACGAAAACTAGCTAATGGAGGAAGATGAAATGAGGAGAACGGTATTACGAAGTTTGCTTGTAGTTACTATTTCACTGTCGGGTCTGTCAGCAATTGCGTTGGCTCAAGGCTCAATTCGCTGCCGATTTGAACCGGCGGAATGCCAGGAGTTGCGGGCCGATAGGAGAGAGATCCGCGGAGACAAAAAAGAGATTCGCTCCGATGCGCACGAGGTCAGACAAGACCGACGCGAAACAAGATCCGACGTGCGTGAATATCGAGAGGATCGGCGCGAGGGAGCTTCGCAGCAGGAGCTTCGCGCGGACCGTCGTGAAATCAGAGCCGATCGCCGTGAAGTGCGCGGTGACGGGCGTGAGTTTCGTCAGGATCGACGCGATCTGCGCGGCGACATTCGCGATTTCCGGCGAGACCGCCGCGATGCTCGTAGGAACTAGTTCCAATATGGGTAAAGGTCAAAGGGTAAAGGGTAACTGAATTTTTTTACCCCTTACCCTTTCTCCGTTACCCTTTGCGTTCTCTTATTTCGTGATTCCGTCGAGCTTGATAAATTGGCTCATCGAAGTAATAGTCATTCCTTCGATCACTTCCATGCGGCAGGCGAGTCCAGGCTTGTCGTTATTTTTTGACTGACCGCCGGTGTGATACCAGACCTGGCAATTAGTGCACTCGCCATTCCAACAAAAATCCCCGTAGGAAATTGTGTTTAGCGAGAGGAACTGAAAACAGCGCAGCAGGCGATTCTTCTCGGGCACAGCTACCTGCTTACCTAACACTTCAATACCGACCAGTTTCTCATAGGGGTCGAGCAACTCGTCTTCGGTTGTAGGCGGCTGCGCTTGTTCGCAGGTCTGCTCGGTCATGGACCAAAGTATAGCGTTTCTGTTTCAAAAATGACATCAGTGTTTTTTGGGCGTCACTCGAAGGACAAGCTAGGGGTGAAATTTGATGGCAACTGGTCCCCATTCTGTACCGACTCAACCACGCTGCGTGACACCATCACCATCCTAGGTCGGGTCGCTTCTCATCTTAGCGGATACATTGTTAGAATATCTTTACACGGAGGTGAGACTATTTGGCGTTAGTTATTTACACGAAGCCCGGCTGTCCTTATTGCCAGCAAGCTCGGGATTATTACAACTCGCAGAACATTCCATTTATTGACTACGACGCGCAGACGGACCGGGCGCGGCGCGTCGAAATGCTTTCCTTGTCAGGTGGCGATCCCACCGTGCCATGCATTGTTGAAGACGGTAAATATAAGGGTTCCGGTTGGGGCGACCCGCCGCGCGGTTGAACGGTCCACGATGAGTAATGGCCGTGAGCCGTTAATAAACAAAGAATCAAGTATCCTCTCCGCTAAACATCAGCATTAAGTTTTCTGAGCTAACGGTGCAACATGAAAAAAGTAAACACGGCCATTGCGCGCCTGTTGATTGTTCCCTCGATATGCCTGGCGCTTACCGGAGCCGGCTCAGCACAATCCAATTCTGACGCGAATACGCTTCAACCGCCCATGACTGAAAAGAAAACCAAGACCACAAAAATTCATGGCAATACGATGATCGACGACTATTTCTGGCTGCGCGAAAAAACAAATCCTCAGGTCATTGCGCATCTGGAGGCCGAGAATGCATATGCCGAGGCTATGATGAAGCCCACCGCCACCCTACAGGACAAGCTTTACAAAGAAATGGTCGGCCATATCAAGGAGACCGATGTCAGCGTGCCTTACCGCTGGGGAAATTATTTTTATTACTCGCGCACCGAGCAGGGCAAACAGTATCCAATCAACTGCCGCAAAAAAGGCAGCCTCGGCGCTAAAGAAGAGGTCGTGCTGGACCAGAACGAGATGGCGAAGGGACTGAAGTTTTTCAGCGTCGGGGCGTTTGTTCCGAGCGATGATGGCAACCTGATTGCTTATTCAACCGATACTACCGGATACCGCCAATACAAACTCCGGATCAAAGACATGCGTACTGGAGATCTCCTCCCGGAGACATTCGAGCGGGTGGGAAACGTGGCCTGGGCTGCCGACAACAAGACAGTCTTCTTCACCACGGAAGAGGCTGTCACTAAACGCTCCGATAAATTCTTCCGTCACGTTTTGGGAAGTGACAAGGTTGATTTGATATTTGAAGAGAAGGACGAGCTCTTCGACATTGGCGCCGGACGTTCTCGTGACAAAGCCGTGATCCTGCTGGGGTCGGAAAGCAAAACGTCGAGTGAGTGGCGCTACCTTCCTGCCGACGCGCCGGCGGCCGAACTGAAAATCATCAGCCCGCGAGAGCCTGACCACGAATATAACGTGGATCATCGTGACGATCTCTTCTACATTCGGACAAACAAAGGAGCGAAAAACTTCCGCGTTGTCACTGCGCCTGTCTCCAATCCTTCCCAGGCAAACTGGAAAGAACTGATTGCCCATCGGCCGGACGTGAAGATTCAGGACATTGATCTTTTTGCCAAACACCTGGTCTTGTCGGAATGGGAAAAAGGCCTGCAGAAGATCGAGATTCTCGACTTCCAAACAAACAAGCAACATCGAGTGGAATTTCCCGAGCCGGTTTATTCAGCTTCCCTCGCTCAAAATCGCGAATTTACAACACCCGTGGTGCGCTACAACTATCAGTCGCTGGTTACGCCGAGTTCTGTGTTTGATTACGACATGAATGCGCGCAAGGCGACGCTCTTGAAGGAAACTGAAGTTCCGGGCGGCTTCGATAAGAAGAACTACAAGTCGGAGCGTCTATTTGCTACCGCCACCGACGGGACAAAGATTCCGTTGTCAGTGGTCTATCGCAAAGAGACGAAGCTTGATGGTTCGGCGCCGCTGCTGCTTTACGGCTATGGATCTTATGGCGCTTCGATAGCGCCCACTTTCAGTTCAAACCGGCTGAGCCTGCTTGATCGCGGCGTCGTTTACGTCATCGCGCATATTCGCGGCGGAGGTGAGTTGGGCGAAGAATGGCGCGAAGCAGGACGCATGATGAAGAAGATGAATACCTTCACCGACTTCATCAACAGCGCTGAATATTTGGTGAAAAACAAGTATACATCGAGCGATCGGCTCGTTATTCAGGGTGGCAGCGCCGGCGGACTGCTGATGGGTGCGGTAACCAACATGCGTCCCGACCTTTTCAAGGCGGTCGTGGCGCAAGTGCCATTTGTTGACGTGCTAAATACGATGCTCGACGCTTCTTTACCGCTGACGACCAGCGAGTACATCGAATGGGGGAACCCCAACGAGAAAGCGGCATACGATTACATGAGGCAGTATTCGCCTTACGACAATGTCGGTCGCAAGAATTACCCGTCAATGCTGGTGAAGGTTTCGCTCAACGATAGCCAGGTGCCTTATTGGGAAGGCGCAAAGTTGGTTGCCCGGCTGCGCGCAATGAAGACTGACAATAACCCGCTGTTGTTAAAAACGAACATGGGCGCGGGCCACGGTGGCTCGTCCGGCCGCTACGATTTCCTGCATGAAGTAGCGTTTGACTATGCCTACATGCTCTGGCAGTTGGGGATTGCGGAATAACAGCTACTAGCGACCCAGCAATATGCTGACAGACTCAGCCTCAGCATTGCCGGTAACCACGTCTACTTTGCCGTCTTTATTCAGGTCGCCAACCGCGAGGCGCCACGTGCCGCCGCCCGTGATATTCGGCGAAGCTGGGGCCAGTGAGAAACCGCCGCGTCCGTCGCCAAGCATGATTCGCACACTATCGCCGGAAGCAGCAAGCACATCGGGTTTGCCGTCATGATTCACTTCCGCAATTAAAACCTGGAACGCGGAACGGCCGAAGTCAAACGGCGACCCGCTCGTTTCAGTGAACCCACCTCTACCATCGCCCAACAACACCGTGAGCTGGTTTTGTTCGTGATGAGTAGCGACGATATCCGGTTTGTGATCCCCATTTAGATCGGCTATTGCCACGAACCATGGTTGACCTGTGCGCAAAGGAAGCTGGCTGGCGCTAAAGCCGCCGTGGCCATCAGCGAGCAGGAGAGTCAGCGCGCGACTGAATGGCAATTGTTGTGCGCGGTGAGGCCCGGTAGCTGTGGCAGTTGCAACGATGTCGGGACGTCTGTCGTTATTGACGTCGCCGAGCGCGAGCGGATATGGGCTTGGACCAACAGCGAATGGAGCAACACGAGTAAAGTTGCCATGGTTATCGCCAATAGCGATAGACACATCGTTGTCTGAATTATTTACGGTGACGAGATCAAGCGCCCCATCCCCGTTCAGGTCTGCCAGTGCCAGTCCATGGGTGTGGGGATGCTGTCCATCCTTCATCACAATCGGAGAGTTTGCGGCAAACGTGAGTCCGCCTTTTCCATCGCCGAGGAGCAAGGTCACGTTGTAGCTGTCATGACTTACGAAAGCCAGATCGAGTTTGGCATCTCCATTCACCTCGCCCAGGACCATTTCACCCGGAGTTTCTTTAACAGCAACCCTGTTCGCGGATTCGCGAAACCGTCCATCGCCCTGGCCCAACAACACTGCGATGTTCCTGGTTCGCTCGTTCGCGACTACCAGGTCAGGAGTGCCATCATTGTTCATGTCGCCTACACAAACGTTACTCGCGCCACCCGGAAATGCCATCGGCGAGCCAGGCGCCTGTACAAATAACGGCTGTTGCGTCACGCCGGAACCGACTGTTCCGATATGGCATGACGTCGAAAAAAGTCCGGCCGGGGTGATTGTCAATAGAATTGCGGCGGAACGAATAACAGCAAGGTGTATCAAGGTTTCTCCTTCTTGAGGCCGTTTGAATGCCGGTTCAACCATTAGACGGCGCGAAGTCTGTTTCTCTTCCATAAACTTGGACAGGCAATAGACCTTGTGGAATAACTGGCACTTATGCAGGTTGAATACTACCGACGGTGCGAAGGTTTCGGTCCTATGAGGTCAGAACCACCACGCGGTAGAGACTGTGTGAATACTCAGGTGCACTCCAAGGAGTTGAGCCTGAGTTTTCACACGCCCTCGGTAGCCACCGGCTACCGCCTGGTGGTACTGGCCTCATCGCAGCATGTTGCTAGTGTGCGCATCGTGGAAAGCGCCTCGGATATCAGCGTTCGAACATACGGGATTCACGCCGAACGGTTCATCTTCACTTTTATTACCGTGTGATAGTGTCGCGCCCTCACGCTTTGCCTGACAGAAACACGCTTTCTTCCAACGACAGCGGGGACGAATCTCTATTAGTTGCGGTGTGGCAAGCGTTGGAGTTAAATAGGCTGAAAGCAATAAACCTCATGGTTGGAACTACGCTAGGGAATTACAAGATTCTCGAGAAGCTCGGTGCGGGCGGGCAGGGAACTGTCTATAAAGCGGTCGATTCCAAACTGGGGCGCACCGTCGTAGTCAAAGTCCTTCCTGAAGAACTCCTGACCAAAGAAGCAAACGTGAAGCGATTTGAGCGCGAGGCGCGGCTGGCCTCTTCGCTGGACCACGCCAACATCTGCACGATTTTCGATTTGAACGAAATTGGCGGTGTCCACTTCATCGCGATGCAGTACATTCCCGGGCGCAACGTGCGCCAACTCGTAAACGGTAAGCCTCTGCAGCTGGAGAGCGCTATCTCCATCGCCATTCAAGTGGCGGACGCGCTCGCTGTCGCGCATGCGCAAGGGATTATTCACCGCGACATCAAGGCCGGCAATGTGATGGTGACGAGCAAAGGCGAGGTTAAAGTTCTCGACTTTGGTCTGGCCAAGTTACTCGACGACGACGTGGCGCGGACTTCCGGTATTCATCACACTGAATTGACGGAAGTGGGAGTGCCCTATGGGACCGCAACCTATGCCGCCCCGGAACAAGCCCGCGGTGACCGCGTCGATTCACGCGCGGACGTCTTCTCCACAGGCGTGTTGCTCTACGAAATGCTTACGGGCACCTGGCCCTTTCGCGGCAAGACTGCCGTGGATGTGCGTCACGCAGTGCTGCATGAAGAACCCGTTCCGCTCAATATTGCGAGGCCCAACCCTGTTCCTGATCGTTTGCAACAGATACTCGACCGCGCCCTGAAAAAGAATCCACGCGATCGTTACCAGCAGATCGCACAGTTTCGCGACGACCTGCGCGCGGTTGTGCGCGATCTGGCCCTCAACAGTGGCGCCCTAATCGACGAAAGCGGTTTGCCGGTTGCGCCGCGCCATTTGAACGCAGAAGGTCCGATGGCGCGGGCTGTGCGCTGGTTCAAAAACCTGACTGGAAGCGAAAGCTCAATGGGCTCCTCTTCGCGCGGGCGCAGTGGTTCGCAGCCTCGCGACGCGCACGAAACACCGACGAGCTTTGGCGATCGTGACCGCAAAAGCGTGGCGATAATGCCCTTCAAAAATCTGGGCAATGACGCCGAGACTGCCTTCTATGAATTCTCGCTTGCCGATGCCGTGATTACAGAACTTGCCCGCGTGCGTGCGCTGGTGGTGCGCCCGTCGTCTGTTATCGCGAAATATCAGGGGCAGCAATTTGATCCGAGCGATGTCGGCCGGGAATTGGACGTTGACGCGATCTTAACTGCGAGCTTCCTGCGCGCGAGGGACCTTCTGCGTGTAACAGTGCAATTGCTCGACGTGAGAACGAGCGAGATTCTCTGGAGTGACCGAATCGACGCCGACGCCAGCGACATCATTGCCGTGCAGGACAGGATCGTAAAACAAATTGTGGACGGTCTGCGCGTGGAGCTAAGCCCGGACGAAAAGGTCGAGCTGGCAAAAGGATCGACAAGCGACGCGGCAGCCTCGGAAGAGTATCTACGTGGGCGCCACTGCATGGGACAGTTTATCTATCACACCATCAGTCGCGCCGATCTGGATTCCGCAATTGGCCATTTTAAGCGGGCCACCCAGTTGGATCCGAATTTTGCGTTGGCCCATTCTGCTTTGGGGGGTTGTTACATCAATAGAGTATTGAAGGGCCTGGGTGAAGCAAACGATCACGAGAAAGCAGAGGCCGCCTTCAATAAGGCGCTGGCGATCGATCCTAAATTGCTTGAAGCGCGCATGCATATGATCTTCATCTACATAACGAGCGGCCAAAAACCCAGGGCCCGTCAAGAAGTTGAACTGCTGCGGCAGGAGTATCCGAATGACGTTGGGGTGCATTTTGCCCGAGGCTATCTGGCCCGTTTAGATGCTGACTACGAGCGTGCCCTGCGAAGTTTCGATCGCATGGTCCGGCTCAATCCAAACGAACGCGTGGTTACCAGTTTCCATCGCGCACGTATTTTCATGTACCAGGGACGCTATGAAGAAGCTTTGGCCGAACTCGATCAGGGTGCTGAGATGGAACCGGATCACCTCCTGCTCAAGACCTTTCGCGCTCGTTTGCTCTACTATCGTGGCGAGATCGATGAGGCGACGCGGATTCTCGAACAAGTGCTCGAGCGCCATCCCAAGATGGACGGAATCCGTCCGATTCTGGCAACCTGTTTAAGCGCCCAGGGCAAACACGAGCTGGCCAACAAGCAATTGACGGACAGGGTTAAGGTTGCTGCCGCGGCGGATCACGACATTGCTTACTGGCTAGCATCAGCTTATTTGCTACAGGGCCGGCAGGTGCTTGCGCTAACGTGGCTGCAAAAGGCCATTGATCTGGGTAACGAAAACTATCTCTGGTTTGAATCGGATCCAAACTGGTCTGATCTACATGAGGACCCGCGTTTTAAGGAAATGATGCAACGGGTCAAGACATCACTTCAGCAACGCGAGGAAACCGCTGCATGAAAACTTTTGTCGTCGGCGATGTTCATGGCCGTTGTGCCCAGCTTCATCGCCTGCTGGAAATGCTGCCGCGCGATGAGGTTTCAGACAGTCTGGTCTTTTTGGGCGACCTGATCGATCGCGGTCCGGATGCTCCGGGTTGTGTCGACCTGGTAATGGAACTGCAGCGAAAAAATAACGAACGAGTGCTTTGCTTGCGCGGTAATCACGAACAGATGTTGCTGGATTTTATTGAAGGCAGCGCCAACCTCTGGGTTACTCCCGTCACCGGTGGCGAGCGCACGTTTGAGCAGTATGTGGGAAAAGCTCTGCGCGTAAGGAAAGAGCAGGATCTAGAGGACGCGCGCCGGGAGATTGAGAGCAGCGTGCCCTCGGAACATCTGGACTTCTTCCACGCGCTTCCCTACTACTACGAAGATGATTACGCGATCTACGTTCATGCGGGGCTGGACCTCGAGAAACACCCGAGCGACACGGCTCCGCAAGCGCTGCTATGGATGCGCGACATGGACTTTTACAAGAACTACCGCGGCAAACCCTGCATCTTCGGCCACACACCAACGCCGTTGCTTCCTTTGCGCGGGCGATTAGGCCGCCACGGAATCTACATCTCTCACAGCGCCATCGGCATCGATACCGGCTACAACCTCCATTCACCGCTTAGTTGTCTTTCCGTGCCTGACTTCGCGCTCTATCAAACATTTTCGGATGGTCATGAGGAAACGCACCACATCACCTCGTTTATTCCCGACACGTTGAAGGCCATGCAGAAGAAGGCCGGTGTCGGCGAGTAGGATTCGCGGGGTTTCCGACTTCAATCATCACTCACGTGAAAAAGCACATTCTCATTGAAATGAAGGAAAACTGCGTGAACTGGGTGTTACTCGTCGCGAACTCGAGATACTCGAGTTGATTGCCATTGGCATCAGCAACCGCGAGATTGCCGAAAAGCTTTTTGTCAGCGAAAACACGGTAAAGACGCATTCCAGCAGACTCTATTTAGCGTTGGCATCCTGATCACATTGATCGCCTGTCTCTGCTACACAGTGACCTGGGAGATTATCTACTTCAAACTCGCTCCGGGCTTTATCGAGAAGTATACAAACTACGTGATCGAGCGGTTGCGAACATCGAGCGCCAGCCCCCAGGTGATCGAGGCCAAGCTTCAGGAAATGAAAAGCTTCAAAGAGCTGTATGACAAACCGCTGATCAATGCCGCTATCTCTTTCATTGAGCCGCTTCCGGTTGGACTGCTCATGACCCTGATCTCGGCGGCTATTCTAAGAAAGAAGCGCCAGCGCCGCCATGGCGAAGAAGGAGTTCGTGAACCAGCGCTCAGCTCTTAGTTGAGAGAATCTCCAGGTTAGGAAGTTGCTCTTGTTCTTGCTGATCGGTTGAGACTGGCGCGGATCAATGCACGATGCCGCTGTATTTCTTTTCGCCGGCTTCGATGCGAAATGGCAGACGATTCTGCCGGGGAGGTAACGGGCAGGTGGCGAAGTTTGTAAACGCACAGGGCGGACTGTAAGCCTTGTTGAAATCGAGCACGACCTTGCCGGTTGCATCCGGCGGCGACACGTAAAGGTAACGACCGGCGCCGTAAGTTTCGCGTCCGGTCGTCTCATCCGCAATCATGACGAAGTAATCCGTCTCACCTTTTTCCAGGATGGGATCGATCCGGTAAATCCTACCGTCAACGTCAAAGGCCAGCGCACCGGGTGAAGTTTCGTTATCGGTCATGCCGAGCACGTTTGTAATAGGGATCGTCCTGGCAGGCTGGTAAGGTTCGAAGCGAGCTTCGAACCTCCACTTTGGATCGATCGGAAAATACTCCAGACCTTTGAACTCGCGGCGCGTCTGACTCTCGGTATCTTTAACCCTAACACCTATACGCTCGCCGCGTTTCACAACATTGATGAGCAGCGAGCCGAGCTTCAGGATAGTTGGGCCGCTGTCGCTATTATCATCTGCAAGATCGAGCGACGTGGCGGGGTTGCCGCCCGCAGTGATCTCGACGCCGCGACGCGTTTCTAATCGCACATGACCATTTTCCACCCACAAAGAACCGGCTTGTCGCGGCGCTTTGTATCTGGGCAACACAACCGGATTACGCGGATCGGTCCCAAATTTGTTCTCGCCTTCATTCAGCCAGAAAAGACCGACCAACGTAAGCCAACCGTCCTCCTTCGTCAGGCGGGCCAGACGTTCACTTTGCCACTTTTGGATTTCACTATTGTGTGCAGACTCGTCGAATGGTGTCGCGGGTTTTACCGCAGCTGTTTCTCGCCGGCAAGCTGCGATGAAAACAAAGGTGCCGAGTAAGCCCAAAAGGAGTGGAACGAGTACGACTTTGTGTTTCATTGATGTAAGCAATTCCCGGGTTCAAATAGATTTCAAGTCTGCCGCTCCAGAATAAAATCCGCGATGGCGCGCAACAGTTCGGTTGGACGATGCAGACGCTCGAGCGAAGCGCAAGCTGTCTGGTGAGCGTGTGCCAGATGTTTGCGTGTGGCCTCGACTCCGTAAAGTGCCGGGTAAGTTGCCTTCTTCGAACGCATGTCTTTGCCCGGTGTCTTACCGATTGCTTCCGCCGTGGCCGTGATATCCAGAAGGTCATCCGTGATTTGAAAAAGCAATCCGAGCTGGGCGGCGTAGTCGGTAATGGCCGCGAGTTCAGTCTCCGACGCTTCGGCGATGATTGCTCCACACCTGGCCGCGGCAATAATCAAGGCCCCAGTTTTCAGCCGGTGAATTTGTTCCAGCTCTGCCGCTGTAACCTCACGCGACTCTGCCTCGAGATCGCAAGCCTGCCCCGCTACCATGCCTGAGGGCGTTCCTGATGCTCTTGCAATCTCCGACGTCAAAAGTACCCGCTTCGTTGCGGATAGGCCTTCATCCTCTGAAACTGTCTTGAAAGCCAACGTCTGAAGCGCGTCACCGGCAAGGATGGCAGTGGCCTCGCCGAAGCGAATATGGCACGTGGCCCGGCCGCGCCTTAGGTCGTCGTTATCCATCGAGGGAAGATCATCGTGGATTAACGAATAAGTATGAATCATCTCCAGAGCGCAAGCTGTGTCGATAAGAAATTCGTAGCTTGCTCCAAAAGTCTTGCCGGCAGCAATTAATAGCAGGGGCCTAAAGCGTTTGCCGCCGGCGAAAACACTCCAACGAATTGCGGCGTGGACTGTGGCGGGAGGGACTGACTCCGGCGGTAGAATTCGATCGAGCGCGCTATCTACGAGACGGCGAGTCTCGACTACGAATTGCTGCAAATTGACCTCAGTGGCGGTGCCCGGCATTTCAACCGGCGCTCTATCAGAAGATGTTTTCATCGTTCGCGGCGGGCAAGTCGGCAGAGATTGTCTTCGCTTCCTCGAATGCGCTGACCACTGGACGGCCCTGATTATCGCGAAGCAATACTTCAATACGGCGCTCAGCCTGATTGAGACGTTCCTGACACTGCCGGGAAAGGCGAATGCCGTCTTCGAATAACTCCAGACTCTTTTCGAGTGGCAGGTCACCGCCCTCGAGCTCATGAACGATTTGTTCCAGCGCTTCGAGCGACGCTTCAAAACTTTTTGGTTGTTCGTTATTGTCCTTCATCACTGCCCTCAGGAAATGGCCCGTCTTGATAACAAGTTCTTTTTACATAGAAAAGGTAGACCGAAAGCTAAAGGGCGGAAGTTCAGAGTACAACCTTTAGGTTGCCTCTTCGTAGAGACAAGCTAAAGCTTGAACTCTAAACTTCATGTTCGATGCCCTCCACACGAGCAGCAAAAGTTCCCCTGGCCAGTCGCACCTTCACTGTGTCACCAATGGAAACCAGTTTTGCATCACGCAGAAGGGCGCCGTCTTCGTTCTGGGCGATTGCATAACCACGTTGCAGCACGGCCAGTGGCGACAGTGCGTCGAGCGAGGCGGCGGCCAGCCCGAGTCGCGTTTTCCCTTCTTCCATTTGCTTTTCAATCGCCGCGGTGCAGCCAGTATACGCCGAATCAAACCGAACACGGGCTTCGGCCAGGCGGGCGCGTAATTGCGCCGGCGCCAGGCTGCCGCTTAAAGCATCAGCGCGCAGGTGCGCACTTCGGACCGTTTGACTCATCAATATCTGGAGCCGATGCCTTGCCGAATTCGTTGAGGCGGTGGCGTTGCGCAATCTGCCGCGCACTTCATCGAAAGCCTGGGAAAGTGCCTGTTGCTGCACGCGCGTGCGCGCAGTGGCTATTCGGTAGCGCATAAGTTGCGAGAGATTCTGTCCTGCTCGCGCGAGCGCTGAGCAAAGCTGGTCTTCGCGTGCGGCAACGAGTTCCGCTGCCGCTGACGGTGTCGGCGCCCTCAAATCGGCAACAAAATCAGCAATCGTGAAATCGGTCTCATGGCCGACGGCCGAGATTACGGGAATAGCGGACGCACGAATCGCGCGGGCCACTTCTTCTTCGTTAAAGGCCCAGAGGTCTTCAGTGGAACCTCCACCACGACCGACGATCAGCACGTCGACTAAATCCTTGTTTCGTTCTTCGCGGCGGGCGCGCTCGTGATGGTCGTTGATTAGTTTGATAGCCCGAGCAATGTCGCGTCCAGCGCCGTCGCCCTGAACGCGCGCCGGAGAAAAGAGCACATGGACTGTGCGCGTGCGGCGAGCGATAACGTTAAGGATGTCTCGGATGGCCGCGCCCGTCGGCGAGGTAACTATTCCCACTCTTCCGGGGAAAACTGGAAGCGGTCGCTTGCGCTCCGGCGAAAATAGCCCCTCGCCCTGGAGGCGATCGCGCAGTTGCTCGAACGCAACTTGTAACGCGCCGGCGCCCACAGGATCGAGTGCTTCGACAATCAGCTCATACTCGCCGCGAACTTCATAAACCGTCAGGCGGCCACGCGCCCGCACGTGCAACCCATCTTTTGGGCGAAAACGTATGCGATTGTTCGCTGACCGAAAACATTTGGCGCGAAGCTGGGCCCCCTCATCCTTAATCGTGAAATACCAGTGGCCGGAGGAATGCGCCTTGAAGTTTGAGATTTCACCTTCGACCCAGACGCTGGCGAAGCGCGCTTCGAGCGCTTTGCGAACTGATTCCGTCAACTCGCTGACAGTCAGCGGGCGCCGCTCTGTCTCGTCGAACAAGGATGCGAAAAGTGGTTCCGACATTGAAGATGAAGGATGAAGTATGAAAGACGAAAAGTAAACCCGCCCTTCGCCGCAGGCCGCGATTTTAGTTACAAGCCGCCCTGAGTGGCAATGCCGCAACGTGGTCCACGGTCGACGTTTTCGCTGGAATCGCGGGCGTCCCGCCCGCAACGAGTGCGTTAGCGCGAGCAGAGCTTGGCATTGAATCAATCTTCGTGGCGGATCGTTGCGGGCGGGACGCCCGCGGTCCCAGTGAAAAACGTTGAGCAGTCTTTAGGGTGTCGCTACATTAACCACCGGGCTCAAACGCACCGCTGCTCCTTCGCGGTTCGTGCGCACCCGCACTCTTGGACTGGTTGAGGGTCGTGAGTTTGAAGCGTAAGTGATCGTATAAGCCGTGCGGAGTTGCACCACCACGTCGTCGTAGGCGCGTTGCAGCTCATCAAGGCGGCGAATCGGGTAATAAACGCCGCCGGAGACCTGCGCTAATTTTTGGCCCTCTTCGTGGGCGCGCGTAGTCAGCGTCAGATAACGAGTACGCAGCGGATCGATGGTGACTTCCGGCTTGGGAACGCTGCTTTCGGGGATCAATCCGGAGGGAACGTACAACGGATAGATCAATGCTCCGGATTCAATTATCGCTTCCAGAATCGCGGGAAAGGGAACAAAGGATTTATTGTCGTCACCGTCCGAAAGAATTACTACGGCGGTTCGTTCGCCACGAAGCTGTTTCAGGGTGTCCGCCAAAACGTAGCCCAGCGCGTCGTAAAGCGCCGTCGCCCCGCCGGCATCTATTTCATCCAGTTTCCTGGATAGCATCTTTCGATCGGTACTGAAATCTGAGATCACCTGGATGTCGTCGCGAAAACTGATGATGGCGATTCGATCTTGCGGACTCGCGGTGTTCAAAAAGTCGCGCGCCGCCTTACGAATGAAATCGATTCGCTCTTCCACGCTGCCGGAAACGTCCAGCAGCAGCACTAGATTGAAAGGTTCGTAGGTGGGCACAACCTTAGTCACCTTGCGTTCAATGCCATTTTCATAAACGGTGAAATCCGATTCCTTCATCCCGCCGATTGCGCGTCCGTTGCGATCCGTAACGCTGGCGTTGAAGCGCAGCAACTGTGGAGACAAGACGCTCACGAACTGCCCGGGCGGCGATCGCCTCATAAGAGCGGGTTCTCTTTCAGGCGGCGGAAGCGTTTTCGCGAAATCGCCAAACATTTTGGGCGAGACTTTGCGTATGGCGTCGATGAGTTGGCTGTCACCACTGCGCACGATGGCACGAGCAGCCTCAGTGAGCGGTCGTTCGCGCAGATCGCTGGGCACCATGCTTGGATCCACGTTAAGCAAAACTACCCCGCGCTGCGTCAGAAAATCGAGTTGCACGAGCTCTTCTTTGGCGGGTTTCTTCTCCCCAAGCTTACCGGAAATTTCGAAGACACCAGCAGCTTTTTCTTTGATTTTGGGAAGCTCAACGTCGCTCAGATAGCGCGGCTTGCTGGCGCTCCAGATCAAATTTAGCTTTAAAGCCTCAAGCGGGACATCCGCGTGAATAGTTCCAGTGTTGGTGCTGACTTGGGCAGACTCAACGTTGCCAACGATATCAACCGAACCCGCCTGCGTTTCAACTGTAACTTTCGAGCGGACCGGAAGGCGAACTATGAGATCTATCCGATCGCGACGATCGCGCACTTCGATGTCCACCGTGTTGCCTTTAGCCACGACTTTAATGTCAGTTGCATCGACCGACACGCCGACTGAGCTTGCTTCAATGGTGATTTTCTTATTCTGCTCGTCAGAGGCAATCACACTCACGCGGCCATTGCGGCTCTTGACCGAAAGCGAAACTTTCTCGCCTGTTTCCAGCTCACGCTGGTAGTTTAGTCCGGTAGTCTGCCCAACAATGGAGTTGAACGCTGCCGGCAGCAACAGCAACCCGGTTATGACTGCGAACTTTAGGTATTGAGACTTTCTGCGACCAGGATAAGCCGCGGGGGATTTCTGGTAAAACATAAGGTGTGATCTTGCCCGAGCTAATGCCGCCGGTCAAGCGCGTCGGAACGCCAAAAACCAAGCCACAGATAAACACGGATTATACAGATCTGAAATCTGGAAACTTCTGATCAGTGTTTATCCGTGTTCATCTGTGGCCGGCCCCTACAACCCCACAATATACTTCCTCGCTTATCGAGCGGCCGAAGCCAAAGCCCAAAGTCTTCTGCCACTCGTTCCCAGGTAATCGTCAGAGCGCCTTGCCAATAGTTGCTAATCGAGATTGATCCGCTATCATACGCAGACCCCCGTCAGATTAACGAGATATGTCCGTGCGTCGTTAGCAGCAGAACGAGGCATCGGCGATACAGGAGACGGCGCAGTGTCAAAAACCCAGCCGGCAAGAACAGCCGAAGAGAAATTCCTTATCCATAACCTCGTCAAGCGCGATCCCCGTGCGGGACTTGCCGAAGATGTTCGTCGTGGTCTCTCGACGCAGCCCAAGCGATTTCTACCCAAGTACTTTTATGATCAACTGGGCTCACAACTATTTGAGGCCATCTGCCTCCTGCCTGAGTATTACCTGACGCGCGCGGAAAATGAGATTCTCGAAAACTGCGCGGACGAAATAGTTTCTTCATTGGATGGCAATACAACGCTGCTCGAAATGGGCAGCGGCAGCGCTTCGAAGACCCGGTTGATCATTGAAGCGCTGCTAAGGAGGCAGCCTGAACTTCTTTTCATTCCCGTTGACATATCTGCTTCGGCCCTCGATAGCAGCTCGCGCATACTGTTGCAGTCGTACCCGCAAGTCAGGATTGAGGCTTACGCCGCCGATTATTTTGCCGGCCTGGCGGAGTTAGCGAAGAAGCCCAGAGCCCGCACGCTGGCCCTCTTCCTCGGCTCCAACATCAGCAACTTTGATCCGGCTGAAGCGCTGAAATTTCTGCGTGCCCTGCGACAAGTGTTGCGCGAAGGCGACGCTCTTCTGCTGGGCGCAGACCTGAAGAAAGAGAAGAGCGTTCTCGAAGCCGCTTATAACGATGCCCTCGGTGTGACGGCGGCGTTTAACCTAAATGTGCTCGCACGCATCAACCGCGAGTTAGGCGGCAATTTCGATCTCCGGGCTTTCCAACACCGCGCGTTCTATAACGAAGCGATAGGCCGCGTTGAGATCTACATTGAGAGCACGCGCGAGCAAACCGTTGCGATTAGGCGACTGGAAATGGAAGTTCAGTTTCGTGCGGGTGAACAAATCCACACAGAGAATTCTTACAAGTACGATTTATCCGACATCGCGCAGTTGGCTACAGAAACAGGGTTTACCAGCGCCCATACCTGGTTGGATGCAGGGCAACAGTTCAGCAGCAATCTGTTATTGGCGGTTTGATAGCGACTACAGGAGCGGGGGCAAGCCCGCCTTCCTGACCTTGAGCTGACCAAACTGAGCCTGGAGAATTACGGTTGAGAGGCTTTCAAGTGTTGGAATTGCCATTCAGCTCCAAACATCTCTCAGGTCAGGAAGGTGGGCTTGTCCCCGCTCGCTGATTAGATCTCAACTGCAAAATGATTGAATCAATCAAAGAGCCGCTGGTTGAATTCAAGGATGTAAGTTTCTCTCATGCTGCGGCCGCTGCTCCGGTAATTTCCCATCTCAGCTTTTCAGTTCAACAGGGCGAGACGCTGGTCCTGTTGGGTGAGTCTGGCTGTGGCAAGACGACCACTCTCAAACTCATCAATCGCCTCTTGTTGCCAACCTCTGGTCAGGTTCGAGTGGAAAATAAATCCACCGCCGATTGGGATCCGATTCGGCTGCGACGCCGCACCGGTTACGTGATTCAGGAAGGCGGCCTTTTTCCCCACTTCACTGTCGAGAAAAACGTTGGCCTGGTCCCTTCGCTCGAACAATGGGACGAAGAGCGAATCAAAAAGCGAGTGAATGAACTGCTGGCACTGGTTGGCCTCGAGCCGGATGATTTTGCCGATCGGTATCCGGGAGAATTGTCGGGAGGACAGCGGCAGCGCGTCGGCGTGGCCCGCGCTCTTGCCGCCGAGCCGCCATTGCTTCTGTTAGACGAGCCATTCGGCGCGCTCGACCCGCTGACGCGCGCGAGTCTCCAACGACAGTTTGGTGAGCTCACCCGGCGCCTCGACAAGACTGCCGTCTTCGTGACGCACGACGTGCGCGAAGCATTGCTGCTCAGCTCCCGCATTGGCCTGATGCATCAGGGGCAACTACTTCTGCTGGATACTCCGGAAAACTTTCTTAAGTCGAAAAATAAGCAGGCTCTTGCTTACATGGAGACTCTCAAAGTCACGAAAGCTAATTTGGGCCAGGCGGAGGAGACGACATGAGCTTTCTGCGCTTCCTCCAGCAAAGCTGGCCCGAGCTGTGGCTGTTGCTGCGTCAACATGTGTGGCTGGTTTCTGTTTCGATTTTGATCGCCGTCATTATCGGGATTCCCACCGGGATACTCCTAACTCGAAAAACATCGCTGCGTGGTCCGATCCTCGGCATCGCTAACATAATGCAGACGATTCCCAGTCTGGCTCTGTTTGGTTTCCTGATTCCACTTCCGTTCATTGGCGGCATCGGAGCACGCACGGCGATCGTTGCGTTGGTTCTTTATTCGCTGTTGCCAATTATTCGCAACACAGTGACGGGAATTCTTGGCGTTGACCCCAACGTGCGCGAAGCCGCCGTTGCCATGGGCATGACTGGCAGCCAGGTGCTTTGGCAAGTGGAGTTGCCTTTGGCGATGAGCGTGATAATTACCGGTGTCAGAGTGGCGTTGGTGATCGCTATCGGAGTTACAACGATTGCGGCGGCGGTCGGAGCGGGCGGTCTTGGAGTCTTCATTTTTCGCGGAATCCGGCAGTTTGACAACAACCTCCTGCTAGCCGGCGCGCTGCCCGCGGCGTTGCTGGCGTTGACGGCAGACTTTGGCCTGGGTCTGCTTGAGCGCCACTTCTCAATCGGTCGCCGGCGAAAAGCGCGCGTAACTTCAAGGAGGAAAACCTTCATGGTTGCCGCAGCGACTGCAATCGTCATTGCCGTGATCAGTGGAATTTATGTCGGTTCGCGCGACTCGCGTTCGCATAGCTCGCAGCCCGAGAAGGCGCGCATCGTAGTCGGATCAAAAGACTTCACCGAGTCTGCGATTCTCGGCGAGATAGTAGCGCAGATGCTCGAAGCGCGCGGAGTTCCAGTCGAGCGTAAATTTGAGCTGGGCGGAAATCTGCCGCATGATGCCCTGCTCGCCGGCACGATCGATCTTTATCCCGAATACACCGGCACGTCTTTCACGGCGATATTAAAGCACGCGCCGATAACTGACCCGGACACTGTCTACCAACAAGTCAAGAAGGAGTATGCGGAAAAATTCAACATTGTGGTAAGCGAGCCGCTGGGTTTCGATAACACTTTTGCGATTCTCGTGCGGGGCGCTGAGGCCAGACGATTGCAGCTGAAAACGATATCTGACGCGGTGCCCCAGGCGCGAAATTGGCGCGCAGGGTTTGGCCAGGACTTCATGTCGCGCGCCGATGGCTACCCGGGATTTGCCAGGGCTTACGGTTTGAAATTCGCGGAGCAACCGCGCGAGATGGATTTGTCCCTGACCTATATCGCGCTTGCTTCCGGCCAGGTTGATCTGATTGCCGGGAATTCAACTGAAGGAAGAATAGCTGCACTGGATCTGTTTCAACTGGAAGACGATCGACACTACTTTCCGCCTTACGAAGCCGTCTACCTGGTGCGGCCAGATTCGCTCGCGCGCGTGCCGGCGTTGGGTGACGTGCTGGCAAAACTAGCACAGGCAATCTCCACCGAAGAGATGCAGCAGTTAAACTATGAAGTTGATGCAAACAAGCGTGGTCAGGCTGAAGTTGTGCGCGAGTGGATCAAGCGCAAAGGGTTCAGCACTCAATAGCGGGTCTTGAGCCATGCCGGCATGAGATCTATTTTCTCGAAAGGCTTACGTGAAATGCGTTATGCACTGCTGCTACTCTCGGCAATTATCGTCTGCGTTTCTTTGGCCCGGATAACGCCGTCCGCTCCTAATCAATCGCCCGCTCCAAAGGCCCCGGAGACTGTTTACCTGCTGAAACCAGCGCACATTTTCGATGGCGACTCGCCGGAGTTGCATGACGGCTGGGTGGTATTGGTGCGGGGCGAAAAGATCGAAGCGGTAGGGCGGCGGAGTGACGTGAAGGTACCGGCGGATGCGAAGACAATCGAGTTGCCGGGAGTGACACTGATTCCCGGACTTATCGATGCCCATTCGCACGTGTTACTACATCCGTACAGCGAGACTATTTGGAACGATCAAGTGGCGCGCGAAGCCTTGAGCCTGCGCGTGGCGCGTGCGACTAATCATTTGCGTAATACGTTGCTGGCCGGCTTCACAACGATTCGCGATCTGGGCACCGAAGGCGCGGGTTACGCTGATGTTGGACTGAAGCAATCAGTGCAACAGGGAATCATTCCGGGCCCGAGGATGGTCGTCACTACCCGCGCGATTGTGGCGACGGGCAGCTATGGGCCAAAGGGTTACGCGTCCGAATGGAACGTTCCCCAGGGGGCCGAGGAAGCTGACGGCGTCGATAGCCTCACACGCGTAGTCCGTGAACAGATCGGCAAAGGCGCAGATTGGATCAAGGTTTACGCCGATTATCGTTGGGGCGCCGGCGGCACCGCCCATGCAACGTTTACGCTGGAGGAGTTGAAGCTGGCCGTTGAGATCGCAAGAAGCGCCGGCATCCCGGTAGCGGCGCATGCCACGAGCACGGAAGGCGCACGACGCGCAATTCTCGCCGGCGTCGAAACGATCGAGCATGGCGATGGCCTGACGCCGGAATTGTTTCGGCTGATGAAGGAGCGTAACACGGCGCTGTGTCCAACGTTGTCGGTAGCGGGAGCAAACGCCGAGCGCAAGAAGGTTGTGTTCAAACAGGCGCTTGAAGCGGGCGTTACCATTGCCAGTGGCAGCGACGTGGGCGTCTTCGCCCATGGCGACAACGCGCGAGAAATCGAGGCCATGGTGAGTTGGGGCATGCCGCTTATAGATGCGCTCCGTTCTGCAACTTCGATCGATGCGCGCGTGTTGCACATGGAGGATAAAATTGGCCGGGTTAAGGCTGGGCTCTTCGCCGATCTAATCGCCGTCGAAGGCGATCCGACGCGCGATGTCTCAGCGTTGCGACGAGTGCGTTTTGTAATGAAAGGCGGCGAAGTTTACCGGAACGATAGATAAGTGGGCAGAAAACCCAGGAACCAAGACCTAAGACCAAAGCTTTAGACCAATCGAACTCAGCTATTGTTAAGGAGATCCAATGACAATCCTCGATCTACTTGTACTGCTTCTCATCGCCGGCCTTTGCGGCGCCCTTGGTCAGGCGATCAGCGGCTTCTCGCGGGGCGGTTGTTTGGTTTCAATCGCGATTGGATTCATCGGTGCGCTTTTGGGGATGTGGCTCGCGCGCCAACTGGGATTGCCGGAACTATTTGCAATTCAAATCGGCACCACAAACTTTCCGATCATCTGGTCGATCATAGGTTCGGCGCTCTTTGTCGCCATCATCACTTTGCTCACGCGCAGCCGACCCTGAGCGCACGGCTCTGCACTGGCCGACGCCAATCGAAATAAAGGCGCCAACGCAAGACAAAGTCAGAACCGGGAGCTGTAGCGACCGGGTGTAAGTTCCGTAACCAAGGTTCGCGGAGTGGTTAATTCAAGCATGGGTGGCCTCGGCCCATGACCCGGTCGCTACCGCTTCCGGTTCTGTATTCGTCGACCCACGATGCGAAGATTTTTATCTTCGCCAGAACGTAAATATGCTCATACGTCAGGCAAAGTCAGAACCGGGAGCAGACCGGGGTCCCCAGCGCGGCAGCCGCGCTGGGGTGGTAGTAGCGACCGGGTGTAAGCTCCGTTACCAAGGCTCGCGCAGTGGTTGATTCAAGCATCAGTGGCCGCGGGGCATACCCCGGTCGCTACCGCTTCCGGTTCTGTATTCGTCGACCCACGATGCGAAGATTTTCTTTTTGCCAGAACGTACATACGCTCATAAGCCAAGACGCCAGCAGGCAAAGTCAGAACCGGTCGCTACCCGCTCCCGGTTCCGTATTTGTCGACGCGCGATGCAGGAAACCTCGGCTGACATGTGATCTACTTTTTGTGCAAAGCCTGAGGGCACCGTTGACGGCGAACGTGGCCCGCTGACCCGAGGCACAATTCACCCAACAGCCAGTGGTGGGGCGAAACGCTGACTCAACGCTGACTCAATGCTTCAGTTATCGGCTGCTTACCGCGCCAACCTTACTTAGAGCTTATCGTGATCGTGCATCTCAAGCCGTTAGGACGATCACCGCTGTCGAAACTTTCGTCACCCTCGATTACGATTCTGGTGATTTTCCGGTTTGAGTTTTTATGACTCTTGGGATTTGCGGGATCCCGTGGGTAGACGCTCTCGTCATAATCCAAATCTACTGAGTTACCCTTGATGATAATCACACCGCCTTCGCCTGGATCTGGGTCTGACATGGGAGTTTCTCCTTTGAGATTGAATGAGGTTTGACTTCACAAAGCCGGAGGAATCCGCGCCGTAAATCTGCGAAGCTGGTAGAGGATTGACAGGGAATTCGTCAAAAAACGCACCTACAACCAACAGTCGGAAAGAAAGCGGCGAGAATGTTCCCCGAACGTTACGTTACTAACAGCCGAATTTATTTGCAGATAATCCGGATCTTGCCTTTGAATCCCTCGGGAATTTCTTTGCTGTCGAATTGCCGGTTGCCGGTGATGACAATCTGTTTGATTAGCAAATCATCACACTTGTGTTTGCGTTTTTCCCCCTCGCTCGGGTCATGCTTGAAAACGCTGTCGTTGAAGTGTATTTCACACGAGCCGCCTTTGATGATGATTACGCCGCCTTCTCCGGGATCTGGGTCTGACATGTGAGTTTCTCCTTTTAGGGCTGGGTTGGGATTAGGATTTGCCAGCGATGAATTCGCTGAGTTGTTTGCGAGAAAAGTTTACGTCGGGCCGATTGAGGTAAGCATTGTAATTGTCGTTACCCCACTCCGGTTGCAATGCTGACAGAACCTCTTGAGCGCGCGACGAATACTCGCGTGCCTTTTGAGAGTCGCCGGCGCTGCGGCTGGCGCGCGCAGCAATCAACCAGGCGAGCCATTCACAGTCTTTCTTACCGGCCCGAGCGAATAGTTGCTGCGACTCGAGGGCGTTTTTAAGCGCGCCCGCGCTGTTACCATTTTCAATCATAGCTTCAGCCAGTGCCAGAAGCGCGTCCGACAGGATCCCTGGATCGCCTGTCTGCCGGGCCATTTCGACCGCTTCCAGACATCTCGACTGACCCTGAGTAGCGGCGCCGCTGGCAGACCGGGCCAGGCCCAAGACAAACGTGCCTGGAGTTGTCAGATTCTGTTGCTTGCCTGCCAGAGTTATTACTTGTTGGGCTTTAGCCATCGCTTCCGGAAACTGACGTTCACTCAACGCCATGCGGGCCATCGCCAGGTAGTAGGTGGGCACTAAATCACTGGTCGCCTCCGAGCTCTCCACGATACTTGAGGCTTCAGCAAGCATTGCCCGGGCCGAATCGTAGTTTCCCAAACGCCATAGTGCGTTGGCGCGATCCACCAGAGTGAGACCACTATTCCGCTTATCGCCCACGGATTTGGCGATCGCGTAGCTCGCTTCAAAGTGATGAAGTGCTTCGGGATACTTGCCCTGCCTGATAAAGAGCAGGCCAATGTTCTCATGAGCCAAACCGGCGGTAGTGGGATCAGTTGACTCGCTCAGCGCCAGCGCCTCCTGGAAACTCCGAAGGGCCACATCGTAGTCGCCTTTCTGTAC
>DASXSC010000003.1:0-107177 GCA_036506215.1 Pyrinomonadaceae bacterium | reverse complement strand
GAAAGTTGAAGTTGCTTTTGAATGAAATCGGCCTCAGCGCGCGTCTGTTCGTCGCTCACCACAGCGCGCCAAAAGTCGAGCGCCACGCCGTGAAAAAAGTTTTTCCACCAGTCAATCATTCTCTCGTAGTTACGTTTAAGTTCGACAGAGGTTTCTAAACAAACGACTGATTAGCGCTTCTTCCGCCGGCCTTTGCTGGATACTGCTGGTGCTTCTAATTGTGCTCTCGATTTCCGAGGCAATTTTTCGAGGATCAGCTGGTAGGCGTTTCTTAGCAGTTCCTTCAGTTCGCGTTCCGGCAAAGCGTCGAAACGCTTCAGCGCAACCCAATAGTAGCGGGCTACATAAGGCGCGGGTACGATGCCGTCCCGTTCTGTTAATTCCGCAAACACTTCAGGAGTGCACTTGAAAGACATGCGGTGATCACTGGCGGCATCAAGCGCCACAACGGCAAACATCTTGTTGCCGATACGAAAGAGCAAATCGCTTTCCCACTGCACATCCTCCGTGACATGTGGCAGCGACAGGCAAAACTTGCGAACAGATTCGGCGTCCATAGCTGGCGAATAGTAAATCGTAAATGGTCAATAATAAATGTCAGCGTCTCGCTTTGCGTTTCTTTGCGGCGCCTTTTCCGTCCCTTGCGACTAATTCTTTTTGCCGGCACTTACACAAATTCGCGGGCAATCCACTTCTTGATTTCTTCCCATTCCGCCGAGTCCATATAAGCTTCCGTCATTTTCTTTAGTTCGCCAACCTTCTGGTAGTCATCGGGATCTATCGGCTGGGTGAGTTGGACATTGCCGCGACGAAACTTGTTACCAAGGATCTGCTCACATTGAAAAGTATCAATATCAGCAACCCCATCCATCACTAGTGAAAGCAGTGGAAATTGTGGGGTAGGCGGCCGCGTGATTGGAAACATCCATGCCAACACGCCATACCATTCGGGACTCCAAAGATTTTCCGGAGGTATGCCGTTGAGGGTAAACCCCGTACCCAGGGAAAGAAGTTTTATGTTTTCAAAAGCCAGGCCGCGGTCTTTCAAAATGCCGGAAGCCATCAGGCTCGCAGCAGCAAGCATGCTGGGATTGTTGGCATAAACTCCGCCATCGATGAGCGCCTTGTTTTTACCATGATGGTAAAAGACGTGGGGTGGAAAGTATACCGGACCCGCGGAGGTTGATAGCGCTGCATCGAGCACAACAATGTCACTGGTGTCGTAGCCCGGCAGGTTTGTCAGGGAAATGGGCGCCCAGGCTTTCCTTTCCGGCTGATACAGATCGAATGCCGTTACCAGAAGTTCGTGGTCCAACTCGCTCAGCGGTTTGTCGAAGGGAAAGGTTCTCTTGACGAGGCCCGTCAGACCTTCGTCCGAATACTTCACGCGCAGAAGATCAATTGGCAGCAGAGCCGCTTTTGGATAGATGTCGGTAAGCTCCTGCGGCGGTACGGCAGAAAAAGATGCGTCATACGGTTTAAACACTTCCGCACCTTTGTTCATGTAGATATCGACAAGACTCGAGACGGACACTCCGCTGGCCAGCCCGAGCGCGATAAGGCCGCCTGTTGAAGTGCCCACAAACATGTGCACGTTTTTAAGAAAATTGAGCTCATAATCGAGTTGCTGTATCAGTAAAGCCGGGACCAGGCCGCGGATGCCACCGCCATCACAACTCAGAATGAGGTAACTGGATTGCGCCATTTGACGAAACTCCTTTTCGAGTGAATTCCAAAGGCGAGAGAACGCGGAGATTGTTATCCTGGACGGGTTAGCCTGCCGGCAACACGAGCGCTCGAGATTGTTCATCCCATCGCCACAAATTGTCCTGACCATGGAGATGCACGCCGCCCAGCCAAAGATCGATCCCGTTAAGGCTCACAAAATCAGCTTCGTCTCTCAGCACTGCCTTACCCAAGTCGCTTATCTTGACTTTAGTTTTATGCACAACCTCGGGCGTCAACACTCCCTGATCTAATTCTTCGTTTTCTACGCCCTCTATCTTAAGTAGCGGTTGTCTTGCCGCGCTCATTCGACGCACGGCGAACCAGAACTGCGCGTCTCCAAGACCGTAGACGGGTTCCGCGTCAACAAAGCGGGAAAAGAGATCGATAAAACTGCTCGGCCCTTCGTTAATTAGTTGCAGGGCGCGCTTTTCAATTCTGCCTAAACCGCTGCGGGTCGAAGGGAATCGCTCCAGGTGAGCCTGGAGCGCCGCACGCAGGAAAGGAAGAGGCGATGTGTCCCGCTGCAAAACGTTTTCAAGATCGTTTGGATTCGCAGAACAATAAGCTTGCCAGGCCGGCGAAGCGAGATTCAACTCCTGAGATGTCACGGGTTGCCGAGCCGGGAACAATGAAGCCAACTGTTCAGCATTCAACTCTCCCAATCCATGAAAATTTATCTTACCGGGAAAGTCGCCAACACAAATCAGACTCAGCTTAGTTTTTCCTGGGTCGCGGTGCGAAAACCAATCAAGCAGGTAAAGCAGGTGTACCTGACAGAAGAGGTCATGCTCAAACCACAAGACGACTTCTTCATGCTCCGCAAAAGAAGCGAGCGTCTCCTCCTGACTCAACAGGCTTCGTTCGCATTCCTCTTCATCAACTCTATAAGCTTCCGACAAATGCCGGGCCCGCACCTGGCGCCACTCAGCCCCCGACAAACCTGCGGGCGTTGGACCAGTAATAAGCGATTCGCGCCAGGCAAGATGTTGACCCGCGAGCGATGATTGCTTCGCCGTATCTGCGGTAGAGTCGCCGTTGTGAATATGCAGCATGAATCGGAAGTCAGAGGTCAGAAGTCAGAAGTCAAAAGTCAGAGCTCGCACTTGCCTCCTGCTCCTGCCGTCTGCTTCCTGTCCCAGCGCTGGCTATTTCTTCATCAACTCCAGCACCGCGGAAGTCATAGCTTTGATGCCGGTGCGCAGCGTCGGTTCAGGCAACGGTTGGAACAGTGCTGAATGCAGCGACGGCAAAGGCGTTTTTGTTTCCTTGCTCTGTTTCACCTTTGCCGGATCAACTGCTCCCAGGGTGAACAGTGTGGCTGGTATTTTCTGATCCAAACTGAGGTAACCAAAATCTTCACTCATCATCACTGGCTCCAGCCTGACCACGTTTTCCTGACCGAGAGCTTTTACAAAGACTTTGGCCAGCCGCTCTGTCAACTGTGGATCATTGTAGGTTGCACTGGTGACTTGAGTTTCGCTGAACTTAACGATCGGCGCGCGGTCTTCGGGAATTCCCGCCGCCATCGCCACGCCCCTGGTTATTCGTTCAATCGAAGCGAGCACTCTTTTTCTCACGTCTTCTTTGTAGGCGCGCACCGTCAACTGCAAATCAACTTCTTCAGGAATGATGTTGTGTTTCGTGCCGCCGTGGATCGAGCCAACAGTTACCACCACCGGATCGAGCGGCGAGTCTTCGCGGCTGACGATCGTTTGCAGCGCTAATATCACCTGAGCGGCAACTACGATCGGATCCTTAGTTGACTCCGGTCTCGCGCCATGGCCACCGAGGCCGCGAATCTTTATGTCGACGGAAGTCGAACTAGCCATCGCAAAGCCCGGCGTATAACCTACCTTGCCCGCTTCCAGGTCCGCGCTATCGTGAAGTGCGATTACGTAGTCAGGTTTAGGGAATCTTTCGTAAAGGCCATCTCTCAATACCGCTCTCGCCCCATCGATTACTTCTTCAGCTGGCTGGCCAATCAGGACCAGCGTGCCGCGCCATTGATCCTTGGATTCGGAAAGTATCTTAGCGGTGCCGAGCATGTTGGTAATGTGTATGTCATGTCCGCAGGCATGCATAACGCTGACATCCTGGCCCGCCTCATTCTTCGTTTTCACTTTGCTTGCGTAGGGCAGGCCGGTCTTCTCATCAACCGGAAGAGCGTCAAGTTCCGTGCGCAGCAGCACTGTCGGCCCGGCGCCATTCTTCATTACCGCGACAACGCCATAGCCGGTCCATTCCGGCCTCTCATATTTGCCAACACGCTCCGTGACTGTGTATCCCATCGCACGCAGTTGAGTAGCGAAGAACGCAGCCGTCTTTTCCTCGTAGTGCGACAGTTCGGGCGCGGCGTGTAGCTCTTTGTAAGTTGCCACGAGCGAAGCGATGTCGCGGTCGAGCATGGCATCCAGCGACTGCTGGGCGTTGACACTTATTGCGGTTAGAGAAGCGCAAAGGAAAATCAGTAAGCAGATTCTATTTCGCATTAGTCGCTCCAGTAGGTTAAAGGCAAACTCTTAAGAGTCTAATCAGCCGGCACGCTTAATTCCTTCATATTTTAACTTGGTGTTAGCGAAAAAGCGGGGGCAAGCCCATCTTCCTCACCTGAGAGACCTTCTGCTTGCCTCGTTAGGCCCGGCGCTGAAAGCCTTTCAAACAAGAATCAGCCACGCAAGTTTAATCAGCTCGAGGTCAGGAAGGCGGGCTTGCCCCCGCTGCGTGGCTAACACTACGCCATGAACAGCCTGATTAGCTCACTGATTCTAGCCAAATGGAAATCGTCGTGTTCGGCCTGAAAAAATATCATGTCTACCAAACGCATCGGCACATTCAAACGCGGATGATGGGCGACTGCGGCAAACGACTCCGGCGCCAAATTGTCCAAACGATCAACTGTCTGCATTCGTTGCGCGCGGAAGTCCGTCAGAATTGCATCCATCAAAACTTGATTGTGGTTTGCCTCGTAGGTTTTGCGGTTCGACATGTCAGCCGCATGTAAAGCGGTGGCGCCCGACAGATATTCGTCAAGTCTTTGCTTTACCAGTGGCTCAAGATCCAGCAGGTGCCCTGCGTTTTCCTGTATCGACCAGCGCTCGCCGTCACGCTTCGTCAGAATCTCAGGCGCAATTGACCGCAGGCGATCTTCCAATCGCGCGGGAGTGCCCCGCAAGCGCTCGATCATTTCCGGATAGACGGCAACGGGAAACGTGAATTGAAAAGTACGGTCAGTCCACTTTAAGTGTTTAGACATCGGAATCTAAGTAGGACAAGCATTCCTGCCTGTCCCACCGTTTATACCAGGCTGCCTGGCGCGCGAGGCCGCTAATGTAACGCAACCTACATTAAAGAGCCATGCGTCAACGTCCCCGGATTGGTTCGCGAAGGGATCCCCGGTTCCCACCGCTCATGGCTTTGTTGCCTGACTTTCTGCGTAATACCGGCCCGGCGTTGTCCCCACTGCGATCTTAAAAGCTGATATGAACGCGCTGGTACTGTCATAACCAACTTCGAGTGCAGCAGTAGTCACCGTTTCACCGGCTGCGAGCAGACGAAGGGCGTGCAACATGCGCAGTTGTTGTCGCCATTTTCCAAATGTCATTTCTGTTTCAGTCTGAAACAATCGCTCGATGGTTCGCTTGCTCGCCCCGATTTTTTTTGCCAGATGATCCAGCGATTTCGCATCGCCAGGATTCTCACGCACGAGCTCGGCAACCCGTAACGCCCGGATGTCTGCTGGCATAGGAAGATTAAGTGGAATCGTCGGCAGCGCCCGAAATTGATCCAGGATTACGTCGATCAGATGCTTGTGAGATGCCACGTTTCTATTGAGCATTCCGATCTCGACGGTACGAAGTATTAACTCGCGCAGCAAAGGTGAAACATTTACAACGCAGCAATCCTTCGGGAGTACATCGGAGAGGCCAGTGCGGAGATAGAGAGTGCGAACAGACACAGTTGCCGACATTTCCACTTCGTGCTCGATTCCCGCCGGTACCCAGACTGCGCGTCGCGATGGCACGACCCACGAGCCGGTCGAAGTGTTCACCGTCATCACTCCACGCGATGCATAAATCAACTGGTGCCAGTCGTGGGAGTGTTTGTGAATCTTATGGGCGGTTGAAAGTTCGACAGCATAACTCCTGATGTCGAGCAAATCTTCGAGGTCCGGCTCACGCGAGGAGTTCTGTCGCTTTTTCGACATGGGTTGGCATTATAGCGCAAGACAGACAATCACTCTGGGGGTTATCGTCGGGCAGTTGAAAAACCATTTTCGATTTTTCACACATTAAAGGAGTAATCACCATGCCAAACAACGTGAAGCATTTTGCCATTCATGCGGATGATATTCAGCGAGCGCGCGCTTTCTACGAGAAGACTTTTGGCTGGAAGTTTAAGCCCTGGGGGCCGCCGGGCTTTTATCTGATCCAAACCGGAACCGATGAGGATCCGGGCGTTCAGGGCGCGCTCCAGGGGCGCCGCGAAGTCGTTCCGGGGAAACCGATGTTCGGGTTTGAATGCAGCCTGGGAGTCGATTCAATCGACGACACGATTGCGGCCATAGAAGCCAATGGCGGAAAGATCGTCATGCCAAAGTTTGATATACCAACCGTCGGCACCCTAATTTTTTTCGAAGACACTGAAGGTACCGTTATCGGCGCCATGCAATACGACAAGCAATACACGCGCGTCTAGCTAACACCTGGTTGAGATTCGCCAGATCTCTAAAAGCCGTCGTCTAATTCTCACCATCTGTCAGCAATTTCCGGCAGCCATATCATGCCGCGCGCGTCTTCATGCAGCTTCCGGGCGGTTTTTTGCTCCATCTGAAGGAACACTGCTTGCCAAACTGGCAGGAGTTAATCTGAGAAACTCTTCAGTTAGGAGCAAGCATGAAAACAAGAATCTTCTCCCCGCTTATTGTCGGGGCCTTACTTATCGCGCAACTTCCCACGAGCATAGCGCTAGGACAAGTGGCTCAGGCATCCGGTCGCGACTGGTCAGCAGTTCAGGCGATAGCGGCGGACGAGCGGTTGATCGTAAAACAAAAAGACGGCAAAACGATCGAAGGCAAAATGATCGAAGCCTCGGAAACGAATCTAACGCTGTCGCACAATAACAAGGTGGTGAACATTTCGCGCGATAACATTCAGAAGATCGAGCATTCGCGAGGGAGGTCTGCTAAGAGCAAGTGGGCCCTGATTGGAGCGGGCGTTGGCGGCGCGGCCGGCGCCGGTATTGGCGCTGCGAAGGTTGATTCGAATAGAGACGACAGCGAGATTTGGTTGCCGGTGGGATTGATTTTCGGAGCCGGAGCAGGCGCCGTCACGGGTCTGGTGTTCGGAGCGAGCCGGCGTCAGCGAGCAGTGATCTACGAAGTGCCTTAGGCCGCGCCTCCATAACATTTTACGTAACCGTTTGTCCGAAGTCGCCTGGGGTGATTAATGTGCCGGCAATCACTTCGGTGGGATAGTTCCGAAAAAGTTGCACACTCGGGTGCATGCGCATGTCTTCGTCCTCAACGACTACTTCGTAATAAACGCTTCGGCGATCAGGCTTGCCGCCGGTAAGTGAAACTGATTCGTGCGCGGCAATCGTGGCATCAAGAAAGACTGCGGTTGGTCCCGCGATCGCAATCTTTGGCGCTCCCACTGGACACTTGTAGACCCTGACCCGAATCCAGTGGCCTATGATGCCTCCGTTCATCACGGTCCAATCAATGAACCTGGCATCCTTGGGCGCGGAAAACAGTCCGCTGGATCGTGCGTTTGGGAAACTTGAAGGCATCGCCGGCGGCGGCGGTGGTGGCGGCGGAGCGCCCATTCCGATTACACCCCCACGACTTGGAAGATTCGAACCCTTTCTAATTGGCATTAGTCCTCCTGGAAAAGTGACGAATGATAGTGATTCGAGGCTTTGGCAGGCGCGAGGTTATAATGAGACTTCAAACAAATGCAATCATTCTGAGGAGTACAAATGAGTTCCGATAAGGCTTCGCAGTTACCCGAGCGCGTGAGATTCACAGGCCGTATTCTTTTTCTAACTGAAGACACCTCACTGATCCGAGCGCAACTGGAAGCGAAAGGCGACGAGCGCGAGCGGCTCGAAGCAGAGCTGTCGCAGCGCTTGCTGCATGAAGACCTGCCGCTGATGAGCAACATCTCGACCGACGAGATCACGCCGGGTTGGGTTTGCTTTTACTATGACGAAACGTTGGGCCAGTACGTTTATGTGGGCATGCGGGACGCCGCGGTCAAGAAAGACGAAGTGAAGAATGGCGGGTTTGCGGTGGTCGTCTCCGGTTTATCAAAAGGCTGCGGGTCCTCGCGGGAAACAGCTCCCTACGCCGAAAAGTGGGCGGGCATTAAACTAGTCATCGCCAAAAGCATCGAAAAGATTTATGGACAAAACTCCCAAAACATCGGTCTGCTGACCGCAACTGATTTTAGCTTGATAGAGCGTATCCGGCGCGGGGAGGAAATTCCGCTCGAGGAGTTCACGCGCCGTCTCGATCCAATCTCAAAAGACATCGTCGAACACGGCGGACTCTTCAACTACAACAAAGCGCGCGTGGCTGGTAAAGTCACGCCGCCGCCGCTCGAAACTCCTTCTGAACAACCGCGGCGCCCGATGACTATCGTTGAAAAGATCATCGCGCGGCATGCGTTTGTGCGCGCCGGCGAAGTTGGCGTGGCGGTAGTGAAGCCGGGCGACGCATTGTTTGCGGTTGCCGACGTGCGCTTCTCGCATGAGTATGTAACGCCGATGGCGGAGTCGCTTTTGAAACAATCGCTCGGGCCGGACGCGCGCGTGACGGAGCCCGAATCGGTCTTCGCGTTTCGCGATCACCTGACGTTCCTGGGAAAGGTGATGTCGCCAAAGCATCGCGAGCTGGGACTACTGGAAAGAGCGGAAGGGCTCGCGACTACTCAGGAGGATTTCACCACTAAGCAGGGGATTCGGCTCTACGGCGAGAATCCTGAAGGCGGCTCCGAAGCTATCTGCCACAACGCCGTTGTCGAGGATCTCGCGTTGCCAGGCCAGATTGTTATCGGTACTGACTCGCACACCTGCATGGCGGGTGTGCTTGGCTGCTTTGCGTTTGGGGTTGGCTCCACTGACATGGCAAACGCGTGGTTCGCGAAAGATATTCGCATTAAGGTCCCGGAGACAGTGCGTTATGTTTTGAAGGGACACAAGCGCGCCGATGTCGCCGCGAAAGATGTGATGCTTGTTATTCTCGCCAGCGACTACATGAAAACGAGCCAGGGAATTGGCAAAGTGCTTGAGTTTGCCGGCGACGATCTGAAAAACTGGCCGATGGATGAAAGAGCCACGTTAACCAACATGTCGGTCGAGGCCGGCGGCACAACGGGAATCATCGAACCGGATGAGCAGACGCTCAACTACGTCGTGAAGATGCGCGGGCTCGACGCCGACGAGGTGCGCAAAGGTTTCACTTTCAGTGATCCAGATGCCGAGTATGCGGCAGTGTTTGAGATTGATCTCGATGAGATTCGCCCGATGGTGGCGCTCCCGGGTGATCCACGCAACGGCATCCCGATCGATGAGCTACCCTCAGAAGTGAAAATCGATGCCGCGTATGGTGGCTCATGTACCGGCGGGAAGATGGCGGACATGGACATGTATGCCGAGGTTTTGCAGAACGCGCTCGCCCAGGGGAAGCGAGTCGCGCCCGGTGTTCATCTCTACCTTCAGTTTGGTTCGCAGAAGATCAAACAATATGCTCGTAGTCGAGGATATCTGGAGATTTTTGAAAAGGCGGGTGCAGAACTGATTGATCCCAGTTGTGGTGCTTGCATCAATGCGGGTCCCGGCGCGTCTCCCTCCGCGGAGACAGTTACTGTCAGCGCTCAAAACAGAAACTTCCCTGGCCGCAGCGGCCCGGGCAAACTCTACCTGGCATCACCTTACGTCGTCGCCGCTTCGGCAATCGCCGGCAAGATTGTGGAGCCGTTTGAGTTTTTGATGAAACCTGACGAAGAATTCGTGGGCGTGTGATGCCGGCTTCCCTTGCGTTCTCATTCAACCTATAGGCCGACCAAATTTCCCGAGCCTCCGGGCGCAAGCAGTCGCGCGACCAACTGATGCATACGTTTTGCGACAAATCTCTAAGATTGGGATCCGTTTATGGCAACGAGAGCGATAGTCGAATATCCGGATCCAGTGCTTCTCTCACCGGGCGAGCCGGTGGTGAGTTTCAATGGCAAGCTGCAGGCCCTCGTCCAGGATATGTTTGACACCATGTACGACGCCGGAGGCGTGGGATTAGCTGCACAGCAGATCGGGGTGTCGCTTCGTCTGTTTGTCATGGACTGCGATGGAGTCAAGTTGGTGGCTGCCAATCCTGAAATCATTTCCGCAGCAGGCGAACAAAGTGGCGAGGAGGGCTGCCTTTCAGTCGGGAAGCTTCACGCTGAACTCAAGCGGGCCGACACGGCAGTGCTCCGAGCGCAGGACGTCATAGGGAAAACTTTCGAACGCGAGGCAAGCGGTCTCGCGGCGCGTTGTTTTCTGCATGAGACGGATCACAACGATGGCATTCTATTCATCCGTCATCTAAGTCCGCTGCGTCGAGATTTAGTTACCAGAAAGTTTCGCAAGCTGAAGAAGAAGCAATGAGAGAGATTGCTCAACGCGCCTGCTGGAGCGCGGGCGTCCCGCCCGCAACGGGCCAGAGGCGCAACGTTACTCTTTCAGACCATGGCTGTCAGAATTCCTTCGCGCTTCGCGCTCATTGCGGGCGAGACGCCCGCACTCCCAGCACGTATGTGGGCCGATTGCCTAAAGCGCATTTATTGCACGCAGTTCATAAGAAGCGATTGTAAAATAGAATTCCAACAGCTATGGCCAGCGCCGATAATCCTGCCAGCAAAAGAAAGAGTGGAGTTGCGCGCGTCGATTTTATTGGGTAAGTCTTCATGATCTCGGCGCGCATTCGTCCGTTGAGCGCCAGGATGATTTCCAGGGCGCCGATCAGGAAAAAGAACGCAGCTCCGCAGTATTTCCACATAATAATTAGCGAACTATGGACCGGCTGGCTTCAGCGCGTTCACCGGATAGTAGGTCCTCGTTGTCTGACTATCTCGGTCGCTGGCCCCACGTCGGTGGGGGCGGTTCCTTCACCGCCCGATCAACCGGCCGCTCTTTGAGCAGTCGCATAGCTTCCGTGACGGCGCGTTCGAGTTGCGGATCGTGGCCCGCGATCACTTCCTTAGGCCAGTTCTCGACGTCGATGTCTGGCCCGACGCCTTCATTTTCCACGGCCCATCGACCGTCGCGTGTAAAGAACCCGCCGCGTGGCGCGATCATCGCGCCGCCGTCAATAAACGGTGGCGTGTCGGCCGTGTGAACCAATCCGCCCCAGGTACGTTTCCCAACCAGCGGACCAATCTTGCGCCGCTTGAACATGTAAGGCATGAGGTCGCCACCGGAGCCCGCCATCTCATTAATGATCATCACCTTCGGTCCCCAGATTCCGGCGGCGGGGCTGGTGAACGGATAACGATCGCCGGCGACGTTGTTGAAGTAGCCGTCGAAATCGCGTCCCAATACGTCGATGATATAGTCCGCCGCGGAGCCGCCGCCGTTGAAACGCTCGTCAACCACCACTCCCTTTTTATCCTGCTGGGAAAAGTAGTAACGATTGAAACTCTGATAGCCGGGTTGTCCGGTGTTTGGGAGATAGACGTACGCGAGTTGGCCGTTGGAAAGTTTCTCGACAAGACGGCGATTCGATTCAACCCAGGCGCGCGTCCGCAGTCCCTGTTCACTAATGACGGGCACGACTGTAACGTTTCGCGCCCCTTCCATGGCCGGATTGCTGTTCACAGTTAATGAAGTTTGCCGGTTGGCGGTTCCGTCCAATAGCCGGTAGAGACTGTCAGGCGCTTTCAACTCGATGCCGTTTATCGCGAGGATGTAATCGCCGACGGCAACGTTTGCGCCGGGAGCTGCCAACGGAGCGCGAAGATCCGGGTTCCAACTTTCGTTATCGTAGATACGGGTAACTCGGTAGCGCCCGTTCTCGATCGCGAAGTCGGCACCGAGCAATCCTCCCTGTACCGGCGGCACGTCCGGCATGTCGCCACCACGCACATAAGAGTGTCCGATCGCGATCTCGGCCCCCATCATGTCGAGCAGGTAGTTGAGATCGGCGCGATGATTCACGTAAGGAAGTAACTGTCCATACATCTCCTTCATCTTCGGCCAGTCGGCGCCGTGCATGTTAGGCACGTAGAGATAATCGCGTTCGTTGCGCCACCCCTCGTTGAAGATTTGTTTGAATTCCTGTTTCGGATCGAGATACATCCGCAGCGTCACATTGAGACGTCCCTGGCCGGGTTGGGGCGGATTGCGATCGGTCTCGATCAAAAACAGTGACGGCACGGGAGGCGCGGCGCCCGGTGCTGGTGGACCACCGGCTGCCCCGGCCGCACTGGCCGTGCGATAAACCAACTTGCGACCATCCGCGCTGACTTCGTAAGTTGCCACTCCCGTCGCAAAAGAAGTGACCTTGCGATCGCATAAACGGTAACGCGACAGCTCACTGCCCGCGCCCTGCACACCGGGTGGATTGCGTGCCCCTTCAAGATAAAACACCGTTCCTTCAGGGCCCCCATGCAACTCCGAATACTGGCGCTCGCGCACTCCCGGCACTGAAACGACCCGTTGCTGCAACCCATCGAAATCAATCTGGACTGTAACTGGTGAACGCGGTCCACGTGGTGGTTGCGCAACGGGTGCTTCACCTTGCGGACTTTCTCCAGTCGCTCCGGCTGCGTCGCTGGGACACGAACCCGGCGCCGGCGCCCTGCGGCCGGTGCCGACGCCCTTGTCTTCATCGCTCTCGGGAAGCAGCGGGCTAGCGTCAGCTTTCTTCAACACTGCAAGATACAATCCAAAGTTTTCGTCGTGGTCGTACGACGTCATGTCGAGCCATTGCGACCGCAAACCAAAATCCGTTGACGCCAAAAACCAGAGATATTTTCCACTCGCATCCCAGGCGGGCCAGACGGCGTCGGCGAGACCATCGGTAATTTGCTTCGTCTCACCCGTCTCGACGTTGCTCACAAAGATCGCGTGATACATCGATCGCAAACGACTTGCGTAGGCCACCCACTTTGAGTCAGGACTCCAAACAGGATTGAGCGTGCGATTAGGGACCATCCACGGATCGTTGCCAACAACTTTTGCCTGGCCACTGCCAACATCAAGCACCCAGACTTTCAAGTTGGTATCGCTGAAAAGAATCTTCTTCGAATCAGGCGACCAGGAGGACGTGTAGTAGTGCGTGGGGTTTTGCAAAACGACTTCGCGTGGCGGCGTCAGACCGTCCTGTGCTTCGATGTAAAGCCGATACTCGCCTGACTTGTCACTGAAGTAGGAAATGAATTTTCCGTCGGGAGACCACGCCGGATCGCGTTCCGCCGACCCGCTCGAGTTCGTCAGATTGCGCACGTCGCCCTTCTCCGCCGGAACAGTGAAAATCTCGCCGCGCGCCTCAATCACAACGCGCTTTCCCGTTGGGGAAATCGCTATATTGGTCATGCGATTGGTGACGTCCTTCCAATTCGGCATCATCCACGGGAAGTCGCCCGCGGCGGTGATATTAACGACATGTTCTTTCCCGCTTTGCGGATCCAATTCGTGAACGTAGCCGGCCTGTTCGAAAACCAGCAAACCCGAACCCGAATCGAGCGCCTTGACGTCGAAGTCCCTGAACCTGGTCAGCTGCGATAACTTCTTTGTCTTTGTCTCGTATTCCCAAACGTTGGCAACACCATCGCGATCGGAAATGAAATAAACTGCGTCGTCCAGCCAAACCGGATCGACATCCTTCGAGTCGGTCCATGGCGGCGAAATCAGGTCGTAGCTTTTCAGATCGACAATCCAGATAGGTCGGTTCTGGCCGCCGCGATAGTTGCGGCGCTCTTCATCCCAGGAATTATTCATGCGATAAGCGATGCGCGCGCCGTCAGCGGAGATCTTGCCCTGATAAGCGCGCGGTAGCGTCATTGGTTCTTCGACCCCTCCCTCGGCGGGCACGGTCCAGAAGCGCGGCGCGCCACTCGGAGCCCACGTAGCGCGTGACGATGAAAAGAGAATGGACTTGCCGTCAGGCGTCCAGCCCTGGACCAGGTCGCCGGCCGGATGCCACGTGAGCCGGCGCGGTTCTCCACCGTCAGCTGAGACAACGTAAACATCGAGGTTGCCGGCATACTCACCGCTGAAGGCTATCCACTTTCCGTCGGGAGAAAAATGCGGGTTCGATGTTTGCCCCTGAAAACTCGTCAGGCGACGAGCGTTGCCGCCCGCGCGCGGCACAGTCCAAATATTATTTCCGTAAGCGAAAGCAATCTGCGTTGCACTTACTGTTGGCGTGCGCAGCAAACGCGTTTGTGCGTTTGTTGTTTGTGCCTGTACCGCAAAGACAAGGCCGACAACGAGCGCGGCGGCGAATAGCGCGACCGGGCGACAACCAATCATGAAGCGACCTGGAGACGTAGTAGGGCGACGGCAAGGCTTCGCCGCCGAATTCCGCGTTGGCATGTGGTTATTCCTCCGGGATAGGACGGATGATTGCGGCTACTTTTAGCACGAAGCGACGTCGCCGGGCAAAGTTTTCTTTATGACGATGTCACAGATATGCGTAGGTAGGAATTTGTAATGGTGGTTCGTCGATGCTTTTGATCTCTTCTGCTTATCCGTGATTCCGGCGCTAATCTGTGTTGCATTTGACCAGTGAGTCCGAAGGTCGCTGGTTACGGGAATTTGGATATGACACGAGAGTTCGGACGGCGAATCATCTTGCGTGACTAAACAAACTTTTCAGAGGATTATCGAAACTAATTGTCTGGCGCCGCGTAGTAGCCACCACCCAGGCGGACTACCCACTTGGGCCCCAGGACCAAACGTGGTGTAGCTCGGCCTTGATGTGCGATTGATGAGAATTCATTAGCCTTAGCAAGTTTTCGTATTCCAACTAATTCTATGGAGAACTGTATGAGTAACAGGAATAAATCCTTCATCGCCGGCGCGTTGTTAGTGGCGATGAGTTTGGCTACCGTCTTTGGCCAAACAGGTCGCGGTTATGATCCATCCAACATGGACAGGAACACCTCCGCCTGTGTTGACTTTTATCAATATGCCAACGGCACCTGGCTTAAGAAGACCGAGATCCCGGCGGCCTATTCCTCATGGGGTAGCTTCAACGTGCTGGCCGAGAATAATCGCAAAACGCTTCACGATATTTTGGAAGAGGCGGCGAAGAATACTAACGCCGTCAAGGGCAGCAACGAACAGAAGATCGGCGACTTCTACGCCAGTTGTTTAGACGAAGCCGGGCGTGAAGCAGAGGGAATGAAGCCGCTCGTGCCCGAACTTGCCCGCCTCGACAAAATCAAAAGCGTGAAAGACGTGCAGGCGCAGATAGCCTACATGCACCGCCACGGCATTGCTACGCTGTTCGGCTTCGGCTCATTGCCCGACTTGAAGAACAGCTCGATGGTGATGGCGTTTGCCGGGCAGGGCGGCCTCAGCTTGCCTAACCGCGACTATTACACAAAGACTGACGAAAAATCCGTAAAACTGCGCGAGGATTTTGTTAAGCATGTCGCGAACATGTTTCAGTTGATCGGCGAGACGCCCGAGCAGGCGACTAAAAACGCACAGACTGTTCTCGCGTTTCAAACCCGTCTCGCGCAGAATTCCCGCACGCCCATCGAACTGCGCGACCCGACCACGCAGTATCACATGATGAACCCGGCGCAGTTGCAGGAGTTAACTCCAAACTTCTCCTGGGAAGACTACCGCCGCGGCGCCGGCGCGCCGACCACCGGCGATATCAACGTGGCCCATCCGGAGTTTTTCCAGGCAGTCAACAAAATGCTGGCAGATGTGCCGGTCGCCGACTGGAAGACTTACCTCCGCTGGCATCTGGTTACCGCCGCCGCACCAAGCCTTTCTTCTAAATTTGAAATCGAAAACTTCAACTTCTTTGGCAAAACGCTCGAAGGCAGAAAAGAACAATTGCCGCGCTGGCGTCGCTGCGTTTCCGCGACCGATGCCAGTTTGGGCGAAGCGTTGGGCCAGGTTTACGTGGCTCGCGCCTTCACGCCTGAGTCGAAGGCACGCATGAAGACGATGGTCAACAATCTGATCGCGGCCTTCCACGACCGCCTGCAAAAACTCGATTGGATGAGCGATGACACGCGCAAGCAAGCGATCGCAAAGCTGAACGCATTTGGTCAGAAGATCGGCTACCCCGACAAATGGATCGACTATTCCGCGCTCAATGTCTCGCGTGATTCTTACCTGGCGAATGTATTGCGGTCCAGTGAGTTTGATCAGATGCGCGACTTCAATAAGATCAACAAACCGGTTGACCGGAAGGAGTGGGGCATGACACCGCCAACCGTCAACGCCGGTTACAATCCACTCAACAACGACATTTCGTTTCCTGCGGGTATATTGCAAGCGCCGTTCTTTAATCCCGATGCCGACGACGCGATCAACTATGGCGCCATCGGCGCCGTGATCGGCCACGAGATCACGCACGGCTACGACGACCAGGGCAGCGAATTCGACGCCAGTGGGAACCTGAAGAACTGGTGGACGGAGATTGATAAGAAAAATTTCGATCAGCGCGCCGAGTGCGTCGTCAACCAATTCAGTAGTTTTGAGGCAGAGCCGGGCCTGCACCTCCAGGGCAAGCTCGTCTCTGGCGAATCCATCGCCGATCTCGGTGGGCTCTATGTTGCTTACGACGCTCTCATGAAGTCGCTGCAAGGCAAGCCGCGTCCGACGGACATTGATGGCTTCACGCCGGAGCAACGATTCTTTCTGGGGTGGGCGCAGGTTTGGGCCGAGAAATACACGCCCGAAGTCGCGCGCCTTCAGGCCCAGGCCGACCCGCATCCGCTCTCCCGCTTCCGCGTTAACGCTCCGCTCTCAAACATGCCGAAATTTGCTGAAGCATTTCAGTGCAAGGCGGGCGATGCAATGGTGCGCGAGGAGTCGAAACGCTGCCAGATTTGGTAACGTTATTCCTTGCGTTCACCCATATCACGTTACATAATTCGCCAAACCTCAGAAATCAGGAGAGACACCCATGAACATTCTAAAACGTTTCTACACTTCTTCCTTTGCTCTCTTATTCCTTGTGTTGTTCGCGGCGCCTTCTGCATCGGCGCAAAATCCACCACCCTTGCGCACGCCGCGTCCAAGCCAGAAGGCCAGCGTCATGCAAACCATCGGCGTCACGGACTTGACCATCACTTACAGCCGACCCGGCGTGAAAGGCCGGACAATCTGGGGCAATCCACTACCAGAACAAGCAAGCACCAAAGGTGAGGCCACGCTTGACGATCAAAACGTGCGTCCTAAAGGTGCGCCCATTGTGCCCTGGGGCCACGCCTGGCGTACCGGCGCCAATGAAGCAACGCAGTTCGTGGTCACCGACGACGTTTTGATCAATGGCCAGAAACTTCCGGCGGGCAGCTACAGTCTGCACACGATTCCCACCAAAGATGAATGGACCATTATTTTCAACAGCGTGGCCAACCAATGGGGCAGCTTCAGCTACGATCCCACCAAGGACACGCTGCGTGTCAAAGCAAAGCCTGTGTGGGAAACTACTAATAAGGAGTGGTTGGAGTATTGGATTGATCCCATCAACGATAATTCCGCGGAGGTCAACATTCGCTGGGAGAAAGTGCGTGTTCCTTTTACCGTTGAAGTGAAGGACGTGAAGGCGCTGACGTTACAGAAAGCTCGCGCCGCCGTAGCTGCCGCCAAACCCGACGACTGGCGCACGCCCTTACAAGCCGCGAATTACGTACTCTTGAGCCCCGATAAGATGGATCCTACTGAAGCGA
The DNA here is from genome assembly GCA_036506215.1 of Pyrinomonadaceae bacterium. Lineage (GTDB taxonomy): Bacteria > Acidobacteriota > Blastocatellia > Pyrinomonadales > Pyrinomonadaceae > PSRF01. Next base: position 89,550 of record DASXSC010000003.1, on the reverse strand, counting down.
TTGGCTGGCTCGAACAATCAATCAAGGTCAAAGAAACTTTCGGCAACATGTACACGAAGGCGCGTCTGCTGGCTTCGCAGGGCAAGACGGAGGAAGCTATCGTCGTCGGCGAGAAAGCTCTCGCGCTCGGCAAGGAAGCAAAAGCGAACACCGGTGATTTGGAAAAAAGACTGGCTGAGTGGAAAACCAAAAAAATGTAACGCTTTCTCGGTAGTAGGTCAGTTTATCGTGGGGAGGTCGGATTCTTTGGAGAACCGTGCGCGGTAGCGCCGAGGTGATAACTCTCGCGGTGTCATGAGGTCATCAGTACCACCTCGCGGTAGCGCCGGATGCTAAAGTTAACTTCAAACATTTGTCGAGTTGCAGCATCCGCACAAGCGAACGCTGGAAATTAATAGGTTGCTGCCTGTAGTACGTCTCTTCCGCCTCCTAAGTAGAATCACTACGCTGAAATTGACTCTAGCATCCGGCGCTACCGCGCTCGGTTCTGCACGGCGTGCGTCTGCTTTCTCCAGCAGCTTTTCCATCAAAAGCTCTAGCTCGCGCGAGGGCTGCTGCCTTCCCCGAACAGCTGTAGAAATGTTATTGTTCTGTATATCCCCGCTGGTTTAAACCTGACTCTTATGCTTCGCTACAGGTGACAAATATGAAAACCCCATCCCTGCTTGCTCGCTTCCTTACCGTTCTTCTGATCACACTTTTTGCTGTCTCGCCCGCGTGGGCCACTTGCGGCGGCGGTGGGGGCGGAGGCGGCGGTGGTATGTCGGGGGGTAGCGGTGGTGGCTCGGCCCCGGAAGTTTATCCCGTGCCGTGGAAAGTTCGCGCGCCCAAAGATCCACCCGCGATGGGACTGGTGCTCTACTGGTTTCCCGCGTCAACTGAGGAATTGAAAAAATCGAGTCTGCGCATGTCGCGCACACTCTCTCTTTATGCCTCGCAGTGCATCTCGATGGAGCTGGCCGACCGCACCTTCCCCAACGCACCGCAACTGGTTGGCGAGGCAAAGTTGCCGGTAGCAGTGCTCGCTACGCCTGATGGCACGCCGGTTACAAGAGTCGAAAACAAGGACGGAAAGCTCAGAGTAGAGGCAGTGGAGAAAGTCGTCTCAGCAGAAGTGAAAACGCGCGAGAGCACACTCGATGGTCAGCTGAAGGAGGGCAAGGCGAAGGCAGCGGCTGGCGAAAAAGACATCGCTATCAAGCTCCTCCAGTCAGTAGTCGAGCAGAAGTGCATGTTTCCGAAGAAGGCGAAAGACGCCGCCAGGGAATTGAAGAAACTGGGCGTAAACGAAGTCGCCGGCATAGCGGATGCTCCGGACGTTGCCTCTCCGGTTTTTGAAACGCGCAAGAGTGCCAGGATCGAACTGACCATGCGCAATGGCCTCGTTGCCGAGAACGGAGCGCGCTACCTGGTCGCAGAAAAGCTCTACAGGCGGGCGCATCTCATGGATCCGGCTGACCCTACTCCCCTGCGTTACCTTGGCGAACTCTATCGCCATCACATCGGCGACTGGGAAAGAGCTCGTACGACATTCGACGCGATACTTAATATGCCGGCCGATCCACTCTCGCGAGCTGTTGCCTTACACGGGTTGGGCAAGATCACGATCCATGAAGGTGCATTCCTAAAGGGACTCCACTTAATGGAGCAGTCTGTCGCGGAGTATCCGCTCGCGCTGGCCTATCGCAATCTGGCGGTGTACTGGAATTCGGAAGGCGACCTGGTTAAGGGTAATGAGTATACCCAGAAAGCGCTCGCGCTCGATCCTAAGGATCCTTATAACCTTGTCTTCGCCGCCGTCTTTATGGCTGCCTCCGGACACCGTGAGGAAGCTTTGAAGGTGGCCAGCGCGAATGTGAACCTGCTGCCTGCTTCCTACAATCTTGCGGCAATCTACGCGCAGAATGGCCAACGTGAAAAGGCGCTGGCATTTCTCAAGCGCCACTTCTACCAATACGAGCGCTACCAGGCAGTGCGGTCCAAGGAAATGATGGAGGCTCGGGTGGACGCGGTGTTTGATTCCCTGCGTCAGGATTCAGCATTTCTTGCGCTTACACGCGACGCTGACGGGCGGCTGATGATGCCCATGAAATCGATGGGCACGCCCTCGCAAAACAAGTAGCTTAACCTCTCGCTGACATTAAACGGTTTCAACCACGCCCGCGCCGTCACACCCCGGCGCGGGTCTGACTGATCACGTTCGGGCAATGGGCCAAACTAGTAGAAAGGACCCTGCCGATTCAGCCTAACTTAAGGCAGCGGTTGCGAGCGTGGACAAGGAACCAACGAAGTAATAGGAAGAGTAAAATCCAGGATCTTCGCAGATGCCAAATTTGGACAAGGAAATAATCAGGGCCGCGAAGTCGGGAGCGGCAGCGAGAGTGAAAGAACTCCTCGAGCAAAACCCTCAGCTTATCTCGGCCAGGGATACAGATGGTTCCACCCCGCTCCATTGCGCGACCTGGAAGGGACATCAAAACGTTGTTGAGTTACTACTTCGTCTTGGCGCGGATGTTAACGCGCGAAACAATAACGAGCACTGGGGTACGACGCCGTTGCATGCAGCAGCACATGCGAACCAGCGGGCGATTGCGGAATTACTGATTGCACGAGGCGCAGATATCCACGCTATTAATCTCAATGGTAGGACTCCATTGGCAGAAACCGAGTTTCATAAGGCCAAGCCGGTCGCAAATCTTTTGAAACAACACGGAGCCGATGTTTAGTCTTACATAAGGTTACAAATGGGCGTTGCCAAACTAACAGACCAGAACACAGTCTTGCCCGCTAATAGCAAGTATGCGCGTGTGGAACGTGAGCGGCGATATCTTTTGCAGGATTTGCCGGAAGGTTTGACGCGGGCCAGTCCCCACGTGCAAATCACCGACAATTACCTCACCGGCACGCGCTTGCGACTCAGGAAAGTACGCGATCCGCAAACCAACAAATGGACTGTGAAGCTGACGCAGAAGTTTGCGCCGAACGCGGGGGACTTTTCGCGCACGATAATCACCAACATCTATCTCAACGCGGTTGAAGCGGAAACACTCGCCGTATTTGAGGCAAATGAGATCCGCAAGAACCGGTACCCGTTTGAGTTTGAAGGGCGAAAGTTTTCGGTGGATATGTTTCTTGGTGATTTGTTTGGACTGATATTGGCGGAAGTGAGCTTTGAAAGCGATGAGGAGCTTAACAACTTTCCCAGGCCGCCGTTTGCTATTGCCGATGTGACCGCTAGCGAGCTGTTCACGGGTGGCAAGTTATGTGATTTATCGTTTGCAGATATTCGGGCTGAGATTGCGAAGAGCGGGATTGCTCGGACCGCTTAGGAAGCGTATTCACAAACAGCAACACGAATCGTTACACGCTGAAAGTCCCTAAATATGAAACATGCGAGAATATTTGCAGCCCTGGTGGTAATCGTAATTTTCGCTGTTGTGGGATGCAGGAAGAATTCCGCACCGAGTGAACAGACGGCAGCAAGCCCGGCGCAGGGGACCGAGCGTCAACACCCGGAAGGTGGTGTTGCGACCGCGGTTCAGACCAGATTTTTCAAGGGCTCGATCGGCAGCGCGCTCGGATTGCAAATGAAGCTCGTGCGTGAAGGCGAGAGCCTCAGCGGCTCATATTTCTACCAAAAGGTCGGAAAGAAGATTGACGTGCGCGGCAATGTCGACAAAGACGGAAATGTGACTCTCGAAGAGTTTGACTCAAGCGGAAAACAAACCGGTGTCTTCAAAGGTGTTTGGAAACAGGATGAGAACGGGGCAATTGAGATCGCGGGAAACTGGACGAAGCCCAACACCGACAAGCAGGCGGCATTCTCGCTGCATGAAGAACCGATTGAGTTTAGTCACAGCGAAGAGATCGTGGCGCGGCAGATCAGAGAGAAGAACAAGAAACTAAAGTATGAAATCGATGTTGAGTATCCGCAGTTGACTGGTTCAGTGGATCCAAACTTCGAAAAGTTTAACCAATCTGTTCGTAGCTTGATGACCAAAAAGGTTGTCGATTTTAAGAAAGAGATGGCTCCGGCGCCTGAGGATCAGCCGGCGACTGACACGCCGGGTGTGCCGGCTGATGAGTCCATGGGGAGCGACATCAGCGCCGGCTACACTGTGGCGCTGGCCAGGGACGATCTAATCAGCGTTGAATTCACCATCAGCAGCTATTCCGCGGGAGCGGCCCATCCAAATTCCTACTCCGACGTTATCAACTTCGATTTGAAAAACGGAAAGCCACTTAAACTGGCCGATCTTTTCGTGCCGGGGTCGAAATATCTGCAGACCCTTTCAACCTATTGCGTTCAGGCGCTCCAGAAACAAGCAAAGGCAGAAGGCGCGGACGCGATGCTGGATGACGACTGGATTCAAAAAGGCGCCGCTCCGGAATTGACTAACTACGGCAATTGGACAATTAGCAGGAAAGGTCTGGGAATTACTTTTGACCCTTACCAAGTTGGGTCATACGCTGCCGGTCCGCAGCATGTGCTGGTGCCTTATTCAGCGCTGAAGGAAATTATCAAGCCGGACGGGGCGGTGGGACAGTTTGTGAAGTAATCGGTGAGTGAGCGAAGTGATGAATCGGCTTCTAGGCTTATGGGCGATTCTTGGTGGCGCGTGTCTGATTGTCGTGGGGCTGTTGATCTACTCGGGCGGATTCAACTGGTTTGGGAAGTTGCCCGGTGACATTCATTATGAAGGCGAGCGAGTGCAGGTCTACATTCCGCTCGTTTCGATGTTGCTGGTGTCGCTGGCGTTGAGTTTGATCTTCTATTTGATCCGCAGGTTTTTCTAGCTCTTTGGTCTTGAGTCCGTGAAGCGGTCTAAGACAAACGAACGCAGAAATAGCAGGTACGAACGCCCATTCCACCTCACGTGGCCTCAGCGATGTCTGCGTCAGAATAGTCTGTTGCGTGCGCGCGCGCGAAATAAACTGCGAGCGATAAGGCGACAATCATTATTGCCGAGGCGGTCCAAAAAGTAACGAACAATGAGTGGTCGCTCATAAAGTGTGATTGGCCATCCGCGCCTCCATAGGCAATTGCGCTATGAATCAGCAATGCCGCCAGGGCCGGACCAGCCGCTCTTGCCAAACTCGCCACTGACTGTGTTACGCCAAGAACACTTCCTTGTTCCCCTGCCCCTACACTTTTCGAAGCCAGACTGGTTAATGACGGCGCAGAGAGAGAGTTTCCGATTGAAAACAGGCCACCGCCGACCAGCAGAGCCAGTAGCCCGCCCGTATTTGGTCCAACGAACGGAATAGCAAACAGACTGCCCGCAAACAAAAACGCACCAGCGATGACCAGCGGCAGCTCACCGAAGCTCTTGACCAACCGTCCAATCAATCCACCCTGCACGATGACCGCGAGGATGCCTACGTATGCGAAGAGATAACCGGTGTGCTGCGCATCGTAGCCAAAGCGAAACATCGTATAGAGCGAAAACGAAGTGGTCATTATTGAAAAGGCGACAATGAATAGAAAATAGATGATTAGCACAAAGCCGAGGCGCGGGTTACTAAGCGATTGAAGCAACTGTGACAAGCCTCGTCCGCCGGCAGCCGATACACGCGCTGGGTGATCAGGAGTGACGGTCTCGGGCAAAGTGAAATAGAGCAACGCGGCGTTGGCGAAGCACAAGCCGGCAGCAAAAAGGAACGGCACGCCAACTCCCCAGCGGGTCAGTATGCCGCCGATAGCCGGTCCGAAAACAAATCCAAGACCAAAAGCGGCCCCAATTAGGCCCATGCCTTTTGCGCGGTCTTCTTTGGTCGTGATGTCGGCAATATACGCCTGTGCTGTGGAGATGTTTCCGCCGGTTATGCCGTCAAGGATGCGGCCCACGAAAAGCATCCAAAGCGTAGTTGCAAAACCAAGGATCAGGAATCCGATACCGGTGCCGATGATCGAGATAAGCAATACAGGCCGGCGGCCATATTTGTCGGACAGGCGACCAAGGATCGGCGCAAAAACTAACTGCATTACTGAATAGGAGGCGAACAGCAGTCCGACGGTGCGAGGAGTGGCGTTAAACCGAGAGCCCTCCGCGTAGAAGGGCAACACCGGAATAACGATACCAAACCCGACCAGATCGATAAATACTGTCGTGAAAATCACGACTAGTGGTGAGCGTTTCATGCGCGAGTGATTAATGGATGGTGAATCGTGAATAGTAAATAGTTAATGACCTGATCGTATCACGCTCTGAGAAACAGATCGCAAAGACTGCTCCGCGTTTTCCATCTACCATTTACTATTCACCATTTACTAGTCTTACTTCTTCTTCGTCCACTTGAGAGGCCACGATCTATTGAAGCCATGCCACCTCCCGAGATCAGAATTGCGAGAGACATTGCCAGCAACGCCAGGGGGTATTCGTAGCCGCCCTTGTCAGCGAAGAAGCCTACGCGCCAATGAACACCGATGATTGCGGTCAACATAACGCAGGCAATCAGGAAGGCGCCGACTCGTGTCAGCAATCCGAGCAGTAGCAGCCCGCCTCCTATGAGTTCGGCAAACGCGGCCGCGCCCATCCACAGCCATCCCGGACGCATAAAGCCAAAAGGCGGCTGGTAACTCGTTACGTTTGCGAGTCCCGGACCGCTGAAGCTACCGAAAACTTTTTGAGCGCCGTGGGCGATAAAGACAGCTGCCAGGGCCAACCGCAACGGCACCGGCGTCCAGGACGCGGAGGTGGCCATTATTTTTCTAAACATCGAAGGGAAATCCTTTCACGTTAGGAAACCTGAAGAGCCTACCAGATATTAAGAAACCACCTGACAAAGGGCAAAGGGGAGCGGAGCAAGGGGCAAGAGCAAAGGTGAAGGGGCAAAGGGCAAAAGAGAAACGGGCAAGGCCAAGGGGACGACGGGGCAACGCATTATATTTAACCCTTCCCCTTTGCCCCTTAGCCATTTCCTTTCGTTTTAGCCTGCATGGACCATAAGGCGCGCCGCGATCGCAGGTTTTGGTTGGGCACCAACCAGCCGGTCAACAAGTTTGCCGTTCTTGAAGATGAGCATGGTTGGAATACTCTGAATTTGGAACTGAGCGGCCGTGCGCGGGTTTTCATCGACATTCAACTTGGCCACGCGGTAACGACCATCTGACTCGGCCGCTAGCTGTTCCATGATTGGCCCAACCATGCGACAGGGCCCGCACCAGGGAGCCCAGCAATCGAGCAGGACCGGCCGGCCATTGCTCTCCAACACCTCGCGCTGAAAAGTGGTGTCAGTCACTATCAGAGGTTTCGTTTCCTCAGCAGCTTTTCCTGCCGTGCTTACGTCGAGCGGCGTACCACATTTGCCGCATCTGGCGATTTGTTTAGCTGCACTACCAAGGTCAACGCGATTCTTCGTTCCACAGTTGCTACAAACTACTACAGGCATTTTATTCACTCCGGAGTTTGAAAGTTTGGAGAAATTATTTCCTAAAAGTTTCGCAAAACAATCTCGCCACCGGTGGTGAGAAAATTCAACATTTCACGGACGGCTGCGTTTAGGCCGCCCGAAGCGCTTCGTAGTAACATGGCCGTCACGCAAGAACTACGCAGGCCCCAACTATGCAGGACTGATCAATGAAAAGAGAGAAACATCGAAGACATTTCCCGATCTTCCGACTGGCCTTTTTAATTACGGTCGCGGCGTTTTCGGCTGTCGCTCAAGACAAGCAGCACGATCCGGTTCCTGATATTGCCTTCACGGTTGCCATGCCAAAGCCGCACACTCATATGCTTGACGTCGAAGTGAGAATCAAATACGAAGCAGACCCGGCGGTGAAGGAGCAAGTATTGATAATGCCTGTCTGGACTCCCGGCTCTTATTTGATACGCGAATTCGAACGCCATGTGCAGGACTTCGCTGCCAATGACGCATCTGGCCGGCCACTCGTGTGGGAGAAGACCAACAAAGATTCATGGCGAATCACAACCAATGGTTCGCGTGATTGGCGCGCGAGTTATCGAGTTTACGCCAACGAGCTGTCGGTAAGAACGAACGAAGTTAACTCGGATCATGCATTTTGGAACAATGCCGCACTCTTGATGTATCCCGCAGGACTGCTGAACGCGCCGTCCACTCTGCACGTGCTCGCGCCGCAACCCTGGAAGATCGCGACTGGACTGCCGGCAATTCCGGGACAGAAGAACACGTTTCGCGCCGAGAATTTTGACATCCTTTACGACTCTCCGGTCGAAGTCAGTAATTTCAAGACGCTCTCCTTTGAAGTTAAGGGAGTGCCGCACCGAATCGTCATCGACGGCGAGGGAAACTACGACCCCGAGAAGATGCGCGCTGACGTGAAGAAAATTGTCGAGACGGAAGTTGAGCTGATGGGCGGCGAGATTCCCTACCATGACTACACGTTCATTCTCCATTTGCGGGCGAATACAGGCGGCGGACTGGAACACTTAAACTCAACTGCGCTCGGTTATCCTCGCTTTGGCTTTGGGCCGGAACCCAAAGAGCGCGGCGAGGGCGTGAATTCAGCCGGACCGGGCGCGCCACCACTGCGAACCTATCGTGGGTTCCTGTCATTAGTGGCACACGAATTTTTCCATCTCTGGAACGTCAAGCGAATTCGTCCCGACGCGCTCGGTCCTTTTGATTACACGAAAGAAAACTACACTAAGTTATTGTGGGTTGCGGAAGGATTCACTGACTATTACGCGCGTCTCGTTTTGCGCCGGGCCGGTTTGATTTCCGACAAGGAGTTTTTGAAGGAAAACGCCAGGGCTTTCCAAAACTTGCAGAACACGCCGGGCCGTTTGGTAATGAGTGCTGAAGAGTCGAGCTTTGATACCTGGATTAAGTATTACCGGCAGGATGAGAATTCGGTCAACTCGCAAGTGGATTATTACGACAAGGGCGCGATTCTGGGATTGCTTTTAGATTTGCAAATTCGCAGGCAGAGCCGGGGAACAAAATCTCTGGACGACGTAATGCGTTATCTTTATGCCGAGTTTTACAAAAAGAACCGTAACTACACGCCGCAGAATTTTCAGCAAGCCAGCGAGTTGATGGCAGAGTCGAGTTTGGAATCGTTCTTTGCCAAATACGTCCGAGGTCGCGACGAGCTTGATTACGACTCTGCTTTAGCTGCGGCCGGGCTACGACTAGACCGGACCGCGGCAGCCGATGGCACAAAAGCCGTTGCGAAACCCTATCTCGGAGCGGATTTGGCCCAGGAAGGCGAGCGGCTCCTGGTCAGGAAAGTCTATGCCGGAGCTCCCGCCTACGAGCAGGGATTAAACACCGGCGATCAGATTGTCGCTTTGAGTAACATGCGTGCGAATAAAGAATTCTTCGACGCGCGCATTGCTGAAAAACACCCGGGCGATTTAGTGGCTTTAACGATCTTTCGCGCCGACGATCTCGCTACCATGCTGATTAAGCTCGGCGGGAAAATGGATGCGGTTTATCGAATTGTGGCAGTGGATAATCCTGTTGATGAGCAAAAGCGAATTTATCAATCATGGCTGAGCGCACCGCTGGCAAAGTAAATCGAGGTCTCGAAGTGTCAAACAATTATCAGCATATCAAATTCAAAATCGATGATCGCGTTGCGCGATTAACGTTTGCGCGGCCACCCGTAAACATCTTCAACATTGCGATGATGCAGGAGATAAATGACGCGCTCAATCAGTGTGCGCGGCATCGCGAATTGGTTGCCATTGTTTTTGACGCAGCCGCCGACTGCCGCGCATTCAGCGCTGGGGTGGCGATTGAAGAACACGCCGAAGGGACGATCTTTCAGATGCTCGATGCGTTCCACGCGATCTTTCGTAACATTGAACAAATAGCCAGGCCGACGATCGCCGTCGTCGATGGGGCCGCACTGGGCGGCGGCTGCGAGTTAGTCGCAGCTTGCGATATAGCCATCGCCAGTGAGCGAGCGCGTTTTGGACAGCCTGAGATTAAGCTGGGAGTATTTCCTCCAGTCGCCGCTGTCCTGCTGCCATTGGTTATCGGCGATAAGCGCGCACGCGAGTTAATTCTAACGGGTGAGTTGATTGAGGCAGCGGAGGCCGCACGGCTGGGCCTGGTAAATTACGTTGTGCCAGGCAACGAGCTTGATCAAAAAACATCTGACATGGTGGCTGGCTTTCGGAATCTTTCCGCAGCCACGCTCGAACACACCAAAAGAGCGCTCGACATTGGTCGAGGGAGATCGCTGGACTTAGTGCTGAAGGAAGTAGAAAACATGTATCTCCACGAGCTCATGAAAACCCACGATGCAAAGGAAGGCATCAAATCCTTCGTCGAGAAACGAAAGCCGGAATGGAATGATCGCTGACAAGAGAAATTATGAGCGCTGATAAAGAAGGCATAGTGGCCGGGAAAGCACGAGGAAAGAGGATTACGGGTGAAGCGCCACTGTGGCGGGCCTCAAACTCGCAGGCCGGACGATCTCGTTTGTTCCTCCACAGGTCGCTCAAGTGGGTCGTGTTTGTTCTTATTATCGGCTTCGGTAGCAGCGGTCTGGGGGGATTCGCTCAGAAGAGACCGAAACAGAGACCGCCAGGAACTCTGTCGCTTACCAGCCATTCGCGCGAGTCTTTGTCTCCGGAGGCACGCGAAATGATGGAGCAGGCAAGTGTGGTTGTCTGCCAGGAACGAATAAGAGATCCGAAAGGGAGCGTGCCGATAGACAATATGCAGGCGCGACCGTCACTGCCGGTGCGAAGTCCGGAAGCCATAGCCGGCGCCAAACGGGCTCAACGCTTTTTACCGATCGCCAAGGGTCTGGTTGTGACTTCGCTCAAACGACTGGCGAACGATTACGGCTTTCGTAAGCCAAATGGCTACGACCCCAGACTGCAACGCGCCATCGCCCGCGTGGAAGTGGTGAAGAGTATTCGACCCGACGTGGATTCGCGAGACAATGCTTCGGTATTTCTCAGGAAGCCACATACCATCGTGTTCGGCACGATATTCCTCGCCGGGTTGCCCTCCGACGAAGGGATAATCAGCGTCCTGGCCCACGAGTTAGTGCACATCGCTGATGGATCCGAAGACAGCCTTAATCTGCTATTTCGAGCTGTAGGAAATCGCGCCTCGAAGCTCACTGGAATGAAGATTCATGACCAGAGGGCCGAGGAGTTGACATGTGATCTGGTGGGAACAATGGCGACCCGTTCTTATGTTTCTGGTGCGCCGAGCTATGAGCCATTGCCCAGAAGGCTATCCCGTTCCCTGGAACACAATTGTGTCGATCAGGACGACGGCGATGACGATCACCTCTCACCAAGAAACACGATCCGCGCGCTCCTGGCGCTGAACCCGGCGCTTTCGCGTGAGCTTGTTAACGGCCGTTAAAAAGATTCAGCGCCTGGTATCGAATACTGATTTGCAGCTTGTGCTCGCCGCCGGCAGGGACCACGACTTCATTGACATTGATATTGGCGTGTTTCTATCATCGCTGGCTAGTAAACAACCACGAGGCGTAAACCGACTTGACCGAATCTCACGCGACGAAACCGCCTGCTGCCTCGATGAAGCAGCACGGGGAAAAAAGTGTTTCCGCCGCGCCTTATTTCCTGCGAGTCTTACGCAGCAAAGACAAAAAAACGTCGACGCTAATCATCACAATCCTGGCAACCGTGATCTCAGGTGTAGCCTCGTGCACTTCAATCACGCAAAAGACTGACGTGCGTCCCCTCGTTTTGCGCGATGTTCCTGCGCAGCGCCTGGCCTATCGCTTTGAACCAGATGTCGCCGCCCCGAACCTCACTAACGAAGAGACGGACGATAAGATTGACGCAATTCAAACTGATTTCAATACTCGAAGACAAAACGACGCCCTCGTGCGCACGGTGCGTTCACCTGACGGTCAGCGGGCCCTGGCGCTGTATGGAACGGCAGATGAGCCCAGCCAGGAATTTCACATCGATCTCTATTCGGCCGATGGCCGTTTTCTGCGAAACATGACCCCGCCCGACCTCGCCTGTGTATTTCCGGAAACAGTGGCGTGGTCGCCGGACGGAAACTTCATCACTTTCATAGCGCATAAAGGTGTGAAGCCGACGCCGACGCCCACGCCTCCGGGCGCGGTCCCGCCTGATACCGGGGAGCTGGTGGAAGCTTCGCCACTGCCCTCGGTCGCTCCGGCTTTTCCGGTGGTGCCACTTTTCACCACGGAGCAGATCTACATCTGCAATCGCGATGGCTACGATCTCAAACCATTGACCTCGCGTGAGGGCCTAATTTACTTCTACGCCTCCTGGGCGCCTGACAATCATGCCCTCCTAGCGATGGCCTGCAAGGAGAGTGAATGGGAAACGCGTGAAAGGCACTTTAAGTTGGCTGCCGGACGCCCGCGTTTGATTACCGCCGACGGCAAGGAACGTTTGCTTGACGACGAGTTGACAGAAGCCATGCCGGTCTGGTGCCCCGACTCTTCGAAAGTCGCCGACGCCTTCGATGCCGATGTGATGATCTATGACGCGGCCTCGAACAAACCAACCCAGGCGCGCATCAGGTTGCGCGACGCACTAATAGTTGCTTCGAGGGTTTACGAGGAGAGGAATTCGGGCGGCAAGAAAAAGAGTGTCGACAAAGACAGAAAAGCAGCAGAGGGCAGCGCTGGGGAATCGGCTATACCTGCATCTTTCAATCCAGTTATTCGTCTGGAATGGACTAGTCCGGACAAGCTCTTCCTTGAGACCGCTTATGTGCGACTAATGCCAGGCGACACAATCACGACCTTCCAGCGCTGGCACCTTCTCATCCTCAGCCCACAGGCGGCCGTTCTCAAGTAATCTGTCGCAAACCTTCTCTCGTAACTCGCAGGAACAAAAAGGGGGCGGCCTGAGCCGCCCCCATAAGACCCTTATGGTTCTGAAACCTTAAAAGTCGAATCTAACGGCAAGCTGCATGACGCGAGGCGTGCCTATCGTGAAAGTCGAGCGACCGGCCTGCGGACTATTGAGATTACCAACAGGCAGACCAAAATTCGGGTGATTGAACAAGTTGAAAGCGTTGGCCTGCAACTGCAAGCTGCTGCTTTCCGTTACCTTGAACTTCTTGTGCAGTCCGAAGTCAAAGTTGACATAACCCGGGCCAGTGAGGGTGTTGCGACCCAACGTGCCGTTGCACCACCAGCGAGTATTGCTGATAACGACGCCATTGCCAGGACCACAAGCGGCCGCAGCGCCAAGTCGCGCAACTCTCGTGTTCATGCCTTCGAATCGTGATATGTCAAAGTAGTTGTCCGCTGGGCTTGAGGTGCGGTACACGGAGCTCAGGTCGTCTCCTATGAACACAGCCCGATCTGTGAAATAGCCATCAGCATTCGGATCCTGTCCGGCGTGAAACACGGAGAAGGGTGTGCCCGATTGCATTTGAAGAATACCGGTTGCCACCCAGCCGCCAAGCCAGCGATTGCCTTTGAAGAACGGCGCTTCGTAAGTGAAGCCGGTAACAACCCGATGCGTGACGTCAAAATCCGATCGGCCGCGGTCAAGAGCGATGTTGGTATTATCGAAAGGCCGGCCGCCCGTAACTCGATTATTGAACGCATCGCTGAGTTCATCAATCGATTTGGCAAAGGTGTAGTTGGCCTGCAGTTGCAGCCCATGCGACATACGATTCCGCAGCACGAATTGAGCTCCGTGATAGATCGAGCTGAAGGCGTTTGTGCGGAAATTATCGCCACCCAGATTTGGATTGATGCGACGAGTTGAACCGCCGCGGGTGCGGCCGTTGAACGTATTAATGTCGATCAAGCCAGTCAAGCTGCGACCTGCGGTGGTGATATAGTTCGCTTCAAACACAAAGTTTGGCATGAACTCATACTGCACGCCGAGATTGAATTGCTGGATGTAGGGTGTTTTTAGATTCTCGTCCATGTGCCGCGGTGACGGGACCGGAGTGAATGCCGGATTATTGAAGTTTCGTGTGTTCGCCGCAGTGAATGGATTCGCGTACAGTCCGGGCGTGACGAGAGGTCCGGCCGGCCGGCCGGCGCCGCCCCCGAAAGCACCCACCGTGGCAAACGAGAAGAACGGCGCATTGAAGCGAATGTTCTCAAACAGGTTGTTCCAGATGCGATCGTAGGAGATGGCACCGCCACCGCGAACGATCAACTTCTGACTGCCAAAAACATCCCAGGCAAATCCAGCACGCGGCGCGAAGTTGTTGAAGTCCTTTTTCCAAATCTCGTGATCGCGTTGTTGGAAACTACCTCTCGCAACTTTGGCGGCGAGCGGACTATTCGTCGGGAAAAACTGATTCACCGAAGGATTCGGCACTGGCGTGGTGCCGTCGCCGAAATAGAAGTTGGAATCGATTCCCGGACGGAAGTTATGCGGTGGGCCAAAATACTCCCAGCGTAGTCCCAGGTTGAAAGTCACATTCCGCTTAAATCTCCAGTCGTCCTGCACATAAGTGGCCCACTCGTTGGCCCGGAAGCCCCGGTAGTACTCAGGCCGGTCGCCAGTCGTCGGGTTAATTGAAGCTTGCGCGAAAGTGAAGGCACCCAAAACAGGCGCGCCGAACAGGGCCAGATCGGCTTCATCGCCGAAGAAGCCGTCCGTGACCATCTCCTCCACACCATGGGGCAGGAAGAGTCCATTCTTGATAGCTTCAAAGGCGGACCCGTTGCGGATACGCCGGTATTCCAAGCCTGTTTTGAGACTGTGATTCCCGAGAACGAAGGAGAGGCTGTCCTGGAACTGGAATTGGTTATCCGTAAAAAACTGAGGCAGGTTGCTGGTGCAGCCGAAGCCCACACCCAGCGGGTCAATGCCTGTAACCACCGAGGGAATGCCATCAGTTCCCGGACACTGTGGGAAGTCCAGCGTGTGCCGCAGGTAGCTAACCTTGAATTCGTTAAGCATAGTCGGGTTGAAGGTATGCGTATAACTAAGGCCCGTGAGGAGGGACATAGCAGGGACGGTGGTAGCGGGTCCGATGATCCCGTCGCCGCCATTAAACTTGTCCAACGTATTCGAACTCTCCCACAGGAAGGTGCCGACAAACCGATTACTGTCGCTCATTTCGTGGTCACCTTTTATACTGAAGCGCTTCTGATTGAACGCCACGTTGTCGTTTACAGTCACGTCACCGTAAACGGGCACTGGATAAGTTATTCCCTCGGTGAAGAGACCAAGCGCCTCATTGGAAAAATTCCTCGTAGCCAGCGGGAAAGGTTGGGTAGCGCGTAGTGAATTGAAGATCGGTCCCAGAGTGCGCGATCTAGTGAAAGCACCCGGACATGGCGCGCCATTATTGAGCACACAGAATCCATTTGGGTTGCTCTCCATAAAGGTGGCGAATTGCCCGCTATTGACGAAGTCGAGAAATTGCTGCGTGGTAGAAGTAGTCGAGAGCGGGAAGCCCTGGCGTAGACGGTGAAACTCGGCCGAGCCAAACACGAAGGTTTTGTCCTTCTTGATTGGACCACCGAGCGATCCGCCAAACTGGTTACGGACTAACGAGTCTTTGCCACCGGAAGCATTGGTGAAAAAATCATTGGCGGCGAGCGCCTGAATTCGGTTGTATTCGAACAGCGAGCCATGCCAGTCGTTGCTGCCCGACCGTAGCACGGTATCCGTTACAAACCCACCCGCCTTGCCGTATTGCGCCGAGTAGTTATTGGTAACGACGCGATATTCCTGGATCGCTTCTGGTGAAATACTGGTTACGCCACCGGCCACAGTGGATCCGCGCCCCCCCTGGCCCTGATCGTTATTGTCATAACCCTCGACCAGGAAGTTGCCCATGCCGCCGCGCGTTCCGTTGACTGCTGCTCCACGCGTGCTGCCGTTGAAAGCATTCGGCACTGCACCGGGCAGGAGGTCCATGAATTCGTTGGTATCGCGGTTTTCAAGAGGATAGTTTTTCCAGACGGTTTGGCTCAGCAAAGTTGAAACGCTGGATTCAGTGGGCTGCGTTAGTTGTTCGCCGCCAGCCACGACGGTAACACTCTCCGTAGGTGCGCCCACTTCCAGTTTGATATCCTGGGTGACTGCCTGGCCCACTGTCAGAACGACATTTTCAACGTTGGCAGATTTAAACCCTGTCGCTTGCACAGCGAGCTTGTAGGCACCGACAGGCAGTGAGGGAAAGCGATACAAGCCGGCTCCAGACGTTTGCGCGGTGTCGGCGATATTAGTCGAAATATTTGTGGCAGTTACCGTAGCGCCCGCAACGGTAGCGCCGGTTTGATCAGTTATCGTGCCAGTTAGTGAAGCATTGCCTTGGGCGAAGGCTTGAGCATCAAGAAGGACGACCAGTGAGAAAACGGTCGCCAGCAAGAAAAACTTTCGCATTGTGACCCTCCTCGGGATGAAGATTTCTAGGCATTTATTTTTAAGCAACTTGAAGGCCGAACGTTGTGGGGCACCTTCCGAATGTATAAATCCACTGGGACTGTCAAATGTTATCAATAGTTTTTTGGCCCACGATTACCCTGAAAACTTATAATGAAACTCTTAAAATTTGGACACTATCCAAAATCTTGAATTAAGGCGACGGGCATCGGGGAATATGGCTGGGTCAAAAGCTCGGGTCGTCAGGCGCCTAACGCTTTCGACGTCTACGAGCAAATAAGACCTGTGAGAATAAGAAGGGGGCATCCGGTATGGAAGTCCCCTAATGATCATAGAGCTGGTAGTGCAACTCTCGTTGGCCTGACTTGTCGGCGTCGGGTGTGGCGCCCTTTTGAGCGGAGACAGTTTGCGCATATTCAGTTGGTACGTGTTGAAATGGAGATGGGCTGCAAGCAAAGGGAATGGGAAAACGCGTGAAAGACAATTTAAGTTAGCTGCCGGACGCCTGCGTTTGATTACTACCGACGGCAAGGAACGTTTGCTTGACTACGAGTTAACGGAAGCCATGCCTGTTTGGTGCCCCGACTCCTCGAAAGTTGCCGACGCGTTCGATGCCGATGTCATGATCTATGACGCTGTCTCAAACAACCAACCCAGGCGCGAATCAGGGTTGTGAAGCGCTAATCGCTGCTTCAAGGGTTTACGAGCAGAGGAACTCGGTCTCTAAGACAAAGAGTGACAACAAGAATGACAGTAAAGTAGCAGAGAGCAATGCTGGGGAGTCGGGCTATACCTGCGTCTTTCAACCCGACTATTCGTTTGGAATGGACTAGTCCCGACAAACTCTTCCTGGAGACCGTCTATGTGGTACTAATGCCAGGTGACACCATCACTACCTTCCAACGCTGGCACCTTCTCTTCCTCAGCCCACAGGCGGCCGTCTGAAGTAAGAAGTTGCACAAGAAGATTGCCCTCACTAAGCATTTACTACGCTCGGCCTCGCTTTTTCAGGTGATGAATAGTCGAGAAAGCTTACCAATGAGGGACAAAAGAAATGACCCGGCAACTTGGCGGCTGCCGGGCCATTGGGTTAATTGACGATACGCCTCCTCAAGTTATCAATTCTTTAGAAGTGGAACTTAAGTTGATAGCGGATAACACGTCCCCCACCATCAGTGAACTCAGGATGGAGAAAGCGTCCGGCAGTCGAAGTAATCACACTGGCTGAGACGCCACCGCCTGCGGGCGAGAAGGGACTCACGCTCCCTATGCCGTATTGCGGGTGATTGAAGATGTTGTAGAACTCCGTGCGGAATTCTATTCGTGTGTTCTCGCTTAATCTCACCCGTTTCAGGATATTCATGTTCCAGTTATCCGTGCCCGGGGTACGCAGCGTGTTCCGACCCAAATTGCCCAGACCGGTTCCTGCGAGTACGCCGATGTATTGGGCTGCTGAAGGGCTAATGCATGCGCCTCCAGCCTCCGGGTTGGTGTAATAAGTAGCGCCCACAACGACAGCGCACGGATTAGCTGTCGCTGTCGCAACTGCCGGAACCGCACGGACGCCAACCTGACCGGTGGGGTTGAAAAGTGGACGATCCAAATTTCCGCCGACGGCATCTACATCCTGTCCGTTAACGACTGTCAGCGGTACGCCACTCTCCCAAGTGGTCACACCAGATAATTCCCATCCGCCTAACAGCCGTCCCAGCGCACCTCTCTGTTCACTCATCCAGGGAAGCGCGTAGACATAAGTGATCGAAGCACGATGCGTTCGATCGAAGAACGAGACCGCGCGGTCTGCGGGCTGGCCGCCAAAAACCGATGGAAACGCCGCTTGCTGCGGAAGGTTTGTTTGGGAGACACCGAACACCTCACTCGCATCATCAATCAACTTCGAGTAGGTGTACGAGCCAGTCGCGGTTAAACCCTTAGAGAATCGCCGCGTCACCAGTAGTTGGCCCGAGTGATAGATCGAAGACCCGCCGTTGGTGCGAATCAAGCGCGAGCCTTGTAGGTTATCCAATCGGCCTGAGATTAGACATCCCGCAGCTCCCACCGTACACGTTTGCGAACCGGTGAAACCAGCCGGGGTGATGCGCTGAATTCCTGGTAAAAATGCGTTTGCGATTCGCGGCACTGATGGATTCAAATCCTCATTGATGAAGAGCCTGGTTCCTTTTGTGCCCACATAAGAAGCATCAACAACCAGATCAAACGGCAATGCCCGCTGAATGCCTAACGACCATTTTTGGTAGTAGGGATTCACCAGGTTTTTAATTACCAGCGTCTGCGAGTCGAGCGGCGTCAGTGGTCGCGCCGTCGTTGGCAGTGCGCCGGTCACGTTCACCAGCCCTCTCGGAGTCGTAGTGTTTACCACAGAGGTTACGTTAGTGGCCACTACGTTGGGCGAAGAGGTTGCGGCGTTCGACGCTATGTTGTTGAAGAAAGAATCGTAGCCGATTTGGTATCCGGCTCTGATCACGGATTGTTTGTCGCCGAAAAAGCGGCCCAGCAACCCGTTTTTGAATGAAGGAGAATACGCTAGTCCGACCGTTGGACTGAAATTATTATTGTCGTGGTCAGCCTGATTCGGTTTGTTATACGGGCCGTCAAAGGTAACCGGGTCGATATTGAAGAGTCCTGTGAATACCGAGGTTCTAAGACTGTTGATGGGTTGTCCAAAGTTTTCATAGCGCAAGCCGAGCGTGAGCGTCAACGCCTCGGTGGCCTTCCAGCGATCTTGGAAGAAGTAAGCTTGTCTCGTCAGAAACGGATAATACTTTGGACTACCGAAGTCGATACGTGCACCACCGCCGGATCCTCCGAAGTTATCGACAAAGTTTGCGAAGCCGGTGAAGCCGCCACCGCTGGCAAACGTGAGTAGACCACGCTCTACGATGGGCGCGAACTGTCTCGATCGCTGCTTGAGAATATCCAATCCAAAACGGAAGGTGTGATTACCACGCAGGTAAGTCATTGTGTCCTGCACGAGATAGTTGTTAGCGACTCTGCCTTGCGGGAGGTTGGTCTGGATTCCAATGTCGCTTAGCTGGGAGATGCTAAAAACCGGAAGAGTCTTACCGAGCGGATTCGAAGGATCAACTGGAAAGAACAGATCGATCCGATTGTAGGCCACTCGCAGCTCATTGGTTATGGTATTTGAGAAAACGTGCGTTTCCGCCAATTGGACGTTTTGATACTTGTCCGTCTCAGTAGTTTCGAAACCAGGAAACGCTGCCGTTGCCAGGAGAGAATCGGAATCTCGCAGGTAGCGTCCGGATAATTGATCATTGTCGCCTATCTTGTGATCAATCCGGATCTGGAGCTGGCGATCCTTGTAAAAAACGGGCAACGAGAAGAACCCGGTCCCAAACTCAATGTCGGGGCGGCCAGAACCGAGTGCAATGTTGAATAGGTTGGCCGTGCCTCTTACGGAGCTGATAGCGTTGAGATACGTATCAACCCTGGGGTTAGCACCGACCGGAAACAAGGTTCGCAAGGTTGCCTCGCCTGCTGCGGATGGGACGGTGCGACTAAAGGAACCGCTGGACAGTTGACGTTCCTCTTGATAGGCCGCGAAGAAAAACGTCCGGTTGTGTCCGTTGTAACCGAACATTGATCCTCCCTCGCCGAATCGTGGGAGGAGGACCGGTCCGCCGATGGTACCGGAAAAGTATTGATCGGTACCCGCTGGTGGGTGGCCGTGACGCTGTAAGACTGATGCCGTATTCAAAGCTTGCGTGTTCGTCAGGGCGTCGTCTCGTGTCGAGTCCAGAAGGTAAGAAAGAGTACCGTGGAGGCTGTTAGTACCAGGCTTAGTGATGACGTTGACTACGGCGCCTCCAGCTCGACCAAACTCCGCATCATAGTTTGAAGTTTGGACCGAAACCTCCTGGATGGCGTCGGGGTTTGTAATCTGAAAAGCCTGGCCAGCAACCGAGATGTCATTGTTCTCAGTGCCGTCAATGAGAAAATTGTTGGAGCGGCCGCGCGAACCATTCACAGAAAAGGTACCTACGCCAAAACCGTAGCGGTTAGACGACACGCCCGGAAGCGTCAGAGCCAGCGCAACAGGATTTCGCCCTGCGACGGGCAACTCAGTGATGCGCCTCTGATCGATATTTCCTCCCCGTACAGGGGCTTCAGTTTGTAACAAAATGCCAGAGTCGGCTGTAACATCAACAGTCACCTGCTGACCCGCCGGGGCCATGGTTGCGCCAACTTCGGAAGTCTGATTTGCCTTTACCTCTAAGTTAGTCTTGGTGACCTCACCGAAACCAGCCGCTGAAATCTTAACGGAATAGGTGCCAAGGTCTACGGCGTCAAAGCGGTACACGCCCTCGCTATTTGTAGCCGTGGAACGCTCCACCCCTTTCTGGGGGTCGATCAACGTAACAGTCGCGCCAGCGATCACAGCGCCGTTTGCGTCTGTAATCGTACCGGTAACCGTGCCACGACTTGTCTGTGCAAAGGCTGTAAGGGCATAGAAAGCCAATATTGCAATTAAAGCGATGAACCGGGTCTTCATTCTATTCTCCTTTTCTTACTGTCCTCGTGAAGGTGGGTGTTGGAAATCAAACGGCCTTATTCCTCGCTGAAAAGTCTTGCGTCAAGTTGCGTAAACTTATGAGCCTGTCCTATGGGTCATTGCGATAGGAAAAGTCGTTATTCAATTGGGCGTTTGGTGCAAGAATCGTGCCGCCTGGAGTTTGAACTCAAACTCTCTATACGGGCCCGTTTTGGGATAAGCTTGTTCTGATATTGCGAAGTTGTTCTTGGTAAATTTGGATTCTTATACGAATACCTAGATCTGCACAAAGCGCTGTTGCGGAGTCGGCAATCCCGGCGTTCCAACCCGATCATTCGCCCTGAATGGACTAGCCCAGAAAAGCTTGCGATTAATGCCAAACGATGCAATCACCACTTTCCAACGCTGGCACCTCGTGATTTTAAGTCCACAGGCAGCGGTGCTGAAATGAAGTGCTTGCGGAGAAACTGCCTGGAATGGGCCTTCAACGCTCCCGGGCAAATGCTATGAGATGAAGTTCCCTTTAAGCCGGTTTGCAAGACTTGGACTCCAGCGAACGCTCCAATATAATTCGCCATCAATGATTTTCGTGATAAATCTGAAATTGCTTTCTAAGATTGAAGTCATTAGTGAGGTGTGATCTTTATGAAGAAGATATCCGCAGCCTTGCTGCCGCCAGTAGACTCAGCCGAAGGCATCGGCGCGCTCGGCCAAGAGGTCCCGGGCCAGTCTGGGCTTCTGCCACCGAGGTGAACAGGCAAAAAAACGAAATCAATAGCAGCGACTGACGCATTCTTTGCTAACGATTTAGGGCTTTGGAAGAATCGTAGTTGCCGACGAAAATTCTGCATGCTGATTTGAAGCAAGGATTATTCCAAGATTACATCTCCTTGTAAGTCCTTTCCTGCCTGAGATTTTGAGTCGATCGTGAAAAATTTGGCTTGCCGGTTCATCCTGCGAGTCTTTGCTCAGCGATAGGGATGCTGCCAGGATGATCCGTCAGAGTATTGGATATGCGCGACCACCACTTACTCGGTAAATGGCAGGTTCTTTTTGTTGAGCCTTCGCGCGCTGATGAGTTTTACCGGCGGCATGAGATAGAGCACGCTGATCTCTTTACTCTTGCCAGGCTTGATGGTCTCGTCATTGGTGAACTGGTGACCTGCTAGTTCTTGTTGGGTCATTGGATCCAGGAAAAGATAGTCCCAGTCAATAGATTTGATCGTCTTTGTGGCGTCGTTTCGCAGCCTCACTTTGTATTTGTAGCTGTCGACGAGGCAGTTCCGTTTGACTGGCTTGAGCCATTCGTTTCCACTCTCTTCATGTGGGTTCTCCCACACGGCGAATGCCTAAGAAAAAACGGAGGGCCCTCTTTCGAGGAGCCCTCGGACAACACCCCGGGCCGTTGCTCTGAAATACTCCTAGTGATTCAGCGCTGCACTTTATCGAATGAATGTAGCTATGTTAATCGGGAGAGATCACGGTCGGATCGGGACGTTGCCAATATGTCCCGTCGTCATACTCGATCCGATCTATTCTGACGCGCTCAGAATAGTGATGGCGCGAGTGTTTAGCAGATTCTGCGGTTATCACGCTGACAGCCGGGGTGCTGCTGTAGGCAACCAGGCCAGCTGATCGGCCAGCGCGGATTTTGCTGTTGTCAATAAACGTATGAGTTCCAACCTGGACGCCGTTCTCATCAATTACCGCATATTCCCAAATCAGAGCTTTAATGGTTTTCGCTCCGGTATTAGTTATCTTTGCCTTGTAAAGATAACTGACCGACGGACCGGCCGGCACCTTTCGATTAGCCGACATAACTTCGCGGGTCGGCAACGGGAGGGGATTCTGCCCCCCCTGTACCCGAACGTTGTTAGCCCGGGCAATTATTTTTTGCTCGCGTTTCAGATTGACCTGCTCCTGATTGGGTTGCATCGGATCATCATACAAAGCAGGCACAAAGACATCCTTCTGCCAACTAATCTTCGAAACCACCAGATCGGGAGCGTCGCTCGGCGGGAGAGCAGTTTGAGAAATCGCGCTGCCTATGAATAGAAGCCCCAAAAATAACGAACAGCAAAGCTTCATGACGTCTCCTGAGCAAGGAATTGTTTTGAAGGGCATTGTCCCACTTCAGAAGGGAACACGCAAATATTTCTGGTAAAAGCTCGCGGGTGATACCACTGACTTTGCTCGGCAGAGACGAAGGGTCTGGGCGACACCTAAATTGATCTATCAACACCAGGGCGCTTCCGAAAACTCGACTTCAACCAGGAGACCCGCTGAACCAACCTGCCTTGCCTGCTTGAATCGTTTTATGCCATAAGGTGCGCGATTCCACTGAGTTTGAAGTTAAGGAGTTTAAGAAGTGAAGATAACGAACTTCCACATTTTGAGCACAGCGTGTGCTCTAACCTGCCTGGCAATCTTGTTAATGACTCTTCCGTTTCGATCGTTGGCAGGTGACAAGTTAAAGCCCGAAGAAGTAGTGGCCAGGCATCTCGAATCGATTGGTACAGCCGAGGCGCGCAGAGCAGTACGCACTCAGATCGTGGGCGGGACGGTTGTGGCAACATTCAGTTCACCGAGCACGGGCCAATTTAAAGGGCGAGCTGTCATTGCGTCCGAAGGGAGCAAGAATTTGCTCGCGATGGAATTTAATACTCCTAATTATTCCGGCGAAAACATTTCCTTTGACGGTGAGAGCGTATCGATCGGTTATGCGCGTGCCGGCGTGCGCTCGAATCTCGGCGACCTGGTGACCACATACAAGACCATCATAAAGAATGGTCTGGTCGGCGGCGAACTATCTCAGGCCTGGCCTCTCTTTGATTTGGCCGAAAAAAAACACAAGCTCGAGTATCGTGGCACCAAGAAAATATCAGGCAAGACAGTCCACGAATTAGGCTTTACTCCGCGCGGCGGATCAGAAATGGAAATCAACCTCTACTTCGATTCCGAAACTTTCCAACACGTGCGCACTCAGTACACGCATGTCGTGGTACCGCAGATCGGGGCGAGTGTTGACGCTTCTGCAAGTCAAAGAACAATTCGTTACAAGATGATCGAGGATTTTTCCGACTTCAAAAAAGAGGGTGAGCTAACGTTGCCACATGGCTACAAGATAACTTTGGAATTAGATACGCGAATACCCTTCAGAGGAAACTGGGATCTGACTTTGAATCAATTCGCGTTCAATCAAAACATTCCGCCGACCATGTTCAACTTTGGCGCCAAGCAGTAGGCGTCTCTTCCGGCAAAACCAAAATCGAAAAAATTCGGGCGTTGCTTCCTGATGAAAGCAACGCCCTTTTGTTAGGCAACCTGAAGAACCAGAGTTGACTTTAGAAGTCGAAACGCGCGCCAAACTGCACGATGCGCGGATCGAAGGTTCCGGTGAGTCGACCGAAGCTAGTGCTGTTAACGTTGAAGACATCGCTGTTTTCGCCGTTGTTCACAGCATTTCCGCCACTCGGCAGGAAGAAGTTGGCGCGGTTCAGAACGTTGAACACCTCCATGCGGAGTTGCAAGTTTCGCGTCTCACCCAACTTTATGTTGCGGAATAATCCAACATTCCAGTTGGCAAACAGTGGACCGTTAATGAAGTTAATGGGAAGTGTACCGGTCGATCCTGGTTCATTCCGGAAGAACACCTGGCCACTAAATGGGGCAGTGCCAACCGGGCTGGCGCCACGAATCGAAGTGATCGTAAACCCGGCGGGCAGTGGCTGGGTCAGGTCAACGAACTGCGAAATCGTGCCGTTGCTCGCTGTTGCCTGAAGCACGCTGGGATTGACATAGAAAACTCCATTCGGCGTCTTGAAAATGCCGAAGAGTTTTTTCAGTTCAGTCGTCGACATGTTAGACGAGGCGGGTTGAATCACTGAACGCGCATCGCGATTCAAGGTACCGCGCGGGTCTCTGACCGAGACGGGCGCGCCACTGCTCAAGTTAACGATGGATGTCAACTGGAAGCCGCCAAATATCTTGCTGGCGACTCCGCCGCTGTTCAGCCATCGATGGCCGCGACCGAAGGGAAGTTCGAGGTTCAAGTTAGCGTTAACCGTATGTGTACGGTCAAAGTCAGGCCGCGCATAGCTCTTGCGCGGATTGGCGATGTCCAGTAACGGGTCTACGTTGTTCTGAAGTTCCTGCGTTGTGTCAGCCAGGATTTTCTGGAACGTGTAGTTCACGGCAAACGAGAAACCGCCCGACAGCCGCCGTCGAAGCTCTGTTTGCAGCGCGTTGTAGTTATACTGCCCACCATTTCCAAGCACGTTGGCAACGCCAGTGCTGGGATTCGCCAGGAACGGGACGGTGCCGGTCAAGCCGAGACCGATGTAATTGAACGCCATTTGACCAGGGGTGCCATTTTGAATAAATGCCAAGGTGCCCGTGTTGGTGAGACCACCGTTAGTGCCGCTTTGGACACCAAGATTTGGAAACACTGTCAAAGGCTGGCTGCCCGGAATTGCGGCGTTAAAGCGAGCGTCGGTGCAACCTAAAAGCGGATTGCTTGCGCCAATAAATGTACCCTGCGCGATGCAGTTATTCCGCGCCCGGATAAAATCGGCGAGGAAACCGTTATCGCGGATGTTAACCTGGTTATAGTCAATCGACCTCACGATCTGATTGCTACGCGAGCCCACATAGCGTACTTCAAATGCCATTTGCCAACCGATTTCACGTTGGAGGCCGAGATTGAATTCCTGGGCCAACGGCACTTGAAGATTCGGATCGATGGCAAAGACAGTTCCGAAACGGCCGAACGCCGCCGTGTTGTTGACAGTGTAAGCAAAGGGGGTAGTCGGCACACTCGGGGTCGCAAAATTACCCGGCACTGGATTAAAGGATGCCGCATCCGGCCGCGGCGTCAGCACCGAACGCAGGTTTACCGAACCGCCATTAAGAGCATTGACGGTTTGCGATCCAAGGCCCGTATGGTTCAGCAAGGCGTTGTCAGGCGCGCGTTCATATTCATCACTGTTGTAGCTGATGCGATAACCCCCGCGAATAACCGTCTTTCCTTCACCGGGAAAGATCCCGCCAAGCAGGCTGTTCTTCCAGTTTGGTGACCAGGCAAAGCTAAAGGTCGGTCCAAAATTGTTCTTATCCGATTTGAAGAAGGCGCCGTTATCGCTTCCTGCATTACCTCCGACAATTTGATAAACGCCCGCTGGATCAAGCGCCGCCTGTATTGGATCCTGCCCGCTGGCGATGCGCGGTTCGAGGTAAACTCGATCTACGTTGCGAAGCGGAGTGAACAAGTCATAGCGTAATCCGAGGTTGAGTGTTAGCTGTGGGGTGATGCGCCATTGATCCTGACCGTAAGCCGACCAGTTCTCGTAACGAAGGTCGCGTCTTGCCGGGGCACCCAATTGGAAGCCCTGGCTGATGTCGACGAGATTCGCCGTCACGGTTGCCGAGCCGATGATTCCCGCCAGCAGGTAGCGGAGGTTGTTGGCCCTTGCCAGATCAGTACTGTTGATGCCACCGGCAAACAGTCCTGCTGTAAAACCGGGGGTGTTAGGGTTGGCAGTGGTTGCGAAAATGTAATTCGGGGTGACGCCGGCGAAATTCAAAGCGACGGTTTTATAGGTCTGGAGTGAACCACCAAAGCGGAATGAATGGTTGCCTCTGGTGTAGTTCGCGTTGTCTTCAAATTTCCAGTAGTCAGTGTTTCGACCTTGATTGCGGAAGGTGCCTTCGGGATTCGTAATAATGCTGGCCAGAGCAGTTTGCGACTGTCCCTGGCCCGTGCTGAACACGAAATCCGTGGGCACACCCCCTTCGTTGAAAAACGGCTCACTGCGCTGGTAACCGCCGCGAATTTCGTTAGCGAAGTTTGATGACGGCGTCATGTTAAAGGCGAGCGCGTAAAAGTTGGTGCCAGCTCCCTGGAAAACATAGGGAACGGTATTGAAACCAAACGCCAAATCGGTGCGCGGGTTATTTTCTACGTTGCGCTTGACGATGAAGTTAAGGGAGTTCCGGTCATTAAACTGGACGTCAACACGGCCGGCTTCCTGGTCACGCGTGGTAAGCGCGCCAACGTTAAAGTTGCAGACCTGAGTAAAGTTAATGCCGTTACGGAGGCCGTTGCACGCGTCAGGCAGACGGCTAAGCACCCGCGACGCAATCACGGGATCAACTGACGTCGCACCGCCGGCATTGGCGAACACCGTGGCATTGGCTCCGGCCAGGTTCAGGCCGGCACCGGTGAGCACATTAATCGTACGCTGGGTGCCGCCGGAATCGGTGTAGGTGAACGTGCCGTTACGCGCCGCCGGCAACAGGGTAGTTGCCGAACCGGCAGCCTGCGCGGCCTGCCTAAACAATTCCATGTTGAAGAAGAAGAAGGCCTTTCCTCTTAGAATCGAATGGCCTGATTCGCCGAAGTGTGGCAGAACTACGGGCCCGCTTATGGTGCCACCAAATTGGTTGCGGTTTAAGAATGGCCTGGGGACATTGTCCCGATTTCTGAGGAAGGTGTTAGCAGCAAACTTGGAATTACGATTGAACTCGTAAAGCGCGCCGTGGAAGTCCTGACCGCCGCGCGGGGTAACGAGTTGAACCACTTGAGAACCGCCGAATTCAGCTCCGGCGTTTTGCAGTATCGCTGTGAACTCGCCAGTATCATCGACCGTGGGCCGATCCTGCACGAAACCGCCGGTGCGGATGAAATTGTCCTGTACGTTCAGACCATCGCGCGTGAAGTTCGTTGACGAACTGCGCTGCCCGTTGATCGAGGAGCTGGTCGGGTTGACACCTGGCAGCAGGTTTAGCAGAGCCAGTGGATTGCGGCCATTGATTGGCAGCTCTTTTACCTGCTTGGGGCTAATTGTGTTGCTCAATTCGCCGTTTGAGGAGTTGACAATATCGGCGCCGGCGACCACGGTAACATTTTCTTTAACGCCGCCGACTTGCATTGAGACATTCAATGTGTTGTCGCGGTTCGTATCAATCTTGACTTCAGTGGCTGTAAAGGTACTGTACCCTGTGGCGGTAACAGTGACCGTATAGACACCGACGTCAAGCTGCGGAAAAGTAAAGTTACCTTCGCCACTTGCGGTAACGGTTAATTCTCGCCCTGTCTGATTATCTTTGACGGTGACAGTAGCACCCGGAATCACTGCTCCGCTGGGGTCGGTGACAGAGCCGATGAGTCTGCCCGTGCTGCCTTGCGAAAAGGCCGCAGGGGCTAACACAAACAGCGCGAGCACCACTGTCAAAATAAATCTGAAAATCTTCATGGTAGGCTCCTTAGGAAAACTAAGTTTTTTGGTTCTGAACTTCGGCAGAGCTGTCCCTCAAGGGAGCGCTGCTGAAACTCACGGAATGTATTGTTGGGTCATTACGCTTGGAAAAAGCCATTACGAGCAAGGGGAGAGGGAGCAAGAATCGTGCCGCTAGGGGATGGGGCTGAAACTGTCTATACGCGCCGTTTTGCACAAGTTTGTTCGGATATTAAAAACCTAATCTTGATAAATTTGGATTCTTCTACGAATACCTAAATCTGCCCGAGCCCGAAACATCTCGGTTCTCAATTGCTTCCAGATCCAGCTGGTCCAAGCCGCCAACTTTGTTGTCCGACAAAACGATCACTATTCTTTCCGAAGATATGAGTCGACTGCGCCAAATGCATCTGGTCTTATTGATAGGAAGAATGCAGAAAGGCTGGCTGGCGGCGATTGTAAGAACAATAGCGGAAGTTGTACTGCTCATGTCAGATAGGCAGATCTACGCCGAGCGATTTTTGAGTTGGGTGCCAACAACGGCAGGGTCAGAATTGCTATCCCTCTAAGACGCAAGTGAGTCTATCCGAAGAGCCTGATGCTGGTTTCGGAAGATGTCGATAAGGCAGTTATTCGGGCTCGTCTTGACTAGCGGCCGTTTCCTTTACAACCTCAAACTCAAAATGCAGTTCCTTACCACGAAAAATATTTGATAGATAGAACTCCCAAAATTTGCGTGTGAAGCGAAGGGCAGGCCAGCGTTGGTCAAGATTAGTCAGCCATTCGAGACCTAGCATTCGCCAGAGATTTGCAAGACTAACGTAAGTGTGCAGCGGTCGCAGCTCTACAGTGGTGTAAAACGGGAAAGGAGTTCGATCGGGCATGAAGCACGTGAAGGAGTAGCTGTTGAAGTGGTTACGGTGAGTAGGGTCAGTTGGCCAATCAGGATTGGAATAATGAGGCGTAACGATCTTGATTAGCCCGCCGGGTTTGGTTATCCGATGAAGCTCGCTCACGAATGACATGACGTCAGGAACGTGTTCGATGACATGACGGCAAATGACTTTATCAAATTCGTTATCGGAAAACGGATAAGGTAACACACCAAGATCGTGAATCACGTCGGCGTCAGCCCTCGGATTTGAATCTATCCCTAACGCGCCCGGATATTTATTCTGGCCACAGCCGACGTCGAGAATTTTTTGCGTGGCTGCCGGGGTGGATTGCGATGGAGGCTCTACCTGTAGTTTGGAAGCGGTCATGAGGGCTGAAATCAGTTATGTTGAAAAAGGAATTGAGCAAATGCCTTAAGATCGAGAGGGTGGATCGGCAAGCCAAGCTTCAGAGTCAACGCCTCAAGCGTCATTCCGTCGAGCATGATCTCTTCATCGCTCTTAAGAGTACTCCTCGGGATAATCACAAAGTCGCCACTAATGCGCTTTCGCGCTGAGACAAGATCGCTTCCCGTGAGCAAGCCTGCTACCGAAACATCACCGCCAAAGTAATTGTTTTCAACTCCTTCCACCGTTAACCTGGTACCAAAGCGCACATTCAATTTCTCTATTAGTGGCTTTAAGACGGGAGCAAATAGGTTACCTGTGAGAAGCGTGCCGCACAGTTTTGCAGGGTTCGCCAGGCGTCGCCGTTCGAGTTTTTTCATTAAGGCCGCAAACTCGTTATTGAATGAACGGACCATCCCGATACCGTCTTCGATCTGCGGATAATCGCCGTAGTGTGATCGTGAGGGCACACCGCCTCCGGCACGCAGGTAGATCTCGTCTCCCAAAAACACGAAGGTTGTTCCCAGACGTTTGCGCAAGTCGGACTGAATGGCTGTGACCTCCGCAATTATCTGGCGGCAGAAGTCGGGTGTAACGGCCGTTAGGCGCGGGTCAGTGTTGTATCTCGTCAAACCAAGCGGCACAATCGCCACGCTCGTAATGCGAGGATACTCGGCTGCAAGATCAGCTATCGTCTTTCGTAGGATTTCGCCGTCGTTAATTCCCGGACAAAGCACAACCTGCGCGTGGACTTCTATTCCCGCATCAAGCAGACGCTTCAACTTGGGAGCGATGTCGGCGCGCTGTTTCTCAATTCCCAGCAAGTACGCGCGCACGTCGAGGTCGGTCGCATGAACGGAAACATACTGGGGAGAGAGGCGCTGCTCGACGATTCGCCGCATCTCGTCTTCGGTAATTGAAGTGAGGGTAGTGTAGTTTCCATAAAGAAACGAGAGCCGGACATCTTCGTCTTTGATAAAGAGTGACGGTCGGGCGTCGACCGGGTTCCCATTGCAGAAGCAGAAGATGCATTCATTCGCACACTGCCTTGGAATGATCTGTTCGAAGCTGAGTCCAAAATCTTCGCCTTCGCCGCGCTCAATTTGGAGTTCCCAGTCTTCACCCGTGTTTTTGCGAACTTCCAGAACAAGTTCCGTCTCACCAGCCGTTTGAAAACGAAAGTCGAGATAGTCGCGGACGGTACGGCCATTGACCTTAATAATCCTGTCTCCTGATTCGAGTTCCAATTCAAACCCAAGGCTTTCCGGCGAGACTTCGGCTATTTCGACACCGCGACGGCGAATGCTGGTGACTGCGGGCGCGACTGCAAATTCGTACATGTAAGAATAATGTCCGACAAAGTTTAGTTTGTCGAGCAGGCCCGGTGTGGCGAGTCAGATTTCGCAAAGGATCAGCAGTCTTTGCACAACTCGAAGTTAGCCGAACAAAATCTGCCAATTTTATTGACAATCCGGGCCCTGTTTGTTAGTTATGCATCGCTGTTTGATTCCATCCAATTTTTAGCGGTATATCCGGCTTTTTCCATCCTGACTTCTGGGTTGAGATCTAATGAATAACAAACTAAAGCCAGCAATTCTGGGCGGCCTGATTGTAGGCGTGCTTTCAGCGATTCCTTTTATCAACTATTGCTGTTGTATCTGGAGCATTGGTGGGGGTTTGCTGGCTGCTTACCTCTACATTCAGAGCTCGCCGACGCCAGTGGCAATGGGCGATGGAGCAATAGTCGGCGGTCTCGCCGGAGTAGTTGGCGGAATCATTTATCTCATCATCGGTCTGCCAATCGCCTTACTGATTGGAGCGACTGCAATGGAGGAACAGCTCACCCAAAGAGGCGTTCAACTTCCTCTTTCAGGCACCGTGCTCATGATCGTAGCCGGAATATTCGGCGCGATTATTCTAGCGGTGCTTGCGACTCTCGGCGGAATCATTGGCGTTGCAATATTCGAGAAGCGCAAAAGCGGCATTGTACCGCCACCACCGCAGAGTTTCTGAGGTAGCCGGTACAACAAAAGTCTCTAACTCAGGAGATTTCGGTCAGCGGGGCCCAGCCGCAGGGGAGAATCTGAATGTCTGAGCCTGGGCCAGGACTTTTCAAATTGCGGGCTGATGCCGCCGGCCGGCCGTTCTTACGGATGGTCGCATGACTGCTTTGGCAATCAGCGACTGTACTAGACGTGTTTTACTGTACCGCTTGCGGAACTCCAAACCCTGTTGGTAGTCGTTCCTGTGTAAGGTGTAACAGGTTCCTCGCCCCTGCTCCTTATTCCTGGCAGAATTCCGGTCCGACTCCATTAACCGTCGCATCAGAAGAACCTCTTCTTCCAGATGACAATAGGTTGGCTGTTGCAGACGCTTCCGGGCTGCCCCTTAATATCCCTGCTTTCAGATGCTTTCGCTGTAACTCAACCCAACCACCTCGAGTGGTGGAACGGGTTTCCACTGCCGGGATAGTGGTTTTCATAATATTGCTCGTCGCCTGTTTTCCACTGTGTTGGATTGGATTATTGATAAAAGAACAGCATCATATTTGTAACGCGTGCGGCATTGACCTGGGCTAGATTAGCTGTCTTATGGGGCTCGATGTGATCGTAAAACGTCCTTTCCAAGCCGCGCTTATTTGGGCAACATTGGCGGCCGGAGCCACCTATCTCTACATTTTCGAACCGGGTAAATCTGGCTTTTTCCCTGCCTGCCCGTTTCGCACTCTCACAGGGTTTACCTGTCCCGGTTGCGGTAGTACTCGCGGCCTTCACTGTTTACTTCACGGCGATTTGGTCGCCGCATTTGAGTTTAACCCGCTCCTAATGTTGTCGCTTCCGTTTTTGCTCTATGCGCTTGTGCGCTACACAAATGCGGCCATACACGGCCGGCCGCTCACGTGGACTCGGTTTAACGCCAACTACATCTGGATGTTGTTTGTTGTCATTCTGTCTTTCTGGATCTTTCGCAACACACCCTTCTATCCGTTTCCTTCGTGAAGAAGCCTGTTACTAATGGGTTCCTAACCGAGGAGATTCGAGATCATCATGCGTCCACTTTTCGTCTTACTCCTGATCGTCGTAATCGCTCCGAGTTTACAATCGCAGCATAACAAGTCGGCCTTAGAAAGATTTGTTACTCCTCCGCGACCGGTCCATACTTTTTCAATCGTTGCGCGCGATCCCGTTACCGGCGAACTCGGTGTTGCCGTACAGTCCCACTGGTTTTCGGTTGGCTCGATAGTGCCGTGGGCTGAAGCTGGTGTTGGCGCTATCGCCACCCAATCCTTTGTTGACCCGAGTTACGGCAAGCTCGGGTTGGAGCTAATGCGCACTGGTAAAAGCGGCCCTGACGCCTTGAAAGCTTTGCTCGCAGGTGACGAGGGCCGTGACGTCCGGCAGGTGGCGATGATTGACGCGCAGGGACGCGTGGACGCCTGGACCGGCAAGAACGATATCTCTGCCGCCGGCCACATCGTCGGCAAAAACTTTTCTGTGCAAGCGAACCTGATGGCCAACGAAAAAGTGTGGCCGGCGATGGCCCAGGCTTTTGAAAACACCAAAGGCGATTTGGCTGATCGAATGCTCGCGGCCTTAGACGCCGCGCAAGCTGTCGGCGGCGACATTCGCGGCCGGCAGTCCGCTGCACTTGTTGTGGTCACGGGGAAACCCACCGGCCAGGCCTGGAAAGATCGACTTTTCGATCTGCGTGTCGACGATAGTTCCGAGCCGTTGCAGGAGTTGCGCCGCCTCGTAACTCTCCAGCGTGCCTACAACCATATGAACGCCGGAGACCTTGCGGTTGAGAAGAAAGACAACGAAGGCGCGTTGCGCGAGTATGGCGCTGCAGAGAAACTCGTTCCCGATAACGCCGAAATGATCTACTGGCATGCGGTGGCGCTCGTAAACATGGGCCGCGTGGATGAGTCGTTACCGCTGTTCCGAAAAGTGTTTGCCATGGACAGGAGCTGGGCGACACTGACACCGCGGCTGCCAAAGTCGGGACTTCTCCCGGATGATCCAAAGTTAATCGAGCGCATTCTGTCAGTGACAAATAATTAGCTCACAAGAGCCGCCTCTCAAATGATTTGCGAAGAGAGAGAAGCTCACGAGGTTGGACCAATGCCAAAATCGAAATTGACAGATCATCTCATCACGATCGTGTTGCTGGTTTGCGTAGTTGGCGGTTGCAAACAGTTGCAAAGTTTGGCTCGGCCGACCGTTCTCAAGAGTCCTGACGGGAAGTTCCAACTCACGGTTCCCGCCGGTTGGCGGGAGAATTCGTCACTGAATGATCAGGCGGCCATAAAAGCTGCGAATCCTCTGGAGGAGATGTATGTCATCGTAATCACGGAGCAGAAAGTAGACTTTACGGATGACATGACCCTCGACCAATACACAAGTATTATTCGTGACTCGATGACATCCAGACTCGCATCCCCGAATTCATCGCCGCCATTGCCGGTTACTATCAACGGAAACGCCGGCCGGCAATATGAGATTCAGGGCGAAGCTAAGAACGTAAAGCTTGCCTATCTCGTAACTACTGTCGAGACAGCCGCGCATTTTCATCAGATCATTACCTGGACCCTTCATTCACGCATAGATAAGAACCAGACGACCCTTCAAAAAGTGGCGGAGACTTTCCGGCCCACACCCGGCCAGGGGGGAATAGAGGCGTCTGCTACACCGAAATAAGATTAGTCGGGTGAAATCTGACAGACTGACACTGCCGCTTGCTGCATGGCCGCTTTGATTTTGGGATACCACTTATCTCCCCCGTCAATCCTTCGATCGTCCCATACAGCGATGCGTCCAGCCTCTTCTAGCGCACGGAGCTGCGGCAAGAAACGCCTTTTCCAGTCTTCGTCCTTGTGGCTGTAGCCGATGAATACGGTAGGTTACGATGGCGCGTAATTGGTCGTTAAGAAAGCTACAAGACGATCGTCACGGCGCGTTGGGTCAATATTGAGAACGCTCGGAGCATGCGCGTCTGCGGCTCAGAGTGGAGACTGAGCGCGACAAGCATATAATGCCGGTAAATGGGTCGGGACAGCCCTGCCCCTACAATCCCGACAAGGAATGACCGCGATGATTACTAAACTTTGCCTGTTATCGTGCGCCCTGATTTTGTACTGCTCATGCTCTGGCAGGAATCGAAATCCTGCGGGTGAGAACCAAAATAGTTCAGAAGTTTCGAATACGAATGAAGGGCTTGGAGGGAAGATGAATATCAAACTTAGCAGCACAGCATTTCAAGACGGTGAAATGATTCCGACAAAATACACCTGCAATGGAGCAAATGTTTCGCCTCCGCTGGAATGGTCAGGAGTGCCGCAAACCGCGAAGTCTCTCGCCCTGATTTGTGACGATCCGGACGCGCCAGGAAAAACGTGGGTGCATTGGGTGGTTTTCGATCTACCTGCAAGCAGAACGAGCTTGCCCGAGAACGTACCGCCACAGGAGACGATTGCCGACGGAGGAAAGCAAGGAACGACTGATTTCAAAAAGATCGGTTACGGTGGGCCGTGTCCGCCGAGTGGGACGCATCGATATTTTTTCAAGATCCACGCACTCGATACCGACCTGAATCTTAACTCCAGGACGACCAAAGACCAGTTGTTGCAAGCGATGAAAGGTCACGTTCTGGCGCAAGGTGAATTGATGGGCCGATACAAAAGATAGAATTGACAATCGCAAAAAACGCCGACGCACAACGAAGGCAAGCCGTACCTAATCGGCTGCTTCTTTGTGCCCTTTCTGTCTTCGTGGTGAAATTGATTGGATGTCAAATCAAGAACTCAAGGAACGAGTACGGGCTTTTTGGCAGGCGAATCCCTGCGGCGTGAAGTTTGCCGACGCCGCCCCCGGCACGCGACGCTTCTACGAATTAGTCGAAGCACATCGTTACACTAAGGAGTGGCACATTCCCATTGCCGCTGATTTCGCTGGCGCGCGCGGCTTGAAGATTTTGGAGATTGGCTGTGGACTCGGAACGGATGGGGCCCAGTTTGCCGAAGCGGGCGCCGATTACACCGGAGTCGATCTTACGGAAGCGGCTGTCCAACTGGCGCGCAAGCGTTTTGAGTTGTTCGATCTTCCCGGTAAGTTTCAAACTGCGGATGCTGAAAACCTCGACTTCGATGATGAGAGTTTTGATCTCGTTTATTCGCACGGAGTTTTGCATCACACGCCTGAGACCGGAAAAGCCGTACAGGAAATTCATCGAGTGCTGCGTCCGGGCGGACGGGCGGTAGTCATGCTTTACCATCGCGGCTCCTATAATTATCGCGTAAACATTTCTGTCCTGCGTCGTGCGGGAGCGCACTTGTTGAAGCTGGAACCGGGGATCAAACTGGTTCACAGAATCACCGGCGAACCACTTGACTCGCTGCGCGAGCACGCAAAACTTCTGAAGACGGAAAAGGAATCTTATTTGAAGCCAGCCGAGTTTCTCAGCCAGAACACGGATGGCGCCGGCAACCCGCTGGCGCGCGTCTATTCGCGAAGAGAAGCGCGAGAGCTATTCAAAAACTTCTCGAGCGTGACTGTGAAGACTTACTTTCTCAATAAGCGCTGGCTGCCGGTCATTGGCAGTATCTTGCCCCGGTCTTTGGAGTCGCGGCTGGCTGCGCGCTGGGGTTGGCATCTTTGGATTTATGCTACGAAATAGAGAAGCCGAACCCGCCTACGCAGGAACTTCATTGGCGACACGGCCCCTAATCTTTCATCCGTTCGCTGTCTTACTCCTCTCGATTGGCTGCGCCCTGCTCTACGCAGTCTGGGTAACCTGGCGCTTCGGTGGGCGCAATCTCGAGAATCAATACATCTATGTCGTCCCAATCGTCGTGCCTTTTGTGTCTTTTCTACTTGACCGCGCCGAGCAAATTCACCAACCGAAGATCGCGTGGCTGCTGGTTGACTTTCTCGTCGTCGGAACTTCAATGATGAGAGTCGTCGGTAATGTCCCGTTCATCTCCGGGCACGCCCTGTTCCTGGCCTACGCGATAATCGGTCCGGTTTCGCCAGTGACGCGCAGCACGGCTGCGCTGGTAATGTTGGAGGTCATTTACCTGAAGTATTTTGTCTGGCATGATCCAATAACTTCATCCACCGGCATTGTGTTGGGCACAATCGCGGCTCTAATCGCGCGCCGGTTAGGGAGTAAGGGCGAAAAGGACCAGCGACCGGCAGACTGATTCACAAAGCGAGAATGAAAAACATTCTGATAACGGGTGGGGCAGGGTTCATCGGCTCACACCTGGTCGATGGTTTGCTCTCCGACGGCGACTGGCAGGTTTTCGTTGTCGATGATTTCAATGACTTCTATAATCCGGAGATCAAGCTTGCGAATGTAAGCCGCCACGAGAATAACTCCAATTATAGTTTGGTCAAGGCGGATATTCGCGACCGGCCGGCGCTGCAGAGAATCTTTGATGAAAACGTGTTCGCTTGCATTGTTCATTTGGCCGCGCGCGCGGGCGTGCGGCCTTCTTTGGAAAGACCACTGCTTTACGCGGAAACGAACATCAACGGTACGATGAATCTGTTGGAGCTTGCTCGTGAGCACGGCGTCAAGCAGTTTGTGTTTGGCTCTTCTTCCTCGGTGTATGGCATCAACGCGAAAGTGCCTTTCAGCGAAGATGATCCCATCCGCCAGCCAATCTCTCCGTACGCGGCAACAAAAGCTGCGGGTGAGCTGCTCTGCCACACGTATGCGCACCTCTACGGTATGCGCTGCGTCTGCTTACGCTTTTTCACCGTCTACGGACCGCGCCAGCGGCCGGATCTTGCGATTCACAAGTTTGCCCGGCTGATTACCGACGGCAAACCAATTCCTGTATTCGGCGACGGCACGACGCGTCGCGATTACACCTTCATCGATGACATTATTGCCGGTGTTCGAGCGTCGATCGACTATGCCGAGAGTGATTATGAGGTGATCAATCTGGGCGAATCGCGCACGGTAGAGTTGCGCGAGTTAATCTCGCTACTCGAGAAAGAACTGGGTGCTACGGCTAAAATAGATCGTCAACCCCTGCAACCAGGCGATGTGCCACAAACTTTTGCCGATATCGCGAAAGCCCGCCGGCTACTTGCATACAACCCGCAGATGCAAATTGAAGAGGGTTTACATCGATTTGTTGAGTGGTTTCGCAGACCCGACCACACGGAAGAGTAATGTCCAAGCTCAGCTGTACGATTTTAAGAACTATCGGTTGTCGGCACGATTATGTGCGAATACTACTGGGTTAATTCAATTCTGTCAGATTCTGGATTTGCTGTTTACGAGGGACCGCCGCTGGCGACATTAGGCTTTGTGGTTAATCGACTTCCCTAACTGCTGGTAGCTCTGGTATTAGTCATTGTCTTAGAATTGCTCATGGTTCCCGGATCGGATCACAAACGATCTCCAATGGTCTAATGACAACTACAGCAAACACAGTAAACGAACCGCTGCCGCGCGAAATGCAGCAGCACACCTACGCGATCATGCGCAGAGTGGAGGAACGGCATTGGTGGTTTGTCGGACGACGGCAAATCATTAATAGTTTTTTGCAACGTCTTTGTCTCGATCTGAAGACAACAGACGCGGGACAAGACGAGCCAAACTCAACGCTCAATATTCTTGACGTCGGCTGCGGCACCGGCGCCAACCTTGAGATGCTGTCGCAATTCGGCGAGGCCACGGGAGTTGATGTGTCAGCTGAAGCGTTGTCTTTTTGCCGGGAACGCGGGTTGACGAATGTGAAGCAGGGCGCGGCAGAAGCATTGCCCTACGAAGCCGATTCGTTTGATCTGGTTACGGGCCTGGATGTAGTGGAACATCTCGACGACGATCTCGCCGGTTTGAGAGAGATGCGGCGCGTCTTGCGTCATGGCGGGCGCACGCTCTTGTTTGTGCCCGCGTTCATGTTTCTGTGGGGCGTACAGGATGATGTCAGCAATCACCGGCGCCGGTACACCTTGAAGGAACTTAAGCAAGTAGTCGGAGAGGCAGGCCTCGAGGTTGAGCGCGCGACCTATGTGAACCTAACCTTCTTCGCGCCCATACTTCTCGGTCGGCTTTTCATGCGTGCAACACGGCTGCGCCCTGAGTCAGAAAACAATCTGACGGTTGGATTTCTGAATGGTGTATTGGGAAAATTTTTGGGAGCAGAGAGTATACCGCTGCGTTATGTTAATTTTCCTTTTGGAGTTTCCATTATCTGTGTCGCACGAAGAACGGAGTAAGAGAGACATTCCTTTCTGTCGTTGATCGGAATAGGGCGGAATGCGGGAAGGATGGATAGTTTGGATTATTAGTAAATGAAAACCTACGACGAAGAAGAAATTCTAGTAAGCAATCAACAAGCTGCACTGAGTCGTGGTGAGAAACCAGAATTGTCGGTTTTCCTTCCCGTCTACAACGAAGAACCAAACCTGACGCCGCTGCACGCGAAGTTAGACAAAGCCCTGAAGACTCTCGGACGAACTGCTGAAATCATCTACGTTGACGATGGTTCGAGCGATGGCAGTTTGAAAGTCTTGCGCGAATTGGCGCGGCACGACAGCCGCGTTCGCGTGGTTGCGTTGCGGCGCAATTATGGTCAGACCGCGGCGATGGCCGCCGGCATCGATGCAGCCTCTGGTGATGTTTTAATTCCAATGGACGCCGACATGCAAAACGATCCTGCAGACATTGCGCGGTTGCTCCAGAAACTGGACGAAGGGTATGACGTGGTCTCCGGCTGGCGCAAAAATC
Source organism: Pyrinomonadaceae bacterium (assembly GCA_036506215.1). Lineage (GTDB taxonomy): Bacteria > Acidobacteriota > Blastocatellia > Pyrinomonadales > Pyrinomonadaceae > PSRF01. The sequence goes on along the minus strand of DASXSC010000003.1, from coordinate 50,486 downwards.
GGCAGGACAAGTTAGTCACGCGCAAGATTCCCTCCATGATCGCCAATCGTCTGATTTCCTGGATCGGCGGCGTGCAGCTCCATGATTACGGCTGCTCGCTTAAGGCCTATCGCCGTGAGTCGGTGGAAGATGTGCGTCTTTATGGTGAAATGCACCGCTTCATTCCGATTTATGCATCGTGGGCCGGCGCGCGCGTTGCCGAAATTCCCGTCGAGCATCATGCGCGCACCATGGGCAAGTCGAAGTATGGCCTCTCTCGCACGCTTAAGGTAGTTTTCGATTTGATGACGATTAAGTTTATGGCGTCATATCAAACGAAGCCGCTTTATGTTTTTGGGACGGCCGGGCTGCTGACTTTTGTTGTATCTTTTGTTTCTACGCTGCTTGCACTGCTGATGAAGTTTGCCTCCTGGCCCCACCATGCGGATTTGGTGCAAACTCCATTGCCTGTGATGGCCATGGTGTCGCTGGTTTTGGGCATCCAGTTTTTCCTGATGGGACTTCTTGCCGAGATGCTCGTGCGTACATATCACGAGTCGCAGGCGAAATCGATCTATGCGGTGCGGGAACGTATTGGATTCAGAAACAATGAGTGATGAGCGCAAACCATTCGTGAAAACCTTCGAACCTTTTTGTACTCATTACTCATCACTGTAGCTACCTATGTGTGGAATAACCGGTTGGGCCACTCTTGACTCACGCACGCCGCCGCCTGATGGCGCTCGAGAACTGTTGCACTCGATGTGCGAACGCATGGTTCATCGCGGGCCGGATTCCGAAGGGCTGATGATTTCCAGCGGTGTAGCACTGGGAATGCGCCGGCTGGCGATCATCGATTTGGTCACCGGCGAGCAGCCCACCTTCAACGAGGATAAGAGCGTCGCCGTTATCCTCAACGGCGAAATCTACAACTATCGCGAACTGCGTCAGGATCTCGAAAAACGCGGACACAGTTTTCGTAGCCAATCCGACACAGAAGTGCTGCCTCATCTCTATGAAGAATATGGGGACGGGATGGTTCAGCATCTGAATGGCATGTTTGCTTTTGCGCTGTGGGATGCGAAGCAAAAACGGCTGCTGCTCGCGCGCGATCGTTTTGGTGAGAAACCGCTCTACTGGGCCGTGTTTGACAGCACGCTCCTTTTTGCGTCGGAACCGAAAGTTTTGTTGGCGCATCCAGCCGTTAAGAGTTCGCTAAACGTCCAGGCGCTGCGCCGGTATCTTTCATTTGACTATGTACCTGCGCCGCTCACGATTTATCAAGGCATAAATAAACTACCAGCGGCTCACACCTTAACTCTTGATAATGGCAAGATTGAGACTCGCTCATATTGGTGTCTGAGCTACAGAACTCCTCAAGCCCCTCCGAGTGAAATTGAAGCGGCCGCACACCTGCGGGAATTGTTGGCGGAATCGGTGCGCATGCGTCTGGTCTCAGATGTGCCTTTGGGAGTCTTACTGTCAGGTGGCGTTGATTCCTCGACAATCGCGGCCCTGGCTGTGCGGGCTTCATCCGAAGCTGTTAAGACGTTTTCGATTTCATTTGCAGAATCATCCTTTGATGAGTCGAGCTATGCGAGAGCGGTGGCGAAGTTTCTCGGCACCGATCACCATGAGGAACGTCTCAGCTCAAATCTCGCGGCCAACCTGGTTAGCGAAATCGGGTCGTGGATGGATGAGCCCTTCAGTGATCCATCGCTCGTTCCCACTTACCTTTTGTCGCGTTTCACGCGCAAGCACGTGACCGTCGCCCTTGGCGGCGACGGCGGCGACGAGCTGTTTGCGGGTTATCCAATGTATCGTGGCCATCGCTGGGCAGAGAACTACGCAAAGATTCCTAAACCGTTACGCGGGCGCGTAATCGAGCCGCTGATAAGGTTGCTCCCGGTAAAGACCAAGAACCTATCGTTTGACTACAAAGCGACGCGATTCATCGCCGGCACGAAATACGATCGTGTCGCCCGCCACCACATCTGGTTTGGTTCGTTCAGTCCGGCGGAGCAGGAAATGCTGTTAACGCCAGAAGTGCTCAGCAGCAGCGATGGCGACATTTATCGCGACGCTCGAGAAATGTTGAATGAGTGTAACTCGTCCGAGCTGGTGGAACAGATGCAGAGTCTGGATACGCGGCTTTACCTGGCTGAAGACATACTGACGAAAGTTGATCGCGCCAGCATGGCCGTATCGTTGGAAGTGCGCGCGCCATTCCTCGATCCGAGAGTGGCGGAGTTTGCCGCATCGTTGCCGGCGAACTACAAATTGAGAGGACGCAAGACGAAATATGTTTTGAAGCGTGCTATTAGCGACCTCCTCCCGCCTTTTGTGGCCCGCAGAGGTAAGAAAGGTTTTGGCGTGCCGGTGGCAGAGTGGTTGAAAGGGAAGTTGCGGCCATTGGCGCGCGATCTCCTGTCGCCCGAGCGCGTGCGCAAGGCCGGCGTCTTCAACCCAGATTATGTAACAAAACTCCAGGATGAACATGAGCGTGGTGTAGCAAATCATCGTAAGCTGCTGTGGACATTACTCATGTTTGAGCTCTGGCATGAGAGCTTTATCGAAACACCGCGTCGAATTGAGACATCAGTGAGCAGCGAGCAGTAAGCAGCGAGTAGTGAACGGCAAGCGGCAGTAAGACGAGGCAGGAGCAGTTTCGAAGGTCCCATAGGGATGGAATGTTTATAGCCTGCGCAAGGACTTCATTAATACCGGCTCCGTTAGTAGCGATATGTCGCTCCTAACGGAGCTTAAGTCTTTGGGTGTATACGTTTGCTGAAAACATTCGGCGCCTCCGGAGCTGGACGCTCCGCGCAATAGTGAAGGTTGTACTGTCTCCCTCAATTCAATGGGCGATTCAACTATCGAACGGTCATTCAACGATCTCTTCGCGTGGTGTCGCCGCCGAGACTTTGCCGGTTATGATCCATTCGACGCGTTGAACAGCCGAGTCTTCCAGTCAACACCGTTTGAGCATTCCCGAACAGCGCGACTAATCTGGACTCAACTCTGCAAACGTTCAGCATTTAATCTGCGCCGCCTCACTCTTGTTCCGCCACAGAAGAATTCAAAAGGAGTAGCTCTTTTTGCCCTCGCAGCGCTCGCGAACTATCGCCGGCTGAGAACAATCGAAGCTGAAACCGAGGCGCGCAAACTTCTCGACGACTTGTGGCAAATGAGAATTGAAGGCTATAGCGGCGCTGCGTGGGGTTACAACTTCGCCTGGCAAAGCCGCAACTTCTTTGCGCCGCGAGGCACTCCGATGGTTGTGCCGACCGCCTTTGCCACCCGGGCGCTAACAGAAGCCTACAAAACTCTCGTTGACGATAGGTATCTGCAAATGGCACGCAGCAGTTGCAATTTTATTCTGAAGGATCTGAAGCGTACTGTTGAGTCGGAAGAGGAACTTTGTTTCAGCTATTCACCTTTGGACAGCACGCAGATTTTCAACGCAAGTTTGCTTGCCGGTGAAACTTTGGCGAGTGTTGGGGCGCTCACCAAAGACACCGACCTTTGCCGTCTGGCCGTCCGCACGGCGCGCTATGTGGCTCGGCGGCAGCATGAAGATGGTTCCTGGATGTATGGCGCTGGAACCAGTCAGCAATGGGTGGACAATTTTCACACGGCCTACGTGCTGGTTTCGTTATCGCGAATTGTGAAGTCTTGCAGCGACTCCGACGCTAATCTTAATCATGCACATCAACGCGGATATGAGTTCTGGCGCGAGCGGTTCTTTCTTGCAGACGGGTGGCCGAAATACTACCATGACAACCTTTATCCAGCGGATGCGCATGCAGCAGCTACCGCAATCGTTACGCTTATAGAGTTGCAGGAATTGGATTGCAGCGCGCTGCCGCTAGCCGACAGAATTGCCGCCTGGAGTATTCGAAACCTGCGCGACCGCCGGGGATTCTTTTACTACCAGCGCCGGCGCTTCTTTACTATTCAAACGCCCTATATGCGCTGGACGCAGGCTTGGATGCTTTATGCGTTGGGACGTTTGTTAGAGGAAAAGTACGAGAGACTAGATGCCGATTAGTTCAGATGTGTCGTTGGGCAAAGATGTACGGATTTTCCAGCCTGAGCTGGTGAATCTCTACGGCTGCACGATCGCCGCGGAAACAAAAATTGGCGCATTCGTTGAGATTCAAAAAAACGCATCGGTGGGGGCACGCTGCAAGATCTCGTCACATACTTTTATCTGTGAAGGTGTGACGATTGAGGATGAAGTATTCGTCGGTCATGGTGTTATGTTCACCAACGATCTTTATCCGCGCGCCGTCAACGACGACGGCACGGTGCAAACGGAAGCTGATTGGACAGTGGTCTCCACACGTGTAAAGCGGCGAGCATCAATTGGGAGTAATGCCACGATAATGGCCGGCGTCACGATTGGCGAGGCAGCGCTGGTTGGAGCGGGCGCGGTTGTTACTGCCAACGTGGCGGACTATGCGATTGTCGCCGGTGTACCGGCGCGCGTAATTGGCGACGTGAGAAAGCGACTCAGCCAAACACCAAAGGCCAGGCTGGATTACGCATGATTAAAGTTGGAGTTATCGGCTATGGATACTGGGGCCCTAACCTGGTGCGGAACTTTATGGAAGTGCCGGGCTCGACAGTTGTGGCGGTTTGCGATTTGCGCAGCGAACGATTGGTCCAGTTGCGGGCCCGCTATCCAACCATTAAGACGCTGAGCAATTGTTGCGAGGTGTTTGCAGATCCCGACATCGACGCCATAGTGATCGCAACGCCGGTGTCGTCGCACTTTGAATTAGGGATGGCTGCGCTGAAGGCCGACAAGCACGCGTTGATGGAGAAACCTCTCGCCGCAAACTCCGACCAGGCGCTACAGTTGATTGAAGAGGCGACCCGGCGTAAACGTGTTCTGATGGTAGATCACACCTTCGTTTACACGGGCGCGGTGCGAAAAATTCGCGAGCTAATCACCGCCAATGCCCTGGGCGACATTTACTACTACGACGCCGTGCGCGTTAATCTGGGACTCTTTCAGCATGACGTGAACGTGATCTGGGATCTCGCAATTCACGATCTGTCAATCATGGATTATGTGCTGCCGACAAAAGCGACAGCCGTGTCGGCCACCGGCATCAGCCATATTCCCGGTCAACCCGAGAACGTTGCTTATATTACGCTCTTCTTTGACAATCCACAGATTGCTCACGTTCACGTCAATTGGCTCACGCCCGTCAAAGTCAGGCACACACTTATTGGCGGCAGCGACAAAATGATCCTTTACGACGACCTGGAGCCTAGCGAGAAAGTCAAAATCTACGACAAGGGCATTACAGTTTCACAAAGCCCTGAGGCAGTTTACGAGATGCTTGTCAGCTATCGTTCCGGGGACATGTGGGCGCCGCGGCTGGACGCGACGGAAGCATTGCACACTGAAGCATTGCACTTTATTGATTGCATTGAAAACAACAAACAGCCTGAAACTGATGGGCAGGCCGGCTTGCGATTGGTGCGGATAGTAGAAGCCGCAGAGCACTCGCTGCGCTCACGTGGACAACTAGTGGAAATTAAATGAACGAAGTACAGAACCGGATGCGGATCAGGAAAGAGCCGCGGCTGGTGTAGTGTTGTTGACACCGAACCTGACGCGAATAACTACATGATTCCCTTAGTAGACTTAAAGAAACAGTACCAGAGCATCAAAGAAGAAATTGACAACGCAGTTGCGGAGGTGGTGCAGAGCTGTCAGTTTGTTTTGGGCCCGCGGGTTGAAAGATTTGAAGCAGATTTTGCCGCCTACTGTCAATCGCGTTTTGCCTTCGGAGTGAATTCCGGCACCAGTGCGTTGCATCTTGCCATGCTGGCGGCAGGTGTCGGTCCGGGTGACGAGGTTATTACAGTTAGTTACACCTTTGTCGCAACTGTGGCGGGAATCCTATACACGGGGGCAACGCCGGTATTCGTTGACATTGATCCGCTCACCTGCAACATCGATCCGGCGAAGATCGAAGCGGCGATTACACCGCGGACAAAGGTGCTCATGCCTGTGCATCTTTACGGAAGTTGCGCCGATATGGATCCAATCATCGATATCGCGCGCAGGTTCAATTTGATCTTGATCGAAGACGCAGCGCAGGCCCATGGCGCGCAGTACAAGGGGCGGCGCGCAGGCAGCATGGGGGACCTTGCCTGTTTCAGTTTCTATCCCGGAAAAAATCTTGGCGCCTATGGCGAAGGTGGCGCTGTCATTACTAATAATGAGCGCTATGTCGATCTGATAAAGCAACTGCGCGATCAGGGTCAAAGCGAAAAGTATTCTCACGAGCGTGTTGGTTACAACTATCGCATGGAGGCGATTCAGGGGGCAGTCCTGGGGGTGAAGCTAAAGCATCTCGACGATTGGAATGCGGCACGCCGCAATCATGCTGCAACCTACTGCCGTGAGCTTGGCGAGACGGGCTTGCGTCTGCTTGAAGAGCCGCCGGGCGGCACGTCTGTCCATCATATCTTTCCCGTGTTCACCGAACGGCGCGATGAGTTGCGCGCGCATCTCCAAGACATCGGCATTAGCACCGGCGTTCATTATCCTATTCCCGTCCACCTGCAGCGCGGATACCGCGAGTTGGGATACAACTCCGGCGATTTACCGCAAACGGAGCGCGTTTGCAATGAGGTGCTATCGCTTCCGATGTATCCGGAACTATCGAATGAAACGGTGATACAAATCGCGGATTCGGTGCGGCAGTTTTGCCGGCAAACGGTTGCGGTCCATCCCTAGGAATATCGTAATAGCGCCAATATCGTTGATCTGGTTTCCCGTTTTTCAGTACTGGTTTCTTCTCAATGCGAATCTGGATCGATCTGGCAAATTCACCACACGTGCCATTCTTTCGCTCGCTCGCAAATGAGTTCATGCGACGTAATCATGAAGTTGTAGTTACAGCGCGAGCATTCGCCGAAACCGTCGAACTAGCTGAAGCCGCGGGTTTTGCTCCACAGGTTATTGGCGCACACGGTGGCGGCAAGCTCTCGGGGAAAGCCGGGAATCTCGTGCAGCGTGCCCTGGCGCTCGCGCGATGGGCACGTGGTCGCAATATCGATCTGGCTCTTAGTCACAACTCATATTCGCAAATTTTGGCGGCGAGAGCTTTGTCGTTGAGGGCCGTGACGTTGATGGATTATGAGCATCAACCGGCTAACCATCTGGCATTTCGTTTGGCGTCGCGAATAATTGTTCCACGCGCGTTTCCCGAAGCAGCTCTCTCTCGCTTTGGCGCATCTGCGGCGAAAGTAAAGCGATATGACGGCATAAAGGAAGACGTCTATCTGGCAAACTTTCAAACAGATCCCGAATTTGGAAAACAACTGGGCGCATGGGGCATTGATGCAAAAGATGTGCTGGTGACGGTCCGTCCGCCCGCGAGCGAAGCCCTTTATCATCGCTTCGAAAATGAACTTTTTCACCAGCTACTCGCTCGCCTCTCAGCCATACCTTCAGTAAAAGCCATTCTGTTGCCTCGCAACGACCGGCAGCGAACAATCTACAGCGCACGCGCCGGTACTCAGCTAATCCTGCCACCTGGTCCCCTTGATGGCGGAAACCTGATAGCACACAGTGACCTGGTAGTAAGTGCCGGAGGCACAATGAATCGTGAGGCCGCGGCCCTCGGAATTCCCGCGGCGTCGATCTATCTAGGCGAATGGGCCGCGATTGACGAAGAGCTTGTACGGGAAGGAAGAATGCGAAGAATTTCCACGCCTGAGGATGTTAGTGCGTTGCCCATCCAGAAGAAGAAGCACACGACTGGCCGTCGCGCCGTCAATGTTGCCCCCGAAGTGACTGATCTAATACTCGAGACGTGATCTTTTGCTATTCTAGGCAGACAGGTCTATAGACATTTCGGCGCTACCTGATTGAGTAATCACTGTGCGAGTGGAGCAAATCAAAAATTCGCTAGTTGAAGCGAGGATCGTGCGTGCCCCTTCACGCGCACCGCACTGGGTCATACCCGCAATTAAGTCGGCGCTGGTAGTGACAGACTGTCTGATTGCGGCGGCGTCATTTAGTGCTGCATTCTACCTCCGCGAAGGCGGTGCGCTATTTCAGCAAACTGGAGCCGACAAGTTTGGTTGGACCGCGCGGTTTGCTCCTTACGGCGCGTTGCTGCTCTTTGTAATTCTCATCCGCGTGCTCGCACTCCGTTACTACGATCTCTACCGACTGCGTGGCGAGTTCTCTTTCTTCGATGATGGCGTTCGAGTGTTCAAATCAACGGCCATCGGCTCATTACTCATTGTGGCGGCGGCATTTTTGTATCGCGGTGGTTTCAATTATCGAGCATTCTCGTATGCTCGCAGTGTATTCGTACTCGATTTTGTGATTGCACTGGGAAGCTTCTATTCGTTACGGCTGCTGGTGCGGAGTGCTCAGACGTTCTTCAGAGTGCGCGGTGTGAATCTAATTCCGACTCTGGTTGTTGGACGTGGTCGGGAAGCAGCATTCTGCATCAAGGCGATGCGCGAAACGCCCTCGCTCGGATATCGCGTGATAGGCGCGGTTGATAGTGGCACGCTCAACACCGGAGCACCTGAGACTTACGAAGGAGTTCCCGTTATAAGCGATCTCGCTGGATTACCTGAAGCTATTCGCGAGTCTGGCGCGAATGAAGTGATCATCGCCGACTCACATGTTGACGGGGATACACTTTTCGACGTCATGATGCGTTGCGGCCGGCGGCGGGGAGTGGAGTTTCGCATTGCCCCAAGCCTTTTCAATTGTTTGCCGAGTAAAACTGAAGTTGATCAAATTGGCGCTTTGCCGATGATCAGGCTATTTCGCGAGCCGCTCTCCGATTTCGCCCGCGGCACGAAACGAATTTCCGATATCGTTATCGCCTCTCTTACGCTCGCGTTGCTATCTCCCTTCTGGCTTATGATTGCTTTGCTAATAAGGTTTGACTCGAAAGGCCCAGTCTTCTACGCCCAGGAGCGCGTAGGAATGGACGGTCGCATTTTTCTTGTTTATAAATTCCGCACCATGCGCGTGGATGCTGATAGCGAAATTCATCGGGAATACCAGCGAAAGTTTATCGCCGGACACGCCGAGGCCAATGTCGGCGACGCGAATAAGCCTGCATATAAGCTGCGTGACGATCCGCGCATCACCCGCGTCGGAGGCGTACTGCGGCGCTTGAGTCTTGATGAAGTGCCACAACTCTTCAATGTGCTTCGTGGCGATATGAGCGTCGTTGGTCCACGTCCACCAATTCCCTACGAAGTCGAAGCTTACGAGCTGCGTCATCGCAAACGTCTCGACATGAAGCCGGGGCTGACAGGCCTGTGGCAGGTGTCTGGAAGAAATCGTTTGCCTTTCGAAGAAATGGTGAAGCTTGATCTTTTCTATATCGAAAACTGGTCGCTGCTTTTTGATCTGAAGATTATCCTGCGTACGGTGCTGGTTATGCTGCGAGGCGATGGCTACTAAAACTGAGCCGAGGGCTGCTGATTCATGAAATCACGGTGAAAGAGGAACTTCAGGAAAAAAGTCTGGTGGCGAAAGTGCTCGATAGCGCGATCGTCGCCTTCCTCTTTTTGTTTGCCGCCGCTGCCCCAAACTCAATTGCGGCGACTCAAAGCGCCTGGCTAATCGGAATGGTTCTCTGGCTGGCCCGGTTTGCAGTTCGGCCGCGGTCCAGGCTTCATAAAACGCCAATAGATTATTTTGTCCTCGGCTTCTTTATTCTCACCGGCGTGTCGTCATTCCTTTCTTATGAGCCGATGGTTTCCATTGGAAAACTGAGAGCGGCGAGTCTCTTCACAATCATCTACTTGTTTGCCGAGAATGTGCCATCACTGCGAGTGGCGCGTTTCCTTGCGCTCACGCTTATTTGTGCCTGCATGGTCAATGTCCTTTATACCGCCGGCGAGCGGCTGCTGGGGCGTGCTGTAAAGGTTCATGGTGTTTCAGAGAACAGCCCTCTTTACAAAGCTGGTATTCGAGACGGAGATACTTTACTGGAAGTCGATAAGCAAAAGCTGAGCGATCCGCAGGAATTGGTCAATGCTCTTTTGAGGCCGGAGAAGAAGCCGGCGGCCGTGCTGACCTATCGACACGAGTTGCAACCAGTTTTCAAAATTCCACGCGGCAGTGTTCTACCCGGCGGTAATCCGTTGGAACAACTAGGACTCCGCAGTTGGTCAAGAGGACGCGATTGGCGAGCATCAGGATTCTTTGGTCAGTTTGTTACTTACGCTGAAGTTTTGCAGTTGGTAATGGCGCTTACCGTAGGGCTTTTTGTGAGCCTGTCATTAAAACGAAGTTGGATTGGTGCGTTCTTGATTGTTGCGCTGGTTGGATTTGGTTTCGCTTTGTTATTAACTGTCACCCGTGCATCGTGGCTCGGCTGCGTAATTTCAACTCTGATCATTCTCCTGCTAGGTGTCGGGAAGCGCTCTTTAATTATCATTGGCGTCTTGGCGATTCCGCTAATAATCGCAGGCCTGGTAGTGCTGCAGCAAAAGCGCAACGTCGCCTTCATAGATCAGGCAGATCAATCAACAACCTGGCGCGAAACTGTCTGGCACGAAGGCTTCAACCTCCTGGTGAGTAAGCCCCGCCATCTGTTGGTTGGCGTCGGTATGGATTCGATTAAAGGGCACTGGCGCGAGTGGGGGCTGTTTGAGGGTGGCCGGATACCATGGGGCCACATGCACTCAAATCTTTTGCAGATTGCGCTCGAGCGTGGGGTACCGGCGCTAATTTTATGGCTAAGCTTCCTTTTTATTTACGCGCGAACACTCTGGCGCTCAATTCGGAGCGACGCCAGACTAGCGTGGATTGATCGGGGAATTTTGTTAGGAGCACTGGGTGGACTGGCGGGATTTATTACATCCGGTCTGGTCCATTACAACTGGGGCGACTCGGAAGTAGTTATGGTCCTGTATATGATCATGGGGTTGTCACTAACAGTACATCGCATTGGCGATGCCGATCGTTTAGTGCAATCACACTAGGTTTTTGCTCAACCTCTTCGCCTCCGTGTTACTCGGAACAACAAACTGATGCCGCGAGACCAACCTCAACCAACTATCCGCGAAACCACATCAATGCTGGATTTCAAGCTTCGTTTTCGGACCGAATCAACCCATCGGAAGGCGGCTATGTAATCTCAGTCTGCTGGGTGGATATAACCACGCAGGACATTGACTTGAAGGGAATAAGGTGATCCCTTGAAACCGCCGGGCGGAAAGGTACTTAGACTAATCTCCATAGCTTTGCACCTCCACTCAAGGTGTATTACGTATGAGACGAAGACTTCACTCAGTTGGCATATCTATTGCCAAATATCATCGTGCGAGCCGTTTACCAGCGGTTTTCTCGCCAAAATGAACGATCTTTGAAGAGAAGCAATGCATATTGACTGAGGGCACCGTCGCGATGACTTGGGAGACCGAAGACGCGCCAAGTTACGGAAGGAGCAGGCCCAGAATCGCGGCATAGAGTTCGTCAGCCAAACCGGAGATGCTGCTCGGGGCGCCGCCGGAAATATTGCCAGCCTTACCATCGGAGATGGTGCTAGGGGCGCCGCCGGAAATATTGCCGCAGGTGGTGCTAGGGGCACCGCCAGAGATGTTGCCGGCGAGCGTGGCCGAGGAAATCGCCAAGGTCAAAAGCGATGCGCAAAAAAGTGATTTGAAGCTTTTCATTTTCAATTCTCCTGGTAACTAGGTTTACTGGGACAGTTCGCTAGATGGGATTGTCACTTTTGGGATGTCAACTCTCATCTAGCGAGCCATTTCAAGTTGTTCGGCGCTCTCTATTTCAAGGCTCGTGCCACGGTAGGTTAACCCATCGAAAGCACTTTAAGTAATTGACTCGTAGATGTTTACTGGATTGGCAAAGAGATCACGAGTGGACGGACATTTTCCAGAAAAACTGATTAGCTCGTATACAGGAAAGTTCAAGTAAGCATAGAAATGAGCCTAACCCCTATTATTCCCTCACTAACGCGCGATTAGAGGCCTCCTGTTACTGCAGTATGCATGTGTATACCAGGTATTCAACAGGCGAAGAGCCAGACTGAGCTCTGCGTCTCAGCGTAGACCAATGGCAACTGACCAGGGCATAGACCCGACAAGATGAAAAAAGAGGTAGGACGAATCAACCAAAGAGATCGAAATGCGACTTATACCGGCGAAATCGACTCAACACACTGAGTACTCACCCCTCACACTGAGTGAACAGGTACAGGCCTCCTGCAGCATCGCACGTGAAAAACTCGAGCTCGGAGACTATGACGCCGGGTGCGCAGCACTCCAGCCGTGGTGGACAATTGGCGAGTGGCCGAAGCAAACCGGGCTCAGCCAGATTGCCGCAGCCGAATTGCTCCTGACAGCTGGAACTTTGAGCGGGTGGGTCGCAAGCACGAGACATGTCGATGGCGGACAGAACTGCGCCGAGCGCCTTCTAAGTGGTGCTGTCGCCCTTTTTGACCATCTGGGAGAGACAACGAAGTCTGGAGAAGGCCGAGCCGAACTTGGTTACTGCTATTACCGTCAGGGATTGTTCGATCTTGCACGCACTACCCTCCGCTCGTCTCTATGTGACCTGACTGAATGTGAGTCGGAACTGAAGGGAATCGTCTTAGTTCGTCTTGCTATCGTCGAGCGCCATGCAAGTAAACTTCACGATGCAGTTAGCTTACTAAATGAAGCGGGCCGCCTCATTGACTACCTAAGCCCCTGGACGAAGGGGCGATTTCATCTCGAATTTGCGACGACGCTGAAAGACCTTGGCATTGCGGAAAACCAGGGTAAATATTTCGATAGTGCGCTTGATCATTACCGGGATGCCTTTTCACACTTTGAGGGAATCGGGAACCACCGCTACACGGCAATAGTAGAGAATAATCACGGCTATCTGCTCTCAGCGCTCCAGAGATTCGATGAAGCGCAACTCCATCTCGAGCGGGCGCGCAAGCTTTTCGAGGAGCTTGGCGACCAGGTGAGACGCGCGCAGGTTGATGAGACTCTGGCGCAACTCTATCTTGCCTCGGGTCGGTACGGATTAGCTCAACGTTCCGTGAGCCGCGCAGTCGAGACGATGGAGACAACAGGCGAAGACGCATTGCTGGGGGAAGCGTTGACTACGCAAGGTTTAGTGCTCTGTAAGCTCGGACGTCGCCACGAGGCAAAACCTATTCTCCATCGCGCCCGTCGCGTAGCTGAGCGATGCGGGGATTACGAAGGCGCCGGGAGACCGTTGCTGATCTTAATTGAGGAGATGTGCGGGCAATTAGGCGAGGATGAGCGGCAGGAAATTGGTGCCCAAGCAAGCCAGTTGCTCGCGAATTCTCAACAAGCGTCAACCTGCGAACGCCTAAGAAACTGCCTGGAGCGGATCGCCGCTGCCCACGCTGAGTATGAAGAATTACGCGAAAGGGCGACTCACGCCGAAAAGATGGCCGCTCTGGGCGAACTTTCCTTCGGTGTGGCCCACAACGTCAACAATACTTTGACCGGTATCCTGGGTCGCGCGCAGCTACTACTTCGGACCAAGGACGCTGAAAAGATTAACCTGGGCATCGAGATGATCATAAAGAGCGCTGAAGACGGCGCTCATATCATCCGGCGCATTCAAGACTTTGCTCGCAAACAACCCAGCCGAAGGTTCCAAACGGTTGCCGTAGCTACGCTGATGAAAGATGTTTGCGAAATGAGCCGTCCTCGCTGGGAATCACGGGTTGAAGCACCGCAGATTCGCGTGGCGCTTGTTGCCGACTGCACTGCGTCAGTAATGGGTGACGCCGTGGAGCTTCGCGAAGTGCTCGTCAATATGATTTATAACGCAATTGATGCGATGCCTTCAGGCGGTGAGATTCGCATGTGCTCGCAGGAAACCAATGGCCGTGTAGTCTTGATGATCGCAGACAACGGTACAGGCATGACTCCTGAAGTTAAGTCACGGCTGTTCGATCCTTTCTTTACAACGAAAGGCAAGGGCGGTACGGGAATGGGAATGGCGGTCAGCTTTGGCATCATTCGCAGGCACAACGGCTCGATTGAGGTGGAAAGCGAGCCCGGCCGAGGCACCACGTTCCGTATTTCTCTACCTGTCGCCCAAAGTTCTGCGGCAGATATCGAAGCTGATCCAGCAAGGCCTGAAGTTCCAGGTGGAGGCAAAATCCACGTGCTTGTAGTTGACGACGAAGTTGCAGTCAGGGAGGTGCTTCGCGAAGCGCTGGAAGCAGAAGGGTGCGAAGTAGTCCTGGCCGAGAGCGGTGAGAAGGCGCTGAAGATTTATGACGCCAGCAAAGGTAGACTCGACGTGGTATTTACCGACATCGGGATGCCTGAGATGAGCGGTTGGGAACTGGCGAGCGAAATTCGGAAACGCTCGGAAACAATACCGCTGGCGATCGTAAGCGGCTGGGCCGACGCACTTAGTTGTGATGCTCGGCAGGCAATCAAAGCGGATTGGGTCGTCTCAAAGCCATTTGACATCGCAACAATCGCCGCCATTGCGAAGGACATTGCCGAACGAAAGAAAAATCCTAAAGCGAGCACTGAACTGGCGAATAGAGATGTCCGCACGCTGCTCGGAATGATTTAGGGCTAGGCGCTGGCGCTGAGTTGGTAACGTTCGAGTTTGAGGTAAAGTCCGCGTCGGGTGAGTCCAAGTTCGCGAGCGGCACGGGAAATATTACCGCCATGCTTGCGCAGGGCGTCGGCGATCATGCGGCGTTCAACATCTGCCAAGGCATCAGCCAGAGTAACGTTTTGCAACGAGCTGGCCGGCATTGAAGCCAGGGTCGAAGCCGGTGAACTGGGCGTAGCAGGAGCGGATGTTCGCTTAAGTTCCGGAGAAAGATGATCAGCAGTAATGACCGTGGCATCGTCCGCACGCGCAACGACTCGCTGGATTTCGTTACAAAGTTGACGAACGTTGCCAGGCCAATCACTGACCATTAACAAGTCAACCGCCGGTGGCGTTATCTGAATATCTCGACGGCCAAACTTCGCGGAGTAGTGATTGATGTAGTAGTTGACGATGGTAGGAATCTCCGAGCGACGCTCGCGCAAAGGCGGCACACGCAACCGGATCACGTTTAGACGATAATAGAGATCTTCTCGAAAACGGCCCTGCGCCACCATATCTTCCAAATCAGTATTTGTTGCGGCAATGATGCGGACGTCTACTTTTAGCGGACGCTGCTCACCGAGGGGTTGAATCTCGCCTTCCTGTAGAAACCGCAATAGCTTTGGCTGCAGATCGATTGGAAGGTCCCCAATTTCATCCAGAAAAAGTGTGCCTCCCGCGGCAGTGCGAATGACGCCGGCCGAATCTGTAACCGCACCAGTAAAGGCGCCGCGACGATAACCAAACAAATACCCTTCAGAAAGTTCCTTCGGAACAGCAGTGCAATTAAACGGGACGAATACTTTTGAACGACGCGTAGAAAGCGCGTGAATCGCGCGGGCCACCAGCTCCTTACCTGTGCCCGATTCACCCGTAACTAAAACGGTTACATCTGACGACCTGATCTTGTGAACCTCTTCCACGAGTTTAGTCATTGCCGGGCTTGAATGAATGAAGCCGGGCATGAGACTCGTACCGGCAAGTTCGGTAGGCTGTTGAACGCGCGAACCCTTTTGAGATCCAGCTCTGAGAGCACAAACATCCATGCCGAGCTCGGCCACACGCATTAACGGCTCCAGCGAAAGTCCGCCGGGAAGATTCGCACGGCTGCGTGGGGATATGTAAAGCGTCGCTTGGGGCGCATAGGATGAACGAAGTTGGAAGATTGCCGCATCGTTCTTCTTTGCGTAAGCAATTTGGGATTCCTCATCGATCAGCTGATCCAGGTTCTCGGCAATCTTTGCGCTTTCAGCAGATGTGCATCCGTGCGATATCACGACTCGGCGCCGGTTGTGTTCGCCCGGCTCCGTGATTACCACAGACTTGGCACTAGTCTCCTGACGCATGATGGCGGCGAGCTCACGTAACAAGAGCTCTCGGGAAGTTACTGCCTCCGCGAGCCTGAGCGTCAGTAATTGAGGTAAGGCTGACTTTTCCTCGCTTCTTTCGGGAGCAGTGCGGTCGAGATTTGCGAGGGCCGCTTCAGCTCGCTTTTGATCCAGCTTTGCGCCAAGCTCGCGAAAGGCGTTTACAGCGCGCGAAAGATGTTCAATCGCCCGATTGGGCTGGCTCGAAGCGTACGCGCGGCCGAGTTCGGCGTGAGCACGGGCGGCACGATAACGATCACCCAGCATGTCAAAAATTGATACGCTGCTGCCGAAGTGCTGTGCCGCAGAGGAAGAATCCGATTGAACCATTGCGAGCATGCCGAAAAGCCGGTGCAGCTCTCCTGCAAAGCTGAGGTCGGTAGTAGATTCGGCCGTTTCGCCGCTCAAACCCTCTAACTGCTCGCTGCATTTATCGAGGTCGCCATTGCGAAGATGTGCCTCCGCTAGAATCAAGCCAGACTCGGATATGGCTTGGCGGTCGCCAATACTTTCGGCAAGACTAAGGGCTTCGTTTGCTTTTGCGAGCACCTTGGCGTGGTCCTCCATGGCCAGGTAACAGCGAGCGAGAGTTCTGAGTGCCTGGCATTCATACCACTTATTGCCGTCGTCCTTAGCGAGCGCTACGGCGCGCACCAGGTAATCCTTAGCTTCGTCAAGCTCACCGCGCAACATGAGTAACTCGCCGAGCGAGTCGAGAATCATTGGAGATTTTCCGCTTCGCACATCCCCTTCTGAAGCCAGCGCCAAAGCACGCTCCAGAGCTTCCTGTGCTCTGACCCATTGACCAATCAGGATTAGATTAATACCGAGATTGTTATAGCCGTTTGCCGCGCTTCCCTTATGGTCAGTACGCTCGTAGTAGGCAATTGCCTTCTCAAGATAGCGAATGCCTTCCTGCGGCCGTTTTAGAAACCAGCACGCCCCCGCCATGTTGGAGTAGATTCTTCCCAGCGTGTAACTTGCTGGATGATCGCCGATAAGTTTTAGAGCTTGCGCGAGATTTTCGAGACTTGCTTCGTAGTCGCCTTCCTGCAAATCCGCGAGAGCAATCCCAAAGTAAGCCTCGGCAAGACCACGCCATTCGCCGGTTTGCCGGAAAAGCTCCAAGGCTCTCTGCGCGTAGTCGCGAGCAATCGGGTATTCGGAGATACTGCGATAGACACGCGCCAGCGCAGCATAGACAGGCCCGTTATTTTGTTCAGGATCGCTTTCGGAGAACTCGCGCAACGCGCCTTTAAGAATTGAAATCGCTTTGGGATGATCGCCGTTGTAGTTGTATGCGAGACCAATTTGAACCTTGAGTGACTGGACGGCTTGCTGGTCGAGTTTATCTCGTGACTCAGGGGACTCGTACATCGCCACCGCGGCGAGCGAGTCGCGATATTGGCCCTGCATTTCAAGCGCGGTGGACAAAGCACAGCGGGCGAGGGCGAGGATCGAAGGGTTATTTTTGGTAGCGGAGATAAGTAGGGCTATCCGGGACTTGGCCTCCGCGGAGAGTCCTTGATCGAGAAGCGAGCGAACTTCATCTAATTCTTCCAGCAGACTCTGGTTTGAGGGTTGCCGCGAACGTGAGCGTAGCCGGACCCGCGCATCGGCAAGGTCCACTACACCTTCTCCGTCTGAGGATTCTTTCGGGGATGAGTTACCAGTCCCCGAGCCTTCTTTCTTAGTCATGTAATCTCTTAGAAACGGTCAATTCAGTCCGTTTTTCATAGCGAACTCTGTTGAAGCGGGCGGAAGGTTGGTGCGTCGGCAATCTCCCACGAAGCCGCGCATCTAATTAAGCAACAAACGGCCTAGAATCTAACACAGGGAGCAAAAGGCGTCTACATGCGTTTCCTCACTTTGGCTTCGGAAAAACGAGTATTGCGTCGCTAACCGGACGCTCACCGGATTGATCAGAAGGTCTATTTACTACCTTATTATGAAGCACCATCGTAGTTGAGCCGCCGCCATCGAGATTCATTGCCTCAACTGCACCGAACTCAAGCAACAGCCCGGCTAGCATCTCCAGCGTCATCCCGGCACTGACGCCTGGTTGACGCCCGTCCACTGTAACCAGCAAAAGCCTTCCCGATTTCAACTTCGCAATCGCGCTTCGCGGATGTCGATCGGTGGCAAAGCCTGGCGCCATCTTTTCTTGCTTATCGGTAATCTCAATTTTGCCGGCCTTAATCAGTTGAGGGCCGCCGCCGAGCATGCTGTCAGCGCGCATCCAATCGTTATCAATACCGGGTTTGATAGAGTCTAGCCGCCAGGTGAAGTTTACTCTGCCACCTTTGCGGACGTGAGTCTTCACCCACTCGCGCGCGCTGCCAACAGCAGAAATAACGTAACCATCGGTAGGAATTTCACTGCTGCCTTTGAGATCCCTGACGACGGTGACACTGTTTCTTCGCACCACGACTTCAATTCCACCAGGACTGGTTAGCGTGGTGCGATGAAATCCCGACGTGAAAACGATCAACTCATCTGTCGAAAGAGGCCGGTTCAAGCCTTGCACGGAATGTTTCTCTGGGCCTGCCGAAATCTCTCCAGCGAATCTCAAATGATCAAAGATGACTTCGGTTTTGTCTCCAGTGTGGATTAGACCAAACTCTGCCCGCTCGTTGTGAGGTTCACTGATTAAGATGTGATTAAGAACCAACAACCCGATTGACTCACCTCGATAAGTTCCAGCCGTCCTAAAGTATCCACCGTTTGTGGCCGCAGGCGCGCCATATCGGGCCGCCAGCGAACTGACAGTTTCCGACCGACACCCTCATCGAGTGCGTGCACAATCTTCAACGTCGCGCGTTTGAGGTCTATCCGGAGGACGTTTATCAACCAGGGCCCCGTCAGCTCATCTTTGGAGGCCTGTCCGCTCGTCATCTGCCCATACTCGATCCCAGGCTCGACTTCTTGCAGCCTGAGAGACTCGGTGAACCGAAGACTCCTGGACGCTTGACCCTGAACGGTCCTCGTCGGAGCTTGCCAAACGGCCAAATTCGATAGAACGATCAGGAGCGCCCAGGTAAGCAGACGGGATTTTCGGAGGTTGGTTTCCTGAAACCGGTATTTAGTTTTCCAAGGCTTGCTCTCCATGGAGTAATTTCGCGCGCTATAGAACCTAATCCTCGAGCCTGAACTGACGTTCAAGGCTAGGCAGAGGTCGATAAACCAAGCAAAAAGGCACAGAACTGCGTGCTTAGTGCGTACCTTGACACTCTTTTAGGCTGGCCGTTATCATCTTCGTTTCCGTCGCCGGCAGGAAACTTCGCTTAGAGCACTATGTTTGAGTCCTTATCTGACAAGCTAAAACGGACTCTTAAAAACCTGCGCGGCGAGGGCGTGCTGACACAGGAGCACGTTGATGCTGCGCTACGCGAGATTCGTCTTGCCCTGCTCGAAGCTGATGTCAACTATAAAGTCGCCAAAGACTTTATCGTCTCTGTCAAGGAAAAGGCTGAGGGGCAACAGGTTTGGCAGGAGCTCAAGCCTTCAGAGCAAGTCGTCAAGATAGTTTATGACGAACTGGTCGACTTACTGGGAGGCCAATCCTCCCGCTTGGTTTTTACCAAGCAGATTCCCAACGTCGTCATGATTGTCGGCCTGCAAGGCTCGGGCAAGACGACTTCGACCGGCAAAATTGCCCGCTGGCTGGCAACAAATCAGGATCGCAAGCCGCTGTTGGTTTCCGTTGACGTCTACCGGCCCGCAGCCCGGGAACAGCTCAGGGTCATTGCGAAGGCGACTGGCCAACAGATCTTTGAACAGAGCGAAACGAACGACCCGCTTAGGCTCGTGCAAGAGGCTTTCAAGCATGCGCAACAGACGGGCTTCGATACTTTGCTTATTGATACTGCCGGGCGCCTCCACATTGACGAAGAGCTGATGGATGAGCTTGCCAATATCAAAAAAGAAACGCACCCGGTTGAAATCCTGTTTGTGGCAGATGCAATGACTGGGCAGGACGCGGTTCGTTCAGCGGAAGAGTTTCACCGCCGAGTTGGCATCACAGGAGTGGTGCTCACTAAGATGGATGGAGATGCGCGTGGGGGGGCGGCGCTTTCCATCAAACAAGTTACTGGTCAGCCGGTAAAGTTTGTGGGCGTCGGCGAGAAGTATGATGCGCTCGAGCCTTTTTATCCTGACCGCGTGGCCCAGCGTATCCTGGGAATGGGCGATGTCCTGTCGCTCATCGAAGAGGTCCAGTCAAAAGTCGATCAGTCTGAAGCCGAGGAACAGTTAAAGAAGCTTCAGAAAAACGAATTCACGCTTGATGATTTTCGCTCGCAGCTTCGCCAGGTCAAGAAACTCGGTTCTTTCTCAAAGATAATGAAGCTTCTTCCCGACCAGCTTCTCGGCGGTATCGGCATGCCGCAAATGGATGAAGAGCAGACGAAGCAGATGGAGAAGGAACTCAAACGCACGGAGTCGATCATTGATTCGATGACGCGCGAGGAGCGGATCGACCACCGGATTCTAAATGCCAATCGGCGACGCAGAATAGCGCGTGGGTCGGGAACAAACGTAGCCGAAGTAAACAAGCTCATCAAACAATACACCGAGATGCGGCAAATGATGAGGCAGCTCTCGAGTTCCGGAATGTTTGGTGGTAGTGGGCTAAAAGGGAAAATGATGCGGCGTATGGCGGGCATCCCTGAGATGGCCGGATTTGCTGGAGCTGGTGGTGATGGCGACGAGATACCGTCGTTCCCGTCGATGGCGCCATCGGCTGGACCATCAAGAAAAAAGCTTAAAAAGAAACGTAAAAAGAAAAGAAGATAACTAGAAATAGCGAGTGATGAGGTAAGCAAAAAGCCGCCATCACCCAAAACAGTTTTTAAGGAAATTGGTTAGCAGAACTGGAGGTAAGGATTTGTTAGCAATCAAACTGATGCGCACTGGCGCGAAGAAGCGACCTTCATATCGGATTATCGTGAAGGAGAAACAATCAAAGCGCGATGGTGCTTATCTCGACAACCTGGGCACCTATAATCCAACGCGGGAGCCGGCTGAAATTAAGCTGGACATGGACCGCGTTCGCTATTGGATGGAAAAAGGCGCGCAGCCGACTGAAACCGTTGGCAGACTGATCAAGGCCAGCGGTAAACAACAGGCAACTGCTCAGCCGGACGCCTAAGCGCTCGCCGTTCGCGCCAAAGAGAAAAACAATGCGAGAAGCTATCGAGATGGTTATTAAGTCACTGGTTGACGATGTTGACGCGGTAGATGTGCGCGAGGTGGATCATAAGGGAGCTACGCTTATTGAAGTGCGTGTAGCACCTGGCGATATGGGCAAGGTGATAGGCCGGCAGGGAAAAACCATTCGAGCGTTGCGCTCCCTGGCCCAGGCGGTGAGCTTGAAGAGGAAACATCGCTTCATGCTCGAAATTGTGGAATGAGTCTGTCTGGCGAGAAAAATCGAGGCGACTTAATCTTCGTTGCCCGCGCAGTCAGGCCGAGGGGCCTCAAGGGTGAGTTGGTCGCCGATGTGCTGACAGATTTTCCTGAACGATTCGAACATGTTTCTGAGTTGACAGGTGTGGGTTCGGGCGGAGAGCGGAAACAGTTGGAACTCGAAGGCTATTGGTTTCAAAATGATCGAATGGTGCTGAAGTTTGCGGGTTACGACACCATCGATGCGGCAAAAGCTCTCGTAGGATATGAATTCGGTCTTCCGGAAGCGGAACGCGTTCAGCTTTCTGAAGGGGAGTTTTATGATTGGGAACTCGAGGGATGTTCGATTGAAAACAAATCCGGTTCTGTTATTGGCAAAGTCCGCGAGGTAATGAGAACGGGCGGTGTCGAATTACTGGTTGCCGAAGCTGAGCCGGGAAGAGAAATCCTAATACCCTTGGCCCAATCGATCGTTGTTGAAATTGATATTTTGCGCAAGAAGATATTAATCGATCCGCCTGAGGGCTTATTGGATTTATAGATGTCTTTGAAATTGCACTGTGCTGCACTGCGATATCATTACCATTTTCCCGGAGTTTTTTCGCGAAGCGTTTGACTACGGGATTATTCGCAGGGCACGGGCAGCCGGGTTAGTGGAAACGAAGGCGCATGATCTGCGCCGATGGACGAGCGACAAGCATCACGTTGTTGACGATCGCCCGTTCGGGGGTGGTGAGGGTATGGTATTAAAGCCCGAACCGATCTTTGCCGCTGTCGGAGACCTAACCGGGTACAGTAAACGCGAGGATTACGCTTCGCATACGCGCGTGGTCCTTTTGTCACCCCAGGGCCGGGTCTTTACACAAGACCTTGCGCAGGATCTTTCACGAAACGCCTCGCAGATCGTTTTGATTTGCGGTCGTTATGAAGGCGTTGACGAACGAGTGAGTGAAGCGCTGGTAACCGATGAGATTTCGATCGGCGATTATGTTTTGTCAGGTGGCGAGCCGGCCGCGATCGTCGTGATCGATGCAGTCGTCCGGTTGTTACCAGGAGCGCTGGGAAATGAAACCTCGAAACTGAACGAGTCTTTTTCCGAGGGACTGCTGGATCATCCGCACTATACGCGGCCAACTGAGTTTTCAGGATTGAGCGTCCCGGATGTCTTATTGACGGGCAACCACGGGGAGATCGCGCGCTGGCGTCGCGAAGCAGCGCTGAAAAAGACACAACGGAATCGTCCGGATCTTTTGAAATAGTATTCCTGGAGTTTGGCTGGCTACCGCAAGCTGAAACTCAAATCGAATCTAGCTGGAGTAATGAAATGAATCGATTAGACAATATTGAAGAAACTCAACTGCGCAAGAATATTCCTGATTTTCAGTCGGGCGATACCGTGCGCGTACACGTGCGCATTAAGGAATCTGAGACGAAGGAGCGTTTGCAGGCGTTTGAAGGTGTAGTAATTGCCCGCAAACACGGTGGGGCGCGCGAGACAATCACCGTACGCAAGACGAGCTTTGGTGTGGGAGTTGAGCGGATCTTTCCGCTTCACGCAACCATTGTTGACCATATTGATTTAGTTAAGAGAGGTCGGGTGCGGCGAGCAAAGCTCTACTACCTGCGTGGGTTGCGTGGTAAAGCAGCGCGCATTCGCGAGCGCGACACACGAGGTCAACAGAGTGGCGATTCACAGGCCTCAGCGGCGGGGAAGAAATAGCTGGACGTGGCGGTGTTCTTCCTGGAACGCCGCCGATCCATCTCCCTGTCGACGGCGTGCTGAAAGTTCTGAACCCAATCCTCCTCTGCCAAGCCTGGTGCTTACGAACAACATCCGCATGCGATCATCTTGTCTCTTGAGCTAAGGAGCCGCAGGCTACTTGCGAATCGCAATTGACGCCCACTCTGTTGGGACTGGACTTGGTGGCAATGAGAGCTACGCGACGAATCTCATTGAAGCGCTCGCCGAGATTGATTCCGTCAATCGTTATACGATCTATGTTACCAGGCCGGAAGCGCTGGAACGCTTCAGCAATAGGTGGCCAAATTTTGAGGTTCGTGCCACCTTGCCCCACACACCTCTGATCCGTATTCCACTGACTCTCAGCGCTGAGCTCAGAAGAAACCCGGTCGATGTGCTCCACGTTCAGTTTACCGCTCCTCCTTTTTCACCTTGTCCGGTCGTAGTAAGTATTCACGACCTCTCCTTCGAACATCTTCCGCAAACTTTCAAATGGCGCAGTCGCAAGCAGCTCCGCATAACCGTGCGCCGCTCCGCGCGAGAGGCGACCCATGTAATAGCACTTTCGGAATACGCGCGCAGTGACATCATCGCCAGTTACCGCCTTAGCTCCGAAAAAGTAAGCGTTATTCCTTTGGCTGCTCCGGCCCATTTCCGGCCGGTCCAGGACGAAGAAGTTCAACGCGTTAGACAAACTTATGGCATAGAAGGCGAGTATATTCTGTCGGTTGGCGCTATTCAGCCGCGCAAGAATTTGAGCCGTCTGGTCGCGGCTTATTCGCGCTTGCGCTGGGCCAGACCAGAGGTTAAGCTGCCTAAACTTGTGCTCGTGGGAAAATGCGCCTGGCTATACGATGAAACACTCCGCACCATCAAGGAACTGGAAGTTAGTAACTCTGTAATTCTGACCGGGTATGTGCCGCAAGCCGACTTGCCGGCACTGTATTCAGGGGCGCTCTGTTTGGTTTATCCATCATATTTCGAAGGATTTGGCTTGCCACCGTTGGAGGCCATGAAGTGTGGCGCGCCGGTAATCGTGGGTGACAAAACTAGTCTGCCCGAAGTAGTAGGAGATGCGGCTTTACTGGTGGATCCCTTTAATGTTGACGACCTGGCTTGTGCAATTAAGAGAGTGATAACTGATTCAAACTTGCGGGCCCAGCTTCGCGTCAAAGGCTTGGATCGTGCGAAACTCTTCAACTGGGAAGAGACTGCACGTCAAACTCTCTCGGTTTACAAAAAAGCCGCCGGGTTGGACTAGTGCCGCCTGGTGGCATGACTCCAGTTACGTAGAATCGCTTTAATCGATTTTTCAGGCTTATGCGCATCGTTATTCTCGGAACGCGTGGCATTCCAGCCAGCTACGGCGGATTCGAAACTTTCGCTGAACATCTGTCCACCAGACTTGTGGCGCGCGGGCATGAAGTCACAGTATATGGCCGAGCACACTACGTTTCGCCACGGCAGTTGGAGTATCACGGGGTGCGGTTGAAAGTGCTCCCCACTATCCGGCACAAGTATTTTGACACTGTCGTTCATGCGTTCCTTTCCGCCGTCGATGCAGTCTCTTCCCGATTTGATGCGGCGCTAATCTGCAATGCAGCGAACGCCCCTTTCGCTCCGATTCTTAGACTCACGGGCACACCTGTAGCCATCAACGTAGACGGCCTCGAACACAAACGAAAGAAATGGGGGTGGTTGGGAAGGCGCTACTACCTCGCGGCCGAACGGTTGGCAACTATTCTTCCCAATGTCATGGTAACGGACGCGCAGGTTATCCACGATTATTACGTCGCCCGTTACAACGCAAAATCCGAAATGATCGCCTACGGTTCGGAAGTTGAACGGCGTCCGGATCGGGCCTCCGTGCGCCGGTGGCGCGCAGAGCCGAATCGGTACGTGCTTTACGTCTCGCGGCTTGAACCAGAAAACAATGCGCACCTTGTAATCGAGGCTTTCAAGAAGGTGCGAACCGCATATCGTTTATTGATAGTTGGCGATGCGCCCTATGCACACGATTACATTAGTGATTTAAAGGCGCGCGCGCGGGGCGACAAACGGATTGTTTTCACGGGATTCGTCTTTGGACAGGACTACCGTGCTCTGCAACAGAACGCCTATTGTTACGTCCATGCGACTGAAGTGGGAGGAACACATCCAGCGCTTTTGGAAGCAATGGGTTATGGCAATTGTGTTTTGACCCTGGCCACTCCGGAGAATATTGAGGCCGTCGGGGATGCCGGAATACCTTATGCCGACGAGTTGGACCTCACTGAAAAGCTCCAACGGGTTTTGCGAGACGGCTCGTTAGTGCAGAGTTATCGGAATCGAGCGCAGATTAGAGTTCAGCGATACTACGATTGGGACCGGGTAGTGGATCAATACGAAAAACTGTTTGCTGAGATGACCGGTAAGACGGGAGACATAACCTCTTCAACGTTGGATGCTGCAGCGGAGGTTCGGAAAGAGGCGGCGTTCTTGCGGAAGTAGCACATTTATCTTTATAGGTAAAAAGAGAGGCGCCCCGCTAATCAATTAAGATTGGCGGGGCAAACTTTCCGGTAGGTTCGGGTAAAAACGGGCGGCGGCAAAGAACTGAGAATCGCCACGTAGGTCGATTCCGATGAATCAGGCAGTGCGTTTTGCGGGTGAGATAAAGCCTCGCGGTGTCGATTAAAATAAAAAACCGCGTCCCCTCTTATGGCACCCTTCAATAAAACTGCTTGTTCAGTGTGTGAAATTATACCGAATATTTGTGACGTGTCAAGCACAATGTTAACCGTTTCGCAAAACTTCCGCAACATTCTGCCGCTGTGAGTAAATTGCCAGCTTATTGCAGTGGGGTCTTATTCACCTGTTCGGGTTTGGGAGAGACGCTCCGCCTGGCGACGCGCGGCCTCAGAAACGTTCCTGTTTAGAGTGAGATTCTTGAGGTCCTTGGTACGAATACGAGGCAGTGTGGAGATCACGGTGGGCAGGGGAGTCCGAGGGTTACGAACCAGGTTATGAATGATGGGATACGAACGGGCCCAGTTGCGATTCAGCGCGATTAGGCGCAATACGTCATCCGAGACTGTCCTCATCGCGGCAATGTTTTCCACTTCCTGATCGGTAACCCTGGGATTTTGGATCACGGCCGTGGCTACTATCCTATTTGAATCTCGAATCAATATGCTGCGAGCCTCGCGGTCGCCCTTCATGGCCAACTTCATGCGGTCCTTCGCATTCAGGAACATGATGCGTCGAATCAAAGTTACGCGCTCGGCCGGCACGTCGCCTAATTCAATTCGCTCATTAGCGACTACGCGCTTGAAGTTGGCAGCGTGTTCCTCGAGCGTCTCCCCTTTCAATTCCTCATAACGTTCTGAGGGGAGCCAGGAGGTATCCAGATCAGCATCGGAGACTTTAATGTGTTCGGCCAGCAGCCAGGCATCTTCGATGCTCAATCCTTGCGTTAGCTCAGCGGCCTCAAAAAATTCAGCAGCGGCAGTCTTGCCTCTTGTGCGAAGCTCCTGAACAATTTGCTGTGCGCCTCTTTCCTTTTCAAAAAATTCCCGTTTCGTTTCTCGTGCGCGTCGTTCCGCCTCCTGAGTACGATCTGAATTTCCGAGAATCGCCTCGATGATTGTCGGAAATCGTACGAGTCGCTGTTGGTTAACTGCGATTAATTCCAGCAGCGCGCCATCGGAAGTGGACGAAGCCAAATTGGCCACAGCTTGATCGGATGTTTTCTGATTGAGGATTACGGCTTCGTAAATCTGACGAGAGGCTTTTGAAAGAGTTGCCAGATAATCCAGTACAGCAGGCGCCGATTCCTCGCTCCTGGCGGCGCTCAGCAAATCTTCCGCGTCCTGAGATGCGAGCGTAGCGTTTGCGGCTTCGGCAATTTCCGCGTCTTCCGACGTTCGCAGCGCAACCAGCACTTCGAGCAAATCGGACTGCGGCAGCGGCAACATTCCGCTAGCAGCTGCTAGCCTTGCCTGATGTGGAGCGGTGCCGCCGATGATGGCGCGGACGGCCGAATTCGTTGATGTCGTAGTAGTCATTCGGAAAGCGCGCACGCCGTTGGCGATCTCAGATCCAAACGACGTTCAAGCTACACCGCCGCTCCATGACATTTCTTATACTTTTTGCCTGAGCCGCAGGGGCAGGGCTCATTGCGACCAACTTTCGGCTGATCACGAACCACGGTTTTGACCTTTCCGGCTTCTTCGCCGGCCGCCGCCGCGCCCTGGTTTGGCCCGGTGAAAGTCATTTGCGTCGAACGACGCGGCAAGCGACGTTGACGAAGAGTCTCGGGAGGTTCTTCGGTAACTACCTGGAGATTGAACAGCGATCTAATCGTGCTGGTATCGATGCGATCCAGCATCTCCTGAAACATGTCGAAGCTCTGCTTCTTGTATTCAACCAGCGGATCCTTTTGACCATAGCCGACCAGGCCAATCCCCTGCTTAAGGTGATCGAGCGACAGCAGGTGGTCCTTCCACTGCGCGTCGATGATGTTCAGCATGATGATGCGTTCGTAGGTGCGCATCGCTTCGGGGCCGATCTGGTTTTCCTTATCCGCATACTTCACCTTGAGTTTTTCCCAGATCGCATCCGTTACTTCCGCAGAATTAAGATTCGGAACATCGATGCCTTCCGCGTCCGCGTCAAAATCGTAAATGGTCTTGATTTGAATCTTGTAGTTTTCAATATCCCAATCGTCGGGCGAAACGTCCGGATTCAAATACTGTTTGGTCAAATCGGAGAGCAGGTCATAAGCGACTCCGGCTTGAGGAGGATCGCCCATCAGGTATTCACGCTGATCCGGTTCTTCCATCAACTGGCGACGCAAACCATAAATCGTTTCGCGCTGTTTGTTCATTACATCGTCATACTCGAGCAGGTGTTTGCGCGATTCGAAGTTTCGTCCTTCCACTGACTTCTGCGCCGACTCAATGCGCTTGGAAACCATCTTCGACTCGATGGCTACACCCTCTTCCATTCCCAGCCGCTGCATCAAGGCCTTGACCTTGTCGCCGGCAAAGATGCGCATCAGGTCGTCTTCAAGCGAAAGGAAAAAACGCGAGGAACCAGGGTCGCCCTGGCGTCCCGCACGTCCGCGGAGCTGATTGTCGATGCGCCGTGATTCGTGGCGCTCCGTACCGAGGATATGAAGTCCACCGATTCCTACTACTTCCTTGTGTTCATCCTCGACGATGCGTTTGGCGCGATTAAAGGCTTGTGACCACTGCTCCTCCGTCGCTTCATCAGGGTCAACCTCTTCCTTCTTCAGAAACTCACGGGCCATAAAATCCGGATTGCCGCCAAGCAAAATGTCGGTGCCGCGACCAGCCATATTGGTAGCTATCGTGACAGCGCCTTTGCGTCCTGCCTGGGCGACGATCTCGGCTTCGCGTTCATGATACTTCGCGTTTAGAACGTTGTGGGGCACGGCCGCGCGTTGCAGCCTGCGCGCAATTAGTTCCGAGTTTTCAACTGAGACTGTACCTACCAGCGCCGGCTGGCCGCGCTCATGGCAATCTTTGATCTCCTCAATCACGGCGTCCCACTTCTCGGGCAGCGTACGGTAGATCACGTCCGAATGATCACTGCGAACCATGGGCATGTGGGTGGGAATAACAATTACGTCCAGCTTATAGGTGGTCTGAAACTCCGCCGCTTCAGTTTCCGCCGTACCAGTCATGCCGGAAAGTTTCTCGTAAAGACGGAAATAGTTTTGCAGCGTGATCGTCGCCAGGGTTTGATTTTCCTTCTCAATCTTCACGCCCTCTTTTGCTTCGACAGCCTGGTGCAACCCATCCGACCAGCGCCGACCCTTCATGAGTCGTCCGGTGAAGTCGTCGACGATTATGACTTCGCCATCCTGAACTACGTATTGATGATCCAGTCTGTAGAGGGTGTGTGCTTTCAACGCCTGCTCCACACAATGAAGCAATTCCATGTTTGCGGGATCGTAGAGATTTCCCACGGCCAGGAGTCGTTCCGCTTTATCGACGCCTTCTTCGGTCAGTACGGCGGTGTGTTGTTTTTCGTCAACAACGTAATCGCCGGTTTTCTTTCCATCGACCTCTTCGCCTTTTTTGAGCTGCGGAATAATGGCGTCACCTTTGTAATACTTGTCGGTCGCCTCATCTGACGGACCGGAGATAATTAGCGGCGTGCGCGCCTCATCGATCAGAATAGAATCTACTTCGTCGACGATCGCAAAATAATGGCCACGCTGAACGCAGGTCGTGAGGTCAAACTTCATATTGTCGCGCAGGTAATCGAAGCCAAATTCGTTGTTAGTGCCGTAGGTGATGTCGGCGGCGTAAGCTGCCTGCCGCTCGAAGTCGTCCATGTCATTTTGGATACAACCAACTTCGAGACCCAGGAAACGGTGAATCTGCCCCATCCACTCCGCATCGCGCGAGGCGAGGTAATCATTCACCGTAACGACATGGACTCCGCCGCGTCCAGTGAGGGCATTGAGGTACGCCGGAAGCGTGGCGACGAGCGTCTTGCCTTCGCCCGTGCGCATCTCAGCGATCTTTCCCTGGTGCAAGACAATTCCGCCAATCAACTGCACGTCAAAATGGCGCATGCCGGTAGTACGCACGCTTGCTTCTCTGACGATCGCAAAAGCCTCTGGCAGGATCTCATCGAGCGTTTCTCGCTCGCGGCGTTTCCGCTCATCCACATCGGCCACGCCGGCGACAGCGAGTTGCAACTGCTCCTTGAACTCCGCCGTGCGGGCGCGCAGTTGTTCGTCAGAGAGCTTCTTTATGGCCGGTTCAAGTTGATTGATCTGCTCAACAATAGGCTGGACTGATTTCAGGTAACGCTGGTTGCTGCTACCGAATACTTTGGTTAGTAGTTGATCGAAACCCATATTTTTTTCTTTAAACCAATTGCGAAAAACCGCGCCTTTTCTTCAGCTTTTTATACTTTCTCTGATTTTAGTTGAGCGTGAGGAAGGTATCAAGTCGGCTTTTCAAGCGCCCGCTAGCTTGGCTTGTCCGGCGTGAGTTGTCTCTTGATGAGATCGACCACCGCCTGCCGCGGCATCGTAAAATTAAAAACGATTTTCTTGCCCACGGGTTCGGCGCTAGTGTTTCTCAGCAACGCTTCTTCGTCTTTTCCGGCGCGCGACTGCGCGCCAATGGACAACGCGGCATTGAACCCCTTCGCAAGCACACGAGCGCTATCAATCGAAGATGCTTCCGATTCTACCGTGGCCAGTACTTCGGTTTCGCCCTGCTTGATGGTGAACACAACTCGCGATCCAGGATTATCCTTGTCGACGGGTTTTAGATAGATCAGGAAGCCACTATCGTTGAGCGCGGAAACCATGCGACCGAATAGATCCACCAGGTTCGGATCACCTGCCTTCTTCGTAAACTTGGCATTCTTCAACTTGGCGTTCTCATCGAGTTCAGCTTCGATGACTATCTCAAACGGCTTATTTAGATCGAGCTTTCCCTGGTTCTTCAAGTCGAGAGCATAAGTTGCGAAATCTTTCATCGCCTTTTTATTGATTTCGTTTTCTTTCGGCAGATCGAGATTGTTTTTGGCCGCTGTTTTATCGAGTTCCGTCTGGGCCTCGTCTGCCGTCATCTTCTCAGCAGTCTTCTTGTCGTCGGTCGCGCCGGGACTCTGAGCCGGGTTGGGACTCATCTTCGCTTGCGATGGCGAAGCAGTCGTGATAGGGCTAGGCGTAGGTGTGGCGATCGGCGACGGGCTGGGAGAAGGCGAAGGCGCGACTTCAGGTTGAACCGCTACGGGTGGCTGAGCCTGCGCAATGAACGAAGGAGCAGGAGGAAGAGGGGTCAACGCACCCAGTTGAGTTTCAAGGGCGAAATAACCTTCCGGGTAGTGAAACTTCTCGCTCGCCAGTTCGACCCACTGGACGTCATCGGTAATTTCGGTTCTCTCATAGGGCTTATCCACAAATCTCGTATCCGAAATAAGGCTAGCTAGATTGAACGCATCTCTTACACCCGGAACGAGGACAACGCACGCAGCCGTCAACACGTGAAAGGCGAGCGAGCCCGCCAACAGTTTCGAAATGATCTGCCACCTTGGCTCTCGATTGACTTCAAAATTCGCGAAAAGTTCTGCCATTTCCTAATAAAACGCCCCCGGGAAAGATATTGTTCCCTCTCTTAGACGCGAGCCATGAGCTACGCGTTGTGAAAGCTTTTTGACATCCGTCCATTACGTTAGCACTTCGCCGCCTGCGTGCCCAAAGCTAGAATGGATTATGCGACGTTCTCGTGACAGAGTTGTTGATAAGAAGCGTCGATCTGCTAACAAAAGCAGATCGCGCGGATTAGCACGGCCTCAGCAAGACACTCGACCCTCCTCATTAAGCGCGACCGAAAGGGCGCGAAACGCCCGGCCTCAGTCGCGAGAAGTCAAAAAACTCCTCGAGGGAATTGGCACGCCGGGTCCCGCACCCTTCCAGCCAGATCCCTTTCAAATTGAAGCGCTCGCCGCATTGGAATTCGAAGATGTACTGGTCACCGCGCCTACCGGCAGTGGCAAAACCTGGATTGCACGCGAAGAGATTCGCCGCTTGTTGGCTGCCGGACGACGTACCTGGTACACGACGCCGCTGAAAGCTCTGACGAATTCCAAATATCAGGAGTTTTCGGAAGAGTTTGGCGAAGACCGGGTGGGCATACTCACGGGCGATCGGAAAGATAACAGCGACGCGCAACTGATCGTAGGCACGACCGAAATCTATCGCAACCAACTCTTCGATTCCTTACGTGGCGGCAATGACGTCAACGCTGATCTGGTTGTGCTGGACGAAGCTCACTATCTGGGCGACGAAGATCGCGGCCATGTTTGGGAGGAAGCAATCATCCTGACGCCGCCTCGCATTCGGCTGTTGTTGTTGTCGGCAACAATAGGAAATGCGGATGAGTTTGCAGCGTGGATTGGAGAAGTGCGCGGCGTGCGCTGTGGCGTGGTGACCCGACCCGGAGCGCGTCCGGTTCCTCTGCGCGCTGCGATGCTGCTGCCCGACAAGAGATTGCTACAGTTGTTAAGTGAGAATGGAAAACTGAATCCTGAGATCGAGCGAATGCTTGAACAGACACGCGAGGAGAGGCGACCACCTTCGCGCGGACACAGAAGATATTAAGAGCGACGGATTTGGAGAATTCTTGAATAAGTGGGAGCCGCCCTGGTTAAGATGTAAAAGCTGGCATTGAAGCCTCTCAATCAAGCATCCATAACTCGACTTCGATAAGCTCGTGTTTAGGAGGGTGGGTTTGCCCCCGCCGGCTGACTAACATTTTAAGTTGGAACTATGAAACTCCGTATGCCGGAAATGCCGCCTGCCGCGTTGCTGGCCGCTCTTGGCTCTTACAACTTGTTGCCGGCCATCGTGTTCATGCCGACGCGCCGGCGCTGCGATCAGGCGGCCTCAGAGACTGCTTTAATGCGACGCGACTCCAACGACGCGCGACGCCAGGAACGGCGCGATTTCATGCGCAGCGCCATCGAGCAACATCCGGAGATACGCGGTCATCGTCATTGGGACACAATCATCAGAGGTGGCGTGGCTTCACATCATGCCGGACACATTCCCGCCTGGAAGATGATTATCGAAAAACTGATGAGCGCCGGTTTACTCGATGCAATCTTTGCCACCGCAACCGTTGCGGCCGGCGTAGATTTTCCGGCGCGCACCGTTGTCCTGACAGTTGCCGATGCTCGCACCGGGAACGGCTGGCGGCAGTTGAGTGCTTCAGAATTGCAACAGATGACTGGTCGGGCGGGCCGACGGGGACGCGACAACGTGGGCTTCGCGATTGTGGCTCCCGGCTTACATCAGGATCCCCAAAGGATAGCCGAGTTGTTGAAGGCCCGGCCCGACCCGCTCGTTTCTCAGTTTCGGGCAACCTACACCACGCTGCTCAATCTCCTTGATGCTTACGGCAATTTCGCACAAGTGCGCGAGATCGCGGAGAGAAGTTTTGCACATCGCGAAGCCGCTTTGCAGATCGCGCAACTGCAAAAAACACAGGAAGAGAGC
Organism: Pyrinomonadaceae bacterium; assembly: GCA_036506215.1. GTDB lineage: Bacteria > Acidobacteriota > Blastocatellia > Pyrinomonadales > Pyrinomonadaceae > PSRF01. The sequence continues at coordinate 17,337 of DASXSC010000003.1, read as the reverse complement.
AAGCAGCGAATAGAGTTGAAACTGAATCAAGCAACTTGCGATCTGCCATTGGCGACTGTAATCGGGTTTGAACGTCTGGTTAGTGCTCGCGCCCGGCTACATGAATCCAAACCGCAAACGCGAGCCGAAGCGTTGCATAGTTGGCTCGATGAAGTGGTCCAACCTGGCCGCGTCGTCGGTATTGGCCGCAGCGGCCGCCGCCTCGTTTTGGTTACAGAAAAACGCGATGGTAATGTCCGAGGGATTCGTGAAGACGGCCATAGCGCGAGCTTTGCGCTGGATCGAATCGGCCGAGTTTATTCGCGAAGCTATCGTTTAAAAGACGCCTTCATCGAGGACGCGTTTGAAGATGTACGCGAACACGGCAAGGAGCTTGTAATTCATGAGCCTCGCCTGCGCGACGCGCAATCGGCGGAGTTGGAGGCGATAAGCGCACTCGATGATCGTATCGAGTCGATCCTGCCCTCTACCCTCGGCGCGGACGATAAGTTGAGGTGCACGCAGGCGCTCTGGAGCGCGCTCGTCGACGCAGAAGAACTTGAAGGCACGACGCGGCGGATCGCCAGATTGCGTGAAGAAGTTTGGGAACCCTTTCATCTGCGCGCGCGCGTGCTCGCAGTGTTCGGTTATCTCGACTTCGACGCTGAAAAGATAACTGAGCGTGGCCGCTGGCTTGCTGATGTCCACATCGATCGTCCGTTACTGGTTGGGGAAGCGCTCGAGAGTGCGTTATTCAACTCACTGGATTTCAATCGGATGGCCGGTCTCATGGCAGCCCTCACGGCCGACGAAGAGCGCGACTACGGCCAGTTGGAGCTGCAGGATGCGCTAGTTAACTCGCTGGCACAGTTTGAAGATGTAGGATTCAAGGTATCAACTGAGGAATGGAAACTCGGAATCGAGCCTGCGCCGGAACTGAACTTCTCTGCGGCCGCCGCCGCCGCAAGTTGGGTCACGGGCATGGACTGGTCCACGCTGGTTCGCGAAACTGGCGCGGAAGAAGGTGACTTGTTTCGCATGCTTTCGCGCACGGGCGAGGCGTTGTTGCAAGTTGCCGGGTTGCGTAAGTCCCACCCGGATGCTGCCCGCATTGCCGCAGTCGCCGCTGACGCGGTACTGCGCGAACCAGTAAGGTAGGATTGGGGGTTTTGACACTCTGTCGCTGGAAGCACGGCGTGTAAACGAAGAGGGGGGCGGGCCCACCTTCCTGACGCCGAGATGCTGAATCAGCTCGATAGCTCTTCACTTGAAAGCCCTTCAAGCGAGAATCGAGATTTCACTGTGATCAGCTCATGGTGAGGAAGGTGCTTGCCCCCCGCTCTTTTCCGGTGAACAGAGACTGTCAATGCCCTTTGCATCGCTACCATCTTCGACGCTTCTTGCCGGTCACAGTCCGGTTGAGATCTACTATCGTGACGAAGGCGAAGGGGCGCCACTCGCCCTGTTGCACGGTGGCCGAAAGTAATGGCGTTGATTACAGCCAACGAACTAAAACGAAAACTGCTCATCACCGTTGATGGTCAGCCTTACGTCGTCCTTGAGGTCTTCTTTGCCTCGCCCACAGCGCGCGGCGCGGCGACGATGGTGCGCACGCGCTTACGTCAATTATTGACCGGCGCGGTTATGGAAAAGAGTTTTCGTGCCAGCGAAAAGTTTATTGAGCCTGATATCGAGTTGGCGCCCGCATCTTTTCTTTATAGCGACGCACATGGCTTTCATTTCATGGACGAGAAGAATTACGAGCAGTTTACTTTTCCACCGGAAGCGGTTGAGGCAGATCGCGGTTATCTCAAGGAGGGTATATCGCTGCAGGTTTTGAAATACAACGGCGTGCCTGTTTCGCTGCAATTGCCGCAGTATGTCGAACTCGCAGTCACTACTACTGAACTGGGTCTGCGCGGCGACACGGCGGCCGGCGGCGCCACGAAACAAGCGATATTGGAAACCGGACTCGAAGTGCGCGTGCCGCTCTTTATCAAGGAAGGCGAACTCGTGCGCGTTAACACGCAAACAGGGGAAGTTGCAGGACGAGCTTAGGGAATTAGCTTCTCCCCAAGTGGCCCTTACTTGCCTTTCCTTGCCTGTCAAGATGTGCTTTTCTAGTTTCCGATTCTCGCAGATATGAATCGAAGACCCTTTCAAGATGAACGATCTTCTGTACACCTCTGCAACAATTTGCGGGCTTATTTGAGTACGTCACATCGACGAGCTTAAATGAGAATAAAACAGCAACCATCGCAATGAAAACTCCATCTTAATGTCGGTCTCGATTTCAAGTGCTTTTACAGTTCTTTGAAAATCGTTCGGCCATGCGTAGCGACAAAAGCCGGGGACAAAAAAGTGGGGACAGACAGTTCACGCTCCCAGGTCATAAGTAATTAATTTGGTGGCCCACCGGCCATCGCTCACATGGAGAATCAATGATGAAGTTTCCCCGGTACCCTCGAATTGCGCCACGGTCGCGCTCAGCAAATCGTCTTCAAAATCTGCATTTGCGCTCGGCGAGGTTCGCATCGTTTGCCATCATTTCCCTCTTCTTTGTTTTCAATTTCACCGGCCTCATTTTCAGTCCCGCATTCGCGCCCGTCGTAGCCGCCCAGCAGGTAGAGACGATACCCGGGGATGTTCCCCTGTCCGGAGATTGCGATCTCGATTGGATTATCTTTCGCGCGGGTGAAAGGGCAGGGGTGGATCCGCGCTTCATTCACGCCGTTATCAAGCAGGAATCGAGATACAATCCAAAAGCAGTTTCCCACGTCGGAGCGCAGGGTCTCATGCAAATGATGCCGGATACGGCGAAGCGGTTTGGTCTAAAAGATCCATTCGACGCTACGGAGAATGTTGAAGCTGGCACAAAGTACTTGAAGTGGTTGTTGAAAAGGTTTGACGGCGACGTTTCACTCGCACTTGCGGGCTACAATGCCGGCGAAGGATCTGTCGACAAATACAAAGGCATGCCGCCGTTTAACGAGACTCAAAACTACGTGAAGAAGATCGTCTCCAACTACGGAAAAACTTATCATCCGGTGTTGCCGCCCGACGACGCTAAGCTCGCCTTTCATCTAGTCTCTTCGAAGAGTGAGGTAAGTTCCGACGGCCTATAGTGGCCGGCACAGCTGGGTAGGGAACGACAGCAGAACAAAAAAATATCATGCGCCGGTTAATACTCGTCATTACCGGCGCATGATTGTTTTTACCGATATTCACTCAGCGTAACAGCCTATCGAATGTCATCAAGTCGCGACTTCGCTTCCACAATGTGTGCTTTCAGTTTGTCCAACTCATCGAGCGTGAACAGAGCTGTGACACGATCACATATGCCGCTGGACACTGAAGCTGCCGTGCCGCTGCGGCCCTGTCGGAAGACAACTATCTCCAAATCACCCAGGGTGTGATAACGGGCTTCGAAGCTTGCGAGCTTTGTAACCGTCTCGTTTACGTGAGCGATCGAATCCAGGGCCCTCAGTAGTCTTTCGATCTCGTCGTAATCAATGAATGCTCTGTTTTCGCGAGGCGTGTCACTTGCCTCGCGGAGCGCGACAACGATCCCCAGGGCGCGAGTGGAAGCGGAGGTATCTTTTAATTCGACAGCATCGAGCCGAACGTCAGCGCCGCGCACATTTAAAGTAGCGATCTGACTGAATCCTTTTATCAGAACGCTCTCATAGCGCCACTCAATAGCTTCAAGTTTCGTGCGTGGCTCCAGCGGCTCGCAGGCGAGCGGGCGGCGAAACTCTGGTCCTGGCCTCTGAGCGAGAGCAATACCGGAAGAAAGCAGCAATACTATGACTAAAACAGATAAGCGCTTGAGCACCATAACGAACTCCTTCGTTTCCTTTAATCAATGACCCGTTCCCAAAAGCCAGGCGTGCCTTATGAGTCATACACTCGCCGCATTCACTACAGTTGCATTAAGTCAGTAGACTATTACAGAACTCATCGACAAGCGAAGGCAAGCCACGTTGAACGCTGAGTCAGACTCCGCCGCTCTCGCTCGCTGCCTTCAGTTTGACGGATAGAATGCGCCCGCAAGTCCAGGCAATTAGTTGGTTGGTATCGGTTGCCCATTTGCGTCAACGCGATAGTTAGTCTGCAAATCCTGCCTTGTAGTTCGGGAAAGACAAGGCGGCCCTTGTTAGATGGAACGGGTTAAGCCGTGCGGTCGTATTTGAGTAGTGCTAAGATATTCCAGCGGTAGGAATCAACCGCGGTTTAGGTGTTTTGGAGGAAATAGTCATGCAGGAAACAACGGGAGCGGAATCTCAATCGGAAACTCAAACGGAATCATTTCGAAGCGTTATTAACGAGCTCTGTGACGCCGTGCGTTATCTGGGCGACGTTTCTTACGCAATTTTGCCAGAGGACCTGGCCCATAATTTGGGCGACGTGAAGAAATCGTTCTTGAGCTCGGTTCGCTCGCTGATTGACAAAGATATCGAGTGGGTCGAAGCACGTGTTGCCGGTGGCGATCGCCTGCGCCAGGAATGGCGTCAGAAGCGCGACAAGTCGGAAGGCGCCCCCGAGCCGATAAACTGAATAGGTATCCTCGAACATGGAAGTCTTATTAGCTGACGAATACGGCTTTTGTTTTGGTGTCGAACGTGCAGTCGAGATGGTCGAAGACGCTTTGGCTGAAGGTGTTCGTCCCATCCGTTCGCTTGGGCCATTGATCCATAACGCCCAGGAGATGGAGCGGCTTGGAGAACTGGGCGTGTCTACGATCGACGAACCAAGGGAAGCCGACGCCGACACGATAGCCGTAATTCGCGCCCACGGTGTCACGCCGCAGGTCCAACGTGATCTGGAATCGCGAGCCGCGAAAGTGATCGATGCCACCTGCCCGTTCGTTACCAGGGTGCAACACCTGGCGGAGCGCGCGGCGAAAGATGGCAGAGACGTCGTGGTTGCCGGTAATCCGGACCACCCGGAAATGATCGGCGTCGTCGGCTATGCGCCGGACAATACTTATGTCGTTCGCGATGCCAGCGAGGTTGCCTCGCTTCCTCAACTGCGATCCCCCCTTGTTGTTTCTCAAACAACGATCAAGCTAAAGACTTTTCTCGAAGTGGCGGAAGCGGTACGCGCGAAGGCTGATGCCGAGCCGCAAGTGGTGAATACAATTTGTTCAGCTACACGCGATCGCCAGGATGCAGCGCGCGGGCTCGCCGGAGAGGTGGACGTGTTCTACGTAATTGGCGGACGCCACTCCTCAAACAGCGTTAAGCTGCTGGCAGTTTGTCAGGAACAATGTGATAAGAGTTTCTTGATCGAAACACCAGCGGAGATAAATCCAGCCGACCTGGGAGGTGCAAAGCGCGTCGGCGTAACCGCCGGAGCCTCAACCCCGAATTGGTTGATCGATCAAGTAGTGAAGCGCCTGCATGAAATTGGCGAGGAAGCGGCTGCCTAGGCTTCCTCAATCGCCTCGATCCCGAAACAGGAAACAGATTTTCCGCTTTCCATTTCTCACTTGCCACTTTTCATTGGCCAGAAGTCTGCGGATCGGTTTAAAAACCGTCGTGGGTTTCCATGGCAAATGAAAACTGAGAAATGCAAAATGGAAAATGTCTTATTTAGGTTGGCGTCCTGACGATCATCAGAAATCGTCATTGGGAGGATCTATCTGCGCCAGTGCGTTCACAATTTGCCGAGCCTCTTCTGAGCCATAATCGTGTGCCTGACGGTGCAGAGCGTCGCGGGCAATTTCCGAATCTACCGGATCGCTCAGCAATCCAATCAAAACTGAAGTGGGAAACTGCGCCAGCGCTTCATTAGCGAGAGCCCTGACGACGACATCCTGGGATCGTGCCAACTCACAAACCTCGCTGGGTGCAAAGCCCATCAACGCATCTGCCAGCGAGTCGATACGCGCATAATCGCGCTGGTTATCGGCGCGCCGCACGAGTTGGGCGAAGACTTCCGCCGAACGAGTTTTCTCCTGCAGGACAGCAGCGCAAGTATCAGCTATATGGCGCAGCTGAGTTTCTTTTTCTGCCTCCAGCGAGGCATCGGGCTGCAACGCGCGCTCGTCCAGGGCTGCCAACAAGCGGCTTAATTCATGATCAGCGCGCGCGTCGTATGGAGTGTTAGGAGCATTGAGGTGGCGAGGCGACGTCTGCTTAACGCCCGGGGTTTGCAGCGCGCGTTCGACCAGGCCACGAGTTGTTGGTCGAAGTTCCGACCAAACACTGGCAAGCTGGCCGCCGAAATCTTCCATCGTTAATGACAACTCTAAAATCTCCTAAATAGCTCAAAAGCAAAACTAAAACTGCGTACTATACGCGAAGCGAACTGGGAAAAACAGTAGGCAACATTGGAGTGTGCGGTGGGAAGCTGGTAGTGTGCATTCAGAAGCCGCGTCTACCAGCCGCCCATTGGTCAATATCGCTCACGGCCTATTACTTGCGGCCCTCTGCTCACTGCCAACTGAATTGTGATCCTTGATCTCGGCAATACTTGGAAATGGTATCTTTACTATCTCACCGTTAGCGCATTCTATTTTGACGCTTGGAGTTGTGAGTGCCTGGGTGGTTTTCATGCTGCGAACAATGCCCCGCACGCGCTGTCCGTCAACTGTTACGATCTCAACATTGTCTTTGCCGTATAGTGGCTGCAGGGCTGCGAGGGCTTTAGTTACTTCCACGTTAATATTTCCTCCAAGTTCACAGCTTTTTAGCGAATGAACCCTTCCAAAGTTCTAAAGATATTGCACTGAAGCAGGGCAGTTGTCTATCCGAGGGCATGATCCGCCAAAAGGTCGTCGCCTAATGCAGCACGCCCCATGCCAACCGGGAGGCAACAATCGCGGCATCCGGCAAGAAAACGCAAACGCTTAGAATCGCCTGCATAGTCACAATCTGAGTGCGAATCGTGCCTGGACTCAGGTCTATTTTTGAGACCAGGCTTGCATGCAACCGGAAAGCCCCATTTGGCGTATAGACATTTGTTGTTCTTTCCATTCGGAGCGCACTTAAATACAATTAAGAGTAAAATGTCCCAGTGAAATGTCTATGAATCCCGAAATGGATGCAACAGTGACGACTTGCGGAAACTGCCGCTCACTGATGCCGAAAGAGCTGCGATTTTGTCGCAACTGCGGCTTTCGCCTCGGGGAGGGAACGGCTGAGTATACGGAGACAGTCCGTTTTCAGAACGCTCCGCCAGGAGCCTTACCCGGTAATGGTTCACCAAATACGTACCCATACGGTTTCTCAGGCGGACCCATGACCGTGGCGCCTGAGAGACAATTCAGGAAACGCCGCCGCCGCATGAGCGGAATGACCTGGATGTTTCTCGGGTTATTGATTTTCTTTATTGGCGCGGCCGTATTCACGGCCATCAAATCCCCCCGCATGCCCATTGGTCGAATAGGCCGCCCGATTTCGCCGCCGCGTTCCTATTTCGGAGTTAACGGGTTCGAGACGGTTGACAACAGCGGCGTCACGTTTGCCAACGTCGAGCCTCCCGGCTCTCCGGCGGACATGGCTGGACTCGTTGGCGGCGACATCATTACCAGCGCCGATGGACAGCCAGTGCATTCTGTCGATGAGATGATGGAGATTCTTCGCCGCACTCCGATCGGCAGGACTATCGACATCGTTTACGTTCGAGACGGCGAAACAAAGAACACGAAACTGACTACATTCTCTGAGCAAGACTCCGATCGCTTCCGTAGGGAGTTTGCCACGCGTCCGAGTGGGCGAGGGCGTTTCGGCTTCGATGACGACAATATTGAGCGCGTTCCTATTCCCGGAACCAAAATGTTCGGCATAAGGCTGGACGACGTCTCGCCAAGTCTGCCTGCCGACATGGCCGGAATAAAAAACGGCGACATCATCATTGAGTTTGATGGAGTGCCGATTCGCACTGGTGAAGAACTCACGTCGCGCGTTCGACGTGCAATACCCTACGAAACGATCAACGTCGTTATAATTCGCAATGGCGAGCGTCTGGAAATTCCGGTGAAGATGGGGAAGCAGTGAGGGAAATGAAGAAGGGATGATTACTTAGTACTAAGTGGACTTGAGAGACGGTGACTTCAGTCAGCACACAGCACTCAGCACTATTTATTGACATAATCTCGTAGACGCGCCTCCATTTCGCGGCGCACCTCTTCGCGCTGTTCTTCCGTTTCACCTTTCTCAAACGTTTCAAACAACGCAAAAGGATTTTCAGCGAGCAATCTCAATTCCCAGGCCTCGCGCTTCTCATACGAGGGGCGCGAAAACCATAGTCCATCAACCGCTCCCTCTTCAATTTGTAAACCGTCCAACGGTAGAGGATCGGAGGCGAACTCAGCCTCAAGCTCTGCGCGCGTTTCAGGACGCAAAAACACACGCCGTAATCGCCAGCCATGCTTCTGGTAAGTGCCGACAATGTCTTTTATTAGATCGCCAGGGCTCATTCGCTTGCCAGCCGGCAGAGTATTTCGCGAAGCAAGTATATCGCTTTCGCTCCCATCGCTCTAAACGATGCTTTGTTGACCACGTCGCGCGTGCACTACTATGATTCCGTTCCGTCACCCAGCTTGATTAACAGGTTATTCGAAGGATGTGGTGAAAGCTTGGTTAGATGTGCGCGATGCTCTAAGTTTTTGTTAGGTTTAGTAATCTGCATTCTGCTCTCGACTTTTCCGGCGCAATCGCGCAGCAGGCGATTTCCGATAATGGATTTGATGACAGGAAACAATTCCGAAGCGATGATCAGGCTAATTGAAACTAATGACGGAGATATACCTGCTCCGTTTTATGAAGTCTTGCGCAAGGCGCTAAAGAAGCGGAAGACAAAACTCGAAAGCATTTGTCCACCATCCGACAGCGTGGCGCGGCGTGTCCTTGAAGATTATGGCGCAATATTTTTAGCTCACAAAAAGGTGACGCCGCCGCCGGTTTGTGTTTTTACCAGCGACGAGGAAGTCTCAGCCTTTCAGGAGCGCGTGGGCTACGCGAGCGAGACGATTGGCTTTGATCAGGTCGAGTTACAGCCGGAAGCGATGAAGCAGTTGCTAAAAGCTCGCGAAGAGGCACAGAAAGAAGACCTCGACATTACTCCACGCGATGGCGCCGAGGCCGCCCGGCGCAGTTATGAAGACAGTTTGCACTTGTGGCAGACGCGCTTTCTGCCGGCGCTCGACTACTGGCTGTCCCAGGGTAAATTGACAGAGGCTGAAGTGACGCGCTTGAAGGGGTTGCCGCTGCGTGCCCAAATTGCCGAAGTGCTGGAACTGGAAAAAAGCGGCATCTACTTCAGTAAGGATCTTTCCAAATCGATTCTCTATTCCATAGCGGCGCCCGGCACATCGCAACACATAGCGATGCTCGCTTTCGACGTAAATGAGTTTGACAATCCGCGCGTGCGCGAAATTCTCGGGAAGCACGGATGGTTTCAAACAGTTCTTAGCGACTTGCCACACTTTACTTTTCTCGGGCTCAAGGAGAAAGACTTGCCCAAACATGGTTTGAAGCGCGCGGAAGTTGATGGTCAGACATTCTGGATTCCCAATGTTATTCCTGACAATCCCGTCACCGGCCAAGCCCGATAAAAGATGAAGCGAGTCAAATTCGATGACGCTGCGCGCGAAGCCCTTACCAACTGCGTAAAAAAGATCGAGACGGCGACTGACGCTGAATTGGTCCTCGTCGTTCGCGCCCGCTCCGGTTCTTACCGTCAGGCGGATTATTTGTTCGGCGCGCTGCTCGCTTTCGCGGGCCTTTTGTTTTTCCTTTTCTCGCCCTTCGATTTCCACCAATACTGGGTCGCCACCGACGTGGCGGTACTCTTCCTGTTGGGTTCGTTCGGCGCCTCACGCAGTAATACGCTTCGCAGATTGTTGACCGGCGAAAAGTTTCGCAGCGAAGCAGTGCGCGTCAGTGCTGCGGCAATGTTTTATGAAGCGGGCATTGCCAACACGAATGCGGAGATGGGTCTGCTCATCTACCTTTCCATTCTCGAACGACGTCTCGAATTGATCGCGGACCGCGGCGTTTTGAAAGGCGTCAACGCGCTCGAGTGGAATCAGATTCTATTCGACCTGCATGAGGCGGGCAGAAGACCGAGGCCAGAAACTCTACTGACGGCTTTATCAATGCTAGGTTCATTGCTGGCGCACCATCTTCCGGCAACCGGGGAAAACCCGAATGAGTTGCCTGACCAGCCGCGTTTTGAGTTGAAATGAAAAGGACTCGAAACATCAATTGCTTAATGCGGCTCCTGCTGCCCGTTGCCCTGGTTGCTGGAGCAGTTGCAGTTTGTCTTGCGGTTGCCGGTGAGGTGCTTGCTCGCGTGGGCGGCGGTCAATCTTATGGGGGCGGTGGGCATGGTGGCAGTAACGGAGGCGGCGGCGACGGAGGCGCGATCGTTGGGGTGGTCAGGATGCTCGCATGGCTCACCATCGAATACCCCATGGTGGGCGTTCCGGTTGACGTCGCGCTTGTCGTTTTCGTGGTCTATCGTTTTGCTCAGCGCGGCTCGAAGGCATCTGAGGTCTTCTCATCAGCCTCATCGGCCACCGAAACCGAGTCGATCGCTTTTCCGTTAGGACTTGATAGTGCCGAAGTGCGGCCTGAAAGCCTTGCCCAGGAGTTTGCGCAACTGCGTAAATTCGACCCCAACTTTTCTGAGATTGTATTTACTGACTTTTGCTACGCGCTTTACGGAAAGACCCATGACGCGCGTGGTCACGGCGCTACCGCGCTGGATCAGTTTTCACCATACCTCAGCGAAGCAGCGCGCAAGGTGTTGCTCTCGCGCAACCCTGACGGCCTGAAGGAAGTGCAGGGCATCATCGTTGGCGCGTTGCGGATCGAAGACTTACGCGGTTTGGAAAAGCCTATACTGCATATCAGCCTGTCGTTCGAAACAAACTACACCGAGGTGATTGGCGCAAACGGCAGCGCTACGAAGGAACCTCGAGGTGAGATGACTTACTACGTGCGCGAGCGTTGGCAGCTCGAGCGCCAGCGCGACGTGTTGTCTCCTCCTCCAGCGCAGGCGACTGCCCTTCACTGTCCGAAGTGCGGCGCGCCCTTGCAGAAAGACACAGTCGGCGCTTGTGCGTTTTGTGGGACGAAGGTCGAGAGCGGTGAATTCCAGTGGTACGTGCGGGGGATCGCACTACTCAGTCGCGAGGCAAAAGGGCCGCTGCTTACCGCAACCGTGCCCGAGGCTGGAACTGACTTGCCCAGTGTTGTGCAACCAGGTTTCAGGGATATTCGAATTGAGTTTGAGAAGAACAATCCGAGTTTTTCCTGGGGCGAGTTTCAGGAGCGCGCGCGGCTGATTTTTGATGAGTTGCAAGCCGCCTGGTCAACTCTCAATTGGGAAAGGGCGCGGCCTCACGAGACCGACAACCTTTTTCAGATGCATCAATATTGGATCAATGCCTACAAGCGGCAGCGCCTTCGCAACGTGCTTGACCAATGCCGGGTAACTGCGTTGCAACCGGTGAAGCTCCAGGAAGATGCTTTTTACAACGCGATCACGCTGCGCATTGGCGCGCAAGGTTACGATTACACCATTGACGAGAGCGGGAAGGTTGTTGCTGGTTCCAAAAGTAACCTTCGATATTGGAGCGAGTATTGGACATTTATTCGCAATCGTCAGGCTAAGCCGGTTCCGTCCAGCGCGGATCTGAATTGTCCCAATTGCGGCGCACCGCTAAAAGTGAATAACGCGGGAGTTTGTGAATTCTGCGGTGGAAAGATAACGTCGGGAGAGTTTGATTGGGTGCTGTCAAAAATTGAGCAGGATGAATCCTACGCCGGCTGAGGGTCAGAGATCAGAGATCAGAGATCAGAGATCAGAGATCAGAGATCAGAGATCAGAGATCAGAGGTCAGAGATCAGAGATCAGAGACCAGAGACCAGAGACCTCTACCTCTGACTTCTGATCTCTGACTTCTGACCTCTGACTTCTGACCTCTGACCTCTGACCTCTGATCTCTGACCTCTGACTTCTGACCTCTGACTTCTGACTTCTGACCTCTGACCTCTGTTCTAGAAACGATGGCCGTTTGCAGTGGGCTCGGCCGTGGCTGCTGAACTTCTCCTGAGATGAACAAGAACAGACTTGGGACGGCCATCAAACTTGTCGCAAAGCCGGGCAAGCAACACCTTGACTGTCACCGACTGTTGATGGAAATGGCAGACAAAGTCGAAACTGCGGGCCGGGATTCCTTCTGCTTTGAAAGATTCAAGCCGGCGTTGCAGCTCGGCGACATTTGTGAAAGCGAGCACCTCATTGAAAAAGTCACGGCCCCTAATATCCTTTTCGGCGCCTACCCACCTATTTGATTCTTCAAAACTCGAGTAGATCACTATACCGTCGTCGTCGAGCTCGAAGATTCCCAGTGACTCTTCTTGATCTAAAGTTGTGACAGACATCGTTCCCTCGTTTGCTCAGGAAATTTGACTGCGCCAGTACACTCAGCTCTGGGACGCAGCCGGCGCTCTATCAATTGCAGCATATGATCCAGTTCAAAGGGCTTGACCAGGTAGTCGTTGCAACCCGCTGCGCGCGCGGCCATTTGCGGCGCCGGATCTGCCTGGCCCGAAAGAATAATCACCGGCACATCGCAATTGGTCTTGCTCGCCCGGATCAGCCGAAGAGCGGTGAGACCGTCAAGGAGTGGCAAAATGAAATCCATCAGTATGATGTCTGGCCGTTCTAATTCGGCCAATTCCACTGCCTCTTTACCGTTGCTAGCCTCCATTACAAAGAAGTGATTCATTTCCAGAATTGTTCTAAGCATTAGACGCGTGTCTTCATGGTCCTCGGCGATTAGCACGCTGCGCCCTTCAGTTTTTCGGGCCAGCGCCGTCGCTGCGGAATTGACACTCTCGAAGTTGGGGTAATTGCGCATGGGGGTAACTCCAACGTAGGGGAAAAATGAGTGACGCTGATTGTTCATCTTGAGGTAAAACCTGGTTGATGTCCGTTCGTCGCATCCGATCTGAGGAGTCTACGAACGTTAGGAGGACAGGATCTTGGGCCGTAGCAAATCCCATCCTGCCCCTGGATTTCCATCCTTTCGTCAGGCAAAAGCCTCTACGGCTACGAAAGGACGAGTCGGGATTCCTCCTGTCGGATACAGCCAATGGAGGTTGACTTATCGCACGCCGCGGTAATGCTGCCTATTGGGAAGTTTGGAACAATGATTAGGGATTCTCCCTAATGGATGAAATGGCCCAAATGAAGAACCGGAGTACGGATTGGTCCATGCAAATTGGCGGCAAAGAATCAGATTGGAGATTAGTTATTTCCCAGCCAGCCTTGCAAAACCGCATAGCGGACAATATCGATGCGGCTGTGCAAGTCGAGTTTTTTCATCGAGTTGGCCTTGTGTGCTTCGACAGTTTTGACACTAAGCTTAAGGCGCGCCGCAATTTCTTTATTGCTATAGCCCCAGGCAATTGCCTTGAGTACTTCCAACTCACGATCTGAGACATTCGCAGAAGCGGATTTTTTGAATGTCCGTCCTGCAAAAACATCCATTACTTTTCCGGTGAGCGCCGGATCGAGGTAGCTGTTTCCGGAAGCAATCTCGCGAATCGCGCGCAGTAATTCAGCGGATGAGCTTTGCTTGAGCACGTATCCCGAAGCTCCCGCTCGCAGCATCTCCTGAAGGTAAGCGCCGTCGTTATGTCTGGTGAGTGCAAGTATTTTTACTTCCGGACAACACTCCCGCAAAAGCTTTGTTGCTCTAAGTCCGCTCGTTTTAGGCATGGAGACGTCCATCAGGACCACGTCAGGCAACAAACGTTTCGCTGATTCGACAGCGGCGGTGCCGTCGGCGGCTTCGCCGACGATTTCCACATCGCTTTGGGATTGCAGGATGAGCTTCAGACCTTCGCGTACGGTCTGGTGATCTTCAGCGATGAGGACGCGTAACTTGCCCATTTATCTCATTTTCCTCCCCCCAACGTTAGAGGAACCCGCACGTAAATGGTGGTGCCGGCTTTCGGCGCGGATTCAAATTCAACAGTGCCATCAAGCAACGTAGCGCGCTCGCGCATCCCGAGAAGGCCCCATTGCCCGGCACCCTCTCGGACACTTCCCGGACTAAAACCGACGCCATCGTCCTCGACTATTAATACGACATCGTGACCGCGGCGCTCCAGCAAAATGTCGGCGCGCGAGCATTGGGAATGCTTGGCGCAATTGTTAAGCGCTTCCTGGGCGATTCTGTATAGATTGGTTTCGATTCGCGGATCAAAGCGTTGCCCCAGATCGGCAGAGTGGAACTCTGCTGCGATACCAAAGTGGTCGGACCACTGCTTTACATAATTGGACAGCGCGGCGGTCAGACCAAGATCATCGAGAGCGACAGGCCGCAGCTGCCAGGCGAGAAAGTCAACGTCTGAATCAAGCTGCTTGACTATACCCTGCAAATCATCCAGGGCAGCACCCAACTCTTTGCGATTAACGGAATGGGTCCTGGTAGATTCCAGTTTCAATCTTAGAGCGGTCAACTGCTGCCCTAATTGATCATGCAGATCTCGCGCAAAGCGACGACGTTCATCTTCCTGTGCACTCACCAACTGACCGAGCAGTTCGACGCGCGCATCCTCGACTCGCTTGCGTTCCCTAACCTCGTTTCGCAACGCGTCGTTAGCCGCTTCCAGCTCACGCGTGCGCTCTTCAACTCTTGATTCCAGTTTCGCTCTCGCTTCCAGAAGATCTTCTCTGGCCTGCGTGAGTTCGCTAACGTCTACTAATGTGATGACGAGGCCTTCAATTTTGTCCTCCGCCGTGCGATAAGGGGCAAACCGCATGATGTAGGATTCTTTGCCTGTCGTCTTAACTTCGCGCTCGACAGTCTGTAGTTTCTGTAGCACGCTCTCCATGTCCGAGAGCAAGTTCGCATCTTTCAGCCTGCTGGTAATGTCCAGCAGCGGTCTTCCGAGATCCGTCGGCATCAGGTTAAAAGTTTCCTGCGCACTGGGCGTAAATTGCCTGACCCTGAGAGTGCGATCGAGAAAGATTGTGCCGACATTGGTCGAGTTCATGAGATTTTGGAAGTTGTTATTGGCGAGGCTCAACTCTTCAATCTTGATCTTCAGCTCCTGATTTACAGTGGCCATCTCTTCGTTTACCGACTGCAATTCCTCCTTGCTCGTCTCCAATTCTTCAGCCGTCGACCGCAACTCTTCATTCATTGCCTGGAGTTCTTCATTCGAAGCTCGCAACTCTTCCTGCTGAACTTCATATTGCTCGACTGTGGCGCGAATTTGCGCCCTGGAATGCAGTAGCTCCCGCTCCAGTCGCTTCACAATCGGCTCGTCAGCTGTCGAGACCTTCCGGACAATCTCGGTCTCTTCTTTAGCTTCTTCAAAGAGCACGAGCAGGAAGCCACGCGTAGCATCTTCCTCGCGCAGCACAGGTCGGACAATGATGTTTACCATCCGAAACCCATCGTCCGTAGCGACCTTCAGGTCAGGCGCTCCAACGCTGGTGTGCTCATGTACCGCCCGGTAGAGCGCAGTCCGCAATTCGACGTGCAACTCCGGGCGCACAATACTGAGCAGGTTGTGCGAGGGCTCCCCTCCGCTCAACTGCAAGTAACGTCCCGCCCGATCCGATAAGTTAACGATGTCGTAATTTTCGTTTACCACGATGCTCGGCGGTCCATATTGCTCCAGCAAACGCCGATGCAGGTCGACGTAAGACAATCGTTCTCCGGCACGCGTTTCCTGTAGGCTCGATTCTCTTTCAGCCAGCTGTTTTAGAGCCGGTCTCAAGGAAACCTCGGGTATAGGAAAAACCCGGGGCGGGACGGGCCGGCTGAGGAATATGTGATGGTCCTTGTCCGCAACTACGAAAAGATCGCCGGCGCCTTCAACCGACTCCGATCCGCCTAAAAACAAATAACCCGATGGATTTAGCGCGAAATGCAATATCTCCAGAACCTTGCTCTGAGCGATGCGGTCAAGATAGATAAGCAAGTTGCGGCAGGAGATTAGATCAAGGTGGAAAAAAGGAGGATCCTTGATGACATTGTGGACTGCAAAAAGTATCGTCTCTCTCAAGTCTTTGCGTATTCGATAACCCGACGGCTCGCGCGTAAAAAAGCGGCGCAGTCTTTCCGGCGAAACATCGGTGACTTCGGCATCTCTATAAAAACCTTCACGAGCTATTAATACAGCTTCCTGATCCAGGTCAGTCGCGAATATTTGCAAGTTGGGAACACCGCCGCTTCTCGACATGTATTCGGAAAAGAGCATCGCAATAGAATATGCTTCCTCGCCCGTCGCACAGCCTGCCACCCATACGCGAACCGGATCCCCCGGACTTTTGCCGGCAAAAATTCTCGGCATGACTCTGCTCGCCAGCGCTTCTATAGACTCCGGATCGCGGAAGAAGTTTGTCACACTGATCAGCAGATCCTTCATCAAGGCGTTGACTTCCTGCGGCTTCTCTCGCAGGAAACGTGCGTAAGCGGGCAGACCTGCCAATTCGTTTAGCCCCATCCGCCGTTCAATGCGGCGCAGTATTGTCGCTGGCTTGTAGTTTGAGAAATCGTGACCAGTGCGCACGCGCAGTTGGGTGAAGACATCGAGCAGCGCCTGTTCATCTGTTTCCGGAACCTCCTCAAGTGTTTCGGGAATCTGCACCGTGCCGAGGTGTTCTTTGTAGGAGATTATCTTTGCGGGTATATCCCCGACAGGCAGGACGTAGTCAACCATGCCGGTAGCAATCGCATTACTCGGCATGTCGTCGTACTCCGCTTCGTCCGGGTCTTGAGCAAAGGAAACTCCACCATGTTCCTTAACGCGCTTAATTCCCAGTGAGCCGTTCGCGCCCGTACCGGAGAGAATCACCGATACACCGCGTTCCTCGTTCGTTTCGGCCAGCGTGCGGAAAAAAAGATCTACGGGTGAGCGCCGATCCTGGACGCCTATCTTATCTGTCAACGTTAGATGGCCGTCGGCCATCGCGAGGTTATGGCTTGGTGGAACGACATAAACGTGGTTCGGCTGGATTTTCTCACGCTGTTTGACTTGCGTCACTGGTATGGGGCTGTTGATTTGAAGAATCTCAGCCAGTTTGCTCTCGTGTTCAGGCGACATGTGGAGGATGACGACATAGGCCATGCCACTTTCTTTGGGCACGTGCTTGAAAAACTCTTTCAGCGCCTGGATGCCGCCTGCCGAAGCGCCGAGGCCGACTACTAGAAAATCGTCAGCCTCTCGAGTAGGATTGGCGGAGCCGGGCGTTGAAGGCCCGTTCACAGAGACATCTTCCACCATCGTCTGTCCTTGGAAGTGGTTAAAAGAAGTGAAGGATCCGGCGCTAGTTTAGTCGAAGAACCCTGACATGTATAGGATTTGAGAAAGCGGG
>DASXSC010000002.1:0-5627 GCA_036506215.1 Pyrinomonadaceae bacterium | reverse complement strand
AAAACGTCGATCCTTGTCCAAGTTCGCTTTCCACCCAGATTCGGCCCCCATGCAACTCGACGAACTTTTTGGTGATATTCAATCCGAGCCCGGTTCCGGAGTACTCCCGCGTGATCGCGGTGTCCACTTGCTGAAATTCCGCAAAAATGTTTTCGAGCTCTTCCTTCGGTATACCAATCCCGGTATCCGAGACGCGATAGACCAGGTTGTCCCCCTGTTGCTCTACCCAAACCACAACCCTCCCGCGCTTACTGAACTTC
The DNA here is from genome assembly GCA_036506215.1 of Pyrinomonadaceae bacterium. Lineage (GTDB taxonomy): Bacteria > Acidobacteriota > Blastocatellia > Pyrinomonadales > Pyrinomonadaceae > PSRF01. Next base: position 5,367 of record DASXSC010000002.1, on the reverse strand, counting down.
ACTGCGTTCCCCACCAGGTTCGTCAGGCATTGGGCGATCCGCCTTCCGTCACCGAATGCGAGTGGAATATCGTCCTCGGCCGCGGCGACGAATTCCAAGCCCTTTTCCAAGGCCAGTGATTGTAGCGAGGACCGAACGGTTTCCACCACGTCCTGCACCGAATATTCCGCTAAAACAAGCTCCATGCGACCCGCCTCGATTTTGGAAAGATCAAGGACATCGTTGATCAGGCGCAGTAGATGCTTGCCGTTGGTCTGGATATCGGTCAGCGGTTCCTTCAGATGGGCAGGAACCTCGCCGTAGATCTCATCGAGTGCCATCTCGACAAATCCGAGGATCGCGTTCATCGGCGTGCGCAGCTCGTGCGACATATTGGCGAGGAAATTCGATTTTGCCTTGCTAGCCTGCTGGAGCTGATCGTTCAGTCTTTGTAGCTCCTGCGAGTTGCGATGTTGGCTGTCATAGAGGCGCTGCAGCTCCTGGCTCATCTGGTTCATACGGTCGGCCAGCGCACCGAATTCGTCGCGATTGGGAACGTTAATCGTGGCCGCAAAGTTTCCTTTCGCCACTTCGCCGAGGAAGCCATGGGCCTCCTGGACCGGCAGGATAAAAGACCATGAGGTGACGAACCCTAATAACAACGCCAGCAGTATCAAAACTGCCGCGCTGCTCGCCATCAGGACCAGCGTATTTTTATTTGCCGCGGCGACATTCGCCCGAAGGCGGTCCATTTTTTCCCGCTCGCGCTGGACCAGCTGATTGACCAGCCCTTCAATTTGCAAAGACAGCGGATATTCCTTGCGGAGCTGCAGCCGCATCGCATCATCAACCTTACCGTCGCGGACGAGGTTTGCGATATCAGCTACAGTGGTCAACGCTTCTTGTTGGGCTGTGCGGATGCGCTGGATCAGCTGCACCTCTTCCGGTTGGGCTGCCTTCTCCAAGCGAGCCAGCGTGTTGTTGAAACGGTTGTTCTCACGCAGGATATGTTCGACCGTAGAATCGTTCTTCAAGAGCAAAGCCATGGCGGTAAAGTTCATCTGCAGGGCCAGAGCGTGCTGAATCTCTTGCGACCAATGAACCCGTTCATGAACCTCATCCAGGAGTTGGCCTTGACTGGCCATTTTGGCGATGGTCTGCAGGCTCATCACCCCCATGCCGATGAAAAGCGCGGTGACCAGAAGAAAACTCGCGAGCAGTTTTGCGTGGACCGAGGCCTTGATGCCCGCCACCCACCGAACCAAGCTTCCTAACGGTGAGCGCGTAAGGAGAAAATGCGCGATTTTTTGCTCCCATCCGGCCGGCGCTGGCACCGGGACCAATAAGCTGTCATGAATACTGGCTTCCTGCTTTGGCACGAAACTGCCTTGGGATATAGAATCGAAGCTAGCAAACGCCAATCAACGTCGTCAAGGCAAGTAGTCTGGTGAGAAATGGAGCGTTGGAATATGAGAGTATGATTTTAGATACATTAATCCAACACTCGCGCCATTGCTGCGTTGGCGCGAGGCTGAGTTTTTCAATGCTCTGTAGAACTTAGACTCCTGAAGGTATTCAAAAAAAGCTAAACGTTCTCGTTGGCGTCAGCCTAACCAACCGATCTTGGAGCTTCTTAGGAAGGCAGGGGTTGCTCAGTTACTGAAAGTCCTTGTTGGCGAGCGGTTCAAGCTCATATTTGAGAAACGGAGAGAGCGCTACACTTACGCCGCTGCGCTACGGGACTTGAACTTCTGGTAGATCCACAACAAGAGAAACGCACCGACGATCGAACCAATCCAACCGGCTCCCTCGCCGGCCTCATACCAGCCCACGGCATGGCCGGCGTAAGTCGCGACAAGCGACCCGGCAATGCCGAGCAGGGTTGTTACGATGAATCCCATGTTTTCCTTGCCGGGCATGATGAGTTTCGCAATCACGCCGACGATAAATCCGATGATAATCGTCATCAAGAGGCCAAACATGCCTTCCTCCTTTCAATACTGAGTTCTCGCAGCCCCAGGCATCGACGGCGCAACGTGGAGGCAGTACCAAGAGGGGCTTGAGAGCGGCCTAATGTCGGTCGGAGCCAAGGATTGTTTTCATACCAGCATGAGTCACATGGGATGCGGCCACGGTGAATGAAAACGGCTGCCGCAGATCCAAACTAGTCACCCCGTTTTACGCCGTGGGGATGCGAAGTTTCTGTCCCGGATGGATCAGATCCGGATTCTTGATCTGATCGCGATTCGCTTCAAAGATCTTTTGCCAGGTCACACCCTTGTACTTTGTGGCGATCTTGCTCAGGGAATCGCCCGACTGGACGGTGTAAAAGACTTCACTCCCCGCGGCCACCTCTAAGCTTAAGACAACGTCCCCGGACCGCATATCCGGGTCGAGACGGTTGTATTCATCCCATAGTTGTTGCTTGACCGCCTCGCTAGGCGCGGTTCCGTGAATGTGTAGCACATTGTCCTGTTCCTGGATTTCTAAGTCGGTGACTCCACTGCCTTCAGCCATAGCGATTAACGATTGGTACTTGTCTCGCAGCATGGGACACCCCCCTTACTTAATAGTTAACTGGTTATTGACCTTCTTCGGATTGGCCTCGTTGGCCGCTTTCATTGCGTCCTGCAATTTAGCTCGCGGAATTTCACCAGTCAGTGTCACTTGTCCATCCGTTACGTCGGCAGTTACTCCCTTCACGTTGTATTTGGCCAGACCCGCCTCAACCGCGCTCTTTATTTTCGTGTCATCGGAAACGGTAATCGGCGGTTTGACAGTCAGGTTATTTACAACCGACTTGACGCTTGCGACGCTCTTCGCCGCTTGCTCTGCTTGGCTTTTCGTCGAGTCGTTATCCACCGTGCCAGTCAGAGTTACCACCCCGTCCTTGGTCTCTACGTTGACCATGGAGGCAAGGGCCGGACTCTGAGCCGCCAATTGTGATTTCACATTGGCCGTCAACGTCGCATCGTCAGGGCCTCGCTTACAGGCTCCCAACAGTGTAATCAGGCAAACAGCAATGCTTGCCGTTACGATATGCCGCGACATTCTTATTTGCATGAGAGTCAGGCCTCCTCTCGGTTCAGAAAGGTGTCTGTATCATTTCACGGAATCACTTTCGCGCATTTCCCCGAAGGAAGCAGACCCTACAATCTTGACCTTCGGAAATTGCGCCGGCTATTTTAGCAGCTCACTATTGGCCAACATCGACAACCCCTGCGCGATTTCCTCGTTGCCGTTCTCCGGCACTTGTCCCTGCGGCGTCAGTTGATTGATGACGTCGGGCAGTAACTGGGCCATTGCTGAACCTGCCTGATCCTCCGGCATACCCAGCTGGGACGCCAGGTCGCGGATCGTTGACGGGCCAAACACCTGTTGCAGCTGGTCCGCAGAGATGCTCATGTTCTGGCCGGTGCTTACCCACGAGTCTGCGTGTTGCGCGAGGCCGCCTTGACGGAATCTATTGAGGACTCCTTCCAAACCGCCATTTTGCTGTAGCATCGATAGCGCGAGTTGAAGGAGCAAATTTCCGCTCTGTGGCTGGTTCCCGCTGCCAAGACGGCCTAAGACGGAGTCTAGGGGGTTTTGCCCTTGTTGGCTGCCGCTCAACATCGAACCCACCACATTGCCGATCAGACCATCTAAAAGTCCCATGGCTATTCTCCTCCTTTGCAATTGACATCGCCCTGATAGCTCGAAATCGACCATATCGAGACGCGAATGTAGTAGCAACACTCCGTTGGGACAAAACCTATTGAGGTTGCTTCTTTACGATTTTTGGCGATAAGGTCAGCCATACTCAACGACAACGGCACAATTCTAAGGGCGTACATAAATTCTTTGGCGCGAAAGGAGAATTTCTATGCGTCTCGACGAGGAACAAGAAAGCCAGAATATCGAAGACCGCCGTGGTTTTCGTGTATCACGCGGCGTCGCCGGCGGCGGTATCGGCACCATCGTCATCGTTTTGGTCGCGCTCTACTTTGGCGTCGATCCGAGCCTGTTGTTGCAGGGTAATTTGCAAGAAACAAATGTTCCACAGGGTACGTCGCCACAGTCGCAGTCCGGTAGTCAAGACGAGATGCGGCAGTTCGTCGCGCGGGTACTCGGGAGCACCGAGCGGACGTGGAGTAATATCTTCCAGGCGGCCGGCCGCACCTATGAGAAACCGACCCTGGTGCTTTTTTCGGACACCGTCCAGTCGGCCTGCGGCTTCGCCCAGGCCGCGGCAGGCCCGTTCTACTGTGGCCCCGATCGCAAAGTTTATATCGACCTCTCTTTCTACCGCGATCTGCGCCAGCGCTTCCAGGCGCCCGGCGACTTCGCCCAGGCCTACGTGATTGCCCATGAAGTCGGCCATCACGTGCAAAATCTTCTTGGGATCATGACGAAAGTTCAGTCGCTGCAGAGCCGCGCAACAACTAGGAACGAGGCCAATGCATTATCCGTCCGGCTCGAACTGCAGGCAGACTGCCTCGCGGGTATCTGGGCGAGCTATGCGAACCGCGAGCGCAACATCTTGGAGCAGGGTGATGTGGAAGAGGGATTAAACGCGGCGGCCCAGATCGGCGACGATCGGATACAAAAGCGCGCACAGGGTTACGTGGTTCCAGAGGGCTTTACGCACGGCAGTGCCGAGCAGCGCGTGCAGTGGTTTCGGCGCGGGATCGAAAGCGCCGACCTCAAGCAATGCGACACGTTCGCCAGACGCTCCGTGTCGTGAGTGTCTTGCGGTATTTATGGCTAGACAGCTGACGGTCGGCAGATTTCTACGACTGATTCCGCTGAAAAACTCACCTTCAAAGCTGAGCGTGCTAATCCAACCAATCCTTGTCTTTGAGCTTTTTGGGAAGGTAGGTTTTGGTCAGGTATTGAAAATCCTTGTTGGCAAGCGCGTCGAGCTCATACTTGAGACCCGTTGAGAGCATCCCCTTGATCTCATTCTGCCACTCTTTTTTCTGAAACCACTTATACTTCATGAGTTCTTTGGCGCGGTTGATGTCTTTATCGTTGAGCTTGATGCCGACGTTGCGCGGCAATCCGTAGCGATCCGGATCGCCGCTTGAGAAGCCGATGAACTTCGCCTTGGGAATGGCCATGCGCTGGCTTTCAAAGGCGAGATTGATCGATCCCTGCTTGACCACCGAGTAGATATAGTAGCCCCAGGGATCGTTATCGACGAGAACATAAACCGGAAGATGGTATTCTTCGTGCAGCCTGCGCGCGAGGCGTCTGACACCGCGTGGCGGTTGGCCATTGCCGGTAAGCAGGATGCAGTTATATCTGCGCCAGAATTTGTCTTCTGAAAGGCGGTTCCACTGGGTGCCTTTCTCGACGAGGAGGACGAAATCCGCCGTGCACTTCGTGATCTGAATGTACTCCGGT
>DASXSC010000001.1:0-8201 GCA_036506215.1 Pyrinomonadaceae bacterium | reverse complement strand
ATTCACTATTCACCATTTACTTCTTTCATGAATTCCACATTCGCTCTTACTTGTGCCGCGCCAACGCCCAGCGCGTAGCGTCTCACCGATTTGCACCGGCGTTGTACACGGCACGCAACCGATCGAGGGATAACCCTGGTCGTGAAGCCGGTTATAGGGCACCTCGTGCTTCGCGATATAGGTCCAGACATCACGCGCAGACCAATTGGCGAGCGGATTGATCTTGATGAGACCAAATTTCTGATCTCGCTCGACAAGGCCGATGCGCGCTCGCGCAGGCGACTGATCACGGCGAACGGCTGTAACCCAGGCCCGCATTCCTTTCAACATTTCCCTTAGCGGTTCTACTTTGCGCAAACGGCAGCAAAGATCGGGCTCACGCTCCCACAACCGCTCGCCGTACCCGGCAGCTTGATCGCTGACTGAGAGGTTGGTTGACCGCCGCTCGAAGTGAATGCCGTAGCGTGCTTCAAGTTGATCCCGCAATGCGTAGGTCTCCGGGAAGAGCATATCGGTATCGAGATAAAACATACGCATGCCCATCCCGGTCTTGAAAGGACTTATCGCCGACAACATTGATACGAGCACACAACCTTCGGCGCCGAAACCGGTAGCCAGGGCGATATCCGGCGAAAACTCCTCGATGGCCCACCGCAGTACAGCTTCTGGTGAAGCCGCCTCAAACCCATCGGAAATAACTTTCCAATCGTCTTCTGTCGTTTCCTCGCCAATCGATAGCGCAGCCAAAGACATGTTCGTACCCTTTTTTAACAAGCCACTGCGAGCGTAGCCTCCAACTCTTCTTCGTCGATAACATCGAGATTCTGCTCAAACCAGTTAAGGCGTTCACGCAAGCGAACAACCTCGCCAATGATGATGACTGCGGGAGCGCGCATGCCGGCCCGTTCCGCCTCGACAGCAATCGTGCCAAGCGTGCCCGTAACGGTTTGTTGGCCGTCGTAAGTGCCCCAGCGAATGACGGCCGCGGGCGTTTCCCGCGCACGCCCGGAATTCACCAGGTCGTTAGCAATCTCGCGCAGATGCGCCACGCCCATCAAGACGACCAGCGTGTCTATTGAGGAAAGATGCGCACAGCTTCCAGGCTCATAGGCCCCATCACCGCCGCGAGCGCCTGTGATCACAGCCACCGAGGAGGACATACCGCGATGGGTCAACGGAATGCCGGCGTAGGCCGGAACGGACAGCGCTGAGCTGATTCCCGGGACCACTGCAAACGGCACGCCCGCTTCGACGAGCGCTTCAGCCTCCTCCGCGCCGCGTCCGAATAGAAACGGATCGCCTCCCTTAAGCCTAACTACTCGCTTTCCCGCCCGCGCCTGCTGGATCAGTAAATGATTAATCCGCTGCTGCGGTGTGTGTCGCCCGCCGCCGACTTTGCCAACATAAATTCGCTCGGTGGACGCGTGAACGTGCCTGAGCACGTTCGGGTTGACGAGAGAGTCGTAAACGACCACATCACATGACTCGAGAAGAGCCAGTGCCTTCACTGTCAACAGTCCCGGATCACCGGGACCAGCTCCAACCAGATAGACTTTTCCGCGTTCAGTCCGGTAGCTTGTTTCGTGTGGACGCAAAGTCGCTGGTGCGTTGTCGCGCGTCTCGTCTTCAATGCTTTCAAATATGCGATCCACGGATGATTCAATCACGAACGGATGCGCCGAGAGTGGCTCGGTAATCCGATAGGTGATGCCAGGATGGCAGCTAGCAGCCTCAGAAACGTCCACCGGAATATCGCCGCGTGTGTGTCTTCCGGGCGAGAGAAAATATGGGTGGACCACGATCTCGTGCGCTCCTCGTTGGACCAGGCGCGCGAACCCTTCGGCAATGTTCGGGTGCTCGATCTCGAGGAAGGCGGGTTCGACCAGCACGAAGCCACCAAGTTCGCTGATAGCGCGGGCCGCCTCCCGCACATCTTCGTTGGCTTCCGGGCGACGGCTGCCGTGACCGACGACTAAAACGCCCAGAACCGCACGCTGCGTCTCGTCGTTCATGCGACCACCCCCAATCCCTGGGCTAACGGTACAGCGCAGTAGCTAACAAATCTCCGTGCCTCCTCGAGGATCTCTCGTGCCGCGAGTTCAGGTGTCCGATAAACTTCAGATGTCCGATAAACTTCTGTTTGTCGCTGCTTCTCGTAGGGGACTTCTTCCGCAAGATCACGACAAACTGAAGTTTGTCGGACATCTGAAGTTTGCCGGACATTGTTCTTCAGCTTTTCTAAACGTGATGAGATTTGCCCCCACATTCCTCCAGTCTCACCGGATAAAACAAACAGATTCTCGAATTCCCAGAGAGCCTCGTCTGCTGTGAAGGGATCGACCATCCTCTCGTAGAGCGGAACACGAGCGGCGGCCGCAGCGGCTTCGTAAGCCGCGAGACCTGCATCTTCATATTCCTTGTGGTAGATCAATGCTTCCGCCTGGGCTAACCGTTCCCGCGCTGCCTCAATTGTGGGCAAGGTCTCGGCCACGGTTGAACCGGCGCATTCACCCTTTATTCCCCGGCGAACGGCAAAGCTTTCATGCTCATGTCCATAGTCTTCGTAAAATGAAGGGTCCGTCTCAAAGGAAGGAACCTCGCGTAGCGGATCGAGTATTTCTTTAACGCGCTTCTTCTCGATCCGGTTAGCGAAAGTGGTGAAATCCTCTGCCGGGAGTCTCTCGTTTTCGTAGAGTCCCAGAAGTGTTTCCGTCAACTTTAAGCAGTTTTTTGCGGGAAACTTTCCAAGGAGCGAACCAAACTGTGCACTCTCGGGCGACGTCTCACCGCCTAAAGTCACAAAGTATGCGGGTACGCTGCGGTCTTCGTGGGAAAGAGCTGCGGCGTAAAATCCGATATTTGCAATTGAGTGTTGAGCACAGCCGTTGGGGCAACCGGACACCTTAATGCGAAGGGCAGGATCTGACTGGACGCTTTCAAGCGCGCTGCCCAATGCGTTGCCGAGTCCCTTGGCTGAGGCAATACCGAGCCGACAAGTGTCAGACCCTGGACATGTCGTAACATCAGTAATCGTCCCTACGCCTCGTTCGGCCAGCGATAGTTCACTGAGTGCAGCGTAAAGGTCCAAAAGCGCTTCTTCCCTTACCCAGGGAAGATAGATATTCTGATCAATCGAAATCCCCATCTGACCGAACGAGAACTGGCCGGCGACTTCGGCCAGGCCGCGCGCTCGTTCGGCAGTCAAATCGCCGAGCTTTATGCGCACGTGGACTCCGCGAAAACCCGAGATCTTATGCTCAATTACCGAATCGCACGCCCAAGCCTGAAACTGTGGATCCGCAGTCCGTGGATCTAATAGCCTTAACCCTCGCGAGGGTCCTGCAGTTTCGGGAACAAACTCCGCGGTTTTCTCCAGATAGTCTGTAATTGGTATTGGCCCAACTCGTTCCCGCTCCTTGTCGAGGGCCGCACGAAATGCTTCCCAGCCCAATCTCTCGACCAGAAACTTCATGCGCGCCTTCATGCGCGCTTTACGCTCACCATAGCGGTCGAAAAGTATCAGCACAGCGGCAGCCAGATTGAAGAGCTCCTCAACGGGAAGAAAGTCCGTGTAGAGTTGTCCAAGATGAGGCGCGGCGCCAAGGCCCCCGCCCAGGTAAACCCGGAAGCCGCGCCTCAATATGCCGTTCCGAGTTTTGGTGACAGCCCATAAACCAATATCGTGAGTTCGCAGGTTCGAATGATCGTCTGCACAACCTTCAAACGTGATCTTGAATTTGCGACCCAGGTTTTGGTTGTACTTGTTGCGCACGAGAAAGCGAAACAGCGCCTGGGAATAAGGCAGTACATTAAACGCCTCCGTAGCAGAGGTGCCCGCGCGATAGCAGGCTGTGATGTTGCGTACTGTGTTGCCGCACGCTTCGCGAGAGGTGATGCCGGCTTCAGCCAGGAACCGCAACAAGTCTGGAGTTTCTTCCAACTTAACGTAATAAATTTGCGCATCTTCGCGGGTCGTGAAGTGTAGAAACCCACTGCCAAATCGATCCGCCGCATCCGCCAGCCGGACAAGTTGATCGGCGCTCAAGACACCGCCGGGAATCTTGATCCGCTGCATTTGCACTCCCTCCTGGCGCTGAGCATAAGTGCCAAAGTGGAGCCGGAGCTTTTGCATTTTCGTCTCATCCACTTCACCCGCCCGATATTTGCGAATCTGCTGCTCGTAGTTGGCCAGCTCGTCCTTCACGTAGTCGGGCACGGTCTGCGATAGAGGCTCGGAAATCTCGATTGTCATTTCTGTGAGAGTCGGTTCGATGACTAGCGCTCCGATTTGAGACGCTCGACTTCGCCTCAGGTCAAAAAAAAACTCTCGCGCCAAGAAAGCGCGAGAGCTAAAGCTCAACGGTTCTTAGCCTTTTCAGGGGAAACGCTGCAACATATGGAGACATGTCGCGCGCATGTTCATACACATACACATACAGCGACAGCTCGGAATTTCGATCGTCATGATATTTGATCTCTGCGACACGATGACTGAAAGGTAAACAATGGTCACGACTCCGTCAACTTAATTGTTTTTATCGGTTAATAAATAGAATTTCGCTTTCCCGACGGAGCCGGCAAGGTATAGTTTGAACAAATACTATCCCGCAGGACCCGAATCGCACAGCGCGCCTTTTGCCGCAACCAAATAGCTCCGGAGGAGCCGGATGTTTATAGACTGCAGCGAACGCAACATTCGGAGCTCCGGCGGAGCGAAATGTTTCGATTGATGATTTTGTCGGATTACCCAGATGCCGCTTCTCCGGAGCGGAGGGATCTAATAGATTCCGACATCTATGAACATTACTTCTCTCCGGGACTGCCGGATATGGTTAGAAGCCTTGCTCAATAAACAAGCTAAAAGCGGCGCGAATCTGCGGATAGGTCGGAGTGCCAGATGATCTCTCCATCCATCAGAACTGGAAACTTTCATTATGCAATTAGGAACCTTGTCAGTGCCGCCGAAGCGCAGGAGCGAACCGGTCGCCGCGTGATTTACCTGAACATCGGTGACCCACAGGCTTATGGGTTCCGGCCACCTGCCCATGTAGTCGAAGCCGTTGCCCGTGCGCTTAAAGACAGCTTCACGGGCTACGCACACTCAGCCGGTTTGCCCGCCGCCAGACGCGCGGTCGCCGCTTATGCGACTGCCCTGGGAGCGCCGACCACGCCGGAAGGAGTGCTGATCACTTCGGGCGCCTCAGAAGCAGCCGACCTCGTGCTCACGGCGCTGGTTAATGAGGGTGATGAAGTTTTGCTGCCGTCTCCGGGTTACCCAATCTATCTCGCCATTTTGAACAAGCTGGGTGCAACCGCACAATATTACAAACTGCATCCCGCCAACGAATGGGTACCAGACCTGGATGAAATAACCTCGCTAATCACGAACCGAACGCGTGCAGTCGTCTTGATCAATCCGAATAATCCGACCGGGACGATCATTCCGGATGAAACGACCAAACAAATTCTGGAACTGGCAGCGCGGCACAACTTACTGGTGATCGCCGATGAAGTTTATAGAGAACTATGTTTCGAAAAGCCGCCAACATCCGCATCAGTTCTGGCCCAGGAGATGGAGGTGCCGCTGATCACTCTGGAGAGCCTCTCGAAAACTCATCTGGTCCCGGGCTGGCGAATTGGTTGGATGCGCTACACTCACGAAAAGCAGATGCGTGAACTAACGGAAGCTATCGGTCGTCTGGCAAGCGGACGGCTCTGTTCGCCCACGCCGGCGCAATACGCTGTCGAACCCGCGCTGGAAGGGAGCCGGGAATTCCAAAGGAATTTTCTATGCCAGATTAAAAGTCGGCGTGACTTGTGCGTCGACCGTGTTCGGGATAACCAAGGCCTATCGTGCGGAATACCCGCGGCAGCCTTCTATCTGATGATCAAAGCTGAGAAGTTGGGTGGGCGAACGGATGAACAGTTTGTACTGGACCTGTTGGAAGAGACCGGCGTGCTGGTCGTGCACGGTTCCGGATTCGGAACAGATGCCGAGCAAGGTTATTTTCGCATGGTCTACCTGGCAGACGCGGCTACGCTCGACGTTGTTTTCAGCCGCATTAAGCAATTTCTGGGATAGGTTTGGCATCGCTTTGCCGCCACCGAGGAGCGTCTTCGTCATGAGTCAGCCAACTGTAAAAACGCGAATAGCTTTTCAGGGAGAGCGCGGCGCATTCAGCGAGGAGGCAGCCGTGAAACTGCTTGGCGAAGACATTCAACTTGTGCCGCGTTCAACCTTCGAGTCACTCTTTGTTGCCATCGACGAGGGAGCTGCCGATTATGTGCTGGCCCCCGTTGAAAATAGCCTGGCCGGCTCGGTTCACAGATCTTACGACCTTCTACTCGAAAGTTCGCTGCACATTTCCGCCGAAGTTATTATCCCAATCAGACACCATCTCATCGGTTGTGCAGGCTCGTCTTTTGAGGCAATCAAGAGCGTCGAATCCCATCCGGTTGCGTTGGCCCAGTGTGAACGCTTCTTCGCCGCGCATCCGCAGCTTCAGAGGATCGCTACGGAAGACACAGCCGGGAGCGTTGCAAAAGTAGTCGAGCGGGGCGATCCAACGCGTGCAGCGATCGCCGGCATCCGCGCGGCAAACATTTACGGTGGCAACGTGCTGCGTAAGAATCTTGAGGATCACGCCGAAAACTACACGCGCTTCGTCCTATTAACCACATCTACAGGCACAAACTCCGGAGCGAATAAGCTTTCCCTCGTCATGAAACTACCGCACCGGTCAGGAGCGCTGCACCGTGCCTTGCAGCCCTTTGCCGACCGCGGCATCGATTTATTGAAGATTGAAAGCCGTCCCATCAAAGGCCGCCCGTGGGAGTACCACTTTTACTTGGATTTGCAGGCCTCAACGAACGACGAAAAAGTCGTCAAGGCGCTGGCTGAACTCGGTGAGCGCGCTACAGAAGTGCGCGTTTTGGGCTGCTATCAGGCGGGGAGCAATGTCTGAATGACTACGCATTGGAACCGGGTAACGATCATCGGCTGCGGCTTGATTGGCGCTTCTTTTGCCCTCGCCCTGCGTCGCGCGAGCGCGTGCGCTCAAATTGCCGGATGGGACGCCTCCGCATCAGTGCTTGATGAAGCCGTCCGCACCGGAGTAATTGATGAAGTGGATCAGGCATTTGCGATCATGGGCTCGAACGAGGTTGTTTCCTCTTCAGATTTGGTCTACCTGGCGATGCCCGTCGGAGAGATTATCGAATTCCTGCGAGAGGGCGTGCGGCAAGTCAAACCCGGCGCCGTTATTACTGATGCGGGAAGTACAAAGGTCGAGATATGCGGGGCGGCTCGTTTGCATCTAACGGGAGATCGACAATTTATAGGCGGACACCCTGTGGCGGGAAGTCACCTTCAGGGGTTGGCCCATGCGCGCAGCGATCTTTTTGCCGGTGCACCTTACGTGCTGATTACCGACGGACATCAAAACGAGAGACAAGCGCATATCGTGTTGGAAGAAATGCTCGATCTCCTGGGCGCACGCGTCATCTTCATGACTGCCGTCGAACACGATCGCGTGATGGCACTTGTCAGCCATCTCCAACAAATTGTTTCAAGCGCGTTGGCAGCAGTCACTGAGGACCAGCCGGACACTGACGCTCTTCTTCGTTTATCGGGTGCAGGTTACCGCGACATGACGAGGCTTGCTTCCAGCTCGTGGTCAATATGGGGCGACATTCTGGCAACAAATGCAGCCGAGACTGCTGTCGCGCTCGATGCGCTCGTCGGAAAGTTAACTGCTGTTCGCGAAGAGTTACGGGAATTCTCGGAGCGAGGAGGCGAATTGAACCTAACGCGCAGTTTGTTTCGTGAAACCGGTTCGGCATAGAGGCTGACGAGCTCGCGCGATACGCCTACGGGAAGCGTCTGAGTTTGAAGAGAAGGAAGATTTTCCATTTGTCATTCGCGAATGCAAGTTTGAAGTGCAACTCAGCTATCGGACCGGGAGCGACAGCGACGCCGCGTGAAACAGCCCGAATCAGAACCGGAAGCGGTAGCGACCGGCCAAGGAGTCAACCGTGGTTGTCAGTACTTGAGTGACCGCGATCGGCGATTGAAATTCTCGACTGGTAAAGTTGAGTCCTTGGCCGGTCGCTACCGCTTCCGGTTCTGATTCGGGCTGTTTCACGCGGCGTCGCTGTCGCTCCCGGTCCGATAGCTGAGTTGCACTTCAAACTTGAATCCG